>NZ_JBEPRI010000018.1:0-155797 GCF_040548265.1 Bradyrhizobium sp. F1.13.3 | reverse complement strand
ACGAAGCAGGCAGCGCAACAGACCAACCTATAGGGGGTCAATTTTGGACGCCGATCCCCCGGCTTAGGGGGTCAATATTGCAAGCCGAATGACAGGCCGGACGCGTCGCCGTGCTTTTCGCCGGCGGCGTTGAACCGAGGCACATCGCCGCGATCACCTTCACCGAATTCGCCGCCAGCGAGCTCCGGCTCCGGATCGAGCGGTTCACGACGCCGCTTTCCAGGGGTGAGGTGCCTCGGGACCTCAAACAGGCGTTTCCGGACGGCGTCCCCGAGGCGCAGAAGGCCAACGTCTATCGGGCTTGCGAGACTTTCGACCAACTGACCTGCAGCACTATCCATGGCTTCGCCCAGGCGCTGATCAAGCCCTATCCGGCCGAGGCAGGCATCGATCCGGGGGCGAACATCGTCGACCCCACCGAGGCCGACCTGGCGTTCAAGGAGCGATACGACGCCTGGCTGAAGGATCGGCTCTCCGGAGACAGGGGCGACGGTTTGATCGCCCAGCTCATCCTCGCGAGCGAGTCCGCCGGATTGAAGCTCGTCGAAGACGTGGCCCAGTTCCTGCGGAAAAATCGCGACGCCGAGTGCGCGCAGATTGCGTGGTCGCCTAAGGCCATGACCGACCTGATCGCGGCGGCAAAGCAGTTCGAGGCCGAGCTCGGCCGTTACGGCTATCAGGAGGAGAAGACCTCGGCCGCCTGCGGAGTGCTGCGCGATCTCGCCGATCTGCTCGACGGCCACAAGCTCGCCGACGCGACGCCCAGCAACGCCGCCCTGATCGCGGCGCTGAACTTCGAGCGCGACGAGACCTGCTTCACCCAGACGGGCAGTGCGAGAGCGCTTCAGACCAGCGGAAAATGGCAAGACGCCGCCGCCAAGGCGGGCCATTCCAAGTCCAACGGAAAAGCGGCCTTCGACGCGATCGTCCCCCGGTACAAGGCATGCCACGAGGCCCTGGAAGCCTTGCTCGGCGCCATCGCGGGCGAGCTGCTGTCTCGTCTGCGCAACGAGATGCAGAGCCTTCGCGACGACTGGCGCGACTACAAGCGGGCCGCGGCGCTATTGGATTTCGACGACCTGCTCTACACCGCGCGCAACCTGCTTCGGGACCACGAGGAGGTGCGGCGGGCGCTGTCGCAGCGCTTCCGTCACGTCATGGTCGACGAATTCCAGGACACCGATCCGCTGCAGATCGAGATCCTGTGGCTGATCTGCGGGGAGGACTGCGAAGGAAGCGACGCGCTTGCACGTCCGCTGCGCCCCGGTGGTCTGTTCATGGTGGGCGACCCCAAGCAGGCGATCTACCGTTTCCGCGGCGCCGACGTGAACGCTTACATCGCCGCGCGGTCGGCGATCGACGCCGGCTCCCAGATCAAGATCACGGCCAACTTCCGGTCCGTCGAACCGATCCTCGCATTTGTCAACAAGCGGTTCGAGCCGGTGCTGTCGGCTGACGGGCAGCCCGGCTTCTCCGAGTTGTCGCCGATCCATCCCGCGATCGGTTCGAAGCCGGGCGTCTGCGCGCTGGATGTGGTTGTCGAGGGCGAGAAGTCGAAAGCAGCCGCTATGCGCGACGGCGAAGCGCTGGCGGTGGCCGATCTCTGCAACAGGCTCGTCGGCAACCTGCAGGTCCGCGACTATCACACCGGCGAGATGAGGGCATGTCGTTTCGGCGACATCGCGCTGCTCGCGCCGGTCGGCACCGAGCTTTGGCGGTTCGAGGAGGCGCTGGAGGAGTTGGCGATCCCGGTTTCCACTCAGGCCGGCAAGGGCTTCTTCCGCCGCCAGGAGATCCAGGACCTGATCGCGTTGACCCGCAGTCTCGCCGACCCCCGCGACACGCTCGCGTTCGGCGCGCTGCTGCGTGGGCCGCTGGTCGCCCTGACCGAGACTGAACTGCTGGATCTCTCGGAAGCTCTGCCGGTTGATCCGGAACGGCAGGGCCTGCCGATGCTCACGCTCCGGACGGATCCGGCAAGCGTAAACCATCCGGTCGCCAAGGATGTGCTGACGAAGCTTTCTTCGCTGCGCCGGCGCGCCCGGGCTACGACGCCGTACGCGCTGCTGGCCGATGCGATTGCGGCTCTTCATGTTCGCCCGCAGATCCGACAGCGCTTCAAGGCCGGTGCCGAGCGGGCGGTCGCTAACGTTGATCTCTTCCTCGAAATGGCGCGAGCCTACGACGTGCGCGGATTGCGGGCTTTTGCCGGCGACATGCGGGCCAACTGGGAGGAGGCCGTCCGTCAGGTCGAGGGCCGGCCAGATGCCGAGCAGGAGGCGGTCTCTCTGATCACTGTGCATGCTGCCAAGGGGCTAGAGTGGCCGATAGCGATCCCGATCAACATGACCGGCACGCCGAAGTCCGAATCCGGCCTGGTGCAGGATCGCTCGAAGAACCTGTTCTCGATCCCGATCCTCGGCAACTGCCCCGCTGACTATGCTGGCATCGAGGCCCGCGCCGAGGAGGAGCAGCGGCGCGAGCGTGTGCGGCTTTGGTACGTGGCCGCGACCCGCGCACGCGACCTGCTGATCCTACCCAGGCATTCCGCCGCTCTGTCGGACAAGTGCTGGGCGAAGCTCGTCGATCTCGGCGTTACCGATCTGCCGCCGATCAAGCTGCAGGACATCGGCGCCGCGAAGGAGCGAACGGTATCGCCGCAGGAAAACGGCCAGACCCAGGAGATCTTCGCCGCCGAGTCCGCCGCGATATTCGCCGGCCGCCAGACCGTGACCTGGCGCCGTCCGAGCCGAAGCGAACTCGATAAGGTCGGCGAAGGTGAAGCCAAGATCGAAAGCGCCGAAATTCCGGAAGCGACCGAGATTGCCCCGGCCGCCGTCCTCGGCAGTTCGACCCGCGGCACCATCCTTCACAAGCTGATCGAGGAGGTGCTGACCGGTGAGGCCGAAGACGCGAAAGCGGACCTGGAAGCCAGGGCCGCCGACCTGATCCGGCAGATGGGGCAGGAGCCGGCAGCGGACCCCAAGATGGGCATCTGCGCGGCGGAATTGGCCGGCGCGGTGCTGCGGACGCTTGCGCTTGCCGACGTCGCGGCGCTGCGCCAACGGCTATTTCCCGAACTGCCGGTGTTCGGGAGCGAAACGCGCGACGGCGAGGAGATCCTGCTCTCGGGCCAAGCGGATGCGGTCGCGTTCGGCGAGACCGGCGCCATCGACGTCGTGGTCGACTGGAAGAGCGACGTGGCACCGGAACCGTCGAGCATCCGCCACTACCGGCAGCAAATCGGCGACTACCGCATGCAGACCAAGGCCAAGCGGGCGCTGCTGGTGTTCATGACCACGGGGCAAGTCGTCGATGTCGCTTGATCACGTCGACGAAATAACCCACGAACCGAGGCTCACGCCGTCGCGGCAATCCACCCGCCAGCAGCGGCAAAGCGTCGTGAGAGCCCGCCCGGGCAGCGAGCGTTGATGGCAGGGTTTTCATGGCAGTTTTGTCTTTGCTACAAGATGAAGCGAGCAGGATCAGCCTTGTCAGACTGATCAGCGCGCGCCGCTGCTTTCGGAGGAAACGTGGAAGAAGATTTTGGGCGCTATCTGCTAACGGTGGAAGAGCGCGACATCGACCTATTGCTGATGGAAGAATTCCACGTCTCACCGGCGTTCGTGAGTTGGTTCGCAGTCCAGGTAAGAGTCGGTGACGCGACATTCGCCGGCGCTTGGCACAGCGTGTCAGACACTGACGGAGAGACTGACCTCCTGCTGCGCGTTGTCTCCGGCGGCACGCGGACAGCAATACTGATTGAAAACAAGGTGGCGGCGCCAGAGCAAAGCCGCCAAGACGAGCGGTACCATATTCGTGGGGCTCGCTCCCGTGACGCTGGACTATTCGACGTCTACATTACTTGCATGTGCGCACCGTCCGCTTACTTGGCGGGGTTGAGAGCGAACAGCCTTTATGAACGGCGCATCTCCTATGAAGCCATTCGCGATTGGTATGCGCAATTTGACGATCCGCGCTCGGTCTGGCGTCGTCGCATTATGTCCGAAGCGATTGAGCAAGGCCGGCGCGGCTATGTAATGGTTGTGAACACGAATAAGTCCGCCTTTCACCGAAACTATTGGGAGTATCTTCAGCGAAAGCATCCGAAACTGATGATGCGTGAGCCCAAGGAAAAAGGCTCCAAATCTGATTGGATAATCCTCAAGACACATGACATGCCTAAAGGTGTATCCATCGACCACAAGAACGACCAAGGTTGCGTTGATCTGACCTTTAATCGAACATTACTAAACAACCTGCTTGCCGTCAGGGCCGAGTGGCCAGAGGACATTATGCCTCTTCAACGCGGCGGATCGACGGTGTTGCGAAAGATCGTGCCGAAACTAGATATGGAGCGCGCTATCGCCGAACAAATCGAGGACCTCGAACAGGTGCTCGCGGCCGCCTATTCGCTGTCGGCATTTAGTCGGATCATGCAATCCAAGTAGCCTTTATTCGAGGACTTCCACAAAAAAACTCAGACCCACGTCGCGATTTTGGTTTCCAGCGACGCGCGAGCTGCCACGAGCCGTTCGGGGTCAACCTTGTTTGATACATCTGCACGGTGTTTTCGACCATACGCCACTTTCCTGTGATGGCGGCCTAAGGCCGCATTCTTTTTGGAAGACGGGGTCTGCGACCCCCTGGCCGTCAAGGCCAGGCCCGATGGGCAAAAAACGCAGGCCGTGTTGTCGCCCGGATCAAGCCCGGGCTCCGGCCCGCGCCACCCCACATTTTTTGGCCTGTGACGGCCCAGCCCCCGCTCATTGCCGCGTGGCTAGTCGTGGTTCATGCGAACCCGTAAGCCAAGGGAGGAACAGGCAATGAAAGCGGATATCTATCAGCGCATCACCGATCAAATCGTCGGCGAGCTTGAGAAAGGCGTGAGGCCATGGCTCAGGCCGTGGAATGCCGAGCATGCTGCCGGGCGTATCACCCGGCCCCTGCGCGGGAGCGGAATTCCCTATCAGGGTATCAATGTCCTGATGTTGTGGTCGGCAGCGATGGAGAAGGGTTATGCCGCGCCGGTCTGGATGACCTTCAAGCAGGCAAGAGAGTTGAAAGCCAACGTCCGCACGGGCGAACACGGCAGCCTCGTTGTTTATGCCGACAAAATCATCCGTACCGAGGCCGACACCGTCACCGGCGAGGAGGCCGAACGCGCGATTCCGTTCATGAAGGGCTACACGGTTTTCAATGTAGAGCAGATCGACGGTTTGCCGCAGCATTACTACGCCAAGCCTGAGCCACCGTTGGACACGATGCCGCGGATCGACCGGGCGGAGGCGTTTTTCGCGGGCACCGGCGCCGCTCTCCGGCACGGCGGCACGATGGCCTTCTATAGTGTCTCGCAAGATTTCGTGCAGATGCCTCCGTTCGAGGCCTTCCGCGACGCGGAGTCATTTTACAGCACGCTTGCCCATGAGACAGTCCACTGGACCCGCCACGAATCGCGCCTTGATCGCGATTTTGGCCGCAAGCGCTTCGGCGACGAAGGCTATGCGATGGAAGAGCTTGTCGCCGAATTGGGCTCCGCGTTTCTGTCAGCCGACCTCGACCTGACGCCGGAGCTTCGCGGGGATCACGGCTCCTATATCGCGTCATGGATCAAGGTGCTGAAAGACGACAAGCGGGCGATTTTCACCGCTGCATCCCATGCGCAGCGCGCGGCGGACTTCCTGCACGGCCTGCAGAAATCCGCTTCCATCCAGGCGGACGCCGCGTGAGCGCTCGCCATGGCGAAGCCCGGACATCATACTTATTGGCGGTCACGCCTATCGCGGGCAGGAGATTCGCCAACTCCTCCGCCAACAGCCTCAGGCATGGAAGGCCGCGCAGTTACGGCAGCTTGCCTCGTTCGAGCTAAAGGACGATTGCCGCCCGGAAACCGAGCGACCGCCGTCGGCCGCTACGCCGAGGCGACCCTTCTGCAGACATGATCACCCTCCCGGAAAAGGTCGGGATGGTCGCGAATTCACTTCCGACTCGCCCTACCACGCATTGTCCTTCGCACGCGCTCGCAGCCGTTCGCCCGCGGTTCGATGTTTCGACGTGCGCCAAGAGCGTTGGCCGCTCATTTTCGGATGATCCTTCGATAAGCAAGTCAGTCACCAGCGGCTTCGAATTTCGGGGGTATGCCCGCGCGCGCGTCGCAGTTCAAGGCCGCTCGCTTCCGCGCCCCGGTGAAGGGCCGGGGCTTGTGCAACTCCGCGCCGCGTGGCGGTGCCCTGTGGGGCAGACTTTGAACCACGGCACTCTAGCGCGCGGGCCTTAGGACCCCACGAAGCCGCGCAAGGTGCATGGCTTCCTTAACGAGAGGATCTACCATGAGCAACAACCGCCCGACCCACCGCGTCTACGCCGTAACGAAAACCGGCGAGCGCAATTTCTGGAACGCAATAGGCGCTGCCTGGGTCCACAGCGATGGCTGGGGCTTCAACGTGAAGCTCGATTACCTCCCGCTCAACGGCGCGGAGATCGTCATTCGCAAGCCCAAGAGCGACGAGGTCGATGCAACGGCAGCCGACTGAGTCAAGAGGGCCGCCCTCGGGCGGCCCTCTCTTCCTTGCACACAACGGATGGTCCTTTGGAAGCTTACCAATGATACCAACAGCTTTCCTAGAACACCGTGTTCGCCTCGAACGCGCGTCGGTTGCGGCAACAAGTTGCTTCCTACTGAATTCAGCGACGATCGTTAGTGCGAGTCGCGGTTCGATCCCTTGGGACTCTTGCGCGAGTCATCCGCGATTGCCACCTGAGGCGAGAGCGGTGTCCTGCCGCGCAGATACGGGATGGGATAACAGAATGAATTACGCAATTCGCGAGACGGCAGCAGCCGTTGTTGCGGCGGCGTCCGACTTTATCATGGAAGGTCGTGCGCCGACGCCATCTACTCAAATTGAGGGACCGTACGCCTCCGTGTTGGAGAGCCAGCGGGAGCACGACCTAGCGATCGGCTCGGCACCCATCATGGTCGAATTGCTGAATTCGTGGACGATCGAGGCTCGGATCGGCTGGATGATGAATAATTTTGAGACCAACGAACGGTATGCCTGCGCATCGAACATTGCGCGGCGAGCCTTGATTGCGGCGCCGATCGGCTTTCCGCTCGAAATCGAACGACGCTGGCAGAAGCGCGCCTCCAAGACTTGGTGACGGGATCGGCGTCAGCAGGGCGCGAGACGTTTGTGGAGTCTGTCAGATCGAAACAAGATAGGGGTCATCAATGTTGAATGCCGTAGTATTCGTTTTCGTCGGAGCCTTCGCATTTGTGCTTGGTTATCCCTGTGCCGCCGCGGTGGCGCACGGCCTCAATCCAGCGGCGTGGCCTCCCGCCGTGATGTCCCCTGACCAATGGCTCCAGGGCTTTTTGTCGTTTTATGCCCTGCCAAATGCCGCAGCGCTGCTGGAAATGGCAACGGGTCATTCGCCTGCGTTTGCCGGCGGTGGTCTGCTGCAGATATTCGCCATTTGCTCGGTCCCGATCGCGTTCATGGCGATGTTGCCATCGCCAAAACGAGGGCCGCGCCGGGATCCGGACGCATTGCAAGGGGATGCCCGCTGGGCAACCAAGGGCGAGCGTTCCACCATGAAGAAGGGCCTGGAATTTGGCCGCGATTGCGAGACCGGCAAGCCCATTCGCGTGGCGGTCGAGGGCAACATTTTGACCATTGCACCTCCGAGGCGCCGTAAAACCAGCGGTCTGATCATTCCGAATCTTGTCGCGGCCGATAAGGCGGCCTGGAACGGCCCGGCAGTTGTGCTGGATCCGAAGGGCCAAGTCTATCGCGCGGTGGTAGAGCGGCGGCAGGCTCTCGGCAAGACCGTCCGATGTCTCGATCCCATGGCTATCTGTGGTGGCACCGACCGGTGGAACCCGCTCACGACCATGAATCCGGCGGACACGGCTTACCTGCAGCGGGTCGCGAGGACGTTGCTGCCGTCGGCGGTGTCGGAAGAGAATGCGTATTTTCAGAACAAGGCCGCCGATGTGATCGTCGCCGCTTTCCAAGCCGCGCAGCACCTGGGAAATGCAACGCCGCTGGCGGTGTCTGATTTCCTGTCCAACCCGGATCAACTCGCTGACGCCCTGAAGGGTGTTGCCGGCACCACGGCGAACCGCGTGCGACAGTTCCTGACCATGGACGCAAAGACCCGAGATCCGATCCTGTCGACCGCGCAGCAGGCTTTCCAATGGTGCGATGACGAAAGGATGCAGGCGCTAACGTCAGATAGTACGTTCGCGCTCACCGACCTCTGCGCTGGCGACACAGATCTGTTCGTCACTCTGCCGACGGAAAACCTTGAAGCGCTCGCGCCGTTTCTTCGGTGGCTTTTGGCCGATCTCTTTGCGACCATTCGGCGCAATCGCGTAGCCGAAAGGCTGATCATCTTTGTTGATGAAACGAGGACGCTCGGGAACTGTCGAGAGCTGATTACCGCAGCCGGAGAGCTGCCCGGTGCGGGAGCATCACTCTGGACTTTCTGGCAAGATAGATCCCAGATAATGGCCTGCTACGGCGCTGAAAACGGAGCGACATTGTTGCGTACGTCGGAGTTCGTCACAGTTTCGGATCCCGCAATGGTCGATCCAGATGAACGTGAATTCTGGTCGCGCGCACTCAGCGATTTCACGGTTCTGGAAGAAACGAAGGTCAACGACAAGTCGGTGCAGGGCGCGCGGACGAGCAGTTCTCAGGCGCCACGCGGTGTCAGGCTGATGACCGCAGAGGAATTGGGGAGATTGCCGTCCTCCGATCTCATTCTGTTTCCGAACAGCGACCGCTATGCGAAGCGCGCGGTTCGACTACGCAAGACTCGTCATGACGATGCGCGTTTTGCCGGGCTGACCACGCCGGTCGCGCCCGTCGGCGCGACGACATAGTCAAAGCTGTTTGCGATTAGCCAGCCTTGGTCGACTTCTGTTGTGGCGTAGCCACGACCTGCCAACCAGTAGCGTAGGACGACCCTTCCGTTCCGCGGATGCATCGCGACAGCCGGCAACCCGGTTCTCCAGGCCCCATGCCAGGTTGAGCCGTCGGGGAGCCTCCAATCGATGATCCATGTCTCGTTCGAGGCAAGCAGGCGCTCGCCGGTGTTGCGCCGGGCAATGCCGGCGAGCAGGCCAGCCGTGGCGAGCACCACGATGGTCAGGACACATCGATACCCCCAGGCCTGCAAGAACCGCCGGCGTGATGAGGACAACCTAGGCGGTGCTGGTCTGGCCGGGGCGGTTCGCGGCAGAGCAGTCTGTACTGACGCTTCAAGCTCGGCTTGATGCAACGGCGTCAGCTCCGGATCGGTCAGATGTGCAATCCGAGCGCGGGGAGGGAGCGCTATAAGCGTGGCCAGGTGCGCGCGGCTGATTTCGGTCACGTCGTTGGCGGCATGCGCGGCATCCCGCCGGGCCTCTTCGAGCGGGTCGACGGGGGCCGCGGCCGCTGGTCTCCTTGCAACGGTGCTCACGCCCGATCGTGTCGACCGCGGAACCGGCCGGGCAGGCTGGCCGGCGCGGCGATTAATGGCCGCTTGCTGTTTTCGCGGGCTCCTAAACAGATTGAGAAGGAATTTCATTTCGCAATCAGCCATTCTGCGGCCGGACGCACCGCCTGCATCACCTCCAGCCGCACGCGGGTGAGGTCGCGGCGGATACGGCTGCCCTGGGCGATGCCAAACTTGGTGTGCAGCGCCTTCGCGTCGAGCTTCGCGATCGAAGCCAACCCGCCAGCCTGCATGATCGCGGCCGCCTTCTCATCCATCACCTGATTCAGCAGGCAGGACACCGTTGCGCCAGATGCGATCTTGAGCAGCAATTTCGGGTCGACTTGGCCCTTGACGCGGTTTTCGATCACGAAGCGCGCCGCTGCCCAGGGCGCCGCGACCGAAAGGAGTTTCGGCACCTCTGCAAGCGCGCCCGGCTCTGCCGTAGTGACCACGAGCACTCCGAACTCGATGCCGGCAGCAGCGAAGTCCTCCCTCAGGCCGGCGATCACCGTCATCAAGGAAGCGCCGGTGTTTGCACCGACATCGATGACGGTCGGGAGCGTTGCCGAGGCGATGGCGTCGATAACCTGGTCGAACTCTGCGCGCGACGCGGCGCCGCCGGAAAGCTCAATCGCCTCGCGATCGGCACGCGTCTGAAAGAATGTCACGCGTTTTCCAAGCTCGAATAACCGCGGACTTGAATCGATTTCGATCACTGGTGCACCGGGGACAACCTCCGCCAGTCCACGGCAAGTGACCGACTTGCCTACACCGCCCTTGTCCTGGAAAATCCCCAGTACCCTGGTCATGTCGAATCCTTTTTCAGTAGTGACCGCACGCGGTCCTCGAACTCTTGATGACGGATGGTCTCTTCGCTATCGCTCGCGATGGCAGTCGCGAAGTCCGCGCGCTGCAGATCTGTTGACAGCGACAGGCCGTGAGAGTTCGCCGGCAATGGTGCGAGATCGCCGCGCTTGGCACGGCCGGCCAAGCGGACTTCTTGGCGCCGCTCGCGCTTGTCGATCGCTGAAATGAGGGCGGTCAAGCGGCGCGGCGTGATCGGCTCGCGATTGACGCCCTGGATGACGCCCTGCTTGGCCAGCGCGGCTGCGATTGCTGCCCAACTATGCTTTCGTACACGCAATTCGCGGATCAGCGGCAAAATGGGTTCAATGATAGCAGTCGCACCGGTGCGTCGAAGCGCTCGGCCGTTTGCTGCCAGCGTCGCTTGAGCGTTGGCGCAGTCCTTCGTCAGACGTTTTGAATCGATCGACATATTCGCGAGGTGGGGATCGCGATTCAGAAATGCCAGCCGGGCCAACGCCACCAAATCTCGCCGTTCGTTCGGTCGCAGCGCAAATGGTGGTCGCTCTGGTCCGGCGCGAAGTCCACCATCTGGACCCGCTAGGGAGCCCGCCAGGCGCTATCAGTGCGCTAACGCGAGATCTTTGGCGCAGCCGAAGCGACCCTCTGTAGAAGGGCCGAGCGCCGTCAGGCGATCACCGATATATTTTTTTGCTTAACCGTTGTCGCGGTGGCGCGGTCAGACCCGATGGCCAGATGCCAACAAGGGCCAACGTTTCTGCGAGAGGGGTACCGGAACTGATTAAGCCGATCGTTCCAACCAAGGCCGACAGATTGTCAGGCTGTCGGAATTCGTGCGAGTTGCACGGACCAGGGGCGAGGTGTGACGACAGCACGGGCCATTACCCGATAATCTGAAAGCACCATCTAAAAGATGACTGAGAGTCGCACTCCGGAGTAGGCGGCGTCGTTCTCGGCCGGCCGATTCTGGCGCAAAGCGGCCGTCTGCGGGATCGGCGCTTCGCTAGGCCGTGGCGCTAACCCAACCGTGATAGCTGCATGGGTCCCGTCGCCATTGCGCCCGCCGTGGTCCCGGACCGTATTCGGCGCGATCGTCATAACGGGCTTCCTGGGTAGCGCATTTGTACACATTGTCGCGTCGAAGCGGCCCGCTTCGCGACCCCTCTACTTGGCTTACTATTTTCCATCCAGCCCCTTATGCAATTGAATGATGCAGAGCGGAAGTTTCACTCTGGACACGCATATCTCGCCGCAAAAACGGAGTGTTTCTACTGGATGCTGCATGCGATGCTGATCCACGAAGACAAGTCGTGCTTACCAAGGCGCCATCGCTCTGAGGCGACTACGCGGCGGGCAAAGTGAATTGAAATATAGCACCGCGAGGTTCATTCGCCTCTGCCCACAACTGGCCCCCATGGGCGTCGATGATTGACCGGCAAATCGGCAGCCCCATCCCCATGCCGCTGGACTTCGTCGTGTAAAATGCATCGAACACGCGCTCAAGATGGGGCGGATCGAGGCCCGGCCCGGAATCACGCACTGCCACAAGAACACCTGTGTGGTCTTGCTCGGTGCTGATCGACAGCTCTCGCGGCGCTGCCTCAACCGAGCCCATTGCTTCGACCGCGTTCAGAAGCAGGTTCAGGACCACCTGCTGCAATTGAATGCGATCGCCGTGAACGGGAAATAATCCCTCAGAAAGCCGGGTCTGGACCCAAACGCGATTTTTGATTATCGCGCTTCGCCCCAATCCAATTACCTCTTTGATCGCATCGTTAAGGTCAAATTGCTCTGTTCGCGGAGGCGCTTTCTTTAGGTGATCACGGATCCGGTCGATGATGTCTCCGGCGCGATCGGCATCGTCCACGACGCAGCTAAGTGCCTCCCTGACCTCGCCCAATTCCGGCGGTCGCATGTCCAGAAAATTCTGCGCCGCACGGGCATTGTTGCGGGCGCTGGCGATCGGTTGCTTGATTTCGTGAGACAACGAGGCGGCCAATTCTCCCATCATGCTCACGCGGTTCATGTGGGCCAAATCCGATTGCATCTGCTCCAATCGTGCCAACGCTTGTGTACGATCGTCGATATCGGTCAATAGGATGTACCAGCGCGCGATGTGCCCGGAGCCATCGCGAACTGGGACGCCCCGGGCTTCAAACCACCGATATTCGCCGTCGATCCCCCGCAGGCGCGAGTCGACTTGGTAGGGAAGCCCGGAGGCTATAGCCCTGCCAAAAGCTTCAACAACACGGGGAAGATCTTCAGGATACACCGCATCGTTTGTTCCCCAGTCCTTTAGCCATTCCAACGATCGGCCAAAATATTCGAGGCATTGGCGATTGGCGGCTTCGAGTTCACCGTTCGGAGCCATTACCGCAACGAGACCGGGTATCCCATCAAGTGCCAATCGTGAACTTCGTTCGCTCTCACGCAACGCCTCCTGCGCGCGCATGATTGCTGTCACATCGGCGGCGGTGCCGCGATAGCCACGGAATTCACCGTTGGCGTCAAACACGGCCTTGCCGCTGGCCCTCACGTACATCGGAGAACCGTTGCTGCCCAACCCGCGATATACGAAGTCCCGGAACGGCTGGCGTGAATCGAGGGTTGCCTGGATAAGCCGCCACTTCCCGGGTTCCGTCTCAAGGTCGAGAGCGCGATCCCACCACGCCATGCCGAGTCGCTGGGCCGCTTGTCCACTAAACGGATTCTGGGTCAACAGCGTGAATTTGTAATCCGCGCCGATTTCCCAGAACCAATCCGAGGCGGTCTCGGCGTAGTCGCGGAACTTGGCCTCGCTCTCCCGTAAGGCCTCTTCGGCCCGCTTGCGCTCCGTCACGTCGATGCCCGTGACAACAATCTCTAGAAACTCTCCGCTGGCCGAGAACACAGGATTGTTAGTTGCTTCGATGTGTTTGACCGCCCCGCCGGGCAGCACGATTCTGAACTCGTTCGCAAAGTTTCTCCTTTCTCGCACTCCGCGCTCGATATTTTCGTTCACCCTGTCTAGGTCGTCTGGATGGATCCGTTGCCACACCTCTTCGCGGCTCGGAATGCCCTGCACCGGATCAACCCCCCAGATGCGGGAAGCCTCCTCGGACCAATAAACAATCTCCGTCGCGTTATAGGCCGACGAACCGGTGTGGCTCACCCTCTGTGCTTCCGCCAAATAGGCTTCGCTGCGGCGTAACGCTTGCTCGGCCCGCTTCTGGTCATCGATGTCGTGACCGGCGCCATACCAGTTCACGATCGCGCCGTTCGCGTCGCGCAGCGGCACGCGCCTGCTGCGATGCCAGCGATAAACGCCGTCGGCGCGGCGCACCCGCATTTCGATGTCGTACGGTTTTCCCGCGGCAACGTGTGTGTCCCAGTCACGCGAGCGTTCCGGGTAATCTTCCGGATGCACCGCGCTTCTCAAGTTGTCGAAGCCGATCCCTGGACCGACGAAGTCGCTAAAGGTCTGGTTCATGAAATCGGCTAAACCATCCGGCCTATAACGCACGACATGGGCTGGTATCGTATCGATGATCATTCGCAGGTTTTGCTCGCTCTCCCGCAACGCGTCCTCTGCACACTTCAGCTCTTCAATGTCGACGTTCACCCCGATCCACTGCAGCAAAGTTCCATCGCTCGCCCGAAGCGGTTCGGCGCGACTGCGATACCAGCGGTAGCCTCCTTGAGCGTTACAAACTCGAAAGTTCGCCTCAGCGGCCTCGCCCGTGCGCAGACAGGTTGACCAGACTTTGCGTGTTTCTTGATGATCGTCCGGGTGCAGCAACGGGATATGGGAGTCCCACTGGGCGCCAACGTCTATGCCGAAGCGTAGGGGATGATCGTTCGGAAGACCAAGGTAATCCGCAGTTCGTTTATTCACGAAGGTGAGTCCGCCGGACGAAGCCGCGTACCAGGTATGCGCGGGGACCAGATTTAGAGTGGCTTGCAGCCGTGCCAAGAATCTGGACTGTTCTTCGGGCTTCTTGCCTTCATCAACCTCGACAGTCATCTTCCGCCTGCTGGTTTTGTGCATCGATCGAGCCGTAGCGGCCGCGATGGCTAACTCCTTCACTTTCACAACTTCGTCAGGGAATCTTATCGCAAAAACTGCGTGAGAGCCACGTCCGAGTACGCGCCGTTCATCGAGTGCGGCACCATCCGGCAACTCGTAGAGTTTCCGGGCTAAATTTACGGCGAAAAAAAGAAACTCATGAAGTATTTCTGGTCGACGCGCCAAAGCGAAGAGCCGCATCAAGACACTTCAGCAGAAGCTCCTCATCGACCGGCTTCGGAAGGTAGCAAACCACCCCATCCTTCAAAGCGCGGGCCCGGACCTGATCATCGGCGTAGGCCGTCACGAGGATCGTCGGAATCTGGTGCCCTGAAGCGAGGAGATGTCGGTAAAGATCGGGTCCGGTCATCCCAGGCATCTGAACATCCGCGATCACGCAGGCGGTTTCGCTGAAATGCGGAGACGCGAGGAAATCAGCGGCCGACGGAAACGCCTCAACGCGGTAGCCTCGCGACCTTATGAGCCTTCTCATCGACCCGCGAAAGAACCGATCATCCTCGACGACCGCGACCAAAGTCGGTTTCGGCATACGGATTTCCAGCACCTCGATCGAACCCGCCGTACAGGCGACGACTACTTGCTGTCACGCGCCGAGGTAAAGTCGATAACCGCAACCAGCGCAAAAAGTGTACCACTGAGTAATGCCGATGCCCCGTAAATCTTGGTTTAGGCTACAACCGTGAATTCCGAACCGCGCATCAAGAATGCAGTTGTTCACAGCAGCTCAACGGTTTGTGCGCGTAAGCCTTGGTCTACAACAAGTCCTACGATGGTGCTTTTCTCGCCCGCGGATTGGGAATATGCTGCGAACCGCACGACGGCTTAGCGGACGGCGACAGAGGATCATTTCCGTGTTAACGTGAGCAGCAGACATGCAGGAGAAGGTCTCAACTGTCTTGGTCATAGAGGACGATGTCGAGCTTCGCAATTCGCTCGGGCGACTTTTGCGGTCGGTCGGCCTTCATGCCCAGCTATTCGGCTCCGTTTCCGAGTTTCTCGAATCCGATGCGCCGGATGGCCCGACCTGCCTGGTGCTCGACGTGCGATTGCCGGGGCAAAGCGGTCTTAATTTACAGCGCGAGCTCGCGGCGGCGAATAGGGAAGTCCCAATCGTCTTCATCACGGGGCATGGCGACATCCGGATGTCGGTACAAGCGATGAAGGATGGTGCCATCGAATTCCTTACCAAGCCGCTCCGTGATGAGGAACTGCTCGACGCCATTCACCTGGGTCTCGATCGCGATCGTGCTCGCCAGGAGAACGGGAAGGCTCTGGGCGCGCTTAAGGAGCGCTTCGGATCGCTAAGCCCCAGGGAGCGTGAAATCATGATTCACGTCGCACAGGGTCGTCTTAGCAAGCAGATTGCCGGCGATATTGGTATCAGCGAGCCTACGGTGAAGGTCCACCGCAGCCGCGCGATGCGGAAGATGAACGCCCGTTCGCTTCCCGAATTCGGGAGAATGGTGGCCAAGCTCGGCCTGGTACCCGAGAAGTCGTAAGATACCTGAGCTGGAGTATCCCTCGTCCCCGCTTTTTTGTCCGCGGTATCTGCGATCCACCCCTCCCTACCGCTGCCATCGACATCCTCCTTGCCGCGGCCAAGCTCAACGACATCGATCAAGAAGCGTGGCTTGCCGACGTGCCATTTTCCCGCTTGCCGGATCACTCGCCAAGCGCATTCACGACCTTGGAACTGGCGTTCTCAGAGCATCCCTCCTCCGTTTAAGCCCAATCGGGCAAACGAACTAACCAGGATCAGCGCTGGACGCGTACACTCAGGCTTAGTCAGCTCAACCACATTCGCATCCCGCAATACTCACGTGCGATAGACCGCGCCACCGAAGCCAACCATGTTGGTTGCAGTGATACCGGTCATCGGCAGGTAGGTTTAATTGAAGTCCGTGAAAGCAACATGATCGCAACAGCAGCTTCTCGCTCGTAAGATTTCAGCACTGTGGTCGGAGCGCGCAGCCGCCCGGACCTGAACGCAGGGTCAGTCATGATCAGCGCACGTCAATTCAGCCGGAACCGTCGAGCGCTTGTGCCAGCCACTAATCACACATGATCGTGGCAAGGAGCCCATATGGGCAAGTCGGCGCTCTTCAGCACTAAGTGAGCGGACGCAGAAGTCGACTCAATCGCACTCCGGTGCGCGCGATATATCGATCAACACAGAGAGCCGAAGCAAGCTCATGTCTATCAGAACCGCAAGCTGGGATTTCGCATGGTTAACGGAACTGCCGAAAAGCAGACTAACGCCACCCCCAAGGCCATGGCTGACGATGATGTTCACATAAAACTGCAGTTTGGCCCCTTTGAGCTTGCGAGCAGGGAGAGGGTGCTTCGGTGCGACGGTGTGAACCTGCCTCTTGGCAGCAGGGCCTTCGACATCCTGATCTATCTTGCCGAGCGCCCCGGTGAGGTCATCACAAAGAAAGAACTCATCGACCATGTCTGGTCGGATGTAACCGTCGAGGAGGGGAGCCTCCGGGTCCACGTGGCCGCGATCCGTAAGGTGCTTGGCGGCGACCAATTCGGCAACCGTTACATCGCAACCATCAAGGGGCGTGGCTACTCGTTCGTCGGCACCGTCGCCCCTATCGCGGGCGGTACGGAGAACGGAAACGACAAATCCCGGCACCAAGGCCGGCTCCTTGTGCGACCGCTCACGATGATAGGTCGCGACGAAGTCATCAGCGAGGTCAGCGACAAGCTTCGACATGAGCAGTTCGTAACGCTGCTCGGCCCTGGCGGAATTGGCAAGACGACCGTTGCCCTGGCGGTTGCCCGCGCCGCTGCCGAGGAGTTCGGCGGCGAAGTCTGTTTTGTTGACCTGGAATGCCTTACCGATCCGCATCATGTTGCGGGGGCCGTTGCGACATCCCTGGGACTTGCACTCAAAGCGAAGATCCTGATCTGGAGCTGATCGATCTCGTTCGTTCGCGAAAGCTTCTCGTGATTGTCGACAACTGGCCAGGTCGGGGGCAGGAAACTGGAGAATGCTGCAGGGTTTTACGATTCTGCGGTCGACTCCCGGGGCCGACTTCGGGTTGAGCAGATCAAGGAGAGCCGGATGGGACCCATTTACGTTCATGCACTAGTTGCCTTCGGTGGATCGCTGGTTGCTGGGTCTGCATCGTTCGTCGCGGCGTGGTTCACTCAAAATCGAAGGGAAAGCGCTAGAAAGAAACTGTCTGAAAAAGCAAAGCGACAGAAGATCTATAGGCGCTTCATTGAGGAGGCATCGGGGCTCTATGTCGATGCACTTGTGAAGTCCAGCTTTGATGCGGCGATACTCGTCAGCATTTATGCCCTGATTGGCCGCATGCGGATTCAATCGAGCGATGCAGTGTTGAATCAGGCGTCGGCCGTCGTAAAGACGATTGTTGATACGTACTCCGAACCCAATCGCTCATTGGTCGAGGTGCAGCATCTAGTCGATAGCGAGAGCTTCGATCCTTTGCGCGACTTTAGTCAGGCGTGCCGCCAGGAATTGGATGCAATCTGAACACTCAGGCCGGTATATCACCTGCTCGCCGTCGATCTTCGGCGGTGACATTAGAGTGCGCAGAAGTCGCCAAATTGCCGCCGTCTCTTCAAGCGGCCAAAGCGTCGACCGGCGTACCTCTCGCCCCGAACTGCGACCGAATTCTCGTCGAGGCGCTCGAGAAGACGGAGGAAGTCTCGGAAAAACTTGCTGTCTACGCCGGCGAAGCGGCCGCTTCCAGGCAAACGCAACGTCTCCTCGATGTTCGAATCAGGCAGTGGGTGCCTTGCGGATATTTGAACGATGATCTGATTCAGGAAAAGCTTGCGCTGAGCGCTTGTTGAAACGTGCTCCATTACCTTGAACCGCGCGATCGCCGATGCGTGTCGATCCCTTCCCCAGCCGCAGAGTGGCGGGTGATAATCCAGTGGGGCCTGGCCCTATTTCACTCGGCAGCGCAGCTCGCGATTGATCCCGAAGCCGCCTAGAGCGGGTGGCTTGGCCGGTGAGCGACCCTAGCCTCATGGGTTCCGCCTACCTTCCTGCTCTTACAGCATTGGTAGGGTCTGAAACGGTGGACTGAAGTCATTCACATCAGCATGGCTCTTTTGCGTCGCCTGGACCGGGCCACAGGAGCCCCGGGGGAACACAGTTAGGCGGCAAAAGCTCTATAAGTGGTTCATCGATGAGGCTTCGAAGCTGCACGCCGACGCTCTAGGACGTGACGAAGCAAGGTTTCGGCTCCTGTCAGGATCTACGGCTGATCAGCCGATTGCGCCTTCTGCCGAGCCCTGCCGTGGTCGAAGAAGCGGAGGCGGCCACTCGAATGATCGTCGACGCGTACTTTGCACGCAACAAGCCCTTACCTGAGGTGCGAGACCTAATGGCCACTCGTGCGATAGATCCGCTGCGCGCCTTCAGCGAGGAATGCCGCGCCGAATTGCAAGCTCTCGAGGCTTTCTGAGCACGCGCTCATACCGCAGTCGCTGCTTTCCCGGCAACGGCAGACGCCGACTCCCATCGTTATCCACTCGGCGACTACACGCAACGCTCTTCGTTACTCTCCCGCTGCCACACAGCATTGCGGCAACTTGAATGAAAGTGCTCCAGGAGCCGAATAGGTAAACGAAGGTGCAAGGCAGTAAATCATCAACGTATCCCGCGTGACCAGCGTGCAATAGATCGCAGCAAGCAAAATCATCAAGTTGCGTCTCAAGGATTTGGGCGGCGTACGCCGCGAAGTCTTCTTCGCCGTCCGCGGGATGCCAAAATCTGTCAGTCGACGCGTCTAACTTCGGAGCGACTTTCATGACAACCGTCCCGGATCAATTCGCTGCCATCCCTGCTGCCGCTGGCGTCAAGCGAATCTATCGAATTGTGAGCGACAGCCTGAACGGCCTGACCGACGCTATTCGCCGGCAAGGCAAGATCGAGTGGATACATGTGCGGCACGAAGAGGTCGCCGCTTTCGCGTCCACTGCAGTCCTTACGATCACGCAAACCATTTGGTGATTGGAATGAGCACGCCTGAAACCGCTGACGCCAAGCTCGCCTCGGAAATCGACGTGCCGGATGACGGGATTCCGGTCTTCGAGACGTATGACCATCCAGCCGGCAGCTGGGACGCGGTTTTCGCGACCGCACGGGCGCTGCGCGAGCAGAGCGTAGTGCTTAAGGGCAGCGATTTGCTGCACAAGATGAACCAGCCTGATGGTTTCGATTGTCCAGGTTGTGCTTGGCCGGACCCCAAGCACACGAGTTCGTTTGAGTTCTGCGAGAACGGCGCAAAGGCCGTCGCCTTCGAACTGACCAGTCACCGCGTTACGCGTGAGTTCTTTGCGTCTCACACCGTCAGAGAACTGAACGGGCACTCGGACTATTGGTTGGAACAGCAGGGCAGGCTGATGGACCCGATGCGTTACGACGCCGAGACCGACCGCTACGTACCGATCGCATGGGAAGACGCCTTCGCGCTCATCGGCCGTGAGCTGCGGGCGCTTGAAAGCCCGGACCATGCGGACTTCTACACCTCCGGCCGCGCGTCGAACGAGGCCGCGTTTCTCTACCAGCTTTTCGTGCGCCGGTTCGGCACGAACAACTTTCCCGACTGCTCGAACATGTGCCACGAGCCCACCAGCGTAGGCCTTCCCGAGAGCATCGGCATCGGCAAGGGGACGGTCTTGCTGGAGGACTTCGCGCACGCGGACGCGATCTTCATCATCGGGCAGAACCCCGGCACGAATAGCCCGCGCATGCTCACAGAGCTGTGGAATGCTTCGCGCCGCGGCGCGCCGATTGTCGTTATGAATCCGCTGCGAGAGCGGGCGCTGGAGCGGTTCGCGGCTCCGCAGAGCCCCATCGAGATGGCGACGTTCTCCTCCACGCGCATTGCGAGCCAATATTGCCAGGTCAAAGTTGGTGGCGATGTCGCGGCGCTGAAGGGCATCATGAAGCGAGTGCTCGAAGTGCACGAAGCGGCCGTCGCGGCTGGCGAGGATCCGGTCCTCGACCTCCTTTTCATCGAACAACACACGCATGGCTTCGACGCACTCGTCGAGGACATGCGGCGCACAAGCTGGGGCGACATCATACGCGTCTCGGGGCTCACGCTCGACGAGATCGAGCGCATGGCGCACGTCTACCTGCACGCCAAATCCGTGATCATTTGCTACGGCATGGGGATCACCCAGCATCGGCACGGCTCGGAGAACGCACAGCAGATCGCCAACCTCCTGATGCTGCGCGGCAACTTTGGCCGTCCGGGCGCCGGCATCTGCCCCGTGCGTGGCCATTCCAATGTGCAGGGCAATCGTACGGTCGGCATCGACGAGAAGCCGAGCGCAACCTTCCTCGACTCGATGAAGAAGGTTTTCGGCTTCGAGCCGCCGCGAAACCACGGGCGTTCCGTGATCGACACGATTGCTGCCATGAGAGACGGGCAGTGCAAATACTTCATGGGACTCGGCGGCAACTTCATCGCGGCGGTGCCCGACAAGCTGGTCGCCGAAGCGGCGATACGGAACGTAGACCTGACGGTCGCGATCTCCACCAAGCTGAACCGCGGTCACGTGGTTCACGGCAAGCAAGCGTTGATCCTCCCTTGCCTTGCACGCACTGACATTGACATGCAGGCGACGGGACGTCAGGCCATTACGGTCGAAGACAGCATGTCCATGGTGCATGCCTCCTCCGGCCTCGTGCACGCGCCGAGCAAGCATCTGAAGTCCGAAGTATCGATCGTCTGCGGCATCGCGCGCGCGACGCTTCCCAATAGCGGCATCGACTGGGATGGATTCGAAGCAGACTATGATCTGATCCGCGACCGGATCGAGGACGTCTTTCCGGCCCTGTTTGCCGACTACAATCACCGCGTCCGCAAGCCAGGCGGCTTCCACCTGACAACCCCCCCGCGCGACCGGATCTGGAACACCCCGACCGGGCGCGCGAATTTTCTAATGTTCGAAGGTGTCGCCGAAGATCCGCGGGTTGCCAACAAGTCGGTGCTGCTGCTCGCGACGTTGCGAAGCCACAACCAGTACAACACGACGATCTACAATCTGGACGACCGCTATCGCGGCGTGTTCGGCGGCCGGATGGTCGTATTCATGAACGACGGCGACATGGCTGACCGGGCTATCACGGCCGAGTCTCTCGTCGACATTGAGGCTGTTTCCGATGACGGACAAAAACGCGTTGTGCGCGGCTTCAAGGTCAAGCCCTACCAAATTCCGCGCGGCTCCGTCGGCGCCTACTACCCCGAAACAAACCCGCTGCTCCCGCTCTCCCACCACGACGCGCAGAGCAAGTGCCCGGCGGCGAAGTCGATCCCTGTTCTTGTGACGCCGCATGTGCCCGACGCCGATCAACGCGAAGAACCCCCCGAGCATCAGCGGACCAGCCCGCAGGATCCCACCGGCATCGTTCCGAAAGTGACTGTCCCATGACATTCCTGGACATCGAAGCCCTTGGTCTGCCCGCTCCTGTGACGCGCAACGCTTGCGTTGTTTCGCGCGCGGGCCGGCTTGCGCCGGGCGAGCGGACAATCCCGGAAGAGACGGCGGTCGCATTCACGTATAACGGCCACTCGCATGCTGTCATGATGGCGACGCCTTGCGATCTGGAGGACTTCGCGGTCGGACTGAGCCTCACCGAGGGCGTCATCGCGGTCTCCGAGGACATCGCCGAGCTTGAAATCGTGCACGGCGAACTCGGCGCCGAGCTGCGGATGTGGATTGCGAAAGACCGCATGACGCCCTACGCGGCACGCCGTCGCGCGAGTGCCGGCCCGACCGGGTGCGGACTTTGCGGCATTGAAAGCTTGGCCGAGGCCGCGCGCCCGGCTCAGCCCGTCGGCGGGCCCTTGCAGGTCACGCCGGAGGCGATCGTCGCGGCGATCGCACAGCTCTCGGCGAAACAGATTCTCAATCGGGAGTCGCGCGCCCTACACGCAGCCGCGTTCTGGCAGCCGCGCAAGGGCATCGTCGCGATCCGCGAGGACGTCGGCCGCCATAACGCGCTGGACAAGCTTGTCGGCGCGCTGGCGCTGAGTGCAATCGGTGGCGCGACCGGCGTAGTGGTTATGACCAGTCGCGTCTCGGTGGAGCTTGTTCAGAAGACCGCGGCTCTCGGCGCCCCTATTCTGATCGCTGTGTCGGCGCCGACTGCCCTCGCGGTGCGTGCGGCGAAAGCCTGCGGCATGACGCTCGTTGGAATCGCGCGTGACCGCGATTTCGAGATCTTTACCCACGCCGAACGAGTCAGACCGCAGACCGTGCGGAACTGACAAGTATTCAGGCCACCATGGGGCACCCCGATGCATGAACTCGCTCTCCTGCTGTCTCGCATTCAGTTCGGCTTCACAATCTCGTTCCATATCATCTTCCCGGCGTTCACGATTGGGCTCGCAGCCTGGCTCACGGTGCTTGAAACGCTGCATCTGAAGACCGGCCGCGCCGTCTATCAGACATTATTTGAGTTCTGGCTCAAGATCTTCGGTGTGGCTTTCGGCCTTGGTGTGGTTTCGGGCGTGGTCATGGGCTTTCAATTCGGCACGAACTGGAGCGTGTTGTCGAAAATGTCCGGGCCGGTCCAGGGGCCGCTGCTCGCCTATGAGACCTTCACGGCCTTCATGCTGGAAGCAGGCTTCTTCGGCGTGCTGATCTTCGGCCGCTCACGCGTGCCGCCGTGGTTCTACCTATTCTCGACCGCGATGGTCGCCGTTGGCACGACATTGTCGGCGTTCTGGATCATGGTCAACAACAGCTGGATGCAGGTGCCGGTCGGCTACGTGGTCGAGAATGGCGTCTTTGTGCCGACGAGCTGGACCACGATCATCTTCAATCCGGTGGTGTGGGTGCGTTTCCCGCATATGTTGCTCAGCGCTTACCTCACCGGCGCATTCTGCGTAGCCGCGACAGGCGCTTGGTACATGCTGCGCGATGTGTATTACGCTGAGGCCCGGATCATGCTGCGCATGGGACTGTTCCTCGCCGCGGTTCTCATTCCGACCCAGCTGTTTTTCGGGCATCTGGTCGGAGACTACGTGCACAAGTATCAGCCGGCGAAGTTCGCCGCGATCGAGGCACGCTGGCACGACGAGCAGCCGGCAAGCGAAGTCCTCATCGCGATGCCGGACGAGAAGAGGCAGTCGAACCGCTTCGAGCTGAAGATTCCGTTACTGGGAAGCATCATCGCGAGTTCGAGCCTGACTTCGAAGGAAGTCGGCCTCACCTCGTTCCCGCCGCAGGATCGTCCGTCGGTGGTTATCCCCTTCTTCACGTTCCGCATTATGGTCGGATGCGGCCTGATCATGCTGTTCCTCGCCTGGTACGGCTCGTACTCCGCGATCAGGAATCGCGTCATGCAAAACCGCCTGCTACTCATCGGGGTTTTCCTGAGCTTTCCGTTGCCGTTCATCGCGATTCTGACCGGCTGGTACACGGCGGAAGTCGGTAGGCAGCCCTGGGTCGTCTACGGTGTGCTGCGCACTGCGGATGCCATGACACCGTTCCTCACCGCGCGCAGCGTGTCGATCACGCTCGCCCTCTTCGGGGTCGTATATCTATTCATCTTCCTGTTCGGCATGTTCTACATCTATCGCCTGCTTCGCGCCGGCCCCGCCGCGCCAATCAACCAGGCACCGTACGATCCGGCGCCGAACCGGCCCATCTCAATCGGTGACGAAATCCCCGTCAGCGGGCGCGCCTACGTCGGCGCTGGAGAATAGTGTCATGATAATGTTTTGGGTTGCGCTTCTCACGATCAGCATTCTTATGTACGTGCTGCTCGATGGCTTCGATCTCGGCGTCGGCATTCTGTTTGGGTTGACGCGCGAGGAGAGCGAACGCCGCGCCATGCTGGCAGCGGTCGCCCCCGTGTGGGATGGCAACGAAACCTGGCTGGTTGTCGCCGGCGTCACCCTGTGGGGCGCCTTCCCGCCGGTTTATGCGGCGCTGCTCTCTGCCTTCTATCTGCCGGTCATCTTCATGCTGCTCGGGCTGATCCTGCGCGGCGTCGCGTTCGAATTCCGCAACAAGACGCAGCGCCTGCAGTGGGTCTGGGATGTGAGCTTCAGTGCCGGCTCGCTCGTCGCTGCCTTCATGCAGGGAACGATGGTGGGCTCGCTCGTGGAAGGCCTACCGTTCGTGCAGGGCGAATACGCCGGTGGCGAGTTCCACTGGTTCACGCCGTTCGCGCTGTCTTGCGGCGTGGGTCTCTGCATCGGGTATTCGCTGCTCGGCGCATGCTGGCTCGTGCGCAAGTGCGAGGGCGAGGTGCGCGACATCGCACGACGCCGGATCCAAACGCTTTCGCTTGGCCTGCTCGCGTTCCTGCTGTGGGTCTTCGGCCACGCTCTCGTCGAGCACCTTGCGATCCTGCATCGCTGGATCGAGCTGCCCTATCTATTCGTCTTCCCGGCAATTGGGGTGATCGCGGCAGGTGTGCTCGGCGTCAGCGTCGTGCGTCACAACGACTACTGGCCTTTCCATATGGTTGCGCTGATTTTTCTATCGGCGTTCGGCACGCTCGCGCTGTCGTTCTGGCCGTACATGATCCCGTTCCAAATCACGATCCAGCAGGCAGCGGCACCAGAGTCCAGTCTAGCGTTCATGTCGTGGGGGGCGATCTTTGTGTTCCCACTGATGCTGCTCTACACGCTGGTCGGCTATCGAGTCTTCCGCGGTAGAGTCGACAACACGCCAGCGCACTACTGATCAGCAATTTCATCGCAGCGGTCATCCGGCAAACAGACAAGCAAGCAAAGAGGTTCACATGACTGCTAAGAGCATGGAAACTAACACCTTGAGCGTTGCCGAGGCCGCTGCCGGCTTTCCGCCAGCGCGGACATTGCACACGTCAGGCTCGGGCAGATTGCTCAGTACGCGACGATGCGGGCGACCATTTGTTCCTAACCCGTCAGGTCAGCTGCGGCTCTCAGCTTGGTTCAGTGTTGGGGGAGAAGCTCCTCGAGCTATCGCTCAGATGCGGGTTCACCGGTCTTCTCCCTGCACATCATCAATGGGCCCTGCTGGCGCTCGCGTTTGGTGTGCTTATTGTGTTCCTGGTGGTCGCCGGTTCACTCGGGATCGAGTCTAAGAGAACATGATGCTACGAGCCGAGCTGATAAATCTGCACATGCAGCATTGGCCGGAGTAGGTGGCTTAGGAGCGCAGTCGCATGCAGACGACGACCGCATCGCCACGCCTCGGCGGGGTTTGGACGGATACGCCAACCGGTGCGGCCCCACCGCTTCTTCACGCAGTGCGGCTGTGGGCTTCCGTCTGTCTCGCGCTATTCCTGGCGTTCTGGCTCGAGCTCGACAATCCATTTTGGGCCGGCACGTCGGCGGCAGTCGTATGCCAGCCGCAGCTCGGGGCGTCGCTGCGCAAGGGCTGGTTTCGAATGGTTGGCACTGTGCTCGGCGCTACAACAGTCGTGGTGCTGACTGCGTGCTTTCCGCAGGATCGGATTGCCTTTCTCGGGGTCTTGGCACTGTGGGGTGGTGTCTGCGCTTTCGCCGCTACGGGGTCCCGCAACTTCGTGTCCTACGCGGCGTCGCTTGCCGGCTATACGGCGGTGATCATCGCCGCCGAAAACCTCGGCGCGACCGGAGGAGCGAGTCCGGACATCTTCATGCTTGCGGTCACGCGCGCCAGCGAGATCTGCATCGGTATCGTGTGTGCAGGCGTTGTCCTCGCCGGGACAGATCTAGGCGGCGCTCAACGGCGGCTGGCCGGGGCATTGGCCGATTTGGTGGTCGAGATTGCTGGCCGATTTACGCGCATGCTTGGCCTCGCGGAGCAGCTGTTGCCCGATACGCAGGCCGAGCGACGGGAGCTCGCTCGGCGCGTGCTCGCACTCGACCCGATGATCGATGAGGCGCTCGGCGAATCCAGCCACCTGCGCTATCAGTCGCTGTTGTTGCAAACTGCTGTCTTCGGCCTGTTCAGGGCGCTCGTTGGTTGGCACGGGGTCGCGACGCGTCTGAGCCGCTTGCCGGAAGCCGAAAGACGGGAGGCGGGAACCATCCTGCGCATTATTCCGCCCGAGTTGCAATCCGCGGGGAACCCAGGCTCGTCGGAACGCTGGATTGCTGATCCTATGCCCCTGCGCAGTGGTTGCGAAGGCGCAGTGCGCACGCTGCTGGCGCTGCCGGCCGAAACGCCATCGCTGCGGCTGCTCGCCGACGAGAGCGCCAAGGTTCTGGTTGGCATCTTAGACGTGCTCGATGGAGTGGCGCTGCTCGTTGATGCTCCTTACCGAGCTTTTGCTGGCCATCGCGGCCTCCGGCTCAGCGTACCTGATTGGATCCCTGCTCTCGTCAATGCGGGACGCGCGTCTCTGGCGATCAGTATGGTCGAGCTGATTTGGGTAGCTACAGGGTGGCCGGATGGTGCCTTCGCGATCCTCATTGCCGCTATCGTGCTGCTGCTGCTATCGCCGAAAGGCGACCTTGCCCCCGCTGGCGCGCTGGCGGTAACGATTGGCGTGACCGCCAGCATTATTTGCGCAGCGACGATCAAATTCGCCGTGCTGCCATCGTTGCAGAGTTTCCCGGCCCTTTGTTTGGCCCTCGGTCTTTTTCTCATTCCTGCCGGCTTTAGCGTGGCCCGGTGGCGCACGCCGGCCTCGATGGCAGTGTTGAGCACCATGACATCCAGTTTCATGTCCCTCGTCTCACCAACCAATCAGATGACGTATGACACGGCGCAGTTCTACAACGTCGCGGTGGCCGTTTTCGTTGGTTGTGGTGTCGCTGTGCTGTCGTTTCAGCTGCTGCCGCCGCTGTCGACGGCGCTCCGGACGCGCCGGTTGCTCGCCCTCACCTTGCGCGACCTGCGCCGTTTCGCGACGGCCTCGCTGCTTCCGAGATTGGAGGACTGGGAGAGCCGCGTATACGGCCGATTGGCCGCATTGCCCAGCGAAGCCGAACCCTTGCAGCACGCGCGACTGCTCGCCGCGCTTTCAGTCGGCAGAGCGATCATCAATCTTCGCCACGCGGCTCCGCTCCTTCGGCTGATGACGGAATTCAACACCGCGCTCGAGGCCTTGGCGCAGGGAAACAGTGCGGTCGCCATCGCGCGACTGCATCAGCTTGACCAGCGCATTGCTTCCAACCCCGATACACCGGAGCCTTCCATCGCACTTCGCGCGCGCAGTCGCATCCTGGTCATCACCGAGGCGGTTGCCGAGCATGCATCCTACTTCGACGCAAGGGCGATTGCATGAGATTCGCTGAGATCGACCTGTTCGGGGTTTATGTTGCGCCCATCTCGCTCATGATGGTCGGCGCTTGGCTCGTCACGATCGCGCTGCGTCGCTTCGCCAGCCGCTCCGGATTGCTGCGATACGTCTGGCATCCGGCCCTGTTCGTGTCTGCAGTGTACATCATGGTTCTTTCATCCTTCATCCTGATCATTGCCAAATGAGTTCGTCATGACTGCTACTGACGTTACATCCACGCGCCGCGAAACGGTGGACGACCGCAGCGAACCCGTCTCGTCGCCGTCGCCTCCGCCGGAATCCCGCACTGCGACCAGCAGCAGAATGGAGATACGTCCATTTCTGATCACGCTGGCAGCGGTTGCACTTGCCGGGCTGCTCAGTTGGGCGACATGGGGCGCCTACATGGGGACACCGTGGACGCGCGACGGCACCGTGCGCGCCTATGTCGTCACGACGGCTCCCGAGGTCGCGGGGCGCATCGTCGAGCTGCATGTGGCCGACAACAAATACGTGCGTAAAGGCGATCTGCTGCTGGTGATCGATCCAACCAACTTCACTATTGCGGTCAGCCAGGCTGAGGCGGCGGTGCAGCAGGGGCAGGCGAACGTGCAGGGTATCGACGCTCAAATGAACGTCCAGCAAGCGCAGATCGATGCCAGCGAGGCCCAACTACGGCTGGGGCGAGCCGCACTCGTGTTTGCACAACAACAGGCCGAACGTTACCAAAAGCTGGCGAAGGACGGCTATGGCACAGTTCAGAATGCCCAGCAGTTTACCTCCCAGCTGCGGCAGCAGGAAGCGTCGGTGCAGTCGGCACAGGACAGCCTCAATCAGACGCTGCGGCAGGTCGCGACGCTGAAAGCGCAGCGCCTGAGCGCCGAGGCGGGTCTCGCGCAAGCCAAAGCCCAGCTGAACCAGGCGCGAGTGAACCTCGAGCGCACGCGCATTCTTTCACCGGTCGATGGCTATGTGACGAACCTGATGGCGCAGCTTGGCGACTACGTCAATGTCGGCGTGAACACCATTTCCCTTGTCGATGCCAATTCGTTTTGGGTTGATGGGTATTTTGAGGAGACGAACCTTGCGCCGATCCGGGTGGGAGATCCGGCGCAAATCAAGCTGATGGGCCACGATCAGATCGTACACGGTCACGTCGATAGCGTCGCCCGCGCAATCAACGTCGCGAACGCGCAGCCAAACAATCAGGGGGTAGCTACTGTCAACCCGATTTTCACATGGGTGCGCTTGGCCCAGCGCATCCCGGTTCGCATCCATATCGACGACGTGCCGTCTGGCGTCGTTCTTGCAGCCGGCATGACCGCTACCGTTCAGGTAGACGATCGATCTCGCGTGCCAGACAAATCTTCGCAAACGAGTGAGGTCATACGATGAGAAAACGAGTCATTGTGCCCGTGCAAACAGCCATGACCGAGCACGGGCAAACGCTTGAAATGGATGCCCTCGCGGGCGCCGGCCGACCGGTGCGGCCGCTGGTTGATCCGTTCGCGCGTGCGATCACTTATCTGCGCGTCTCGGTGACGGACCGGTGCGATTTCCGCTGCGTCTATTGCATGGCCGAGAACATGACGTTCCTGCCAAAGGCCGACCTTCTTAGTCGCGAAGAGCTCGATCGCTTGTGCAGCGCGTTCATAGAACGTGGCGTGCGCAAGCTTCGCTTGACCGGTGGCGAGCCGCTGGTGCGGCGTGGGATCATGACGCTTTTCGGCTCGCTTGCCCGGCACTTGCGCTCGGGCGCGCTGGAGGAACTGACGCTGACGACGAACGGCTCCCAGCTGGCGAAATACGCCCACGAGCTTGCCGCCCTGGGGATCAAGCGCATCAACGTCTCGCTGGACACGCTTGATCCGGAAAAATTCCACGCGGTGACGCGCTGGGGCGAGTTGGACAAGGTTTTGGCCGGCATCGATGCTGCGCAGGCCGCGGGCCTCGAGGTCAAGATCAACACGGTGGCGCTCAAGGGTATCAACGAGAACGAGCTTAGCGACCTGGTGCGCTGGGCGCATGGCCGCGGAATGGGCCTCACGCTGATCGAGGTCATGCCGCTTGGCGACGTCGGCGGAGGTCGGCTTGACCAGTATCTGCCGCTTTCGCTCGTGCGCGCACGGCTTGCCGACCAATTCACGCTGCAAGATATCGGCTACCGGACTGGCGGCCCTGCCCGCTATATGCGCGTGGCTGAGACGGGTGGCCGACTGGGCTTCATTACGCCGCTCACGCACAATTTCTGCGAGTCCTGCAATCGCGTGCGCTTGACCTGTACCGGCACATTGTACACTTGCCTTGGCCAGGAAGCCGCCACCGACCTGCGTTCTGCCTTGCGCGCATCGGAGGGTACTGGGCTGCTCGACCGCGCCATCGAGGATGCCATCGCGCGCAAGCCCAAGGGACATGAGTTCATCATCGACCGGCGACATCAGCGCCCCGCGCTCGCCCGCCACATGAGTGTGACGGGCGGCTGACTCGCGGGGTTGCATGGCAACCTCTATCTATCTGGAAATGCGGGCGACCTTACGCCTACCCAAGGTGATGATCGACGGTCGGATGGATGCCGGCGCATAGAACTCGGCATGGTGGTCGGCCTGATCTGCGACATCTCGAGAGTCAAAGAGCTGATCGATCGCATCATCAGCGAGGCCGAACAGATCATCCGGGGACGGCTGACCGGCTTCCTTGATGGCCCTCTCGGTACCAAATTAACTCGCGCGATTGCCTCGGAGCGCCGTGGGCGATTCGCTCAGCAGCGACGATCACGATACGAAAAGCGCAGCCAGTTTGCTCGCACAATTCCGGAGGGAGAATAAATGTAGCCATAGCGTACGCATCATTGTGTGAAACCGGGGAAAATGGGCGCACCCGACACGATTCGAGCGTGTGACCTTTGCCTGCGGAGGGCAAACGCCAACCAACCCCGCTGTCCACCACCGAAGGGAATTGAAGGGTTGGGCCAGTACTTGGATGAGCCACGATGGATTCCATGAAAAGATTGGTGGCGAAATGCCGGTCTCGTCCGTAGCTCGAATGGTGGGTTTTCGCCTGAGGAGCGAGAGGTCAAGTCTTCAAATAGTTAGCGCGCGGCGTGGCACGATGTCTCCCGAGAGTCAAACAATCTAGAGGTAGCCAACGCGAACACCGTACTAAACGCTCGTTGGTGTGGTCTGCGACTGTGGATACTCCCGAGAGGGTTTGATTTCGTCCCGCATGGCCGACGCCAAGTGGAGTTTGCGGAATGAACGCATATCGAACGACGGCTTCTGGCGCAAAGGGGTCACTCACGGGGGCATCGTCATGGGATGGAACGCGCTAGAGGCGCCCAGGGCGGCAACAGTACCCATATCATTGGCCGAGTACCATTCAGCGGGTATTGCAAGAATCTCCCTGCATGAGGCTACAGCGCAGCCAGACAAGATTTGAGAGCTTCCCGCCTCAGAAATCTGCAGTTGCTCCCAGGAGGATGCTCTCTGCGCCACGCACCTCCTCAGTCAAGTCTTGTCTGTGAATGTTCTTCCCCAACAAGGCCAACGACGACCAACCCTTACTAATAAGACCTGATTGTAGGCCAACAGAAGGCCAAAGAGATTTCTTGTCACACCCCACGCACTAAAGCTGCAAGTTGGCAGCAGAGCGCCTGAAGGCGGCCGCGGCCGGATATCATTGCCTCTCATCAACGCCATCCCTAGCTAACAGCCAGGTTCAGTCGCGCGGAAAGGCAGCATGAGCAACGTTAAGACGATGCGGTTTAATATCGACGTGCCAGCCGATCTTGCTGTTGCGGTGTCGAGGGCGGCAGCCGAGGCCGGAATGACTGCCGAGGCCATGATCACCGAATGCATTGGTCAGCAGTTCGAAACCGCTCTGCGTCATCGGGTACTCATCCAACGTCAGAATGATGTCGACGAGGCTTTATTGGAGCTCGCGCGCCTCGTCGGGCGCCTGAGCGCCGGAGCAAATCAGCCGTCGACGGGCTTATGCCGCTACCGACCCGCGGACACGAAGTGACCGCAACATTACATGCACTTGGCTGCGGCCGCAGCGCCGGTGCCTATTATACCGACGATCCCAACCGCGAAGCCCGGCCACGGACCCGTGACAACTACTATTCACAGGGTGGCAGTGGGACATGGTGGTCAAGAGGCTCAACCATTGTCAGGAACGGTGCGCCGGTCGATACAGAAACGTTCCGCGACCTTTGCGCGGGGGTTGACCCTCGGACTGGCAAGCCGTTGGTGCGGGGTGCCGGTCAGCAGCATCGAGCTGGGTGGGATATAACGTTTTCGACGCCAAAGACCTTCGGCATCCTTTGGGCCGCCGGCACGCCTCAACAGCGCGCCGTGTTGGAGCGCATTCAACAGGAGGCCGTCGATCAGGCGCTTCAGTTCATGGTAAGCGAACGTCTTGTCGAAGTGAGGCTCGGCGCCGGGGGCCGGTCGCGAGAGGCGCCGGCCGATATCTCGGTTGCAAAATTCCCGCACTTTACCTCGCGGGAAGGGGACCCCGCCTGCCACACACATTCCGTGTTGTTAAATTTGGCAAGCCACGGGAAGAGAGTTCTGACGGTTGAGCCCAAACGGACCTATCGGTGGCAGCTCGTCTTGGGTTCAGCCTTCAGAACAGCATTGGCGCAAAAACTGTGCGAGATTGGATGCGCGCTCAGGCCCGCGGGCCGCGATCAATTCGAAATCGCAGGAATTCCCGAGGCAATGATCAAGCATTTCTCGAGGCGTTCACAGCAAATCAAGGCCTGCGTAGGGAACGATGCGTCCGCGGCCGAGAAGGAGATCGCAAATCTCTCGACTCGCCGCAGCAAGGTGACGGTGCCAACTGAAATGGAGCTCGAGGAACGGTGGAAGCGGGAATTTGCAACGTTCGACATTGACCCGTGGACGGCCGTTCTTGAGGCCGGGCGGGCGCCGCGCCTACAGCAGAGTCCGGAGATCACTCCCGATTTTGATCCGCCGGAAATTCCAGGTATCACTTGTGTTGCGACAGCGGCATCAACCCTCCTTCGTACCGAGAGTGTACTTACGCGTAAGGCCTTGCTGCACCGCTCGTTTGTCGAGGCTGCCTTGCATGGCCATAGTATCGAGACGGTCTACAATGAGATAGCGAACCTGGAAGCGGCAGAAAAACTCGTTCGCCTAGATCAAAGCCAAGCTGGCCAACATTGGACGACACCTGCAATCGCTGCGGAAGAAGCAAAATTGCTTCGTCTAGTCGCGCAGCGCGTACCCGGATCCTGGTTCAAATCCGAGGCGGTCGAGGCTGCGCTGTCGGCCGCCCCGCGTCTATCCGAAGAACAGCGCCAGGCCATTCGGCTGGCAGCGTCCACCGATCCGGTTTGCCTATTGGAGGCGGGTGCGGGGACTGGTAAGACGACTTTGATCAAAGGCGCGGTCGACGCCGCTAGGCGATCGGACCTGAAAGTCATAGGTCTCGCGCCGTCCTGGGTCGCGGCTGATGAACTTTCATGCTCGGCAGGCATCGAGGCAGTCGCGATCGCTCGGTTTCGCCACGAACTGGCGTCGGGCCAACGCTCCATCCCAGACGCGAATACGGTCATTATCGTGGACGAAGCCGGAATGGTCGGGACGCGAGACATGGCGGCTATTTTTGAGGCTGCGACGATCGGATCCTCGCCCGGCGAACTTAACCGCTCCCCGAAAATCCTACTTTCCGGAGATCGCAGGCAACTGGCGTCGGTGGGTGGCGGCAGCGCGATGAAGGCCGTTTCCGATATTATCGGACGCAAGGCAACGCTGAGTAGGGTCCTGCGACAGTCCGTCGATTGGCAACGGGCCGCATCAGTTGTGATGGCCCAAGGCGATTCGCAGGCTGGCCTGCGGACTTACGCCGAGCATGGCTCTCTCGATCTAATTGCGGGCAGGAAGGCTGCGCTGGAACGGGCTATCGAGGCCTGGCAGGAATTCAGGCGGTCTCACGGCGATGATGTTCTTATCGTTACCCGCCGCAACCGAGATGCTGTGGCACTTAATCTCATCGCTCGCGACATTTTGCGTCAGGATGGCCAAATTCGAGGTGATGATCTCAGGGTGCGAGCCGTCGATCGCGATGATGTCCCGGGTCCCTTCTTGCTTGCAATCGGGGATAAGCTCCGTTTCGGGGAAACACTGCGCCAACACGGAATTCGAAACGGCACCCGCGGGACGATAGAGAAATGCTGGCGGAGCGGCGACGGCTTTGCTCACATTGGAATCCGGCTTGAAGATGGCCGTCTCATCCAAGGCCCCTGGTCCGGCTTTGTCGACCAACGTCGACGTCGCAATTCAGGCGTTCCGAAAGTAGTTCACGCTATCGCGGGCTCCGCGTATTCTGCACAAGGTCGGACCGCATCGGCCACTGTGCACTATATCGGGAGTGCCACGGACGCTCGCGAGACCTATGTCGCTTTGACCCGCCACCGTCATGATGCCCGGATCGTGGTCGAGAGCCAGCGGCTCGATGCTGCTTGTCGCGGGCACCAAGCGGATCCTCGAAATCCGGCGGCGAGGTCAGCAATGCTCGAACGGCTGTTCGATGAAGCTGGTCGATATCACGAAAAAGCTAATGTCGTGGATTTCGCGGCGGATCGACTTGAGTTCATAGAAAAGGGTGCCTTGTGGGGACCCAAATCAAAAGGTATTCTTAATATCCTGGCCGCTTTCAATACGTCACGCCGGCTTGAAGAGGTCGCATGTTCAGTCAGCGGACGTGCGCATGACCTTGCGGCCTACCTAAGACAATTTGTAACTAGCTTTTTGCCAGATCGAAAAATGCCGGCAAGCGTCAGGTCAATTCTGACTAAGGTGCAATCGTATGCGCACCGCCAGTCGAAGCCCAAGCTTCATCTACAAAAAAGGTTTGTTGCTTATGAATACGAAAGATAATAGGGCCCCAGGCTAACAATCAGTGTTAGGTCAGTGTCGTTACGAGGGAGCATCCGTCTTCCCACCGTGGATGGCGAGTTCGCAAGCTTCTTGCGTGCCGCAGAGGTAGAGCAGCGACTTAGCGCGCGACATTCCAACGTAAAGCGTCTCCCGATCGCGAACGGGCGAGCAACCATCGAGCGCCCAAAGGATGACGACGGCGCGTTCCAGACCCTTGAACCGCGCGACGCTGTCGACAGTGATCGATCCGGGCCGGTAGGCTTCGAGCCTGTCAAACTTCGCGTTAGCTGGTATCGGATTGGTGGTGAGCGCGCGCTCCTTGATGTCGCGGTCCGTGGTCTGGCATAAGAGCACGGCGATGTCGTGTGGTGCCACCTTCTCCTCGGCCACTAGCCGAGTGACGAGGGCCGAAATGGCGCGTGCCTGTTTGTCGACACCGATCGCAGTGATGAGCTCCGGTTCAATGCCAGGTATGCTTGGTGCCTCGACCGTCGCGCCCCGATAGTAGCGGTATGCGGCTGCGTGGATGGATCCGGTATTGCGGCAGTTCCGGTCTAGGACGATCGGCTCGCCCTTGATAGGGATGGCGGCAGACCGACCATAGATGTCCTGATTCTCGTCGAGGAAGACGTAGAGTAGGGCCTCGTCGGGGCGGGTCAGTAACATCTCGATGGGCATCCAGAATTCATCGCCAAAGTCTTGCGCCTCGTCGACGACAATTGCTTCGTAGGCGGGGCCGAGGGCGTCGACCGCCATTGCAAGTGCGATGGGCTGGTGATGGTCGTAGATGTCACCACCCGGATAATCTCTACGACATTCTGCCATTAGGTCGCGTCCAAGCTCCCCCTGCGCTCGGGCGATCCACCGGTGACAAACTTGGTGGAAGCTTGCCACTTCGAGATCCTTGATGTCGCTGCACTGCTCGCGAAGATGATCAGCGAGCCCGCGGTTGTAACAGACTAGTAAGGTTCGAAGCCCTTCTTCGGCGAGCCTTTCTGCTTTCTGGCGGGCAATTAGGGTCTTGCCGGTGCCAGCACCGCCAGCGATCATCACGCGCCGCTGGCGTGCCAGGAAGTCGAGAACGGTTGCCTGCCTACGCGTGAGCTCAATACGTTCGTGCTCTTCGTCATGCAGCCGGGCGGAGATAAGCGGCCGGGTCGTCGCGACGCGCGCGAATATGTGGCGGATCGTATCGACACCGCGGCTCCCGATCGCGACCGCTCGCCGGCCGCGCGAGTTCTCATCGCGCCAGTAAGAAAAAGTTCGTGTCGTCCATGCGGTGAGGGCTTCAATATCGCTGCGATCGCCCATGATCTCGGACGGCGCGTCGGGTCCCTTGAGACGTACGCTGTCGCTGACGTCCGGAAAAAATGCGGCATGGCCAAGCGTGAAGCGGCCGATGCGCAAGAGTTGCCACGCAGGATTCTCGTTTAGCTTCTCCAAGATGCCATATTTCCCCCGCTTCGCCTGCTCGAATGGGTTCTTAATTAAATGCACTGCATCATTGCGATCGGTCGAGGTCCAGCGGAGCTTGCGATAGTCGAGATCGATCCGACCGCCTTTGACTTCGATAACCAAGACGCCGTGTTGAGGATGGCAAATGAGTAGATCGCTCTCGCCGTCACGGGGGCCCTGTCCGCCCGGTTTCGATATCCATGCGACCGATTGTAGTACGAGATAATTGTCGTCGAGCTGGTCCGCCAACGCCGAGAAGAGACGCATCTCAGCCGCGGAGGTAGCAATGACGATCTCTGGTGCCGGGATGCAGATCGCCACTTTCAGTCCACGAATTTAAGATTGGAACTGTATGGAATGTAACGACGGCCCTGGATTGATCCGAAATCCACGGTGACGAAGTGCGCGACTCCACGCTTTTCGACCGCAATAATTTGTCCCGGTCCCCATATCTCGTGCGCGATCTTAGCACCGATTTTGATGCTGATGTCCTGGGCGGTTGCTGTTTCCTCGGCAAGAAGCCTCCATTTGTCATCGAACCAATATTCCTCAACCTTGGAGAAGGGATTGGCGATCGCGCTTACACGCTGGCGCTGGAGATCGCGCGCGTTCTCCACCACATAGATCCAGAAATCCTCAGGGTGCGTTTCTGCCATGCCGTATTGAACGTGGGATAGCTTGATGCCCCGCTCCGTCCATTCACCTTCGAGACCTTTGACCTCGATGAGACGTCGGGAGGTGCCGTCGGCAGTTCTAGAGATAATGTCGTAGCCGTGATTGGAATGCGGTTGCTCTTCAGGTAAACGGTCCCGCGTCTGCTCGTATTTCAGCACAGCAGTGATCGCTGCGATGTCGATAATATCCGAGGTGTCGTCGTCGTCACCGACCCGTCGGGTCGGGTCGGACCGGTCCGCGCCTGTGCTGACGTACGCCAGCATTCGAGAGCGCCGGGTCTGCCGCTCTCTCTTGGTATCTTGGTGCCGCGACCCGTCCTTGGCGCCCAACCCGCTGGAGGGAGCGGTTGAACCATGTCTGCCGATGACTTCACTGCCGCGCAGGCTCTCTCCAACCGAAGCGTTCTTGGGATCAGCGCCGAAAGTACCGTTGGCGTCCTTTGATTTGAATACATCACGGTTTGGGGGCGTGGGCGACTCAGCGCCATTCTCCTCGCGCCGCCCGTCCACGATGTCGTCGCATTCGCCGTCAGCCGACTCCTCCTCGTCATCCTCGTCGGATTTCCTGCTGGTTAGTCCCTGATCTGTGGAGTCGGATTGGTGGCCTTCGAGCAAATCATCTTCTACCGGATCCGCCGGCGTATCGCCCAACTGCCCGCCCAGGGGCAATTCGTCTACAGCTTCCTCAAAGGGTGAGAACCCCGAGTTCCTTAGTTCCTGCTCTGCCGCGCTCCACGTGGATAGGGACATCACGAACGTTGCGGTCATGACTACTGGTCGCATGTCAATGCTCTGAGTGTGCCTCTCAAGCTGCGCAATCAACCCTCGGAAGGCAGCAGCCCAGTTCACCGACTGCCCTTCTTGTGCTCGAACGTGCAAGATATTGGACTCAGGGTCATAAAACGAGGCGGCTAAACTGACCGGAGACCGTACGGGAGGGGCGAATTCGAGGATTTCAGCGTGCAGTTGCAGATTATCGGTGAATCGGATTTCGATACACGAAAGGATTTCGCTCAATGCCCTGCGGAACTCTTGGTTCGGCGCGAGCCACAGAAGTAGGTCAGCTCGTTCCCGCAGGAGGCGAGTTGCCTCGATCCCGAGTCGCTGGTCTGGCTCCGAGGAGAGCCGAAGACGAGCGATTTCTGACAATGGCACCACGCTCATCTGCCTGAAGAACCTTGCAGCGGCGGTGCGATGGACTCCTAACGGTTGAGCCACCAACCGCTCGTCCAGCGTGTTGCCAAACGGCTCAGCCAACCAATCAGAGTCGGCCCAAACGGCGTCCACTGTCCAGACGGGCGCGCCATTGAGGTTGAGAAGGGCATATTCCCCATGGAGACCGTCAATAGCCCGCTCCGCCTCGTCGGATCCCTGGTCTAGGGCGTCGGCGAGCCAGGCGACGCAGCGCGCATGGACATCGGCGTCCTTGGCCGAAGGATGCGCTTGACGGGCAATTTCCTTGAGCAAGTTGGCATAGTTTGCGGCTGCGGGGATATCCGCTACTCCAAGGCGGCGGTAGAGGGGGTCGCGCTGCCTCATGCGAGAGGAAGCAGCGTGCCAATGGCCGCCGAAGGGTGGTGGAATCCAGAACACCTTATCTGCCGGCAGGTAGCGCTCTAGCTCGCCATCGTAGATGAAATCAGTACCGATTAGGCGATCGATGCACTCAACGTCAGTCGTCTCGAGACGTTCGTTCAGGATCGCGTAGGTCGTGTCTGGTGCTTGTATTCCCTTAGCCATACAGTACTCGAGATGAGCCACGACCTTTTCGGTTGGCGGCTCCCCTGGCATGCCTAGGAAGTCAAGAAAATCGGGGAGCGCGCCACCGCCTTGCCGCAGTGGCAGCAGATCGACGATTGGAACTTGCGACGAGAAGCCGGTAGCGCGGAACGCTCGATATACGTTGCTCGGCTGATATCGCTTGCCTGCTACGCGCTCGCCGCTAACGGCTGCAGGGAGAAAGGCTATCTCGCGAAGTTTCTCCAACTGGCGACGGTCGCTAGGGCTTAGCCGCGACCATCGTTCGAGAATGTGACGCACGATCGGCGCGGTCCTGTCGGCAATTTCGTCAATTGCACCTGCCTTCGCGATCTCACCTACGCGATCGACGATGTGCTTAGTTGACACCGTCGCGCGCATCCCAAGCCTATTATTCAGCAGGTCACTGAACCGACCGCCGGCACGGCCAGCCGGCATCCACCCCTCATCGACCCAGTGATCACCATGGTCCCCTAACAGGACCTCAAGAGCGGCCGACCAATAGTAGCAATCGCGCGGTCGCGCATAGCTACCGGCCCTCGTTCGAATGAACGCTTGCTCCGCAAGCGGTTCAAGGCCACCTTCCGCATCAAGCTCCGCCTGGTGCTCAACGATTGCAAGGATCAGTGCGGCATACTGACCGCGGTCTAGATCTGCCGCCAGGATATCTTCAAGATGGTCCTCGACGTACTCTTTGAATGAGAGAACCTGAACTCCGAGGACAGTGCGGGCGAGCTGATCCATGCGCTCGCTGATTAGCGCCATGTCAACCAGCTCGAAGTATCCGATAGGGTCCGCGAATCCCCCCGGAAGTCGGCCGCGAGATGGCGAAACGAACCCGTCAAGGGTCCGAAGCATGGGTACCTCGGCCAGGATCGCGCCCGCCCGCGGCGTTCGGGGATCGATTTCGAAGGCCGTCACCAAGTCATAGAATCTGCGGACGCTGGGACCATCGGTGCCGATCACTGTGGCGGCGGAAGAGACGTCGATTATCGTTTTGGCCAGATGGCCGGCGAGATCGTCGAATCCATAAACGTCAATCGCATTCCAGAGCTGAGAGTGGTTGGCGACCTCGCGGTGAACCATCGGGCAGTCAGCGACATAATTTCTGATCTCTTCGGCCTGAACGCCGCTCGGGGGACGCCAGAGTTCGTCAATGGTGGCGGGTTCCCCTTCTGCGTCCAGGAGGAAGGCTGCCGCCTTTAGCCGCGCAAGCACAGCGTCGAAGCCTTTAGCGGACCGGCCCTGGTCGATCATGATGTCGATCGCGGTCCAGAGCGGTCGCAAGTGTGGGTCGTCCAGCGTTACCTCAGGGCGTTCCCCGCGAGCCTCAAGCGCGTCGACGATGGTCGACAGCCTGAGCGGCGTGACGCCCACTGATGAAAACACAGTCCACAACGAGCGCAGGTCGGGATGTAGTAGCTGCAAGCCTAGATTCGCCAGCGCAGCTAGTTCGGCGTTGGCCATCTGCTCGGGCGGCAAATGGCACCCCGCCGGACAGCACCATTTATCCCCTACGCACCAAACAGAGAGCTTAGCCTTGGCAAATTCGCTGAAAACGTTCCAGAATTCGGAGAAGCCCCTTGTGTGGCGCAACGCGAAGGCATTGTTGCCGAGCTCCCATAGTCGGAGACCGCCAAGAAGGTCGCGTAGCTCCTCGAACGCCTCGCCGATAGCATGCGCCGCAGTATCGAGCAGAAGTTCGTTCCAATAGCGCTCGTGCTGCTCACCGCTAAGCACGATCGACCGGCGGTTCGGATGAGGAAAGAAGTCGCCGTTGACGTGAAGCGGCATGCCGGATTTTTGCTCTGTCGGCAAATAGGCGTAGAGCAAACCCTCAATAGGGTCGCCAGCCAGCGGAACAGCGACTTGGACGCTGAGGGAGCGGTCGAGCTGCGCGAGTGTTGGATAGTCGGTATAGATATCCCGCTCAGCAGCAAGGTTTCCTGCATCGCGCGTTAGAATCTTCCATCGCTCGACCCGCTCATCAGGAGCTATTTCGAGTGTCACCAATCCGCCGTCGCGACGGATGGTGACCGACCGGTCAAGTGTCCCGTTTCGTCTCAAGTCAACGCGCCGAAGGTGCCGCAGGAAAAAGAGTCCACTCCCCATAACATTGCCGATGGCCTCGACGAGCAATGTTGCCACGTTGTTCGGGGTCGGTGAGGCGTTCAGCGCCTGCCGGGTCGGTGAAGGCATCGACGCCCAAGGCAACTCGAACTCGGTCCCTCCGCCATCAGGCACTCTTGTCGTCGGCGCCGCACCCCTCAGGGGATCGAGCTGCATCTCAATGCCGACCGAACGGACGATAGGGATATCCGTGATCTGGTAGACCGACACGAAGCCAATCCCAAAGCGGCCTATCTGCCCACTGGCGTGGATCTTGTTGCGGCTCCCCACCCTGGAGATCGCGTGAAAATTGCACGAGCGAGAGATTCCGTCAGGATCGCCATTCTCCTCCCACGGACAGCGCTTTGCCCCCAAACCGCAATTCGAGAACTGGCCGTCGTTCCACACGACAAGAGCGTCATCGCGCACATCGAAGCTCAGCGTTCCGGCGCCGGCATCGTCAGCGTTCTGGATAAGCTCAAGCGCCATCACGTCGAAGCCTTGAAGTCCCGCCAGCGCCTGCTGAATGTTGCCGAGTAAGTCGGCTTCATAGCTAAGGTCGATCGGCTCTGGCGCGGGCATGATGGCGGGGTTGCTCATGCGAGATGATCGCCATCCGCAGGCATCGATAATCCAGTTTGCTCTAGCATGTACGTCCTCCTCCGCGAAGATAGCGTGTGGATTCGTCCGCATTCAAGGAAAAATTGTACGGGCACGATCGCCCCTAGCGAGCCAATCGTGCAGGTTGATTGCACCGAACTTCTGGAATCCATCGACGCCTGCTGCGAATGGATTCGCAGACGAGTGTTTCGGGAAGTCAGTAAACGCGTGTCCAAGGGAAGCAGTTAGCTTCCGTTCTGCGTTAACCAATTGAAGTTTGCTGTAAAAAAGATGAGGAGAGCGCCGAGCAACTCAAACGTTTAGTTTGCAAACTGCTTACCTTCCTCGGCTTAATGTTCCTCCGCTGTTGGCCTTCAAACGGAACGAAGAACAAGCAAACATCCGTGCGCCGGAATGACCAAAGTGCGGATTGCTGCCTTTGACATAGCAACCACGACACCCGAAGGACTCGAAACATGAAGCCGGAATTCACGTTCGAACGTAAGGCGCCGGCGAAGTACATCGCCCACACCAGCAAGGAAGAGCAGATCGTGACTATCCCCGATCAGGTCGCCCAAAATCAGAAGGCGTTCGACAACAAGCCGTTCCCTGCGATTTTCAGCACCCACGGCGGCGACAAAGAGCACATTGTCTGGCTAGACGCCTCCGCCTACGATATCCGCAGCAACTGCAGGCTCGTTCCGATCGTCAAGGACTGGCGCCTGCGGGTCAACTACGAAGTCCGCGCGCGGCTCGTCGATGACCTGCTCGCGGCAGGTTACGAAATCTCGCTTTCCGATCGCGGAGTCGAAGACTACGTCAGCCGCAAAGGCGGACGCGAGAAGCTGCTGTCAATGCTCGATGACGTTGATGAAATCGACATGTACGTCTATCAAGTCGGCAAGTGCGAACGCATCGCTTGGATTTACATCGTCAATTGGAACTCGGGTGCCGAGGTCATCGGAGACTGCACCGAGAACATGAGCAAGATCACCAATCGGGTTTGCAAGTGGGCCGAGAAGAAATACGGGACCAATCCGCGTCTCCGGCTGCCGTCTTAATTACCAAACGAATACCCGGCCCGCGGCGCTCCCACCGGCGGATCTCCCGAGAAGGAATCGAACATGGCCGAGCGCTTCCAGCGCAATCCGAGGGAATACGTCGACGCCCAAACTCCGAGCGTAATTCTCCACTCAACGGATAGTTGACGCATGGTGCTTGCCGTCCTCCTCCATGTGCGGATTGGACGCGCGCTATTCGTGGCACGTGCGGAAACTTACTTCGCGATCGCTACCCAGTTTTTTTCGACCAGAGCTACCTCTTTAGAAACCCTGTCGTAGCCTGCATCCTCCGCCCGCAGAAGGCCAACTAGATGCTTCTGAGATTCAAAATCGAATCCGAAAAGTTTTTCTAAGTAGATGGCCGAAAATGCCGGCTGGAAGTATGTCTCGCGATCAGTTTGCCATAGAATACATCCTCGCATGATCCCATCGCGCAACTTCCTTAGCATTATCGTGCGAACCGACCCTTCGTTTACCGACATTAGGTGGATCAAATCGGTTTCTTGGCTAATGTAAAGTTCGCCATCAATCGTTCTGGTGGTGTCGACTTGGTGAGGCAACACCTCTCGAAAAGCTAACACTCGGACCGCATCGTCCCACTTGATCTCGAAGATTGTTCTTACGAAGAGGCTTGGAACTGAAAAACTTCTTGTGTACGCGAAATAGCCGCCTTCGTACTGCTTATATGGACCGCGTGCGTACGCACCATATTTGAAGTCTGCAACTTCAATTGCAGCCGTAGAAGGATATAGCTCGGGCTCAATTTTCAGTGCCTGACAGATATCCTGAATGCTTTGCGCCTGTACCGTCGCTTCGCCATTAATTAGATCGCGAACGACTCGGATGTCTCGCCCGCTCTTCGCCGCAAGCTGCGCCCGTGTCCAAGACAGGCTAATCATCGCTTTTTCGATTTTAGCGCCCCGTCGGCGTCTAAACTCGCGTTCCTTATCAGCATCCGTCAGCATTTTGAGGCGCCCGCCCACACTGAGAATGTCCAAAAATGCCATTCAATGCGGCGGCAGCATTTCATTAACCATGACCGATGGGAAGCGCATTCTGAACAGTGTTCACGTTGTTGGGGGTTCTCGCCCCTGCAGGTTGCATCGAATAGATACGGGTCATCGACAACGTCGATCTCGGATTTGCTCCCGCTGTCAACGGGACTGACCGAGCTAACCCGTGGAGACTACTCATGAAAACGATCTGCAAGATTGCCTTGGCCGCCTCGGCCGCCTTGGTCGCAACCATCTCAACTGCATCGGCCCAGTATTATGGTCCGCGTCCCTATCCGGCTCCGTACGCCCGTCCGATGATGGGTCCGCCCGGCGGTTACATGGGACCGCGCCCGATGATGGTGCGTCCAATGATGGGGCCGCCCGTTATGATTCCGATGAACGCCGGCCCTTACTATCCCCAGCAGGCCTATCCCCAGCAGGCCTATCCGCAGCAGGTTGATCCCGGCTACGGTGCTCCCGCTGGCAATGAAGGTATGGGTGTCGATCTGAGCGGTGTGGGGCCCTACGCGGGTGCTGCGACAGGCCGTGTGCTGATGAGCAATCCGTACACGGCACCCTTCGCACCTTGGGCGGCGGGCCGGGTGAATGCTAATGCGCAGTCGGCGGGGCGCGAATATGACCCCGGCGCAGCGGCGGTCCGGACTTTCACTGGTGTGAGCCCGCGCGACATTCAACAGTACGGCCCGCTGGGTGGTCCCAACTCCGAGGCGCGCAAGATCGTCACGCTGGGCGGCCTCTTCAAGTTTTAGAGACGTCTAGCCGTGCACACCCTTTCGGCCAAAAGCCGAAGGGGTGTCTACGCTTTCCGGGGTCTTTCGTTGTATGTCCAGGCACTCGCTAAAGAGCGAAGGGCAAGGACCACACCTTGTTGACAACCCCGGCGAAGGCGGTAGCGCTATTGCTTTGGCGCTACCGCTTTTTTTGCTGAACTTTTGATTGCGCGGGGCTGGCTCATTTTTGCCGCCTGCGCCGATCGCCGGCCTTTCTCCGGCGCGCCGCAAGTACGAGCAGCGTCGAGCCGACCGCGCCGGTCTAGATCTCGAAACCTACGTCGCGATGAAGATCGGACGCACGCCGCGCCCCACACCAAAGCATATGCAGCGGCGGCTCGCGCTCCGAACGCTCCCCCCGACCGACCGCTGGTCCGACAACGACTTCGTGCTGAACTCGATGAGGTATCATCACTTCCACCCCTGCCAGACGATCCCTTCGCGCGGACATGTCGACCGGACGAACGACTTGATCTTCGCCGAAGTCCATGGTGACAATTCCACGTCGTTGCGATCTTTGGCCATGAAGTGTTCGACCACGAGAGCGCCGAACGTTTGCGCCCATGGTCAGCGCACGACGATGTCGCCTTTCCGAGGAGCGGCTGCCCGCTCGGTCGCGATATCAGCGCTAAACACCCTGTCCTGTCACACGTTTCAATCGGTCCACTACGCCAAGCAGTGCGCGAAATGGATCAGTAGACTGGAGCCCCTCTTCGACAGGTCGATTTCGGCAGCCAATCTCTACCCGCCGGATCATCCAGTGCCGCTCCGTCCGAGATTTTCGCGGACTTTCTACCATCTCGGCTTCTCCATTACCGAGGAGACCTAGCCCGCAAACTTTGTGCTCATGCGGGGCTGGAATTAGCGCGTTAAGCGCCGCGCCTCTACACTGCGCGAGCCGACGTTCGCTGCCGATACCTACGGCACCCCACGACGCTTCCTGGAGACGCAGCTGCCGACGCGGATGGGAGGATTTCACTGGGAAATCCCGAAATCTTAGGCGTAGAACAAATCGTTATCGAGGGCATCCAGGAGATCGGCGATAATGGCCCGCACCTGCTTGCGCGAATACAACGGTGAAATATAGTCAGTCTTGGGCAACGTGATGCGGACGCCTCTCGGGGTGAGCGATGTCATCGTATACGTATCCTCCTTGCGCGGTTTCGCCATGCTGCGTTTTGTCATGCTGTCTCTCGATCTCATGGGTCTGGAACACGCCGGTAGTGTTTGCAGGCAAAGTCGACATAAGCGAGAAGATTCCGAATTCGACCGTCTCGAAGGCGTGGAAAACCCGAAATGGGGAAGCTAACTTTTCTTCGCGACAACCAGCCTATAGTGACCAGCCTACGATTCGCTCCTGGATTGCAGCCCTACTTATGTTCTGGTCTGGCGCGCCCTTCCGCCTACTGCTGTCCAGAATTGATACAGCGAGCTTCGCGGCCTGCGATCGCGGATTTTGTCCGAGAATGTCCCTTTGGTTGTCCACAATCAAAAGCCTGATCGTTGAATAGGCCTAACGTCGAACCTTGGGTGGTCTGGGACCGAGATTGGCTGTTCATGAAAAATCTGTCGAGGGAGTGTCGTCGCGAGCTTCTAGCGGCGCTTTCTGCCGACGAGAAAGCCATCACGCTTCAGTGCGGAAATTGCGGCATTCGCTAAACGTGGCGGCCTTGCCGTCACATGCGAAAGAGGTCGACAGGCCACGCCCCGTCACGTCATGATCAGGCATCGAAAGTCTTAGAAAGGAGTCTTCCCGTGCCGGTTTGCGATCATATTCCCAGGCCGACCAATAGTGAAGATACCGCATCTTACGAGCGGTTTGCCGAAAGCCACAATATCCGGGCTCTGCCCTATCTCACCGTGACCGATTTCGAGACGGCTACGATGATCGCAGATCGGCTCGCGCCGAGGATTCTGGGCAAGACCGTCATCGAGATCGGCGGCGGAATCGGCATGCTGTCGGTTGCCATGGGGGCGATAGCGCAGCGCGTCTACTGCATCGAGGCCAATCCGCTCTGGTCGATGACGTTCGCGCAGTTTTTGCTCGAAAAGAAGCCGAAAAATGTGAGCTTTCTTTGCGGTGCGGCCGATGAATTCCTCGGCTGCATCAAAGGGGACGTCGCCGTTATCTGCACGAATTCGGACGTGAGGGGCATGAAGCTCATCGGAGCGCAGTTCGCGAACGCCGTGGTCGACGTGTACGGCGAGATGATCGAGGGGAATCCGGAAGCCTTCGATCCCTGGGCCCGTACCGTGCGCCCGTTCGCCTAGCTTGCGAGGCAGAACATCTATCGTCGCCCGGCGCCGAAAATGGCCACCGGGCTCGAGGCGTCAGAGGCGTCGTAGTCACGGCGCGGAGGAGGATCACCATGACCACTAAGACCGATAGCCACGCCCGACGCTCCTTATCGAAGGTGGGCGGTGAGGAGGGCGTCGACGCCGAAGGCCGCGAGTACGTCACCGCCGGCATCCATGCCCCCTCGATCTTCGCCTGGGCTGTCGCCCACGGCTGGCACAAGCCCGACACCGACCGCATCGCCAACGTAATCGCGTCGTGCTGGGGACTGCCTCACGAGATCGCGGTCGAGATCGTGGCCAAGAAGCGCCCCTACGAAGTCGATCCGGCGGACCAGGCCGTTATCGTTCGCTATTGACGGGTCTAAATCGACCTCGCGCCCGTCCGAGGACGAGAAGCAGTGTCTATCGCTCGCTCGCGCATTTCGAACCGTCGGACCGAACAACATTGCGACCCGACCTACGCATGACCGTTCTCAGGTCACGGAGCTCCATTGCCTCAACTCGTTGACCACGAAGCGGTCTCAACGTACACAAGATGGTATCCGAAATTGGCTGCAGGTCTCTAAAATTTTCGCGATTTCAATGAGTTAACTACGGGAATGGGGTTCGCTCCCACTCTCTCCGCCATCAGCCCCGTCCGGCCAATCTATACCTTGCGTCCCTCTCGCCCGTCCGCAACACCCTTCCATCGGCGATCGCTGCTGACATGGCGATGCTATGCAGCTGCAGGCAAATGCTCCAATTGTCGCTGTCCAAATGGCGGCGTCAAAACCCGGGCGCGATGCGGCAATCTGGCGGCAGTTTATTCCATCATTCAACCAGTACATGCGTCGTTGGAAAAGAACCAAAGGTGCATGAGCGCTGCCGCGTGCTTCGGCCGCCACAATGCGTCGCGACGGCTCGCCATGCAGAAACGCGCCTGTACACGGTCGCGTGACCTCCATAACTTCCGCGGCGCAATGTGAGGAGATGCGACGTGGCGAAGAAGACTGCGATCAGGAAGAAAACTGCTGCGAAGAAAGCAGCGAAGACCTCCAGCAAGAAAACCGCCGTTCGCAAGGGCAAGGCTGCGAAGGCTGCAACGAAGCCGGTCAAGCAGGCAGCCCCGCGCAAATCGTCCGCACCGCGCCGTCCCAAGGGCCCGGCCTGGCAATGGTCGGCGGTCGAGACCGCAGCCGCAATCCGCTCCGGCGCCATCTCCGCGGTCGAGACCGTCGAGGCGCATCTCGATCGGATGCGTGCCGTCAACCCGAGGCTGAACGCCGTCGTCGTCGATCTCTCGGAGGAGGCGCTGGCTGCGGCGCATGCGGCCGACAAGCGGCGCGCGAAGGGCGGCGAGCTCGGCCTTCTGCATGGCGTACCGATCACGATCAAGGAGAATGTCGATTACGAAGGCCGTCCGAATTTCAACGGCGTGCCGGCGAACAAGGACCTCATCGCGCCGTCGGATTCGCCGGTGGTGCGCAACCTGAAGAGAGCTGGCGCGATTGTCATCGGCCTCACCAACACGCCGGAATTCTCCTTCCGCGGGTTCACCGACAATCCATTGCACGGGCTGACGCTCAATCCCTGGGATCCGGATATCACCTGCGGTGGCTCCTCGGGCGGTGCGGGTTCGGCGGTCGCCGCCGGCATCGGCACCATCGCGCACGGCAACGACATCGGCGGCTCGCTGCGCTGGCCGGCGCATTGCAACGGGGTTGCGACCATCAAGCCGACGCAGGGGCGTATCCCGGCGTTCAACGCAAGCGCAACCGCCGAACGGCCGATGCTGGCGCATCTGATGTCGGCGCAGGGGCCGCTCGCCCGCCACGTCGCCGACGTCAGGCTCGGGCTGGAGGTGATGAGCCAGCGCGATCCACGCGATCCCTGGTGGGTGCCGGCGCCGCTGGTCGGACCGAAGCCGAAGGGGCCGATCAAGGTCGCGCTCGCCAGGATTCCTGAAGACATGGACGTCGATCCGCACGTCGCGGCGGCGTTGCGCCAGGCCGCCGATCATCTGGAGCGTTCCGGCTATCGGGTCAGCGAGGTCGAGGTGCCCGACATCGACGGCGTCTGGCAGACCTGGTGCGACATCATCACCAACGAGACGATGGTGATGCAGGAAGCGGGCATGTTGAAGGTGACGTCCGAAGACTTTCACAAGGCGTGGGGCGGCATGAAAGCCAAGGCCAACGTGCTCGACCTCAAAGCCTGGATGCAGGCGACCGCCGCGCGCAACGGCCATATCCGCGCCTGGCAGCTGTTCTTCGAGGAGTATCCGGTGGTGCTGGCACCGACCACGGTGAAGCCGATTCCGGGCCCGCGCGAGGATACTGTCAGCCCCGAGCGCGTGCGCGAGATTTTCTGGGGCGAAATCCGCTTCATCTCCGCGATCAACGTGCTGGGCTTGCCCGGCGCCGTGGTGCCGGTGGCGCTGCACGACGGCAAGCCGATCGGCGTGCAGCTCATTGCCGGGCGCTATCGCGAGGACCTCGCGCTCGATGCGGCGACCGCGATCGAGAAACGCGCCGGCGTGCTCGCCCATCGGCTGTGGGAACAGATGGACTGACAGGGCAGCGAAGTTGTTTCCCTCTCCCCTTGTGGGAGAGGGTGGCTCGCCGCGCAGCGGCGAGACGGGTGAGGGGTCTCTCTCCGCTAACGCAAGCTTGGCCGTATGGATAGAGACCCCTCATCCGGCGCTTCGCGCCACCTTCTCCCACAAGGGGAGAAGGGAGTGCAGCGTGGTCGCTGCCTTCATTAACAATTTGACTTGAATTTTAGCCAATTCCCCAACAAGTGTTAGGGTTACTTCCTCGATCTCTAGACGAATTATTGTCCGCTTTACCACCCGCCTCTAACAGAGGGACGGCGGACAACGCACATGCCTCATACAGGCCAATAAGTGCGGCCCGCTCCACGCGGAGGTGGCACGATGCGCAACGAGACGATCGCTATTCACGCCGGCTACGAGCCCGAAGCCACCACGCACGCGGTTGCCGTGCCGATCTACCAGACCGCGGCCTACGCCTTCGATAGCGCCGATCACGGCGCGGCGCTCTTCAATCTCGAGACCGAAGGCTATCGCTATAGCCGCATCGCCAATCCGACCAGCGCGGTGCTGGAGAAACGTATCGCCGAGCTCGAGGGCGGCGTCGGCGCGCTTGCGGTCGCGACCGGGCAGGCCGCGCTGCATTTCGCCTTCGTCAATGTCGCCGATCACGGCGGCAACATCGTTTCCGTGCCGCAGCTCTACGGCACCACGCACACGCTGCTCTCGCACATCCTGCCGCGGCAGGGCATCACCGGCCGCTTCGCCGAGAGCGACAAGCCCGAGGCGATCGAAAAGCTGATCGACGAGAACACCCGCGCCGTGTTCGCCGAAACCATCGGCAATCCCGCCGGCAATGTCTGCGACATCGAAGCACTGGCGAAGATCGCGCATGCGCATGGCGTGCCGCTGATCGTCGACAATACCGTTGCAACCCCCATCCTGCTCAAGCCGTTCGATTACGGCGCCGACATCGCCGTGCATTCGCTGACCAAGTTTTTGGGCGGCCACGGCACCACGCTCGGCGGCGCCATCGTCGATTCCGGAAATTTCCCCTGGGCCAAGCACGCCGATCGCTTCCCGGGCTACAACAAGCCGGACGCCTCCTACCATGGCCTGGTCTATGCCGAGCGCTTCGGCAAGACGGCCTATATCGAACGCGCGCGCAGCATCTATCAGCGCACCATGGGTTCGGTGCTGTCGCCGTTCAACGCCTTCCTGCTGCTCCAGGGCATCGAGACCGTCGCGCTGCGCATGGAGCGCCACTGCGAGAATGCCCGCAAGGTCGCCGAATTCCTGCGCAAGGATCCGCGCGTCGCCTGGGTCAACTACACCGGTTTCCCGCATAGCCCCTATTATCCGCTGGTGCAGAAATATCTCGACGGCAACGCGTCGTCGCTGTTCACCTTCGGCATCAAGGGCGGCATGGAAGCCGGCAAGTCCTTCTATGATGCGCTGAAGCTGATCACGCGTCTCGTCAATATCGGCGATGCCAAGTCGCTGGCCTGCCATCCGGCCTCGACGACGCACCGGCAGATGTCGGCGGAGCAGCAGCGGGTCGCCGGTGTTTTGCCGGAAACGATCCGCTTGTCGATCGGTATCGAGCATTGCCAGGACATCATCGAGGACCTCGACCAGGCGCTGGAAAAGGCCTGCCCGTCCGCGCGCCTCCAGGCCGCGGAGTAGGCGGCCGCGCCGATGACGATCCTGATCGACAGGGATCAAGCCATATCGAGCCCGACGCTGGTGCCGCGAGCGGGTGATCTGGCGCGCGAGCCCGGCGGCACCGAGCTCACCATTGGCCTGATCAACAACATGCCGGATCCCGCGCTGAAGGCGACCGAGCGGCAGTTCATGAAGCTGCTGCAAGCCGCAGCAGGTCCGCGCCGCGTCCGCTTTCAATGCTTCTCGCTGCCCTCGGTCAAGCGCTCGCCGGAAGCGAGATGGCATGTCGAGAGCGAATATTCGGAACTCACCGAACTCAGGCGCCACAAGTTCGACGGTCTGATCGTGACCGGCGCCGAGCCGATCGCGCCCGAGCTCGACCAGGAACCGTACTGGCGCGACCTCACCGAGCTGATCGACTGGGCCAAGGTCAACACGCGCTCCACGATCTGGTCGTGCCTCGCTGCCCATGCCGCGGTGCTGCATCTCGACCGCATCGAAAGGCGGCCGCTGTCGGCCAAATGTCACGGCATTTTCGACTGCGAGGCCGTGACCAGCGATCCGCTGACGCGGGCCGCGCCTGCGCCGCTCAAGGTCCCGCATTCGCGTCTCAACGAGATCGCCGAGAGCGACCTCGCGCAGGCCGGCTACCAGGTGCTGACGCGCTCGGCAAAGGCCGGCGTCGACATCTTCGTCCGGCAATATGCCAGCCGCTTCGTGTTCTTCCAGGGCCATCCGGAATATGACGCGCTGTCGCTTCAGCGTGAATATCTGCGCGACGTCGGCCGTTACCTCGCGCGTGAGCGCGACAATTATCCGCATTTGCCCGTGAGCTATTTTGACGCTGCGAGCGAAGAGAAGCTGGTGCGCTTCGAGAAGCAGGCAAGGCACCAGCGCCACCCCGCGCTCAGCAACGAACTGCCGGCGCTGAATTTGCGTGCCGATATCGCCGCGGGCAGCGCCGCGGCGGCATTGTTCCGGAACTGGCTGCAATATCTCGGTGCGGAGACCGACGCGTCGGTGCTTGCACGATAGGTCAGGACGGCGGGGTCGACGTTAGGACTAACGAAGTGTGAAGCTTGCCTCGAGCAGCGCACGAATGCTTCAGTGAGGGGCGGGGCAGACAGGAAATGCGAGTCGTGTGGTCGGCACTCCAGGGACGCGTGAGCAATCGGCTGGCCCGGCATTTCCGCGCCGCGCCGCACCGGCTGCCCGCGCATGCGCCCATGGTGAGCTTTACCTTCGACGATGCCCCCGATAGCGCCGCAGGCGAGGGGGCCGGGCTTCTGGAGCAGCATGGCGGCCGCGGCACGTTCTATCTCGCCGGCAGCCTGGTCGATCGTCCCTCGGACCACTGGCACGGGCTGTCAAACGACGCCGTGGTGCGGCTTCACCGGGCCGGACACGAGATTGCCTGCCATACTTTCTCGCACCTGAGTGCGGTCAATCTCGACGAGGCCGCCATGGCCCGCGAGATCGAGCGAAACCGCAGCCATTTTCGCGCCATCGATTCCTCGATCACGCTGGAAAATTTCGCTTACCCCTATGGCATCGCGTCGGTGTGGCGCAAGCCGCAGCTCGCCAAGACCTTCCGCTCGGCGCGCGGCATCCTTCCCGGCGTCAATCGCGACGTCATCGATCTCCAGTTCCTGAGGGCCTCGCCCCTGGTCGATTGCGAGATCGATATTGCCGGTGTCGATCGCTATTTCGACGAGGCGGTCGAGAGCGGCGGATGGCTGATCTTCTACGGTCATGACGTCGCCAACGCGGCGAGCCCGTATGGCTGCACGCCGCACCTGATGCGCCATGCGCTGCAGGCCGCCGGGAAGCGCGACATGCCAATCGTGACGGTCGCGGAAGCGTTGCGAAGGATAGGGGCGTAGCGACTTCTTCCCTTCTCCCCTTGTGGGAGAAGGTGGCGCGAAGCGCCGGATGAGGGGTTGTTTCCGCGAATTCAACTGCAGCAGGCTCACGCGCGGAGAGGTACCCCTCACCCGTCTCGCCGCTACGCGACGAGCCACCCTCTCCCACAGGGGGAGAGGGGAAGACTCGCGTCTCGCTCCGCAAACAGTCTTGCCACGCCTGCGCGGTCATGCGACTGGCCTTGGGACGAATCCCAGGTCCGCCACTCCATGTCCCCTCCTTCCACCGCTCCGCTTCCTGCGCTCCAAAACGGCCGCGATGCGCTGTCGGTGCTGCGTTCGGTGTTCGGCCTGCCCGGGTTCCGCGGCGCGCAGGGCGAGATCATCCGGCACGTCACCGACGGCGGCAATTGCCTGGTGCTGATGCCGACCGGCGGAGGCAAGTCGCTGTGCTATCAACTGCCGGCGCTGCTGCGCGAAGGCTGCGGTGTCGTAGTGTCGCCCTTGATTGCACTGATGCGCGACCAGGTCGCCGCCATGCTCGAAGCAGGCGTCAACGCCGCCGCGCTGAACTCGTCGCTGACCCCGCAGGAAGCCTCCGATATCGAGCGGCGCCTGATCGCGGGTGATCTAGACCTGCTCTATGTCGCGCCGGAGAGACTGGTGACGCCGCGCTGCCTGGCGCTGCTGGCGCGGGCGAAGGTGGCGCTGTTCGCGATCGACGAGGCGCATTGCGTCTCGCAATGGGGGCATGATTTCCGCCCCGAATATGTCGGCCTGTCGATCATCGCCGAGCGCTTTCCCGACGTGCCGCGCATCGCGCTGACTGCGACGGCCGACGAGTTGACCCGCAAGGAAATCGTCGAGCGGCTTCAGCTTGCAGACAGTCCGCACTTCGTCTCCAGCTTCGATCGTCCCAACATCCGTTATGAGATCGTCGACAAGCGCAATGCGGTGTCGCAGCTCAAGGATTTCATTCGGGATCGTCACGCGGGCGATGCGGGCGTCGTCTATTGCCTGTCCCGCAAACGCGTGGAGGAGGTCGCTGCCGCGCTCGACGACGCCGGCATTGCGGCGTTGCCCTATCACGCCGGGCTCGACAGCAGCGTGCGCTCGCGCAACCAGGACCGCTTCCTCAACGAGGACGGCATTGTCATCGTCGCGACCATTGCCTTCGGCATGGGCATCGACAAGCCCGACGTGCGCTTCGTCGCGCATCTCGATCTGCCCAAGAGCATCGAGGCCTATTACCAGGAGACAGGACGCGCCGGCCGTGACGGCAAGCCGTCGGCGGCCTGGATGGCCTACGGTCTCTCGGACATCGTGCAGCAGCGCCGCATGATCGACGAGTCGAGCGGCTCCGAGGAATTCAAGCGGGTCTCGATCGGCAAGCTCGATGCGCTCGTTGGCCTTGCCGAAACGCCGCACTGCCGGCGTCGGCGGCTGCTCGCCTATTTCGGCGAGATCGTGATGGGCGAGGGCTGCGGCAATTGCGACAATTGCCTGACGCCGCCGAAAATGCGCGACGGCAAGGTGCTGGCGCAAAAACTGCTATCCTGTGCCTATCGCACCGGGCAGCGTTTCGGCGCGATGCATCTCATCGACGTGCTGATCGGACGCCTGACCGAGAAGGTGACGCAGTTCGGCCACGACAAGCTGACGGTGTTCGGCATCGGACGCGAGCTCAACGAGAAGCAGTGGCGCACGGTGCTGCGGCAGCTCGTGGCGATGGGACATTTGCAGAGTGACAGCGAAGCGTTCGGCGCGCTGAAGCTGACGGATTCGTCGCGCGGCGTGCTGCGGGGCGAAACGGAAGTGTGGCTGCGCGAGGAAGCGCCCGGCGCCCGGATCCGTTCGAGCCGCGCCAAGTCCCGCCGCGGTGATCTGGCGCCGGCGCCCGGCGCGCCGCAGGGCGATGTCGATCCTGAATTGCGTACGCGGCTACGAGCGTGGCGCTCGGATATTGCCCGCGAACGTGGCGTTCCGGCCTATGTCGTGCTGCACGACGCCACCATCGACGGCATCGTTCGCGCATGGCCGACCACGCTGGACGAGCTGCGCAACGTGCCCGGCATCGGCGACAAGAAGCTCGAGCATTACGGCGACGAGCTGCTGCAGATCGTCAGGACGCGGTAGGGCGCGGTGGCGGTTGTTAGCGCGCCAACTCTCTCCACATCGTCATCCCAGACAAGCGCAGCGAAGCGGAGCGCAGATCCGGGATCCATACCGCGTGATTTGTCTTGGGGCACGCGCGACGACGCTCCTCGCCAAACTGCTCCCGGGGTTATGGGTCCCGGCCCCCGTGCGCAATTGCGCACTAGGCCGGGACGACAGCGGTAAATGAGGCGCGAGGTGCGGCCTACCTCAGCCGTTCCTGAACGCATACCCGTAGCCGTTCAGCGCCGGCGCGCCGCCGAGATGGGCGTAGAGGATCTTGGCGCCCTTCTCGAAATAGCCCTTTTGCGTAAGGTCGATCAGGCCCTGCATCGACTTTCCCTCGTAGACGGGGTCGGTGATCATGGCTTCGAGACGCGCGGTGAGGCGGATCGCCTCCTTGGTCTCTTCCGACGGCACGCCATAGGCGGGATACGCGTAATCCTCGATCAGCACGACGTCGTCGGCGACGAGATCCTTGCCGAGCTCGACGAGCTTGGCCGTGTTCTGTGCGATCGAGAGCACCTGCGCCTTGGTCTGCGCCGGGGTGAAGGAGGCGTCGATGCCGATCACCTTTCGCGCGCGGCCATCGGCGGCGAAGCCGACCAGCATGCCGGCATGGGTCGAGCCGGTGACGGTGCAGACCACGATGTAGTCGAACTTGAAGCCGAGCTCAGCTTCCTGCTTGCGCACTTCTTCGGCGAAGCCGACATAGCCGAGCCCGCCGAATTTGTGCACGGAGGCGCCGGCGGGAATCGCATAGGGCTTGCCGCCCGCCGCCTTCACCTCCTCTATCGCCTCCTCCCAGCTCTTGCGGATGCCGATGTCGAAGCCGTCGTCGACCAGGCGCACGTCGGCGCCCATGATGCGGGAGAGCATGATGTTGCCGACGCGGTCATAGACGGCGTCCTCGTGCGGCACCCAGGCCTCCTGCACCAGGCGGCACTTCATGCCGATCTTGGCCGCCACCGCCGCGATCATGCGGGTGTGGTTGGACTGCACGCCGCCGATCGAGACCAGCGTGTCGGCGTTGGACGCGATCGCGTCGGGGATGATGTATTCGAGCTTGCGCAGCTTGTTGCCGCCGTAGGCGAGGCCGGAATTGCAGTCCTCGCGCTTGGCATAGACCTCGACATTGCCGCCGAGATGCTTTGACAGCCGCTCCAGCTTCTCGATGGGTGTCGGACCAAAGGTCAGCGGATAGCGCGCGAATTTTTCGAGCATCGTCAGGTCATCCTGATTGGCGTTAATGTCTGCGAAAACGCTAGCATCGGGCTGCAAAAAGGTGCTTTCAAATATTGCGCCTCTGTTGCGCGTGATCTTACGAAAATGGCGTGAAGCTGTGCTATTCCTTTCGGATTAGATGCTAATCACGGAAGCTTCTTCCATGTCCGCTCGTCTCGATCGTATCGACCTTAAGATGTTGCGATTGCTGCAAAATAACGGCCGCCTCAGCAACGCGGAGCTGGCCGAAACCGTCGCCATCAGTCCCGCCACCTGCCATCGCCGCACCCAGCGCCTGTTCGAGCACGGCTTCATCGCCGCCGTCCGCGCCATGGTCGCGCCGAAGAAGGTGGCAAAGGGCACGCTGGTGATGGTCGGCGTCGTGCTCGACCGTTCGACGCCGGAGAGCTTTGCGATCTTCGAGCAGGCGATCACCAGGCTGAAATTCGTGCTCGACTGTCACCTCGTCGCCGGCGACTTCGACTATTTCCTCAAGATCCGCGTCGGCGACATGGAAGACTTCAACCGTATCCACGGCGAGCAGCTGATCGCGCTGCCCGGCGTGCGCCAGACCCGCACCTTCTTCGTGATGAAGGAAGTCGTCGACAACGCGCCGCTGGAGTTTTGAGCGGGAGCTATTGATGCGCGATCCGCATCATGAGAGATTCAGCCGATGCAGACATTTCCCTTCCGGCATCTCAATCCGGCCGGACCGGCCTATCGGCGCGGATGGGTCGACGAAGCCGTCGCCGCGATCGAGGCCGACCAGTGCCGCACGGCCGACACGCATCTGATCCGGCTGATCGTGCCGGCGCTATCAGGCATCGACATCTATCTGAAGGATGAGTCGACGCATCCGACCGGCAGCCTGAAGCACCGGCTCGCGCGCTCGCTCTTCCTTTACGCGCTCTGCAACGGCCACATCCGCGAAGGTACGCCTGTCGTCGAGGCCTCGTCGGGATCGACCGCGGTGTCGGAAGCCTATTTTGCACAGATGATCGGCGTGCCCTTCTATGCCGTGATGCCGCGCACGACCTCGGCGGAGAAGATCGCCGCGATCGAGCATTACGGCGGTAATTGCCATCTGATCGACGACGGCCGTGCGCTGTATGCGGAGGCCGGCGCGCTGGCCAAGCGGCTGGGCGGCCACTACATGGACCAGTTCACCTTCGCCGAGCGCGCCACCGACTGGCGCGGCAACAACAACATCGCCGAATCCATCTTCACCCAATTGCAGGGCGAGCCGCGCCCGCTGCCGGACTGGATCGTGATGGGCGCGGGCACCGGCGGCACCTCGGCCACCATCGGACGCTATTTGCGTTACCGCCAATATCCGACGCGGCTGTGCGTCGCCGACGTCGAGCATTCCGCTTTCTTCGACTGCTTCAGCTCGCAGGACCGCTCCCATATTTGCGACCGCCCCTCGCTGATTGAAGGTGTCGGCCGGCCGCGCTGCGAACCCTCCTTCGTGCCGGGCGTGGTCGACCGCATGATGAAGATCCCCGATGCGGCGACGATCGCGGCGATGAACGTGCTGTCGCGCCGGCTGCGCCGCCCGGTGGGAGGCTCTACGGGCACCAATTTCCTGGCGCTGTGCCGGCTCGCCTCGGAGATGCGAAAGACGAATCAGACGGGGTCGCTGGTGACGCTGATCTGCGATTCCGGCGAGCGCTACCGGCAGACCTATTATGAGCCCGCCTGGCTGAAAGCGCGCGGTCTCGATCCAGCGCCGTTCGAGGCGGCCCTGTCGTCGTTCCTCGACACAGCGCAACCACTGGCGCTTGAGTTCGAAGACGTAACAAATCCGCAGAACTTGCGAAATCCTGAGGCCTTATAGCTGGCGCCTCCCTGCCATTTACAAAATTGCACGGCCGTCACGGCAACTTCACTTGCCTTGCGCCGTCGCGCGGGCGAGCCTCGCGCCTCTCAACGAGGAGACTCTGCCGTGCGCCTTCCCATTCTCGATCCGAAAGACCTGAGTGCCGAACAGAAGCCGCTCTATGACGACATGCGAGCCGGCATCAAGGACCACTTCAAGGGCTTTGTGAACATGCGCGACGATGGCGCGCTGCTCGGTCCCTGGAATCCCTGGATCCGTGAGCCGCGCTTCGGCAAGCCCGTGTGGGAGCTGGTCAAGGCGATCGCGGCGAACCCGCTGCTGCCGGCGCCGGTGCGTGAGGTCGCGATACTCGTCACCGGCTCGCATTTCCGCTCCGGCTACGAGCTCTATGCGCATGTGCTGGTCGCCGAGCAGCGCGGCCTCTCCGACGAGAAGCTCGCGACCATCGTCGCCGGACAGCGCCCGGTGGATCTCACAAAGCAGGAGGCGGTCGCCTACGACGTGGCGTCCGCATTGGTCAGCGGCGGCGTGCTGCCGGAACTGACTTATCGAGCCGCGGTCAAGGAATTCGGCGAGCACGGCGCGGCCGAACTGTCCTATCTCGTCGGCGTTTACTGCATGGTGTCGGTCACGCTGAACACGTTCGACGTGCCGGTGCCGGAATAGATCTGCGGTGCGATCACTCCGCCGCCTTGTTCATGGGCGGCGGGGGCGACCAGGCAATACAGCGGTTGCGACCGTCGGCCTTCGCCTGGTAGAGCGCGTGATCGGCCGCGCTCATCAAGGCGTCGATGCCGGACATGCTGACACTGGCTTCCGCAATGCCGATGCTCACGGTGACGCCGAACTGAACCTGATTGGCAACGATCTGCGAGCTCATTACGCGCTTGCGGATTCTCTCGGCGACGATCCTTGCACGCGACAGGCTGGTCTCCGGCAGCAGAATCGCGAACTCCTCGCCACCGAAGCGGCCGACGACGTCCGATTTGCGCTTGCCATCGAGGCATGCGGCCGACACGGCCTTGATCGCCTCGTCTCCGACCGCGTGACCATAGCGATCGTTGACCGACTTGAAATGGTCGATGTCGAGCATCAGGACCGAAACAGAGCGATAGTAGCGCTGGAAGCGGCTCCATTCGGCCTCGAGCGAGCCGAGCAAATGGCGGCGGTTATAGAGGCCCGTGAGCGGGTCGGTGGTGGCCAGACGCTCCAGCATGTTGGCCTTGTTGGTGAGATCGGTAATGTCGACATAGGTCAGCATGCGGCCGCCGTTCGACATCGTGGTGCAGTGGGCCCTGATCCGCCGAGCATCCGGTGTCTGGAGGTCGCGCACATGATCGCCCGCCTTGACCTCGGCGATGCGCTTGACGGGAAATTTCGCCAGTTCGTTAGCCGGAAGATCGGGCGCGCTCGCACGGTGCACCCGGCTCACCAACGATGCATAGGTCGGGCGGGCGGCGGCTTCCTGTTCGCTCACGTCCCAGAACCGCCGCATCCGCCGGTTCATGAAGCTGGCGTTGAGATCGCGGTCGAGCAGCAGCACGCCGTCCTCGACATTCTCGAGGGCATCGCGCAGCAATTTCAGTTCGTCGGAATAGCGCACGATGTCGGTGACCGGCGTATAGGTCAGCATTCGCCCGCCGTCGGGCAGAGGCGTGCATTGCATCCGAACGACGTCGCCGCCGGTACGGCGCAGGTCGCGCGGCGACGCATCGCCTGCCTGTATTTGACGGACGCGCTCGGCGACATAAGACTCCAGCTCGGCCGGCGGAATCTCGTAGGCGAGCGTATCGCGGCCATGATGCATCAGCGTCGCAAATGACGGGTTGCTGTTGGCGACTTCCTCCGGCAGGAGCCACATCTGCCGGAACGCCCGATTGATCAACTGCGCGCGGAGATTGGCGTCCAGCAGCACGATGCCCAGCGGAACGAAATCGAGAGCCGCGCGAAGCGCTAGCATCTGTCCACGTATCAGCGAATCGGTTCGCCGCTCCTGCTCGTCGACGGCCTTCGGCTCGATATGATTTTCCGCTCCGAGCGCAACCCCGACCTGACGGTCCGACCGCCAGAGCACACGGCAGGAGAAGACCTCCTGGCCTGCGAGCCGGAGCTGGAACCGATCGGGCACGCCGAGGCTGCTCTGCATCTCCAGCATCGCGCCGTCTTCGGACATCCGGCGCACGACGCAATCGATCGTCGACTGGCCGAAGTTGAAGAAGATCTGGCCGGCGAGGAACGTTCGTTCCGATACCAAGCGGGGCATTCCCAACCTCCCAGGCGAAAGCGGCCCAGTTTGCCCGAAGCTTACTTGCAGAAGGGTAAGCTGGTGCGCGATTTTGCGAGAGGGCTAATAATTGGTTCACGCATCCGGCCGTCGTCTACCTCAACGATGAGGGGAGCGGCCGCTGTCGTGACAATCCGACGCGTCTGATGGCGGAACTGCCTGCTGGATTGTGATCGCCCGTGTGGTCACGCGGTGTCCGCAATCGGTGGACGGTGCGAATGCACGCAGGTACCTTGCCGTGACCGCACCGACACAGTCCCCCGCCAGAGTGCAGGCCGGACAATGGAGAACGACAGCCATGGACACGTCACGCCGCATCCTGCTCGCCGGACTGGCGGGACTCGCCGTTGCGCCGACCGCCGCAGGAGCCGCGGCCTCGGCCGCGTCCGATGATGTGACGGTCGCTGAAGAGCGCTTTGCGCGCATGATTGCGGCTGCCCATGCGCCCGACGTCACCTGCGCGCGACAAGCCGAGCGTTATGCGGACACGTATTGGCCAAACTACGTCGCGGCAGCGCGTTCCGTCATCGAGGCGAGAGCGTGAGGCATTCTCTTCCCTCTCCTGTCTTTGGAGATGGCAAAACGAGGTGTTTCACGTCCCTACCGCCCGCCTGACCTGCTCACCGATCTGCGACAGCACGAGCTGCGCCTGCGGCAGAATTGCGCCCATGGCGTGGAAATTGTGGACCATGCCCTCGTGGCAGACGTGCTCGACGGCGACGCCCGCGGCGAGCAGCTTGCGCGCATAGGCATTGCCCTCGTCTCGCATCGGGTCGAACTCGGCGGTGTGGATGATTGCGGTCGGCAGGCCCGCAAGCCGCGTCGCGCGCAAGGGCGAGATGCGGGGATCGGCGGCATCCAGGGCCTCGGGCAGATAGTCGGCGAGATCGGCTTCGATCGTGATGCGATCGATCAGGTGGCCCTCGGCGAACGCCTCGCGCGAAGGTGAGGCCTCCTCGAAATCCAGCACCGGGCAGATCAGGCATTGCGCGACGATGGAAAGGCCTGCGCTCTGCGCCGCCTCCTGGCACACGATCGCAGCGAGCGTTGCACCCGCGGAATCGCCGCCGAGCACCAGACGCCCGGCGTCGATGCCGAGCGATGCGGCCTCGCGCGCCACCCATTCGGTGGCTGCGATCGCATCGTCCACGGCGGCGGGGAATTTGTGCTCGGGCGCCAGCCGGTAATCGACCGAGACGAGACGGCAGCCGGTCGCATGTGCCAATGCCGCCGCGATGCGGTCATGCGTGGCAATGCTGCCGGCAACGAGGCCGCCGCCGTGAAAGAACACGAAGCCGGGCGCGCGATCATCGGCGCCTGCGGGTGAATAGAGGCGATAGGGCAGCGCGCCGCCGGGACCAGGCAGCACGCCGTCGGACGACGTCACGTCAGGCGCATCGGCGCGCGCAAACTGCATCAGTTTTGCCAATGATTGCCGGCGTGCCTCCACGCTGGGCCGGCTCCGTGCCTGCGGCGCAGCCGCAGCCATCATGGTCAACAAGCGCTTTGCGAGCGGATCGAGCGGCATGGGACTTCCTTTCCCTTCCGGGAGGGTAACTCACCATTCTCCCGCAGGGAATCATTTAGAAATTGCGCCCAATAGTGGCGCTATAATGCGGCACCACGCCAAGGGGAGGCCGGTCATGGCCGAGATCAAAAAGCCCATCGCATATTCACCGAGCTGGACCTTCTTCGAGGGCAAATGGCATGACGGCAATGTGCCGATCATGGGTCCGCGCACGCATGCGGCCTGGCTCGGCTCGGTCGTGTTCGACGGCGCGCGTGCGTTCGAAGGCGTCGCGCCCGATCTCGACCGCCACGTCGCCCGCGCCAATCAATCCGCGATCAACTTCGGCCTGAAGCCGGTGGTCGATACCGGAACCTGGATGACGCTCGCAAACGAGGGCATCGCGCGCTTCGCGCCGAATGCCGAGCTCTACGTCCGTCCGATGTACTGGGCACGGAACGGCTCGGGCGGCGGCGTGCTGTTCGATCCCGAGACCACCGATTGGTGCCTGTGCATCTACGAGGCGCCGATGCCGAAACCCGTCGGCAGCGCGATCACGCTGTCGCCGTTCCGCAGGCCCACCGCCGAATGCGCTCCAGTCGAGGCCAAGGCCGCCTGTCTCTATCCGAACAATTCGCGCGCGCTTGCAGAGGCCGCCTCGCGCGGCTTCCAGAACGCGCTGATGCTCGACATGCTCGGCAACGTCGCGGAGTTCGGCAATTCCAACGTGTTCATGGCCAAGGACGGCGTGGTCTACACGCCGGTGCCGAACGGCACCTTTCTCAACGGCATCACCCGCCAGCGCGTCATCAGCCTGCTTCGCGCCGATGGCGTCACCGTGTTCGAGAAGACGCTACGCTATGCCGACTTCCTCGCCGCCGACGAGATCTTTTCGACCGGCAATTTCGCAAAAGTCGCGCCGGTGATCCGTATCGACGACCGCGAGCTGAAGCCGGGCCCGCTCTACATTCGCGCGCGGAAGCTCTATTGGGACTTTGCCCACGCGGTGAAGCTGGCGGCTTGATTCGCGCTGCCCTTAGCTGTGTCGCTTGAACCGGCTGAACTGAAAGGCCTGCGTCGAATTCCACGGCGTGTGGTGCGCCTCGTTGCGCGTTTCGACCAGCTCGAACCCCGGCCCGAGCTCAGCCGCAAGACTCGCGCTGTCATGACGCTGCACCGGCAGGCCGCTGCATTTCTCGGGGCCGTCGAGTGCAAACGTCGCAATGATGACGTGGCCGCCGGGCGCAACCGCCGACCGCAGCCGCTCGATGTATCCGGTCCTGTCGCGGGAGTCGGTCAGGAAGTGAAACGCCGCCCGATCGTGCCATAGATCGTATGCCTTTGTCGGGCGCCATGTCGTGGCGTCGGCAACGATCCAGTCGACCCTCGAAGCGGCTGTGCCAATTCGCTTCTTTGCAGCATCAAGCGCATTGGCTGAGAGATCCAGCACGGCGACGTCGCGATATCCGTCCAGCAGGAGAGCATCGACAAGTCGCGATGCGCCGCCGCCGATGTCGATGATCGCGGCCGCGCGGTCCGGATTGGCCGCCCGGATCATCGCGAGCGAAGTCGCCGGACTGTTCTGAAACCAGCTGACCTCGGCTTCGCCCTTGGTGGCGTAAACATTGTCCCAATGGGTGCTTCGGTCGGACATGCGCGTCCTCCGGCTTGCCGGGAGCCGGCGCAGAGGGACGATCTACTCGTCCTTCTTCGACATCCGCTCGAGGCGTTCCTGCATGTCCTTCATCTGCTGGCGCAGATCGTCGATGTTGCTGTCCTTCGGCGCCTCGGCGGTCGCCTCCGGGGCCGGCTCCGCGGAGCCTGCGGGGCGTGCCGCGCCGGGCGCGAAAGGCTTGAACATCGAGAAGGTCTGCTGGAACAGCTCCATGTTGCGGCGGACCTGTTCCTCCAGCGGCGCAAACGGGGTTCCGGACAGGGAGGTGGCGATCTGCTTGCGGAACTTCTCCTGCTCCTGAGTGAGCGACGCGATGGCCTGTTCCAGATATTTCGGCACCACCATCTGCATGCTGTCGCCGTAGAAGCGGATCAGCTGGCGCAGGAAGGTGGTCGGCAGCAGGTTCTGGCCGGCCTTGTTCTCCTGCTCGAAGATGATCTGGGCGAGCACGGAGCGGGTGATGTCGTCGCCGGTCTTGGCGTCGTAGACTAGGAAATCTTCGCCGTCCTTGACCATGGCGGCGAGGTCTTCCAGCGTCACGTAAGTGCTCGTTCCGGTGTTATAGAGCCGGCGGTTCGCGTATTTCTTGATCGTGGTGGGTTGGTCTGATTTCGCCATGGGCTCTCACTTGCAAGACGCGGAGAACGGGAACCTGTCGGGCTATGCCGCAGGGCGGGAAGAGTACGCAACGCAACAAAATAAGCATTTTCAAAGGGGTCACGCTACCGTTTTGTGCGCCACGGTTAATCGGGCAGCAAAAACGTGCTTGCGAAAGCGCCAAGAACGCTATTTTGAATGCGCTGCGGGATGAATTCGGCCGCCGGCCGATTGACATGCCTCAACGACGTTAACAGGATGCCGTCCGAGACTGGCGAGCCGTTTCCCCAGCCCCGTCTGCCCCCATACAACCCAGGAGATGCCCATGTCAGACGATGTCGTCATCGTCAGCGCCGCCCGCACCCCGGTCGGAAGCTTCAACGGAGCGTTCGCAACCCTTCCCGCCCATGATCTCGGGGCCATCGCCATCAAGGCCGCGCTGGAGCGCGGCGGCATCGAGCCCGGCCGGGTCTCCGAAGTCATCATGGGCCAGATCCTGACCGCCGCCCAAGGCCAGAACCCGGCCCGTCAGGCTTCGATCAATGCCGGCATTCCGGTCGAGAGCCCGGCCTGGGGCGTCAACCAGCTCTGCGGCTCGGGTCTGCGCACCGTTGCGCTCGGCTATCAGGCGCTGCTCAACGGCGATTCCGAGATCGTGGTCGCCGGCGGGCAGGAATCCATGAGCATGGCTCCGCACGCCCAGTACCTGCGTGGCGGCGTAAAGATGGGTGCAGTCGAATTCATCGACACCATGATCAAGGACGGCCTGTGGGACGCCTTCAACGGCTATCACATGGGCAACACCGCCGAGAACGTCGCGCGGCAGTGGCAGATCACCCGCGCCCAGCAGGACGAGTTCGCGGTCGCCTCGCAGCAGAAGGCCGAGGCCGCGCAGAAGGCCGGTAAATTCAACGACGAAATCGTTCCCGTCACCATCAAGGGACGCAAGGGCGATGTCGTCGTCAGCGCCGACGAATATCCGCGCCATGGCGCAACGGTCGACGCGATGGCGAAGCTCCGTCCCGCCTTCGAGAAGGACGGCACGGTCACCGCGGGCTCTGCGTCCGGCATCAATGACGGCGCTGCCGCCGTGGTGCTGATGACCGCCAGGCAAGCCGCCAAGGAAGGCAAGAAGCCGCTCGCGCGCATCGTGTCCTGGGCGCAGGCGGGCGTCGATCCGAAGATCATGGGCTCTGGCCCGATCCCGGCCTCGCGCGCCGCGCTGAAGAAGGCCGGCTGGAATGTCGGCGATCTCGACCTGATCGAGGCCAACGAAGCCTTCGCGGCGCAGGCTTGTGCCGTCAATAAGGATCTCGGCTGGGATACTTCCAAGGTCAACGTCAACGGCGGCGCGATCGCGATCGGCCATCCGGTCGGCGCCTCCGGCGCGCGCGTTCTGGTGACGCTGCTGCATGAAATGCAGAAGCGCGATTCGAAGAAGGGCCTCGCCACGCTGTGCATCGGCGGCGGCATGGGTATCGCGATGTGTGTGGCGCGCGACTGAGATAGTTGACGCATCATTTGCGCGTGCGCTGCACGCGTTGCTGAGTGCGTTGCACGCGATTAAAAAGGCAGCGGTTGCAAATCAAATATTCTTCGCAACCGTACAAGCCTCAATTAAAGAGAAACGCCCGGCTCGACGCCGGGCGTTTTGTTCTTGATGTCCGTCAAACGTCCCCCATAATCCGCACTTAAAAACGATCACTCAGAAACGTCCGAAGAGTCCAAGGGAAGGAAATACGATATGGCACGTGTTGCATTGGTGACGGGTGGTACGCGGGGCATCGGAGCTGCAATCAGCAAGGCGCTGAAGGCGGCTGGCTACAAGGTTGCGGCGAGCTATGCCGGCAACGATGCGGCGGCGGAGAAGTTCAAGGCCGAGACCGGCATCGCGGTCTACAAATGGGACGTCAGCAATTTCGATGCCTGCGCCGAGGGCGTGAAGAAGGTCGAGGCCGAGGTCGGCCCGATCGACGTGCTCGTCAACAATGCCGGCATCACCCGCGACACCGCCTTCCACAAGATGACCCTCGAGCAGTGGAACGCCGTCATCAATACCAACCTCGGTTCGCTGTTCAACATGACGCGTCCAATCATCGAAGGCATGCGTGCGCGCAAGTTCGGTCGCATCATCTCGATCTCGTCGATCAACGGCCAAAAGGGACAGTTCGGCCAGGTCAACTATTCCGCGGCGAAGGCCGGTGACATCGGCTTCACCAAGGCGCTCGCGCTCGAGAACGCCAAGGGCGGCATCACCGTCAACGCGATCTGTCCCGGCTACATCAACACCGAAATGGTGCAGGCCGTGCCAAAGGACGTCCTGGAAAAGAACGTGATCCCGCAGATCCCGGTGAACCGGCTCGGTGAACCGGAAGAGATCGCGCGCGCGGTCGTGTTCCTGGCGGCGGACGAGGCCGGCTTCATGACCGGCTCGACGCTGACCATCAACGGCGGCCAATACCAAGCCTGATGACGCCAATTCTCTCGGCTGGACGTCGCTGAGCCAAATGCCTGTAGCTTCAGGCGCGACAAGGCGATAGTGAAGACGAAAATGCCCGGCCTTGTGCCGGGCATAAACGTCCTCAGAGCCTTTTGATCGATGACTCCCCGCACGGCAACGCTGATCGGATTGACCGCGATCCTGATGTGGTCGCTGCTGTCAGTAATGACGGTGGCGACCGGAAAAATCCCGGCGTTCCAGCTCGCCGCGATGACGTTCGCGATCGGCGGTCTGGTCGGCCTGCTCACTTGGATCGGCCGCGGCGAGGCGGCCAAAAGCCTGCGTCAGCCGCTGGTCGTGTGGACCGTCGGTGTCGGCGGACTGTTCGGCTATCACGCGCTGTATTTCCTCGCGTTGCGCTTTGCGCCACCGGCTGAAGCCGGCCTGCTGAATTATCTGTGGCCACTCCTGATCGTGCTGTTCTCGTCGTTTCTGCCGGGCGAGCGGCTGGCCGCGCATCACATCGTCGGCGCCATGCTCGGCCTCGTCGGCACCGTGCTGCTGTTCGCCGGCAACACCTTGGGCTTCACGCCGGAGCAATTGCCGGGATTGGCCGCGGCCTTCATCGCAGCGTTCGTTTGGGCAACCTATTCGGTGCTGTCGCGGCGCTTGAAGGCAGTGCCGACCGATGCGGTCGCCGGATTCTGCCTCGCCACCGCGGTGCTTGCCGCGCTGATGCATGGACTGCTTGAAACCACCGTATGGCCGGACACCACGCTGCAATGGCTTTCCGTCATCGCGCTCGGCATCGGTCCCGTCGGTGCTGCGTTCTACGCCTGGGACATCGGCATGAAGCGCGGCGACATCCGCGTGCTGGGCGCCGCCTCCTATGCGACGCCGCTGCTCTCGACCGGCTTCCTCATCGCCGCTGGCTTTGCGAAGGCGAGTGCCAATATCACCATCGCCGCGATCCTGATCGCCGGCGGCGGCCTGATCGCGGCGAAGGACATGGTGCTGCGGAAGCGATGAGGCGCTCGTTCGCCATACTGCTGATCTCGATGCTCCCAGCTCCGGGCGCCGTGGCGCAAGTCAGCGCGGCGCCCGAAACATTCACCGGCGTTTATCGGAACGAGCACGCGAATGGCCGGCCCGAGACCGTTACGATAAGCGATGGAAAATCCTTCATTGAATTGACAGAGGAAGATTATCGAGCCGGTGGTTATCGGCCGGCCTATGAGAGGCTTCCGGCGAGGTTTGTTCGTCGAATACCCGTGCGGAAGCCCACTCCAGCCGACCAGGATTGATCCGCAGCTAAAGCGCCGGCTGCCAACCCGGCGGCCGATACATCGCCTCCGGAATCTGTCCGAGTTCGGAGCGCTGCAAGCGTTGTGGCATTAGGCCGTAGAACTCCTGGAAGCTGAGGATCAGCGGCCGCCATTTGTCCGGATCGATGCGGTTGCTTGCACCGTCCATCATGATGTTGGGATGCGCATGCACGCGGGTAATGCGGACCTCGATCGCGGCCAGATGGCCGCGAAAGACCTGATCGTCCTGCGCCATCTCGTGCATATGCGCGACCTTGGCTTCCATCTGCACGGGGCACTCGGCCGCGCGTGGTGCGCCGACCGTTTCGCCTGCCAGCGCTGTCAATCCGCAAACGCTGAACTTGTCCTTTTCGTGCCGATAGCCGCGATAGAGTTTGCCGGGCGGCACCGGAGCCGATCCCGTGGTCCGTGCGAGGCGATCGACCGCGGCTACGAGATCGGCGGACGGCAGATTGAGCACGCATTCGCCCGTGCGAATCATGTTCTCGGTGGTCTTGGAATTCCGGGCCAGTCCCAGCATGCAGCGCCACCCGACCCACCATGCCGACGACATCGGCGCGAGATTGGAAGTGCCGTCTTCATTGGTTGAGCCGATGAGGACGACGGGCGTGCCGAAATACAAAATGGCCGGGTCGATCTGGACGGCGGCGGGGCCGAGTATTCCGTGCATCGTGCGCTCCTGTTCGCTGGAAGCGCTGTCCTAAGGCGTGACGCGGACCGAACCCACCCGATTCCAGATTGAGATTCAGGGCTCCCACCCCTTCGGCGCGAGCTCGAACTTGGCGAACTCGAAGGCGGGTGCCACGGTGCAGCCGACCAGGGTCCACTCGCCGGTGGTCTCCGCCGTCTGCCACGCATCGGCCGGCACGATCGCCTGTGGCCGCTCGCCGTTCAACAGATCCGTGCCGAGCCGCACCTCGTGCTGGGAGCAGCCGTCGTGGGCGATGCGCAGCGTCAGCGGGCTGCCGGCGTAATAGTGCCAGCTCTCGACAGCATCGATGCGATGCCAGTGCGAGCGCTCGCCGCGCGCCAGCAGGAAATAGATCAGGGTCGAGCGCGCGCGGCCGTTGGCGTCCGTGGTTTGGTCGCGAAACGTCTCGCGGTAATGCCCGCCTTCGGGATGTGGGCGGAGTTCGAGGCGCGCGATGATCTCGGCTGCGGTCGGCATCGATTCCCGTCAGGATTTGTTCTTCAAGACTTGTTCTTCAAGATTTGTTCTTGCGCTCGCGCAGCTCTCCGAACACCGCGGTGGCATCCGCGCCCTTCATGTGCAGCCTGGCTGCGATCGACGGTTCATCGGCGCGCAGGAACACGTTTGTCCGCTTCTCATCACCAAGCAGCGAGGGAATGGTCGGCTTGTTCTCGGCCCGCAGCCTCGCCACCTCCGCCGCGCGCGCCTGCAGCGCCGCATTGTCGGGATCGACGGTCAGCGCGAACTTGACGTTGGATGCCGTATATTCATGGCCGCAATAGAGATTGAAGTCGTCGGGCAGGGCACGCAGCTTCAGAAGCGAATCCCACATCATCGGATAGGTGCCCTCGAACACGCGGCCGCAGCCGATCGAGAACAGCGTGTCGGCGGCGAACAGCGCTTTCTCGGTGTCGAACACGTAGGAGATGTGGTCGAGCGTGTGGCCGGGCGTCTCCAGTACACGCCCCAGCAAGCTGCCGACCTTGACGATTTCGGCATTGGCGACGCGCAGGTCGACGTCTGCGATCTCCGTCGTCTTGTCATGCGGCGCGACGACGCGGCAATTGTATTTCTGCTTGAGTTCGGCGACCCCGCCGACATGATCGCCATGATGATGGGTGATTAGGATGTCGGTGAGCTGCCAGCCCTCGCGCTCGAGCGCCTTCACGATGGGGCCGGCCTCCGGCGCGTCGATCGACGCCGTCGCCTTGGTTTCCACATCGTGGATCAGATAACCGAAATTGTCGTTTAAACAGGTAAAAGTACGAATTTCGGCGGCCATGTCATCTCCATCGCGCTCAGCTCCGTCAGACAAATATGGCGTTAACGTTGCGCAGGCAATGCAATATTCCGCGCGCAGGGGCCGCCTCGTGCATGTTACATTGCGGTCATGACCATTGATGTCGTCGACCTCCGCGAGTTCTACTCCCGTCGCCTCGGGATTGTGGCGCGGCAAATGATCAATCGCGGCATTCGGGAGCGCTGGCCGCGCGTCGACGGCCAGCGGGTGCTCGGCTTCGGTTATCCCACACCCTATCTCGGGTTGTTCCGCGAGGACGCGGAGCGCTGCATTGCCTTCATGCCGTCGGCCCAGGGCGTCCTGAAATGGCCGACGGGACGGCCGGCGCTCGCCTCGCTGGTGGATGAGTTCTCGCTGCCGCTTCCCGACGCCGCGGTCGATCGCATCCTGCTGGTCCATGCATTGGAAATGTCGGACGATCCCGCCGCGCTGCTGCGCGAGGTGTGGCGCGTGCTGTCGCCGTCCGGCCGCATGATTGCGGTCATCCCGAACCGGCGCGGGGTGTGGACCCGCACCGACAGCACGCCGTTCGGTCACGGCCGGCCCTATTCGCGCTCGCAGATCACCGACCTGTTGCGCCAGACCTGGTTCACCCCGACCACCTGGGGCGAGGCGCTGTTCATGCCGCCTTATGCCGGCGGCTGGGTGCTGAAATCCGCGCAGATGTGGGAGCGCGCCGGCGCCGCGCTGTCGCTGCCCTTCGCCGGCGTGCACATCGTCGAGGCGACCAAGCAGGTCTACCGCGCGATCCCCGCCAAGCGCGAGCGGGCGCGGCTGATTCCCTCGCTGGCGAAGCCGGTGCTGGTACCGTCCTCGACGACGGCGACGCGCAGCTAAAAAAAATCGTCCCGGACATGCCGGGACGATTCAGGTCAGGGTATCTGGCGCAAGATGTCCGGCGAAAGGTTTACTCGCCGGGGGCCACTTCGTCGCTCGAGGCGGCCGGAGCGGCTTCGCGCTCGGGGCGCGGGCCATTCGGCCGGCGGCGCCGCCGCGGAAAGCGCTCGCCACCACCACCCTCGAAGCCGGCCTGGCCGGGCGCGCCACCGCTCACCTGCGGTTGCGGGCCGGTGATGAAAGAGGGCAGCCGATCGACGCTGACAGCGTCGGCGACGACGGGCTGGGGCTGGTTCAGCGGCAGCGGTTGCGGCTGGGGCTGATATTGCGGCTGCGGACGATGGTCGCGTTCGCGATGCTCGCGCGGCTGCTGGTTGTCGCGCTGATAGTGGTTGTCGCGGGGCTGATGATCACGCGGTTGATGATCGCGCGGGCCGTCGCGGTCGCGCGTGAAGGGCTGCGGCGGCGGCTGTGGGACAAAGCCCGGCTCCTGGCCGAAATTCGAGAAATTCTCGCCGTCGTCCTCGCCGTCGTCGCCGCTGCTGTTGCTGATGGGCTCATCGCCGCGCGGCTGCTGGTTCTGCCGGAACTGTTCCTGAGCCGTCGCGATCAGGCGAAAATAATGCTCGGCATGCTGGTAGTAGTTCTCGGCCGCAACGGGGTCTCCAGAGGAGCGCGCGTCGCGCGCGAGCTGGAGATACTTTTCAGCAATATGCGAAGCCGTGCCGCGGATCTTGATGTCGGGTCCGTTGGACTCGTAGACCCGGGTCATCGGGTTCTGGCCGCGCCGGTTATTATTGTTGTTATTGTTATTATTATTGTTGCGGTTGCGCATCCGCTGCTTGTTCTGACCGTTTCTCATGTCCTGCCTTTAATTCCAGCCCTAAAGGTTGCACGCATTACTGATTGCCGAGAGTGACCTGGTGACAGCGGTTCACATCGCTTGCGCGCAACCGCACGCAAGAGCGGATTGATCCCTGCCGATGTTCGTCGACCGTCGCGTTCAACAAAAGACGCGTTCCCCACCGCCAGCATCCATCGCCAGCGAACCCATTCATATCGCCTGCCGAAACAAGCCCTGCTTTGTTGCGTAAGTCTTCAAGCGCAATATCAGGCTTTCGTTCACGTTGCGGTCGGTAAGCAGCGCAGCTCAAATGGCCATCGCGCTCAACAGGACCTGCGGCTTGGAACCATTATCAGTAAGCTCTCGCCCGAGAGCCCGGCTTTCGCCCGTAGGTCTACGGGGCCGGCACCGATGTGTTGATCGGAAGGTAGTCGTTCCCAAGGGATATTCCAAGAGGTTTTTTGCAGACCAATCCGGCTTTTATGGGGGCATTTTCCGGGCCGAAACCGCCCGCGGGATGCCCGTCAGATCGGCCTTGGGCGGCCTGTCCACGACCAACGCGGCAGCCGTCATCAAGGTTTCAATATTCCGGGCCTGGCCCTGTCCGGCCTCGACGATCAGGGCTCCGCCGGGGGCGAGACGTTCAGCCCCCTGCGGGATCAGGGCCCGATAGGCGTCGTAACCGTCATTGCCGCCGTCGAGCGCCAGATGCGGATCGTGCTCGCGCACCTCGATGCTCAGTTTCGGAATTTCGGCCGACGGGATGTAGGGCGGGTTCGACACGATGAGATCGAACGGGCCGCGGAGCGCGGCTGCGTAGGAGCAGGCGACGAAGCTGGCGCGGTCGGCGAGGCCCAGAGCCGCGGCGTTGTCTCTGGCGGTCTTGATCGCGGTCAGACTGAGATCGGTGCCGACGCCGAAGGCGCCGGGAATTTCGTGCAGCAGCGCGAGCAGGATGGCGCCGGATCCGGTGCCGATATCAGCAATGCGGATCTGATGGGAGGCTTGCCGCTCGCGAAAGATTTCGAGCGCGAGTTCGACCACGGTCTCGGTATCGGGACGCGGCACCAGCGTTGCTTCCGACAGACGAAACGGCAGGCCCCAGAATTCACGTGTGCCGAGAATGCGGGCGACCGGCTCGCCGGCGATGCGGCGCCCGGCATATTGCGCGAGCCGCGACGTTTCGGCTTCCGCGAGCAGGCGGGCGGCCTGCGCGATGAGGCCTGTGAGATCAAGTCCGAGTGCCGCGCCGAGCAGGATACGCGCGTCGAGCTCGGCTTCTTCGAGCTGCGCCGATCTCAGTTGCGCGGCCAGCGCGCGCCGCGCGCTCTCAACGGATAATCGGGTGAAGGGATTGCTCACGCGCCGGTCACGCCGCCGCGCCCTGGGCGGCGAGCTGCGCGGCCTGGTGCTCGGTGGTCAGCGCGTCGGTCAGTTCGCCCAGCGCTTCGCCCGCCATCACCTGCGGCAGCTTGTAGAGCGTCAAATTGATGCGGTGATCGGTGACGCGTCCTTGCGGGAAATTATAGGTGCGGATGCGCTCGCTGCGATCGCCGGAGCCGACCTTCTCCTTGCGCTCGGCCGAGCGCGCCGCGTCGAGGCGTTGCTGCTCGGCGTCGTAGATGCGCGAACGCAGGATGTTCATGGCGGAAGCGCGATTCCTGTGCTGCGAGCGGCTGTCCTGCATCATCACCACGATGCCGGTCGGGATGTGGGTGATGCGGATCGCCGATTCCGTCTTGTTGACGTGCTGGCCGCCGGCGCCTCCGGCGCGCATCGTCTCGATACGCAAATCATCGTTCCTGATCTCGACGTCGACCTCCTCGACCTCGGGCATCACGGCGACGGTGGCGGCGGATGTGTGGATGCGCCCCTGCGTCTCGGTGTCCGGTACGCGCTGCACCCGGTGCACGCCGGACTCGAATTTCAGCTTCGAGAACGCGCCGCGGCCCTGCACCTCGGCGATGATTTCCTTATAGCCGCCGACGCTGCCCTCGCTTGCCGAGATCACCTCGACCTTCCAGCCCTGCAGGGCCGCGAAGCGCTCGTACATCCGGAACAAATCGCCGGCGAACAGCGAAGCCTCGTCGCCGCCGGTTCCGGCGCGGATTTCCAGCACCACGTTGCGGTCGTCCATGGCGTCCTTCGGCAGCAGCGCGACGCGGATCTTCTGGACCAGCTCCTCGATCTTGGGCGTCAGCTCGTCGCGCTCGGCTTCCGCCATGCCGCGCATCTCCGCATCGGTCGCGGGGTCGGCGATCAGCGCCTCGGTGTCGGCGAGCTCCTTGACGGCCGAGCGATAGGCTTTGACCGCTTCGATCAGCGGCGTGAGCTCGGCGAGCTCACGGGTGATCTGCACATAGCGTTCGGAGGCGAGCTGACCGAGCGATTCGGCCTCCAGCGAGGCGTGATGCGCGAGCAGGACGTCCAGTTTGGCTTCGGGGAGTGACGACATCGGTTCAGTCTCAAAAATGCGGAAAAGGGCGAGGCGGCGGGAAGGGGCGACAGGCCCGCTACAACGCCAGGCCTTCGGCCTCGGCAAATTCCGTCAGCTTCTGCCGGATCGAGACGCTGCCGGCGGGCGCGTCCAGCAACGGACCGAGCATCGCTTCGGCCTTCTTGGCGTCGAGATCGATCACCATCGCCTTGACCGGGCCGAGCGCGGTGGCCGAGAGCGACAGCGAGCGATAGCCCATCGCGATCAGGGCGAGTGCGCCGATCGGCTTCGAGGCCATCTCGCCGCAGAGCGACAGCGATTTCTTCGCGGCTTGCGTCTTGCGCGCAATGTCGCGAAGCGCGCGCAGGATCGGCGCCGACATGGTGTCAAAGCGCTCGGAGACTTTTGCGTTGCCGCGGTCGACCGCGAACAGGAACTGGAACAGATCGTTGGAGCCGACCGAGATGAAGTCGACCTTCTTCAGGAGCTCGTCGAGCTGATAGAGCAGCGCCGGCACCTCGACCATGGTGCCGATGTCGATTCTTTCAGGCAGCGTGTGGCCGTGCTGGCGCAGATAGGTCAGCTCGCGTTCGACCAGCGCCTTCGCCGAATCGAATTCACCCACCTCGGAGATCATCGGGAACATGATGCGCAGGGCGCGGCCGCCGCCGGCACGCAGCAATGCGCGGATCTGGCCGCGCAGCAGGCCGGGACGGTCGAGCCCGAGTCGGATCGCGCGCCATCCGAGCGCGGGATTCTCCTCGATCACCGCTTCCATATAAGGCAGCGCCTTGTCGCCGCCGATGTCGAGGGTGCGGAAGGTGACCGGCTTCGTGCCGGCGGCATCCAGCACGGTGCGATAGAGCGCGAGCTGGTCGCTGGTGCGCGGCAGGCTCTGGCCGACCATGAATTGCAGCTCGGTGCGGAACAGGCCGATGCCGGCGCTGCCGGTGTCTTCGATGTGCGGCAGGTCGATCGCGAGACCCGCATTGATCATCAGCTCGACCTTCTGGCCGTCTTTGGTGACGCAGGGCAGGTCGCGCAGCGCCAGATACTGCGCCTGGCGGCGGGCGCGGAAGCGCACGCGCTCCGCAAAGGCCGCCTCGACCTCCTGCGATGGGCGCACATAGATCATGCCGGAGGTGCCGTCGACGATGACGGCGTCGCCGGGATCAGCAATACCAGGCGCGTTCGGGACCTCGCCGACCGCGGGAATGCCGAGCGCGCGCGCCACGATCGAGACGTGGGAGTTGGCGGTGCCTTCCTCCAAGATGATGCCGCGCAGGCGCTTGCGGTCATAGTCGAGCAGCGCCGCCGGGCCCATCGCGCGCGCGATGACGATGGCGTTGTCGGGCAATTGTTCGCGTGAAGGCGCGTGATCCTGGCCGACCAGCTGCCGCATCAGGCGATAGCCGAGATCCTCGAGATCATGCAGCCGGTCACGCAAATAGGGATCGGTCGAGCGCAGCATGCGCGCGCGGGTGTCGGATTGCACACGCTCGACGGCGGCTTCCGCCGTGAGGCCGGTGGCGACCGCCTCGTGCAGCTTGTGCGACCAGCCCTGGTCGTTGGCGAACATGCGGTAGGCTTCCAGCACCTCGCGATGCTCGCCGCCTTCCGCCACGTCGCCGCGCTCCAGCATGCGATCGAGATCGGCGCGCAGCTTGGCGAGCGCGGTGTCGAGCCGCTTGATCTCCTTCGGCAGGTCCTCGGCGATGTAGTCCTTGATGACGACGCGCGGCTCGTGCAGCACGACATGGCCGAGTGCGATGCCTTCCGACAGGATGGCGCCGACCTTCTGCGCCGAATGACGCGCCGCGGGCTCATGGCCCGGCTGGGCCAGCGCAGACAGCTCGCCGGAGGCGATCAGCTCCGCCAGCACCATCGCTGTGGTCTGAAGCGCCTCGAGCTCCTCCTCGACATAGTTGCGCTTGGCGCGGTTCTGCACCACCAGCACGCCGAGCGTGTTGCCGGCGCGCAGGATCGGCACGCCGAGGAAGGAGTGGTAGATTTCTTCGCCGGTTTCCGGGCGGAACGAGAAGGCCGGATGGCTCTGCGCATCGCTCAGATTGAGAGGGGTTGCCTCGCTGGCGACCAGGCCGACAAGGCCTTCATGGGCGCTGAGCACGGTGTGGTGCACCGCCTCGCGGTTGAGGCCTTCGGTGGCATAGAGCTCGAGCGTGTTGTCGACGCGCAGCACATAGACCGAGCACACCTCGGCCACCATGTTGGCCGCGATCAGCACCACGATCTTGTCGAGCCGCTCCTGGGCCGAGACCTGCTCCGCCATGGTTTCGCGGAGCCGTCTCAACAAGACGCGGGGACCTCCCGACGCGCTCCGCATGAACCGTCAATCTCCTCCGTCTGCCGGGGCCGAAAGGACCCGCGGCGGCTCGCCCAGAAATCCAGAAAAACAACAAATTTGCTCGTCCGGCCCCGGCCCCGACGGTTGCCTGGGCCGAATCAGCACCGCCTCAACTGGGGCACAGTTTCCGGCAGCCCACCCTGTTCGCCGTATAGCGAATTGGGGCTTGTTTTGCCAAGCAAAACGCCTGCCAAACGCGAAAGTGTGGAGACCTCAGCGTTTGCTGCGACCGCTAAGAGAAAATTAGCCTAAGCTTGATCGAGACCGTAGAGCGTGTGCAGCGTGCGCACCGCAAGCTCGGTATAGGCGGTGTCGATCAGGACCGAGAATTTGATCTCGGAGGTTGTAATGGCCCGGATGTTGATATTCCGTCCTGCGAGGGCCGAGAACGCCTGGGCGGCAACGCCGGCATGGCTGCGCATGCCGCTGCCGATCACCGAGATCTTGGCGACGTCGGTCGCGGTGTCGAGCCGGGCATAATTGATCTGGCTCTTGGCCGCGGTGATCGTCTCCTTGGCCCTCGTGTAGTCGGCGGCCGGGACCGTGAAAGTGAGATCGGTGGTCTTGCCGTCCTCGGAGACGTTCTGCACGATCATGTCGACGTTGATGTTGGCATCGGCGAGCGGGCCGAAGATCGACGCTGCCACGCCGGGCTTGTCCTCGATCTGGCGTACCGAGATCTGGGCCTCGTCCTTCGAAAAGGCGATGCCGGTGACGACGTGGCTTTCCATGATCTCCTCCTCGCTGCAGATCAGCGTGCCGGGCGGCTGGTTGGCATGCGGGTCGATATCCTCGGGCTTGTCGAAGCTCGAGCGGACGAAAATCGGCATGTTGTGGACCATGCCGAGTTCCACCGAGCGGACCTGGAGCACCTTGGCGCCCTGGGAGGCCAGCTCCAGCATGTCTTCGAACGCGATCTTGTCGAGCCGGCGCGCCTTCGGCACGATTCGCGGATCGGTGGTGTAGACACCGTCGACGTCGGTGTAGATGTCGCAGCGGTCCGCCTTGACGGCGGCGGCGATCGCCACGGCCGAGGTGTCGGAGCCGCCGCGGCCGAGCGTGGTGATGCGGTTGGTCTCGGGGTTGATGCCCTGGAAGCCGGCGATCACGGCGACTTCCTTGCGCTCCCTGAAGCGCTTGATGATCTCGCTGCCGTCGATGCCCTCGATCCGGGCCGAGGCATGGGCGTCGCTGGTCTTGATCGGGATCTGCCAGCCCTGCCAGGAGCGGGCCTGGATGCCCATGCCCTGAAGCACGATGGCAAGCAGGCCGGACGTCACCTGTTCGCCCGAGGCGACGACGGCGTCGTATTCGCGCGCGTCGTGCATCGGCGAGGCCTCGGTGCACCAGGCCACCAGCTCGTTGGTTTTCCCCGACATCGCCGAGACGACCACGGCCACTTCATGGCCGGCGTCGACCTCACGCTTCACATGGCGTGCGACGTTGCGGATACGTTCGATGTTGGCGACGGATGTGCCGCCGAATTTCATCACGAGGCGGCTCATGACGACGCGTGCATTCCCTCATAAGGATAAGTATGGTGACCCGCGCTGGACGGGTGCCTGCGATACCGACCGCGCGTATACAGACGGGCGGGGCCGGGGGCAAGCGGGTTCCTGCGCAGGCCAATCCGGGCAATGGGTTAATCGAGGTCATGGCGCGTTATATCGACGAGATCCTGCAACCGGGCGAGCGGGTGCTGTATTCGACCAATGCGCACTGGATCTTCTATTTGCCGGCGATCCTGGCCTGGATCGTGGCGCTGGCCCTGTTCGTCCTGTCCCGGCAAACCATCGTCGAGGGGCTCGTGCTGCTCTGCCTCGTCGCGGCCGGCCTGGTGGCTCTGGCGGCGCTGTACTGGACCGTGAAGGGCTGGTTCCATCGCTTTACCACCGAGACCGACGTGACCAATTTGCGGATCGTGCACAAGACCGGCTTCATCAAGCGCCGCACCTTCGAGATGGCGCTGGACAAGGTCGAGAGCGTCGATGTGAATCAGACCATTCTTGGACGTATTCTCAACTATGGCGACGTGACCATCAATGGCGTGGGGGAAGGTCGCGAAACCATCCGGACCATCGCCTCGCCGCTCGCCTTCCGCAGTTCGATCACCACGCGGTAGGACCGCGCGTCACCATGAGCATGCAGCAAAATACTTCCGCTACCGCAAGCCCGCAGCCGGGCTCGACCGTCGACGCCGCCGAGATCGCGAAATTCTCAAAACTTTCGGCCGAGTGGTGGGATCCCAACGGCAAGATGGCGCCGCTGCACCGGATCAACCCGCTGCGGCTCGGCTACATCCGCGACGCCGCCTGCCGCAAGTTCGAGCGCAATGTGCGCAGCCTCAACTGCCTCGGCGGTCTGCGCGTGCTCGACATCGGCTGCGGCGCCGGCCTGCTCTGCGAGCCGCTGTCGCGCCTGGGTGCGCAGGTCATCGGCGTCGATCCGTCGGTCAGCAACATCGCGGCCGCCAAGCTGCATGCCGACAAGGCCCATCTTGCGATCGACTATCGCTGCACTACGGTTGAGGAGATCGACCCGCGCGAGCGCTTCGACATCGTGCTGGCGATGGAGGTGGTCGAGCACGTCGTCGACGTCGGCGTTTTCCTGAAGCGCTGCGCCGCGATGCTGAAGCCGAACGGCCTGATGGTGGTCTCGACGCTGAACAGGAACTGGAAGAGCTTTGCGCTCGCCATCGTCGGCGCCGAATACGTCCTGCGCTGGCTGCCGCGCGGCACCCACGAATGGAACAAGTTCGTCACCCCCGACGAGCTGACGAAATATCTCCTCGACAACCGCCTCGTCATCACCGAGCAGACCGGCGTCGTCTACAGCCCCTTCGCCGACAAATGGACCCTCTCGTCAGACATGGACGTGAACTACATGGTGGTGGCGGAAGGCATGGTGTGAGGGGGGAGTAAAGTGCGAGCTCGTGCCCTTCGAACGGTGTCGTCCCTGCGAACGCAGGGACCCATAACCACAGGCTGAGCCGTTAGCCAAGACAGGCGTTCCGAGCATGTATTACGTCTACATCCTCGCCAGCGGTCATCACGGAACACTCTATATCGGGATCACCAACTCGCTCCAGAGGCGCTTGGAAGAGCACCGGAGCGGCAAGGGCTCGAAATTCGTCAAGCGCTACGGGGTGCACCGGCTCGTCTACACCGAGACCTTTGAGCGGGCAGAAGACGCGATCGCCCGTGAAAAGCAGCTGAAGCGCTGGAAGCGCGACTGGAAGATCGAGTTGATAGAGCGCGAAAACCTGGAATGGCGCGATCTGAGCGATCTCCTGATTTGAAGGGAAGGACGCGGTCAAGCCTCCCACTGTCGTCCCTGCGAACGCAGGGACCCATACAGCGGAATCTATCGGAGGAGGATGGTGTTAGATGCGCGGGTTGTCACCTTTCGCAAAACTGCTCTCTGGGGTTATGGGTCCCTGCGTTCGCAGGGACGACAGGGTGCTTGTTGCGAGAGCATCGCACCCATGACATCCGCGTGATTGACCTGCTTGAGCGCGAGCGGCACGTTGGTCTCAACTTCTTCTCCCTCCCACCGCCGCCCCACCTATGTTCACCATCGCCAGCCTCTGGATTCCTTTCACCGTCATTGCCGCGCTCGGCCAGGTCGCGCGCAATGCGATGCAGCGGTCGCTGACGAAGCCGCTGGGGACCTGGGGCGCAACCAATATCCGCTTCCTGTTCGGCTTTCCGTTCTCGCTGCTGTTTCTCGCGGTGGTGCTGGTCGCAACCGGCGATCATCTCGGCATGCCGCCTGGCGTATTCTGGCCGTGGCTGCTGCTGGGCGCGCTCAGCCAGATCGTCGCGACCGGCCTGATGCTGCTCGCCATGAACGACCGCTCCTTCGTGGTGACGACGGCCTATTTGAAAACCGAGGCGATCCAGACCGCCATCTTCGGCTTCGTCTTCCTCGGCGATCACCTCACATGGCTCAAGGTGCTGGCGATCGTGATCGCGACAATCGGCGTCGTCATCACCGCGCTGCGGCCCGGCGGCGAGAAGAGCTTTGCCGAATTGAAGCCGACGATCACCGGTCTGGTCGCGGCGGCAGCGTTCGCGTTGTCAGCGGTCGGCTTCCGCGGCGCCATCATCAACGTGCCTGATGTCTCGTTCGTGACGGCGGCATCATTCACGCTGGTTCTCGGCCTGTTCGTGCAGACGCTGATCCTGACGATCTATCTGCTCTGGCGCGCGCCGAAGGTGCTTCAGGCGATCCTGAAGCTTTGGAAGCCGTCGCTGCTCGCCGGCTTCATGGGCGCCTTCGCCTCGCAGTTCTGGTTCCTGGCATTCGCGCTGACGGCCGCTGCCAATGTCCGCACGCTCGCTCTGATCGAGGTGCTGTTCGCGCAAGGCGTGGCCTACTACTCGTTCAAGCAGCCGATCGCGCCGCGCGAGATTATTGGCATCGCGCTGATCGTGATCGGCGTGGCCGTGCTGGTGGGAGTCTAGTTCCGGTCTTCCGGCAGCGTCGGGAGCGGAGACACCTCGATGCCTTCGTCGATCAGCGACTTTGCCTCGTCGGGCGAGGCCTCGCCGTAGATCGGACGGTGCTCCTTGTCGCCGTAATGCATCGCGCGGGCTTCATTGGCGAATCGCTCACCGACATTGTCGGCGTTCTTCACGATGTGGTCGCGCAGCTCCTTGAGCTTGGCACGCAGCTCGCGCTCCTGCGCCATCAACAGCGAGGTCGGTGCGGATTGCGCAGGCTCAGGCGCGGTCGTCGTGGCGGTGGGCTCAGGCGGCGGCGTGGCGCGTCCGCGGCCCTTCTTGCCGACGATGCGCGGCGCCATGATCGCCTTGTCGACCTTGGCCGAGCCGCAGATCGGACAGGTCACGAGCTTGCGCTTCACCTGCTGGTCGTACGCGGCCGAGCTCTGGAACCAACTCTCGAAGTCGTGGCTCCGGTCGCAGCGGAGCGCGTAGCGGATCATGCCGATCCCCGCACGAGGTGCAGATGGTCCGGCCCCGCCTTGGGGTCGGCGACGCCGAAGCGGCGGCCGTGCTGGAGCGAGGGGATCGCGCGGCGCGCGGTCTCGACCTTGGCCGGATCGATCTTTGCCATGATGATGCCGGGCTCGACATCGCCTTCGGCGAGGATTTCGCCCCAGGGATCGATGATCAGCGAATGGCCATAGGTCTCGCGCTTGTTCTCGTGCAGGCCTGCCTGCGCCGCGGCGAAGATGAAGCAACCGGTCTCGATCGCGCGCGCACGCAACAGCACGTGCCAATGCGCCTCGCCGGTCTTGCGGGTGAAGGCCGAGGGCACCGTGATGAAGTACGCGCCGCTTTCGGCCAGCGCGCGGTAGAGCGCGGGGAAGCGCACGTCATAACAGATCGTCAGCCCGACGCGGCCCCAGGGCAGGTCGGAGATCACGGCCGTCTCGCCCGGCTGGTAATTGGCGGATTCGCGATAGCTCTCGCCGTCCGGCAGCTCGATGTCGAACATGTGGATCTTGTCGTAGCTGGCGAGCACATTGCCCTCGGGCCCGATCAGGAAGGAGCGGTTGACCGCTTTCTCGTCCGAAAAGCGCAGCGCCAGCGAGCCGACATGGATGTGGATATTCAGTTCCGCCGCGAGCGCCCGGTACGCCTTCAGCGAGTTGTCGTCATCCTGGCTCTGGAGGTGCTCGAACAGGGCCTTTCGGTTGAGCTGCATCATGTTGCTGACTTCGGGCGTCTGCACATAGTCGGCGCCATTGGCCGCAGCCTGGCGGATCAGCCTGGTGGCCTGCTCGAGGCTCGGCTCGGGCATCAGGCCGGTGCGCATCTGCACCATCGCCGCAGTGAAGGTCCTGGTGTCGCTCATGACTCCGCCTTGACGCTTTCGAGCATGCCGTCGAGCTTGCCTTCGCGATCGAGTGCGTAGAGCTCGTCGCAGCCCCCGACATGGGTTCCGCCGATCCAGATCTGCGGGAAGGTCGAGCCGTCGCCGGCGCGATCGTACATCTCCTGGCGCCAGGACGGGTTCTTCGCGATATCGAACTCCGTGAAGGTCGCCTTCTTGCGGGTCAGCAGCGACTTGGCGGCGGAACAATAGCCGCAGCCCGGCCTCGTGTAGATCTCGACAGCAGCGGTCATCTTGTCTGGCGCTTTCATGTCATGAATTCATTGAATTATATGGGACTTCACCGGCTCTCGACAACCCGGGCAAAGACCAGCACGTCCACTTGCGCCGCCTTGGCCCGGAGCAGGGCCCGCGCACAGGCATCCAGTGTCGCACCCGACGTCAGGACGTCGTCGATGAGGACAATGCGCCGACCCTGGACGTCCGCCTGACGGTCCGGGGATACCTGGAATGCGCCCTGCACATTGGTGGCGCGCTGGGCCCGCGACAGGCCGATCTGCTGCTCGGTCGCGCGTACCCGCCGTAGCACCTCAGCCTTCGCTTTCACCCCGCTCTGCCGCTCGATGATCCGCGCCAGCGCCCCGGACTGGTTGTAGCGGCGGCGCCAGGCCCTTCGCCAGTGCAGGGGAACGGGCACCAGCATGTCGGCCTCGGTGAGCAGCTCGCCGCCCGCGCGCGCCATCCAGCGACCCATGGCGGGCGCCAAATCCGTGCGGTCCTGGTATTTCAGCGCATGCACCAGGGTGCGCGCGACGTCGTCATAACGCACGGCGGCGCGCGCCCGCTGGTAGGCGGGCGGGCTCGCGATCGCCTCCATCGACAGCATGTCGGGGCCGGGATCGTACACAAAAGGAATGCCGAGCCGCGGGCAGTAGGGCCGTTCGATGAACGACAGCCGCGCCCAGCACGCCGCGCAAACGCCCTCGCCGTCGACCGGCTCGCGGCAGGACACGCACAGCGTCGGCAGCGCGATGTCGAGCGCAAGCCGTGCCGCACGTGACAGCACGTGGAGGCCGGCCGTCCATGCGGCACGCAGGGGGGCGGCAAAGGAACGAGAAGGGCCGGCGTCGGATGCCATGGCCGAAAGCTAGCGCCGCACGCACCGGATTGCCAGAACCGTCGCGATGGGCGTAACCAGCGGCATGGCTCAAGACCCGCAAACCCCGCCTGCTTTGTTCGACCGTGCTTTGCTGCACGCGCGACAGCGCCGCGCGCAGGCGCAAGGTGCCGTGAGCTTCCTGTTGGATCGGGTCGCCGAGGACATGTCCGACCGGCTGGCCGCGGTGATGCGGGAGTTTCACACAGCGGCCGATCTCTGGACGCCCGGCGAGGGTCTCGCGGTGCTGCGCGCGCGACTGCCCTCGATCGCGCGCATTGAGCTCGATACGTCGGGTGCGGAGAAGCTGCCCTTTGCGTCCGAAAGCCTCGATCTTGTGGTCTCGGCGCTGGCGCTGCAATTTGTCAACGATCTGCCGGGGGTGCTCGCGCAAATCCGTCGCGCGCTGAGGCCGGACGGGCTGCTGCTGGCGGCGATGATCGGCGGCGACAGCCTGACCGAGCTGCGCCAGGCTTTTGCCGCCGCCGAGGCCGAATGCGAGGGCGGCGTGTCGCCGCGCGTCGCACCGTTTGCCGATCTGCGCGACGTTGGTGCGCTGTTGCAGCGAGCAGGATTTGCGCTGCCGGTCACCGATGTCGACCGTGTCGTGGTGCGCTACGCCAACGCGTTCGCGCTGATGCAGGATATCAGGCGCATGGGCGCTGCCAATGTGCTGATCGAACGGCGGCGCACCCCGAGCCGGCGATCGACGCTGCTGCGGATGGCGGAAATTTACGCGGAACGCTTTGCCGATGCCGACGGCCGCATCCGTGCGACATTCGATATCATCTGGCTCTCCGGTTGGGCGCCGCATGCGAGCCAGCAGCAGCCGCTGAAGCCGGGATCGGCGAAGGCGAGCCTCGCGGAGGCGGTGCAGAAGGCGCGGAAAGAGTGACGTGTCCCGGACGCGCTGCAGCGCACCGCAAGAGCGCTGCGCTGCGTCCGGGGCACGCGCAACTCACATCAACAAATCAATCAAATGCGGGATCAGCGGAATGTCCGCGGGCGGCATGGGGTAGTCGCGCAGCTTGTTGGCGCGGACCCAGGCCAGGGTCTGGCCTTCGCGCGGCATGACTTGCCCTTCCCAGCGCCGGCAGATGTAGAGCGGCATCAGGAGGTGAAAGGTCTCGTAGCCGTAGCTCGCGAACGTCAGCGGCGCCAGGCACGGCTCGGCGACGGTGATGCCGAGCTCTTCGTGGAGTTCGCGGATCAGGCTTTGCTCCGGTCGCTCTCCGGGTTCACACTTGCCGCCGGGAAATTCCCAGAGGCCCGCCAGCGTCTTGCCCTCGGGGCGCTGCGCGATCAAGACGCGCTTGTCGGCGTCGACCAGCGCGCAGGCCACCACGAGCGCCAGTTTGAGATCAGCCATGCCTGGAATGTCGCTCCCTGAAAAGATCATCCGCAACGGTTGGTTAACCCTGTTAGGGCCGGTGTTTCCGAGGTCACCATAAGTCATATTTAATCCACGGATCCTAGGGTGGAAACGCTGAAACCATTCCGGGCCAGATCCATGCGCGCTGAGTTTCGTACCGTCTTCCGCCGCTTCCGTCGCGACCGGCGCGGCAATGTTGCGGTGATCTTCGCAATCTGCTGCGTTCCCCTGATCACGTTCGTCGGCAGTGCGATCGACTACTCCCGCGCGACGCAGGTCCGGGCGAAGCTTCAGGGCGCGGCCGACGCGGCCAGCGTCGGTGCGATCGCCAAAGCCTCGCCGGGGTTTGCTGCCGCGGGCTCGATGACCACGGATGGTTCGATCACGGTCGGCGTCACCGATGCTCAGAAGATCTTCGATGCCAATCGCGCCAACCTGACCGGCTATACGCTCAACAGCGTCACCCCGACAGTCGTCAAGACCGGCTCGACCATCAACTCGACCGTCTCGTTCACCGCCACCATCAACACCATGTTTCTCGGCCTGATCGGCAAGACCACACTGACCATGAGCGGCACGTCAGCGTCGACGGCCAACATGCCGCTCTATGTCGACTTCTATCTCCTGCTGGACAATTCTCCGTCGATGGGCGTCGCAGCGACACCGGCCGACATAACGAGTTTGCAGGGAAAGACGGGCGGATGTGCATTCGCCTGTCACGACACCACCAAGGCGGCCGGCACAAGCAACTACGACATCGCCAAAGCAAATGGCATCACGACCCGAATTGACGTGGTGCGCCAGGCGAGCGCGAACTTGATGGACACAGCCCAGAGCACGCAGACCTATTCGAACCAGTTCAGAATGGCGATCTACGATTTCGGCGCTTCGTCAGCGACGATCGGATTGAGAAATCTGTTCGCGCTCTCGTCGAGCTTGAGCTCCGCCAAGACGGCGGCGGGAAACATCGACCTGATGGCGGTTGCCGGTCAGAATGACGTGTATACTATCGACAAAGATACTCCCTTCACCACTATTTTTCCCGCAATCAATACCGCAATCGCCGCGCCTGGAGCAGGTACGTCCGCGTCACCGCTGAAATATCTGTTCTTTGTATCCGATGGGGTCGCTGACGAAGCCAACTCGGGCATGACGATGTGTAGTGTCTCGTCTTCTTCGTATCCTCTCGCGTCATCGAACCGCTGTCAGTCGCCGATCAATCCGGCGCTCTGCACGACCATCAAGAACCGCGGGATCAAGATCGCGGTGCTGTACACGACATACCAGCCGCCTACTGACGGCTGGTACAACACATGGATATCGCCCTTTAACCCCGGGCCGTGGGGGCCGTCTCCGAACAGCAAGATCGCGCAGAACATGCAGAGCTGCGCTTCGCCGGGATTCTATTTCGAGGTGAGCCCCACCCAGGGCATTTCGGAAGCGATGAACGCGCTGTTCAAGAAGGCAATCGCGGACGCGCGGATTGCGGGTTGAGTTGGACCAAAGCTCTTTCACTGTCAGCCTGAGGTGGCCGCTTCTTCAGCGGCCCTCGAAGGCCGACGGCCCGGCTATCGGTGGTCCTGAACACTACGACCTGTAGTCCCCGTTGATCGCGACATACTCCTTGGTGAGGTCGCAGGTCAGCACGCGGTCGCGGCCCTTGCCGAGGCCGAGCGAGACCTTGATCGCGATCTCCGGCGCCTTCATCGCCTCCGACACCTGCGCCTCGTCATAGGACGGATCGCGCGCGCCGCTCTTGGCGACGCGGATGCCGTTGAACGAGATCGAGAGCTTGTCGCGGTCCGCCGGCTCGCCGGCCTTGCCGACCGCCATCACCACGCGGCCCCAATTGGCGTCCTCGCCGGCGATCGCGGTCTTCACCAGCGGCGAGTTCGCGATCGACATCGCGATCTTGCGCGCCGAGGCCTTGGTCTTGGCGCCCTCGACGGTGATCTCGACCAGCTTGCGCGCGCCTTCGCCGTCGCGGGCCACCTGCTCGGAAAGGTTGGCGAGCACCTGGTTGAAGGCCTTGACGAAGGCTTTCAGGCGCGGGTCGCTGGCGCGGCTGATCCTTGGCGCACCGTGTTCTGCAGCAGCACCGGTGGCGAAGGCCAGCAGCGTGTCCGAGGTCGAGGTGTCGCCGTCGATCGTGACCGCGTTGAACGTGTCCTCGACGCCGCTCTTGAGCAAAGCCTGCAGCGCGGCAGGCGCGATCGGTGCGTCGGTGAAGATGAAGGACAGCATCGTCGCCATATCGGGCGCGATCATGCCGGCACCCTTGGCCATGCCGTTGATGGTGACCTTGGCCTTGCCGAGCTTCACGGTCGCGGTCGCGACCTTCGGGAAGGTGTCGGTGGTCATGATCGCCTTGGCGGCGGCCAGATAATCGCCGGCCTCGGCGGTTTGCGCGAGCCGACCGAGCACGCCGTCGAACTTGGTCGCATCCAGCGGCTCGCCGATCACGCCGGTCGAGGCCAGGAAGATCTCGCCCTCGGTGCATCCGACGGCCTTGGCCGCGATCTTCGCAGTCAGTGCCGTGGAGCTGCGACCGGTCTTGCCGGTGAAGGCATTGGCGTTGCCGGAATTGACCACCAGCGCGCGCGCCTTGCCGCCCTTGAGCTTGGCGCGACACCATTCCACCGGCGCGGAGGGGCATTTCGACTTGGTGAAGACGCCTGCGACCGCGGTGCCCTTGTCCATCACCGCCAGCAGCACGTCGGTACGGTTCTTGTAGCGGATGCCGGCCTCGGCCGTCGCGAGACGGACCCCCGCAATGGTGGGCATGTTCGGAACGTTTTTCGGGGCGAGGGGAGAGACGGTGGAGGACATCGCGGGCGCCTTGATGGGATCTGGATATGCAGATGCCCGGCGCGGGGGCCGGGCATCACAGAGGGTTAGATACTCTTCACGTCACCGAAGTGACAGCGAATTCTTACTTCTTCGCGGGCGGCGCCATCTTGCTGTCAGAAGGCTTGGCCGCATCGGCCGGCTTGGCGTCCTTGGCCGCATCCGCCGGCTGGTCCATCCGCTCGACCTTGGCTTCCGCGCGCAGCTTGGCGACATAGTCGGCCTGGGCCTTGCGGGTGACATACTGCTCGATCTGGGCCTTGACCTGCTCGAAGTCCGGCGCCTTGCGGCTGCGCTTTTCCTCGACCTTGATGATGTGCCAGCCGAACTGCGACTTCACGGGGTCGGAGATCTTGCCCGGCTCGAGCGCGAAGGCGATTGCCGAGAATTCCGGCACCATCTGCTCCTTGGTGAAGAAGCCGAGGTCGCCGCCGTCGGCCGAGCCCGGATCCTTGGACTTCTTCTTGGCGAGCTCGGCGAAATCGGCGCCCTTGTCGAGCTCGGCCTTCACCGCCTTGGCCTCGTCCTCGGTCTCGACCAGGATGTGGCGGGCGTGCACTTCCTGCTCGCCGGTGATCTGCTTGGAGGCCTCCTCATAGACCTTCTTCATGGCGTCCGGGGTGGTGGCGGCCTTGCCCTCGCCGGCGAGCAGGCTGTCCATCAGCAGGCGGTTGCGGGCGAACGCCAGCCGCTTCTTGAACTCCTCGCCCTCGGCGAGCTTCTTGTCTTCGGCGGCCTTGCCGACGATCTTCATGTCGATCAGGAAGGACAGGACGTTCTCGTCCTTGGTCGCCGGGTCCATCTGGGCGAGGCTCGGCCCGAGTTCCTCTTCGGCCATGGCGACGTCGCTCTTCTTGATTTCAGCGCCATTGACCTTCGCCAGCACCGGATCGTCGGCAGCCCGGCCGGGCCCCGCGATCAGCGCCAGCGCAAGGCAGCCCACCAGGGCGGTGGCGAGGCCGAAGCGCAGGCCGGTTTTGGTAACCGGGAACGAGGTGGTCATGGAAAATCCTTTTGTTGAAGCAGGGGGCTGCTCGAGCGGGGCGGACACTCGCCCAATTCAGGGGGCCTTGGCAACGCGAAAAGTCTGTCAAAATGATGAATTAGCCGCAATGCACCCGCCGTTGACAAGGCCCTGACCGGGCCATATCTCTGCCCGGTCGCGTCCATGCGATGGCGTTTATTTTGCTGCGTTTTTGGCCGTTGAACCCAGACTTGCCCAACTCCCACCCATATGGCGGATGGACCCCCCGCAGTCCGGGCTCCGGCGCCCAGCAGGCGTCACGGTGAGTTGATAGGCAGGCGGGTGACAACCTCTTGGCTGCAACGCGAACGCGGTTGAATCGCGAACACAGGAACTAAGCATGATCGGCGCGCTCGCCCGCAAGTTTTTCGGCTCCGCCAACGACCGGCGGGTGAAGGGATATCAATCCCGCGTCAACGCGATCAACGCGCTGGAGCCCGAGGTCTCGAAACTCTCCGACGAGGCCCTCAAGGCCCGCACTGTCGAATTCAGGAAGCAGCTCGCCGAGGGCAAGACCCTGGACGACCTGCTGGTCCCCGCTTTCGCCACGGTCCGCGAAGCCGCCAAGCGCACGCTCGGCCAGCGCCATTTCGATGTCCAGCTGATCGGTGGCATGGTGCTGCACGAGGGCGACATCGCCGAGATGAAGACCGGCGAAGGCAAGACCCTGGTCGCAACGCTCGCGGTCTACCTCAACGCGCTCGCCGGCAAGGGCGTCCACGTCGTCACCGTCAACGACTACCTCGCCCGCCGCGACTCCGGCTGGATGGGCCAGATCTACGGCTTCCTCGGCCTGACCACCGGCGTGATCGTGCACGGCCTCGACGATTCCGAGCGCAAGACGGCCTATGCCTGCGACATCACCTACGGCACCAACAACGAATACGGCTTCGACTATCTGCGCGACAACATGAAGTACCGGCTCGAGGACATGGTCCAGCGGCCGCACTTCTACGCCATCGTCGACGAAGTCGACTCCATCCTGATCGACGAAGCGCGCACGCCGCTGATCATCTCCGGCCCTCTCGACGACCGTTCCGACTTCTACAACACCATCGACGGTTTCCTGCCCAAGCTCGACAAGTCCGACTACGACGTCGACGAGAAGCAGCGCACGGTGACGCTGACCGAAGCCGGCATGGAGAAGATCGAGACGCTGCTGCGCGATGCCGGCCAGCTCAAGGGCGAGTCGCTCTACGACGTCGAGAACGTCTCCGTCGTGCACCACATCAACCAGGCGCTGCGCGCCCATACGCTGTTCACGCGCGACAAGGACTACATTGTCCGCGACGACGAGGTCGTCATCATCGACGAATTCACCGGCCGCATGATGCAGGGCCGCCGCTATTCGGAAGGCCTGCATCAGGCGCTGGAAGCCAAGGAGCACGTGCAGGTCCAGCCGGAAAACCAGACGCTGGCCTCGATCACCTTCCAGAACTATTTCCGGATGTACGAAAAGCTCGCCGGCATGACCGGCACGGCGCTGACCGAAGCCGACGAACTGTTCGACATCTACAAGCTCGAGGTCGTGGAAATCCCGACCAATTTGCCGGTCGCCCGTCTCGACGAGGACGACGAGGTCTATCGCACCCAGAACGAGAAATACGCCGCGATCCTGGCCGAGATCGAGCGCGCCAATGCGCGGCTGCAGCCGGTGCTGGTCGGCACCGCCTCGATCGAAAAATCGGAAGTGATCGCCGAATATCTCAAGAAGCACGGCTATCGGCAGATCGATTTCGGCAGCGAACATTCGATGCAGAAGCTGTACGCCGCGGCCCGCGCCGGCAAGCCGGCAAAGCTGTTCGCGGTGCTGAACGCGCGCTTCCACGAGCAGGAAGCCTACATCGTCGCGGAAGCCGGCGTACCCGGCGCGATCACGATCGCGACCAACATGGCCGGCCGCGGCACCGACATCAAGCTCGGCGGCTCGCTGGAAATGCGCATCCAGCAGGAGGCCGCTTCGATCGAGGACGAGGCCGAGAGGGCCAAGAAGATCGAGCAGATCAAGGCCGACATCGAGCACTTCCGCGACATCGTGCTGAAGGCCGAGGAAGAGGTCGAGATCGAGCCGGCGAAGGGTTCGAAGCCCGCCAAGACCGTGAAGAAGCCCGGCGGCCTCTACATCATGGGCTCCGAACGCCACGAATCCCGCCGCATCGACAACCAGCTCCGCGGCCGTTCCGGCCGTCAGGGCGACCCCGGCCGCTCGAAATTCTTCCTGTCGCTGGAAGACGATCTGATGCGCATCTTCGGCTCGGATCGCCTCGACAGCATGCTGCAGCGTCTCGGCCTGCAAGAGGGCGAGGCGATCATCCATCCCTGGATCAACAAGGCGTTGGAGAAGGCGCAGCAGAAGGTCGAGGCGCGCAACTTCGACATCCGCAAGAATTTGCTCAAGTTCGACAACGTCCAGAACGACCAGCGCAAGGTGATCTTCGACCAGCGCGTCGACCTGATGAAGGACGACAGCGTCGCCGAGACCGTCGCCGACATGCGCCACGCCTTCATCGACGACCTCGTCGCCAAGCACGTGCCCGAGCATGCCTATGCCGAGCAGTGGGACGTCGCGGGCCTGAAGGAAGAGCTCAAGCGCGTGCTCGATCTCGACTTGCCTGTCGAGGACTGGGCCAAGGAAGAGGGCATCGCCGACGAGGAGCTGCTCACGCGGATCGAGACCCGCGCCGACGAGCACATGGCCGCAAAGGTCGCGCAATGGGGTCCCGACGTGATGCGTTACGTCGAGAAGACCATTCTGCTGCAGACCCTCGACCATCTCTGGCGCGAGCATCTGATCATGCTCGACCATCTGCGCCAGGTCATCGGCCTGCGCGGCTACGGCCAGCGCGATCCGTTGCAGGAGTACAAGACCGAAGCGTTCAACCTCTTCCAGGAGATGAGCGCGCATCTGCGCGAGGCCGTCACTGCGCAGCTGATGCGGGTCGAGATTGTGCCGCCGGAGCAGGAAGCCCCGGCGCTGCCGCCGATGGAAGCGCACAAGTTCGACCCGAACACCGGCGAGGACGAAATGGCGCTCGCCAGCGTCACGCTCGGAGCGCAGGCCACCGACGCGGCGTTGCGCGATCCCAAGAACCCGGCCAGCTGGGGCAAGATCGGCCGCAACGAGGATTGCCCGTGCGGCTCAGGCAAGAAGTACAAGCACTGCCACGGGCGGTATGCGTAGCGATCAGCTGTGAGGTGCGACGTCGGCGCCTCGCTTTCCACTGTCGTCGCCCGGTTTAGCCGGGCGACCCAGTACGCCGCGGCTTCTCGGTTCAGATCACATCAGTCTCTGGAATACTGGATCGCCCGATTAAATCGGGCGATGACAGCGAGTATGTGGCGCGCAGCTCCATCTCCATCGTCGTCCTGGCGAAAGCCAGGACCCATTACCCCAGTGAGAGGTTAAGGCCCGAGCTGCTAACCCGCGCGGGTTTTCGGCCAAACTGGGTTCTGGGGTAATGGGTCCTGGATCGGCGCTCCGCTTCGCTGCGCTTGTCCAGGATGACCGTTGAGAGAGCGCGCTAAACGCACCCCTCAATTCGAGCTGTCGATCAAGCTCTCCAGCAGCCGCTTCAATTCGCTCGTCGACTTGTCGCCGTAGCTCTCCAGGATGTGCTCTTCCTGGTCGACCGCGAGCGAGTTGAGCTTCTTGCTCAGCACCTTGCCGCGGTCGGAGATGAACATCAGGACCTTGCGGCGATCGTTCGGGTCCTGCACGCGGTAGACCAGCGTGTCAGAGACCATGCGGTCGATCATCTTGGTCAGCGTTGGATGGTTGAGCAGCACGGCATCCGCCAGCTCGCCCATCGAATGGCCGTTGCCATCCGACAGCACTTTCAGGATGCGCCACTGCTCGACGGGGACGCCTTCCTTGCTCAACCGCAGTTCGAGCTGCCGGTTGATCTCCCGGTTGGCTTGCGCGAGCAGGTAGGCGAGGTGTTCGGTGATCGGGGTGTTCGGTTTTGCCACGGCTAAGACTTTGTCTTGACCCAAATGAGTGAATGTCTTGCAATCGATGCTGCATCTATATGCACTTCAATTCTTGAATATTCAATATTTTCAAAATAGGATATTGCCCAACAATAGGGCGGGTGCCGCGGCCGCCTGCTGAATGAGCTTTCAAGTCTGGTGTCAGACAGGAGTTGGCGTGCGCGCGACGGTAAACTTCCCGGCTCACGGCGGTCCGGCCTTACCGCCGTCCTTGCTGTTCAGGAATCTGTCGCCCGCGGCAGCGGATTTCGACCTGTCGCCGGTTGACGCGCATTTCATGAAGCGCCGCGGTGCACACAACAAGCTCCGCATCGGAGGCTTCATGTGCTGCACCGGCTCGCCCGGCGTTTGGGGCCCGTGCGCGACAAGCAGCGCGCAGCTCGCGGTCGCCGAGATCAACAAGCGCGGCGGCATCCTCGGGCGCGAGATCGAGCTTTCGATCTATGACGCTGGCGGTCCGCTCGACGAGATTCTGAGCCGCGCCGAGCAGGCGATCGCTTCGGATGAGATCGACCTCATCGTCGGACTGCATACCAGCGCGGTGCGCGTGGCGCTGCGCAAGGTCACCACCCGCCACCGCATCCCCTACATCTACACACCCGTCTACGAGGGCGGCGAGCAGACACCGGGCGTCATGGCGATCGGCGAGACGCCGCGCTGGCAGAGCCGCCCCTCCATTCACTGGCTCGCCGACGTCAAGAAGGCGGCGCGCTGGTACCTGATCGGCAGCGACTATGTCTGGCCCTGGCAGTCACACCGCGCGGTGAAGCGCTACATCAAGGAGGCCGGCGGCCATGTCGTCGGCGAAGAGTTCGTTCCCCTCGGCGAAGACAACCACGAGCCGCATCTGGAGCGCATCCGTGCCGCGAGGCCGGACGTCGTGCTGATCTCGTTGATCGGCACCGACAGCATCACGTTCAATCGCGCGTTCGGCGAATGCGGCCTGGGCGCCACGACGCTGCGGCTGGCCGGGGCGATGGACGAGACCGTGTTGCTCGGAATCGGCGCCGACAACAGCGAGAACCTGTTCTGCGCCTCCGGCTATTTCCCCGGCATCGGATCGCGGGCCAACGACGACTTCCAGAGCCGCTATCGCGCGATGTTCGGGCCGAACGGGCCTCCGATCGGCTCGCTCGGTCAATCCAGCTATGAGGGACTGCGCTTCCTCGAGGCAGTCGCGAACAAGGCGGGCACGTTGGCGATGGGCCCGATGCTCGCGGCCGGCCGCAACATCGTCTATGGCGGCGCGCGCGGCCCCGTCACCGTCAGGAACGGTCACACCCGGATGCAAATGTATCTGGCCGGGGCGGATGGCCTCGACTTCAAGCTGATCAAACCGATCTGATGCCGGCGCGGCCATCTGCAAACGCCAGATTCCAAAATAATACTTGAAAAGGAAAATATTTCCGTCTGTAATATCGAGGTGAAGCCGATTGGCGCGCGCCGCACACGTGCGCCCATGAGGCTCCAATGCCAGGGATTCCAATTCCAGGGATCAAGAAGCCTTTGAGGAGAGCGCCGTGACAGTTGTCCTTCCCACGCCAGCCCAATTGCGCAGTGTCGCCGACCAGTGCGGCCTTTCGCTATCCGACGACGATGTCGCCTCGTTCCGCGGCCTGATGCAGGGCTCGATCGAAGCCTACAATCTCGTCGGCGCCATGCCGGACGAGGTGCCGGAGGTCAAATATCCGCGCACACCGGGCTATCGGCCCTCGCCGGAAGAGAACCCGCGCAACGCCTGGTATCGCAAGTCGACCGTCAAGGGTGCGGCGAGCGGCAAGCTCAAGGGCAAGACGGTCGCTCTCAAAGACAACATCATGCTCGCCGGCGTTCCCATGATGAACGGCTCGGCGACGCTGGAAGGCTACGTCCCCGATTTCGACGCCACCATCGTCACGCGCATGCTCGATGCCGGCGCCGAGATCGCCGGCAAAGTCCATTGCGAATCCTTCTGCATGTCCGGCGGCAGCCACACCAATGCGGTCGGCGCCGTCCACAATCCGCACAAGATGGGCTATTCGGCCGGCGGCTCGTCGTCAGGCTCAGGCGTCGTCGTCGCGCTCGGCGAGGTCGACATGGCGATCGGCGGCGACCAGGGCGGTTCGATCCGCATGCCGTCCTCGTTCTGCGGCACCTACGGCATGAAGCCGACCTGGGGCCTCGTGCCCTACACCGGCATCATGCCGATCGAGGTGTTCGTCGATCACACCGGCCCGATGACGGCGACCGTCGCCGACAACGCGCTGCTGCTCGAAGTGCTCGCCGGCGACGACGGCTACGATCCCCGCATCAAGGCGCCCAAGGTCGAGGAGTACACCAAGGCGCTCGGCCAGGGCGTCAAGGGCATGAAGATCGGCATCCTCAAGGAAGGTTTTGAGCAGGCGAATGCCGAAGCCGCCGTGAACGAGAGCGTGCGGGAGGCCGCAAAGCGTTTTAGGGATCTCGGCGCCACGGTCGAGACGGTTTCGATCCCGATGCATCTCGCCGGCCCCGCGATCTGGACGCCGATCGGCACCGAGGGCATGACCCAGACCATGATGTATGGCGACGGCTATGGCCTGTCGCGCTCCGACCTCTATTCGACCACGCTGATGGACTTCCATCGCGGCTGGCGCCGGCAGGCGGATTCACTGTCCGAGACCACAAAGCTGTTCCTGCTGCTCGGCACCTACATCAACAATACTTTCGGTCCCCGTTATTACGGCAAGGCGCTCAACATCTCCCGCCGCCTGACGGCGGCCTACGACAAGGCCTTCAAAGACTACGATCTGCTGCTGCTGCCGACCACGCCGATGAAGGCGACGAAGCTGCCGGAGCCCACGGCCAGCCGCGAGGACTATGTCGCGCGTGCGCTGGAAATGATCTCCAACACCGCGCCGTTCGACATCACCCATCATCCCGCGATGTCGCTGCCCTGCGGCATGGTCGACGGCCTGCCCGTCGGTCTGATGCTGGTCGGACGCATGTTCGAGGAATCCACCATCTACCGCGCCGCGCACGCGTTCGAGCAGATCGGCGACTGGAAGAAGATGTGAGCGAGGGACTTATGCAGACGGACGGACCAGAGCGTTTTCAAGCTAAGTGGATACCGGTTCGCGTCAAGAAAACGCGTCAAAACAAGAACCCATCATATGGCTAACGCGTTCGTCGCGGCGTTCGAGATCCTGAGCTTCGGCGCGATCATCGTCCTGATCGTGCTGGGGCTCGGGATCATCGCCAGCATGATGGGCATCTTCAACTTCGCGCAGGGAGAGTTCGTCCTGCTCGGGGCCTACATTACCTATCTCGCCTACGCCAAGGGCCTGCCGATCTGGGCCGGCATGGTCGCCGCGCCCTTCGTCGTCGGCGCACTCGGCTTCGTGCTGGAGGCGCTGATCATCCGCCGCTTCTACGCAGCACCCATCGTCGCCATGCTCGGCACCTATGCGCTTGGCTTGATCATCCGCGAATCCGTGCGCGGCCTGATCGGCGGCTTCTATCTCACCGTGCCGGAGCCGATCGGCGGCTCGATCGACATCGGCGCCATGCACATCTCGGCCTGGCGCTTCACCATCATCGTCATCACGGCGCTGGTGATGGGTGGCTGCTATCTGCTGCTGGCGCGCACCAGCTTCGGCCTGCGCGTGCGCGCCACGCTGGAAAATCCTTCGCTGGCGCGCGCCTCCGGAATCTCCACGCCGCTGATCTATGGCGCCACCTTTGCGTTCGGTGCGGCGCTTGCCGGCCTAGCCGGCGCTCTGATCGTGCCGGTGTTCAGCCTGTTCGCCGATCTCGGCCTGCGCTTCCTGATCCAGGGCTTTGTCGCGGTCATGGTCGGCGGCGTCGGCTCCTTCATCGGGCCGGTCGCGGGCGCCGGGCTCATCGGCACGCTCAGTGCCGCGCTGCCCTGGGTAATGGCGCCCGTCGTTGCCGATGTCCTCGTTTTTGTTCTCGCCATCGTCTTCATCAAATTCCGGCCGCAGGGCCTCATCGCTGGAAAAGGGGTTTAGTCACATGTCCGATCGCACTCAGCTCTCCCGCCGCCGCTTCCTCTCGAATTTCGCCTTTGCCTCCGGCGCGGTCGCCACCGGCGTCGGCAGTTGGGTGATTCCGGCGCCCTGGGCTAATGCGGCCGAAGCCCCGATCAAGGTGGGCATCGCCACTGACCTCACCGGGCCGATCGCCTACGCCGGCAATGCCGACGCCAACGTCGCGAAGATGGTGATCAAGGAGATCAACGCCGGCGGCGGTCTGCTCGGCCGCCCGCTCGAGCTCTATATCGAGGACACCGCCTCGAACGAATCCGTCGCGGTCGGCAACGTCCGCAAGCTGATCCAGCGCGACAAGGTCGACATGGTATTGGGCGGCATCACCTCGTCGATGCGCAACGCGATCAAGGACCCGATCGTCGCGCGCGGCAAGACGCTCTACATCTATCCGCAGCTCTACGAAGGCAAGGAGTGCACGCCCTATCTGTTCTGCACTGGGCCGACGCCCGCGCAGCAGTGCGACGAGTTCATTCCCTGGCTGATCAAGAACGGCGGCAAGAAGTTCGCGCTGCCGAGCGCCAACTACGTCTGGCCGCACACGCTCAACGTCTATGCCCGCAAGGTAATCGAGGCCAACGGCGGCGAGGTCGTGTTCGAGGAATATTATCCGCTCGACCAGGTCGATTTCTCCTCGACCGTCAACCGCATCATCTCCAACAAGGTCGACGTCGTCTTCAACACCGTCATCCCGCCCGGTGTCGGTCCGTTCTTCAAGCAACTCTATGAGGCCGGCTTCCTCAAGAATGGCGGACGGCTGGCTTGCGTCTACTATGACGAGAACACGCTCAACATCAATCAGGCGGCCGAGATCGAGGGGCTCGCCAGCTGTCTCGATTATTTCAAGGTGCTGACCAAGGAGAACCCGTTCGACGCCAAAATCCAGGCGGCCTACGAGAAGGATTTCCCGGGCAACTTCCTGTTCGCCGCCGGCAGCGCCGCCACCGGCACCTATCGCGGCCTGAAGCTGTGGGAAGCCGCCGTCAAGGAAGCCGGCAAGATCGACCGCGAGTCGGTTGCGGCTACGCTCGACCACGCCAAGATCGCCGAAGGTCCGGGCGGACCGGCCGAGATGGTGCCGGGCAAGCGGCACTGCAAGATGAAAATGTACACCGCGGTCGCCAAGGGCGGCAATTACGAGATCGTCGGACGCAGCGACGGGCTCGTCGATCCCAAGGAGTGTTAAGCTGGAATGCTGAAGTCGATGGGCGCAGTGAAACAGGCAATCCCCGCCGAGATCGGCGGGGAGGCGGTCGGCGCGATGACTGAACACGCATCAGCGAAGCAAGCCGCTCCGGGACGAAAGGTCTTGCCGATCGTGGAGGGCGCCGTGCTCGTCGCGGCGCTGTTCGCGCCGCTGGTGCTGCAGGACTACCTCACGGTGTTCGCGACGCGGGTGATCATCCTCGCGCTGTTCGCGCTGTCGTTCGACCTGGTGTGGGGCTATGCCGGCATCATGAGCTTCGGCCAGGCGCTGTTTTTTGGTTCAGCCGGCTATGGCGTGGCGCTGCTCGCGCGCGACCTCGACATCACCAACATCTTCCTGGTGCTGCCTGCGGGCACCATCATCGGCCTCACCTTCGCGCTGCTGCTCGGCGGCTTCCTGCTGCTGGGGCGGCATCCCTCCAGTGTGATCTTCGTCTCGCTGGGCACGCTGACCGGATCCTACGCCGCCGACCGGCTGGCGCGCGGCTGGTACTATCTCGGTGGCCAGAACGGCATCCCCTCGATCGCGCCGATGACGGTCGGCAGTTACGAGTTCTCGGAAGGGCCGCCGTTCTATTATCTCGTGCTTGGCCTTCTTGTTGTGGTCTACCTGCTTTGCCGTTTTCTGGTGCGCTCGCAGTTCGGGTTGGCGCTGGCCGGCCTGCGCGAGAACGAGCAGCGCATCGCCTTCTTCGGCTACAAGGCGCAGCACCTGAAGGCGATTATCTTCGCGATCGGCGGCGCGGTAGCAGGTCTTGCCGGCAGCCTTTACGCCTTCCACGAAGGTTTCGTCTGGCCCAACATGGTCGGCGTCGTGGTCTCGACGCAAGTCGTGCTCTATGTGCTGTTTGGCGGCTCCGGCACGCTGATCGGCGCCGTCATCGGCGCTGTCATCGTCGAGGGCGTCAGCTTCTGGCTCTCGGACAATTACCGCGAGGTCTGGCCGATCATCCTTGGCGTGCTGCTGTTGCTCGTGATCCTGTTCCGGCCGCTCGGCCTGATCAGCTTTGTGCTCGGCGAGCGCGAGCGGGTCGGCAGCTTTGGTGGCAAGTCCAGGGAGACCCAAAAGGAGAAGCGCGATGCCGCTCCTTGAAGCCACCGGCGTCAAGAAGATCTTCGGCAAGCTCACCGCGCTCGATGGCGCCGCGCTGACCGTCGGCGAGAACGAGTTTCACGGCCTGATCGGCCCCAACGGCTCCGGCAAGAGCACGCTGATGAAGTGCATTGCCGGCGCCGAGGTGCCGACGCAGGGCAAGGTGAGCTTCATCAACACCGACATCACCGCGTTCACGCCGACGGAGCGTGCCCGCGCCGGCATGAGCCTGAAATTCCAGATCACGTCCGTGCTGCCGACGCTGACGCTCTACGACAACATCCTGCTCGCCTTGCAGGCGCAGTCCTCGCTGTTCGATCTCGTGTTCTCGCGCACGCGCGGGCTCCTGCACGATCAGGTCATGACCATGCTGACGCAGTTCCGCCTCGCTGACCGCGCTTTCGACGCGGCGGCGGCGCTGTCGCATGGCCAGCAGCAATGGCTGGAGATCGCGATGGCGCTGGCCGGCAAGCCGAAGCTTCTGCTGCTGGACGAGCCCACCGGCGGCATGAGCCTGGAGGAGCGCCGCGTCACCGGCGAATTGCTGCAGCCGATCAAAAAACATTGCTCGCTGGTCATCGTCGAGCACGATCTCGATTTCATCCGCGACATCTGCGATCGCCTCACCGTGCTCGACCAGGGCAAGGTGCTGGCATCCGGCACTGTGTCGGAGATCCAGGCCAACAAGGCCGTCCAGGAGATCTATTTGCGCCGTGCCTGAATTTTTGGACATCAAGCATCTCGACGCCGGCTATGGCCGCAGCCAGGTCCTGTTCGACGTCAACCTCGGCATTCCCTGGCGCGGCGGTGTCGCCGTGCTGGGCCGCAACGGCGCCGGCAAGACCACGCTGATGAAGACCATCGTCGGCGAGCTGCCGGCGTGGAAGGGCGAGGTCGCCTTCGATGGCCGCGACATCAGCCGCCGCGCGACCCAGGAGCGCGTACGCGCCGGCATCGGCTACGTGCCGCAGGAGCATTCGGTGTTCGCGCGCCTGTCGGTGCGCGACAATCTCGCGGTCGGCTCGCTCGCGAGCAGGAAAGCCGACGCGGTCGACCACGTGCTGACCATCTTCCCAAAGCTCGGCCAGCGCCTCGACCAGCCCGCCGGCACGCTTTCCGGCGGCGAGCGCAAGATGCTCGCCATCGGCCGCGCCATGCTGGGCGATCCCAAGCTGCTTCTGCTCGACGAGCCAACCGAAGGCGTCTGGATCGGTGTCATCGAGGAGATCACCGAGCGCCTGATCGAGCTCGCGAAAACCATCGCCGTCATCATCGTCGAGCAGCACCTCGACCTCGCGCTCCGCGTAGCCGATTACGCCTACGTGCTGGACCGCGGCCGCGTCGCACTGCAAGGCGAGGCAGGCGAAGTGAGGGGCAATCCGGAGTTGCTGCGTTATCTGGCGCCGTAGGAGAGCCCTGGCAGTTCGTCATCCCCGCGCAATGGCGAAGCCATTGTCGCTGGAGGCACTCGCGTAGCGCTGCCAGCCGGGCCGTCGCCCTTCGAGGGCGGCTGAAGAAGCGGACACCTCAGGGTGACGGCGAAGTGCTTCCGAAAAATGGATTGACGATGGACAGCCCACCGATGCTGCGGCCGTGCTGCATGTCCTCGCTATACAGCGTCTCGCAGCCAGCCTCGATCGCGGCCGCTACGATCAGAGCATCGTAGAAGGCAAGCGTATGGTCGCGCGCAAGCGCAAGCGCCGTAGCGTGCGTGTCGGCGGTGAGCGGTGCGATATCCGGAAACCGAAATCGGATGGCTTGCACCGCGGCCTCGATAACGGACCAGTCCTGTCTTTGCTTCTTGCGCAGTACGTTGGTGAACTCGTTCAGCACCTGCGCACTGATGACGCCGCCGCCAGCAATTGTGGTCAGCGCGCGCTCGCGCCGGATGTCGGCCGAAAAGGCATAGACCAAGATGTTGCTGTCGAAGAACGAGCTCATCTCTCGTTCGCTTCGTCGCGGTCGAATTTGTAACCCTCGGGCAGGGGAATCCGGAACTGCTCGGCTCGCTTGAGAAATTCCGCTCGTCTGTCGACCTTCTCTACTTTGATCTGGCCTGTCGAAGCCTCTACGACGTTGAGCTCGTCACCGGGGGCGAGGTTCAAGGCCTCAACGAGTGCCTTAGGCAGACGGACTGCGAGGCTGTTACCCCATTTGGAGACCAGCATGGACTGCTCCATGATATACAGGATTATTGTATATCATGGATAGGATATCATCGCAATTCAAGGGCTTCAGGTCCTGGAATGCCGCTGATCATCCGGGACGGCCGTCAGCTTGGTACGAATCGGGAAGGGGCGAGAGGTTCCCGCCCGTTTACTTCACGGCCCCAAACCGGCTGTCGAACGAGTTCGACTGCACGACCGGCGCGGCTCCCATGATCTGGGTTGCTTCACCCGCGCCATCCGACACCGACGGCTTGAGCGCAGGGCGGGTTGCGGCGAGACGGGTGTCGGGCTTCGCAGGTTCGGCGGGCTTGGCAGCGACAACAGCCGGCTTCGGCGCATCCTTCGCTGCATCCTTGGACTTGTCGTGTCCCGGCACGAACCGGGTCACCGCGGCCTTCAGCCGGGACGCCGCGCTCGGCGGCGTCGTGGTCGTCGCGGCCGGGGCGACAGATGCCGTGGCTTGCGGCGAAGGCGTGGTCGCCGTGGCCTCGGCGTTGCCCATGCCCATCTTGCGGCCGAGATTCGAGAAGAAGCCGGATTTCTCAGGTGCAGCAGCGGTGGCGACGCGGGTGTTGGCGGCGGGCGCGCTGACGGCGACAACCGGCTCCTCCTGCGGCGAGGGCGCGGCTGCATCGAGATTCGGCTTCGGCGGATTGACGTGCCCAGGGATCGTGCCCGGCGCCTTCGCCATGGCCAGCATCTGCAACGTCGTGCCTTCGGCGCCCTCCGACAGGCCGGTCGAGCCTTCCGGAATCTTCGCGGCGAAGATTTTGTTCATGCCGCCGTCGATGCCGGTGTTCATGCGCGCAACGGGCGTGCCACGCGAAACCAGCTTGCTGTACTCCGCCTGGTCGCGCGCATCCTTCTCGCGCACAGCGCTGGCGATCTCCTCGGGGATCACATAGGCCGGGCACTTTGCAGACGCGTCGAACACCGGATCGCGCTTGGCGTCGGGCGGCTTGGCGGCGTCGAAGACGTACTTCTTCTCGCAGAAATCGACCTTCGGCTCCTGCCGCGTCACCTCGAAATGATCATAGCCTTCCTTGATCATCTTCCAGAACGGCATGTTCGGATTGTTCCGGTGCTTGGCCATGTTCACCGGCGTCATCTTGAACGGATAGGCCTGCAGCTGAAACGCCTTCTGGCCGCCGAAGAAGGACTCGCGCCCGAGCGAATAGATCTCGGCGATCTGCTCGTCCGTCATCGCGTAGCAGCCGCGCGACGAACAATCGCCATGCACCATCAGCTGCGAGCCGCTGCGGCCCAAGGCCTTGTCGAACGCGTTCGGATAGCCCGTGTTGAACGACAAATAGTATGCCGATTGCGGATTCATCTGGCCCGGATTGATCGAGTAGAATCCTTCCGGCGCCTGGCGATCGCCTTCGCGCACCTTCGGCCCGAGGTCGCCCGACCAGCGACAGATCGGATAGGTCTTGAGCAGCGCGAACTGGCCGTTGCGGGTCTGCTTCCAGACCTCGAGCTCGGCCTCCTGCTTGAACAGGCGCACCAGGATCGGCGATTGCAGGTCCATGTTCTTCTCGACCATCGCGGCGAGAAGTTTTGGCGGCACCGGCTGGTTGGCCTTGGCATTGGTCGCAAGCGAAACCTGGTCGGTGTCGCAGCCGGCCAGCACAAAGCTGGCGGCAAGCGCCACCGAAACCAAAAACGCGCGAGCAAGCGAACGAGAAATCAAGATGGACCCCACACCGTCCAGGGCATCGCGCGCAAACCCCAATCTTGAAGCATGATCCGACCGGAGACCCGGACCCGTCGCGACGGGCTTTTTCGCAATCACGCTCCAGCGCTTATGCCCTGAAGCCATTGATTAAAATTCTAACCTCTGGGGCATGTGGTCGCAACCCGAGCGGGGATCACGAGCCCGTTGGCCCAAAGGTGTGGTCAACGAAGACTTAAACTGGGCCGTAACTTGGGCCTCGCGGCCAAACCGGTACAGAGATCGCTGATTTGGGCAAAAAAAGGGTTAACGCGGGGTTACCGGGGCCTACGGCGCGGTTTGGCCGGCCTCAAACTCAGTGTCGTCCTGGCGAAAGCCAGGACCCATTACCCCAAGGAGGGTGACGCGGCCGACGGGCCCCAAACCTGCCCGAATCAGCCCAGTTTCCGGCCAATATCGAGGAATTTCTGCCGTCGATGCTTGCGAATGGCGGCGCCGTCCAGACCCCGGAGCTCATCAAAGGCCTTGGCGATGGCGTCGCCCGTGGTGGCGATCATGGCGGCGGGGTCGCGATGGGCGCCGCCGACCGGCTCCTTCAGGATGCTGTCGATCACGCCGAAGCGGAGCATGTCCTGGGCGGTGATCTTCATGTTGTTGGCGGCTTCCTGCGCCTTGGAGCCGTCGCGCCACAGAATCGAGGACGCCGCCTCGGGCGAGATCACGCTGTAGATCGCGTGCTCCAGCATCAGGACCTTGTTGGCGGTGGTGATGGCGATGGCGCCGCCGGACATGCCCTCGCCGGTGATGATGGCGACGTTCGGCACTGTCAGTGCCATGCAGGCATCGGTCGAACGCGCGATCGCCTCGGCCTGGCCGCGCTCTTCCGCGCCGATGCCGGGATAGGCGCCGGCGGAATCGGCGAGCGACAGCACCGGCAGGCCGAACCGCTCGGCCATCTCCATCAGCCGCACGCATTTGCGATAGCCCTCGGGCCGCGCCATGCCGAAATTATGCTTGATGCGGCTCTCGGTGGAATCGCCCTTTTCCTGGCCCATCACGCAGATGGCCTCGCCGCGGAAGCGGCCGAAGCCGGCCACCAGCGCCTCGTCCTCGCCGAATTTGCGATCGCCGGCGAGCGGGGTGAACTCGGTGATCAGGCCCTTGATGAAGTCGTTGAAATGCGGCCGCTGCGGATGCCGCGCGACCAGCGTCTTCTGCCACGGCGTCAGGTTCAGATAGAGGTCGGCCATCGCCTGCGCGGCCTTGTCCTCGATCCGCCCGATCTCCTCGGCGATGTCGCTGCCGGAGGCCGCAAGCGTCCGCAATTCGTCGAGCTTGGAATCGAGCTCGGCGACGGGCTTTTCGAAATCGAGATAGCTGCGCATCTGGTCTGGCATCAACTCAATATAGGAAGAACGGGGCGAGGCGGCGAAGCGGATTCGATGTCGCGGTAAGAAATGTAGGTTCGTCAATGAGTTGGCTTGTGTGCTCGCAACGAGCGCAGGCCAAATCATCGTGAGGCCCCGGCTCTTTCTGCGGAGATGTGGCCGAAGTCAAGGCGGTTTCGGGCTGTGGCCTGTAGCCGGGCTACCGGAGACTCATTTCTCCGCCAGGGGGTGCAGGTCGCGGACCAGGCTCTTCAGCCGCTCCTCGACCACGTGGGTGTAGATCTGAGTCGTCGAGATGTCGGTGTGGCCGAGCAGCGTCTGCACGATGCGCAAATCGGCCCCGTTGTGCAGCAGGTGGCTGGCGAAGGCGTGGCGCAGCACGTGGGGGGAGACCAGCCGGGCCTGCAGCCCCGAAGCAACCGCGAGCTCCTTCAAGTCGCGGGCAAAATGCTGCCGCGTCAGATGTCCGCTCTCGCCGAACGAGGGGAACAACCATTTCGAGGCCGCCACGCTGTTCTTCTTGTCTGTCTTGCTGTTGTCCTTGGCCGCCTCCGTCGCCGCGAGATAATCGGCCATCGCCTGGCGCGAGGCCTCGTTGAGCGGCACCAGCCGTTCCTTGTTGCCCTTGCCGCGCACCACGATCATGCGGGCGTCGCGCTTCGCGGCCGTGCGCGGCAGCGCCACCAGCTCGGAGACGCGCAGGCCGGTGGCGTAGAGCACCTCGAGCAGGCAATAGAGCCTCAGGGCGCGCAGCCGTTTCGACGGCGAGGCATCCTCCGCCTCGCTCAATTCCTTGGCGCGGCGGAGCATGCGGTCGACATCCGCGATCGACAGCACCTTCGGCAGGCCGCGGCCGCGCTTCGGGCCGGACAGGATCGCCGCGGGATCGTCGGTTCTGATGCGTTCGTTCAGGAGGAAGCGATAGAGATGCCGCATCGCCGACAGCCGCCGCGCGACGCTGGTGGATTTGAAGCCTCGCGTGTCGAGATCGGCGAGATAGTCGCGCAGCGTCTGTGTTTCCGCATCCTCAAATGCATGGCCGACGCGGCCGAGAAACTCGGAGAAGTCGGTGAGGTCGCGGCGGTAGGCATCGAGCGTGTTGGGGCCGGCGCCCTGTTCCGCCGCGAGCATGTCGAGGAACAGGCCGGTGAGTTTTGTATCTGAGGGCTTGCTGGTGGAAGATCTGGCACGCATGCCCGGCAGCCTAGCCCCTATTTCTTGAGAAACTTATCCGGCGGGATCGTCACCGTCATTTCCCGCGGCTTCGGATTGACGAAGTTCGCCAGCGCGAAGACCACGCCATAGACGATGCCGGCGATCACGGCGACGACCGTCAGGAAGCGGAACAGGCTGGGCATCGGCAGGATCTCGGAGGGGTCTCGGTCAGGGGCTCGGCGGGCAAATTAACCAATGAAATCATCCAACACGTTCGCTGTTTCGTGGCAAGAGTCCTCTGGCGAGGGCCCCTGCGGGGTCGTATAGGTGGCCAAAGGATGCCGCCTTTGGCGGCAGATCGAGCGAGACCCAATCGAGCGAGACAAATGCCCGACGCCGCGTTGCCGATCCAAGCTTCGCCCGAGGCCGACATCCTGTCGGCGCTGGGGACGCGCTCGATCGTGCTCGTCGGCATGATGGGAGTGGGCAAATCCACCATCGGCCGCCGCATGGCTCTCAGGCTCAAGCTGCCCTTCATCGATGCCGACACCGAGATCGAGGCGGCGGCCGGCATGACCATACCGGAAATCTTCGAGCGCCACGGCGAGCCGCATTTCCGCGACGGCGAGGCCCGCGTGATCGCGCGTCTGCTTGACGGCGGTCCCATCGTGCTGGCGACCGGCGGCGGCGCCTTCATGCGCGAGGAGACGCGGGGCCGCATCGCGGCGAAGGCGATCTCGATCTGGCTCAAGGCCGATCATGATGTCATCATGCGCCGCGTGCGCCGGCGCGCCGACCGTCCGCTGCTCCAGACCGCCGATCCCGAGGGAACCGTGACGCGCCTGCTCACCGAGCGCGAGCCGGTCTACGGCCATGCCGACCTCACCATCGCCTCGCGCGACGTGCCGCACGACAAGATCGTCGATGAGACCATCGAAACGCTGCGCGCGCATCTTTGCGGCGAACAGGCGTCCCCGCCACCAGCCGACGTCGCGAGTGCCGCACGATGACCGCGCCCTTGAAACATTCCGATCCCGTCAACGTCGAAGTCGCGCTGGAGAATCGCGCCTATGACATCGTCATCGGCCGCGGCGTGCTGGCCTCGCTCGGCGAACGGGTCGCGCGTCTGCGTCCCGGCGTGCGCACCGCGATCGTGACGGATCGCACGGTCGCGAAATATTGGCTCGAGCCCGCCGAGGCATCGCTCGCAGCCGCGGGCATTCCGACATCGCGCATCGTCGTCGAGGAAGGCGAGATCTCCAAGACCTATGCCGGCCTCGAAAAGGTCAGCGAGGCCCTGATCGCCGCGAAGATCGAGCGCAACGATCTGGTCATCGCGCTCGGCGGCGGCGTGGTCGGCGATCTCGCCGGCTTTGCCGCGGCGATCCTGCGCCGCGGCGTCGATTTCGTGCAGGTGCCGACCTCGCTGCTGGCGCAGGTCGATTCCTCCGTCGGCGGCAAGACCGGCATTAACTCGCCGCAGGGCAAGAATCTGCTCGGCGCCTTCCACCAGCCGGTGCTGGTGATCGCCGACACCGCCGTGCTCGACACGTTGTCGCCGCGGCAGTTCCGCGCCGGCTATGCCGAGGTCGCCAAATACGGCGTGCTCGGCGACGAGGCCTTCTTCGCCTGGCTCGAGAAGAACCATTCCGACATCTCCAAAGGCGGTTCGGCGCGCGAGCATGCGATCGCGACCTCCTGCCGCGCCAAGGCCGGCGTCGTCTCGCGCGACGAGCGCGAGACCGGCGAGCGCGCGCTGCTCAATCTCGGCCATACGTTTGGTCATGCGCTGGAAGCCGCGACCGGCTTCTCCGACCGCCTGTTTCACGGCGAGGGCGTTTCGATCGGCATGACGCTGGCGGCGCAGCTCTCGGCCAGGCTCGGCATGATCGGCGAGGCGGATGCGACGCGAGTCGAGCGTCACCTCATTGAGGCCGGCCTGCCGACGCGCTTGCAGGACATCGCGGGCTTCGCGCAGGAGGGGCTTGCCGATGCCGACGCGCTGATGGCGCTGATGGCGCAGGACAAGAAGGTCGAGCGCGGCAGGCTCACCTTTATCCTGCTGGAGGCGGTGGGGCGGGCCGTCGTCGTGAAGAACGTCGAGCCGGCTCCGGTGCGCGACTTCCTCAAGGACAAGCTCGCCCAGAAGGCGTGACACGCGGCTGAACGGCGTTAAAGCGTTTTCGAGCGAAGTGGGTACCGGTTCGCGTCAAGAAAACGCGTCAAAACAAGAAACCAGAGTGGTTCATGGATTGGCTCGGATTCACCATCGTCATTCTCTGCCTGCTCGTCTCCGGCTTCTTCGCCGCGAGCGAGACCGCACTGACCGGCGCCTCGCGCGCCAGCATGCTGCGGCTCTCCAAGCAGGGTAATCGCGACGCCGACGTGGTCTCGCAGCTGCTCGACATGCGCGAGCGCCTGATCGGTGCGCTGCTGCTCGGCAACAACATCGCCAATATCAGTGCATCCGCGCTGGCCACCAGTATCTTCACGGCCTGGTTCGGCGACGTCGGCGTGCTCTATGCCACCGGCTTGATGACCGCACTGGTCGTGATCTTCGCCGAGGTGCTGCCCAAGACCATCGCAATCAACGCGCCCGACCGCATGGCGCTGGCAGTCGCCCGCCCGATGCGGCTGACGATGTACGTGCTGGGGCCGTTGCTGCGGATCGTGGAAGTCATCGTGCGGCTGTTGATGCGCCTGTTTGGCCTTGCCGGCGAGCACCAGGCGATCCTGTCGCCGACCGAGCGCCTCCGCGGCGCGGTCGACCTGCTGCATCATGAAGGCAAGTTCGAGAAGCTGGACCGCGACATGCTCGGCGGGCTGCTCGATCTGCGCGAGCTCCAGGTCTCCGACGTCATGATCCATCGCACCGAGATGACGATGATCAACGCCGATCTGCCGCCGGAGGATCTGGTGCGCGAGGTGCTGGCGGCCGAATACACCCGCATCCCGCTGTGGCGCGAGAAGCCGGAAAACATCATCGGCGTGCTCCACGCCAAGGATCTGCTGCGCGCGATCCGCGCGGCCGACGGCGAGACCTCGCGCATCGACGTCTCCACCATCGCGCTACCGCCCTGGTTCGTGCCGGAGATGCGGCCCGTCTCCGAGCAGCTCAAGGCGTTCCGCCGCCGCAAGACCCATTTCGCCCTGGTCGTCGACGAGTACGGCGAAGTGGAAGGTCTCGTGACGCTGGAAGACATTCTGGAAGAGATCGTTGGCGACATTTCCGACGAGCATGACGTCGTGGTCGCGGGCGTGCGCGCCCAGCCGGACGGCTCGGTCGTCGTCGACGGCTCGGTGCCGATCCGCGACCTCAACCGCGCCATGGACTGGCACCTGCCTGACGAAGAGGCAACGACGGTCGCCGGCCTCGTCATTCACGAGGCGCGCTCGATCCCCGACCGCGGCCAGAGTTTCACCTTCCACGGCTTCCGCTTCCGCGTCCTCCGCCGTGAACGCAACCGCATCACCGCACTCCGTATTTCACCGGTGCCGCGCGAGACGGAAATGGAAGAAGCCAAGCGGCGGCGGGCCGGGACGTCGTTTTGATTCCTCGGTCATTCCGGGGCGATGCGAAGCATCGAACTATGGTGCGCAATTGCGCACCTGAGAATCTCGAGATTCCGGGTTCGGCTCTTCGAGCCGCCCCGGAATGACCAAGCTAATTTTCTCCCGGCGCTTGCGCGTGGATCGCCAGCGCGTGCACGCTGCCTGCGAGTTCCGCGGCCAGTGCCGAATTTATCATGCGGTGGCGATCGACCCGGCTCTTCCCTTTGAAGCCCTGAGACACGATATATACGCGGAAGTGCGTCTCGCCGCTCGGCCGATGGCCGGCGTGGCCCTCATGCAAATGTGACTCGTCGACGACTTGCAGGCTTTCCGGCGTGAAAGCTTCCTGCAACTTGTTGCTGATAGTGTCTCTCATAGCCATGGGTGTGCCTTAAGGTGCGCGACCGCACTCCGTCAATTGCGTAGGCTGCCCTTGGGTAGCCGTTCTTCAGGACGCCGAGGCGAAGCTTCGGCTATGTGTTTTCAGCTAATTGCAATGTCAAGACTTGAAGGTTTTTGCATTGCGTAGTCAAAGTCAGCCATGCCGATTGATTCATCAAAGTTCTTCGACTCCATCCGGGTCAAGCCGAAAGGCAAGCAGCCGGAAGTGAAGCCGCGCGACGCCGTGGTCAATTGCGAATGGACCGGGTGTCAGAACAAGGGCGCGCATCGTGCGCCCAAGGGTCGCGACAATCAGCGTGAGTACTGGCACTTCTGCCTGAACCACGTGCGCGAGTACAACCAGAACTACAATTTCTTTTCCGGCATGAATGCCGACGCTGTCGCGCGCTATCAGAAGGATGCACTGACCGGTCATCGTCCGACCTGGAAGATGGGCGCCAATGGCGGCGTCAAGAAAGGCGCGGAAGCCGAGATCGACGGCGCCTTCGATCCGTTCAGCATGTTCCAGGAGCTCAACGGCCGCACCGGCTGGCGCGCCGGGCCGCAGGCCGCGCCCAAGGCCGAGACGCGCAAGATCATGAATGCCGAGCGCAAGGCGCTCCAGGTGATGGGCCTCGGCCCCGAGTCCACGCTCGCCGACGTCAAGTCCAAGTACAAGGCGCTGGTGAAGCAGCACCACCCCGACGCCAACGGCGGCGACCGCTCCACCGAGGACCGCCTGATCGAGATCATCAAGGCGTATAATTACCTGAAGACCGTGGTGCGCGAGGCCTGAGGCCGCGCCTCTGTCTTCCCTTCTCCCCTTGTGGGAGAAGGTGGCGCGAAGCGCCGGATGAGGGGTTGCTTCCTCAAATTCCAATGCAAGGGAATGTGCGGGGAGAGAACCCCTCACCCGTCTCGCCGCTGCGCGGCGAGCCACCCTCTCCCACAAGGGGAGAGGGAAAGAACGCCGTTCCATCCAGGCTACGTTTCATCACGCCTTCGGCATCGCCCCCACATATGACGAGCTCGGCCGGATCAGCCGTCCCGTCCGCTGCTGCTCGCGCGCATGTGCCGTCCAACCGGCGGCGCGCGCCACCGCGAAGATCGGCGTGAAGGCCTGCCTCGGGATCGCCAGCGCATCGAGCAGGATCGCGGTGAAGAACTCCACATTGGTCTCCAGCGGCCGGTCCGGGTTCTTCTTGCGCAGCGCGCTGCGGATATAGGCTTCGACCTCGCCGGCAAACGGCAGGTCGGCGCCGTCCGAGGCCAGCGCCTCGATCGCGGTCTTGAGCACGTCGGCGCGGGGATCGCGCACGCGATACACGCGGTGGCCGAAACCCATCATCCGCTCGCCGCGGGCGAGTGCCGCGTCCACCCAGGGCTGGATGCGCTCGCGCGAGCCGATCGCGTCGAGCATTTCCAGCACCGGCTCCGGCGCGCCGCCATGCAGCGGACCCGTCAGCGCGCAATAGCCGGCGGTGACGGCGGCAAACAGATCTGCCTGCGTTGAGGCCACCACGCGCGCGGTGAAGGTCGAGGCGTTCATGCCGTGGTCGCTCGCGGTGACGAGGTAGGCGTCCAGCGCCGTGACCTCGCGTGGTTCAGGCGCGCGCCCGTGCAGCATGCGAAGCGTATCGGCAGCATGGCTCACGTTCGGATCGGGCGCCACGGGATCGAGACCCCTAGCGCGGCGGACGAGCGCGCCCGCAATCACCGGGAATGCGCCGACGATCGTCGCCTCATGAGCGAGGCCGTGCTCGGCGCGAAGTCCCGCGACCGCCGCGCGAAACCCGTCGATGACGCCCATGCCGCGCGTTGCCGGCAGCAACTCATCCAGCCGCGCGAAGGCGCGCTCGCGTGCGGCGCCCAGGCTTGCGCGCACATTGGCTTCGCTCAGCGTGGTCGTGCTGGCGCCGTTCCAGAGCCGGGCGGTGACGCCCTCAAAGCTCGACTGGCTCGCCAGTCGGCCAACATGCTCGCCGGCGATGATCAACTCGCCCCGCTCGCCGTCGACATGGCTCAGCACGGTTTCGGCCGCGGGAACGCCGTCCAGCCCGATCTGGCTTTTGGTGAGGTGGATGTTCATGGCCCAAATCTCCTTTGCACAAGCCAAAGGTCGGGCCTCTCGACAGATTGATCAATCTTGATTACATAAATCAATATGAAAAATTCCGAGGAGCTATACCTCTCGGCCCGGGAAGCCGCCGCCGAGCTCACGATCTCGCCGGCCACGCTCTACGCCTATGTCAGCCGCGGCCTGGTCCGCTCCGAGCCGACGCCGGACTCGCGCAAGAACCGCTATCGCGCCGAGGACGTCCGGGCGCTGAAGGAGCGCCGGGTGCCGTCGCCGGAGCCGCGCGGTCTGCGCAGCTTCGATGCCGATCTGCCGGTCATGGACACGGAGATCTCCACCATCACCGAGGACGGCGCGATCTATCGCGGCGTCAATTGCGTCGATCTCGCCGAGCACGACACGCTGGAGCACACCGCGACGCTTCTGTGGGACGTCTCCGGCGTCGATCCCTTTGCGCCGGATAATCAGCCCGCGGTGTCCGATGAGATGCGCCTGATCGCGCAGGCGGCGCACCGCGCCGCGCCGATCGATCGCGCCATTGCCGTGCTGGCGCTCGCATCGAGCGCTGATCCCCGCGCCTTCACCCGCGCGCATGATGGACGCGCGATGGTCGGTGCGCGCATCGTCCGGCTCCTGGTCGCGACCATGCTCAATACGGAGCCGTCTGCCGAGCCGCTGCACCAGCAGATCGCGAGGGCCTGGGCGCCCGACAACAAGCACGCGGCCGAACTCATCCGCCGCGCGCTGGTTCTGCTCGCCGAGCATGAATTGAACGCGTCCACCTTCACCGCGCGCTGCGCGGCCTCGACCGGCCTCAATCTTTATGACTCCGTCATCGCCGGCCTCGCCGCGCTGAAGGGACCGAAGCACGGCGGTGCGGGCGTGCTCGCCTCGCAGCTCGTCAAGGCGCTGGTGGATCGTGACGTCGAGCCAATGGTCCGCGAACGCGTCGCGCTCGGCGAACGCTTTGCCGGCTTCGGTCACGGCGTCTACAAGCGGGGCGATCGGCGCGCGCAGTCGCTCCTGAATGCCCTGGCCCGCGCCGGCGCACCGCGCAAATTCACCAAGGAGGTGCCGGAGCGGATCGCGGAGGCGACAGGCGAACTCGTCAATATCGACTACGCGCTCGCGGTGCTCGTGCACGCGCTGCGCCTGCCTGGAGGCAGCGAGCTGGCTTTGTTCGCCATGGCCCGCAGCGTCGGCTGGATCGCCCATGCCAGCGAGCAATTGCAGTTCGGCAAGCTGATCAGGCCAAGGGCGCGTTATGTTGGGCCTGCACCGGGGCGACGGGCAGGGGAGCCGGACGCAAAGGCCTAGATCATACGTGCGGGCATGCGTGTCAGCTCAGACTCCCCGCAAAGCGTTCCGCGAGCTTGTTCTTCTTGAATGCATCCGCCACCCAGTCCACGAAGGCTCTCGTCTTTGCCGGCACCAGCTTGCGCGAGGCATGGTAGATCGAGATCGCGCCGGCGTCGCAGTACCAGCGCGGCACGAGGCGCAGCAGCGAACCGTTTTCAAGCGCGGGCAGGGTGTCGGCGGTTGCGAGCATGGCGACCCCGAGGCCCAATAATGCCGCCTCACGCATCGCAGCGGGATCGTTCACCACGATCGCCTCGGAGAGCGAGGCCTGAATTTCCCGACCTGAAACGTCGCGCATCGACCAGTGCCGAATGCGCCCGGTCTGCAGCGAGCGCATGACGATGCCGTCCAGTGTCGCCAATTCGTCCGGCTTGGTCGGAAATGTTCGTCCCGACATATAGGCTGGAGACGCCACGGCGACGATGTGTGCCGGCGCAAGTGTTCGGCTCACGAGACCGGGGGACAACTCGAATCCGCCTCCGATCGCGGCGTCGTAGCCTTCACCGACGAGATCGACTTGGCGATTCTCGAAGTGCCACTCGGCGCGTACCCGCGGATAACGGGCCAGGAAACCGGGAAGCAGCGGCAGGATATGGCCTATGCCGAATGTCGGCGGCAGGCTCACCTTGAGAAGGCCAGCCGGCTCATTGCTCCCCGTCGATATCCCAGTAATCGCTGCCTGCAGTCCCTCCAAATTGTCGGCGATCGCTGCGCGGAACGTCTCCCCGGCCTCCGTCAGCGTCAGCTTTCGCGTGGATCGATGAAACAGCCGGACGCCCAGATTGCGCTCCAGCATCGCGACATTGCGGCTGACAGCAGCCGGCGTCACCGAGAGACGCCGACCTGCCTCGGAAAAGCTGCCGCATTCCGCGCTGCGGAGGAAGGATTCCAGATTAGCCAGCGTTTCCATCAGCTCATTCGAAAGTAATCGTTGAAAATCTTACTACCAAGTTCCCTCTAATCAAGAGGGAATGGTTGCGCCATTTTGAGGTCACTGATCAGTCGATCTGATCTCCATACATCTCGGGAGCATCTTCCATGTCCACCATCGGCATTATCGGCGCGGGCAATATCGGCCGCGCCATCGCCCGGGCGTTCGCGCGTAAGGGCATCGCCACGACCTTGTCTAACAGCCGCGGTCCGGAGAGCTTGGCGACGGCTGTGGCCGACATCGGTCGGCTCGTGACCGCCGGCACTCGCGAGGAGGCGGCTGCCAAGGATATCGTGTTGGTCGCGGTCAACTGGTCGAAGCTGCCTGGCGCGCTTGCGGGCCTGCCGCCGTTCGGCGGCCGCATCGTGGTTGATGCCAACAATCCGATCGAGGCGCCGCTATTCAAGCCGGCTGAACTCGGTGGTCGCGCCTCGTCGGAGGTCTTCGCCGATCTGGTGCCCGGAGCGCGGGTAGTGAAGGCATTCAATCATCTGCTGTCAGAACTCCTCGCAGCTGACCCGACCACCGATGGGGGCAAGCGCGTGCTGTTCTACTCGGGAGATGATGCCGGAGCTAAGACCGCCATCGGCGCGCTGATCGAACAACTCGGATTCTTCGGCATCGATCTTGGCTCGCTCGCGATCGGCGGAAGGTTGACCCAGTTTCCGGGTGGCCCGCTTCCCGCGTTGAACCTGGTCAAGTTCGATTGATGATCCGTCGCGGATATTCGCCGACCAATAATGTGAAGAAAGGCTACGACATGACAACCGGTAGTATCGAATTCGACCATCTGCTTCGTTCAAATCTGGAGCGCGTGTTCAACGAGCGTGACGAGGACAAGCGGCGAGCGGCCATAGCCGTGTTGTTCGTCGATGAGCCCGTCATGTACGAGCCGACGAATATCGTCCGCGGGCGGGCAGAAATATCGAGGATCGCGGGAGATCTTTTGAAGCAGTTCGGGCCGACTTTCAGGTTCGTACCCGATGGCGCGGCTGTCGGGCATCACGGCTTGGGCCATCTAGCCTGGCACGCCGGGCCCGAGCACGGCCCGACCACCGTGACAGGGGCCGACGTGGCTGAAGTCGAAAATGGTAGAATCTCGCGGCTGTGGGTACTTCTCAATACGCCTTGAGAGAAGGTCGCGACGCCGGCGCTAGATCTGCGGCTTCGCCGCGGCGACCGCGCCGCCGTTCCGCCGGCGGTAGACCCACGCCGCTACGCCCAGCAAAATCGCCGCTGCAGCCACAGTCAAAATCCAGATGTGCTTGCCGACATGTCCATGGTGGTGCAGCCCGGCATATTCGTGCAGGGCCGACACCGCCAAAACACCCGGCAGCACATGCGCCGGTGCCCAGACCAGGATCGCCGGAATGTTGATGACGTAGAAGCGGGCCGGAGGCATGCCCAGCGCGCCCGCCGTGACCGGGACGAAGGCACGGATCGGCGGCACGAAGCGGGCGAAGAACACCGCCCAGGTGCCGAAGCGGTGGAAGAAATTCTCGCTCTGCTCGACTACGCGCGGATAGCTGGTCAGCGGCCAGGTGTTGAGGATCTCCCGTTGCTGCCGGTGCCCGATCCAGTAAGCCGAACCGTCGCCGAGCACTGCGCCGAGCGCCGCCGCCAGCAACACCCATTGCAGCCTGAGCTCGCCGCCCGGAACCAGGGCGCTCAGCGCCAGGATGATGGTCGAGCCGGGGATCACCGACCCCACCACTGGAACCGCCTCCAGCAGAGCCGCCAGGAACAGGGTCAGATAGGCCAGCCACGCATGGGCCGAGACGAATGAAATGAGGGGATCGAGAAAGGACGTCACGTCGTCTCTATGGTGGGATTGGGCCTCGGGGTTCGGACCCTGCATTCGGACCCTACATAAGTAACGAGCGGCGGTAAAAGTGCCACCCACGTGGGCAGGACGTGCCTTCCGCACGAAATTCAGGCGTGATTCGCAGGGCAGCCTTCCAAAAATCGCGTTCCTTGCCTATCTAAATGAAAAGACAACGGAACTTTGATTGGGGGGCGGGCTTCTGCCCGCACGTTGTCTCTGATAGGTTCGCAACAGCACCCAGCCGCAGCCAACGTGCAATAACTGGTCTCGGGATCGCCCGGGACCTCGGAGGATTGATGACGACCGCCGCGATGTCCAAAGTTGAGGAAGTTTCCGGTTTGCCCGACATGAAGGTGTCGGTGCGCCAAGTGTTCGGGATCGACAGCGATCTCGAAGTCCCCGCTTATTCCGAAGTCGATCCTCACGTCCCCGAAGTCGATTCCGATTACCGCTTCGATCGCGCCACCACGCTCGCCATTCTTGCCGGCTTCGCCCACAACCGCCGCGTCATGGTCACGGGCTATCACGGCACCGGCAAATCCACCCATATCGAGCAGGTCGCCGCGCGGCTGAACTGGCCCTGCGTGCGCGTCAACCTCGACAGCCACATCAGCCGTATCGACCTCGTCGGCAAGGACTCGATCGTGGTCCGCGACGGCAAGCAGGTCACCGAATTCCGCGACGGCATCCTGCCCTGGGCGCTCCAGCACAATGTCGCGCTGGTGTTCGACGAATACGACGCCGGCCGCCCGGACGTGATGTTCGTGATCCAGCGCGTGCTGGAAGTCTCCGGCCGGCTGACGCTGCTCGACCAGAACAAGGTGATCAAGCCGCATCCGGCATTTCGCATGTTCTCGACCGCCAACACCGTCGGCCTCGGCGACACCTCGGGCCTCTATCACGGCACCCAGCAGATCAACCAGGGCCAGATGGACCGCTGGTCGATCGTCACCACGCTGAACTATCTCAGCCATGACGAGGAAGTGGAGATCGTGCTGGCCAAGGCCAAGCACTATCGCACCACGGAGGGCCGCGACATCGTCAACAAGATGGTTCGCCTCGCCGATCTCACCCGCAACGCTTTCGCCAATGGCGATCTGTCGACGGTGATGAGCCCGCGCACGGTGATCACCTGGGCCGAGAACGCCGACATCTTCGGCGACATCGGATTTGCGTTCCGGGTCACCTTCCTCAACAAGTGCGACGAACTCGAACGTCCCCTCGTCGCCGAGTTCTACCAGCGCTGCTTCAACGCGGAGCTGCCGGAATCGGCGGTGAACGTGGCGCTCAGCTGATTACTCTCGCGATATGTCGTCCCGGCGAACGCCGGGACCCATACCGCGAGGTCTCTCGATGAAGCCACACCGATAGTTTTCCCTGACCGACAACGGCCGGTGGTTATGGGTCCCGGCCTTCGCCGGGACGACGGATAGGGTGAAATGACCACCTCCAACTCCAAATTCCGCAACACCAAGGAAGCCCCGACCGAGCCGTTCAAGCGCTCGGTGGCCTCCTGCCTGAAGGCGATCGCCAAGGCGCCCGAGCTCGACGTCAGCTTCGCCGCCGAGCGTCCCGGGCTCGCACCGGGCAAGGCGCGGCTGCCCGAGCCCGCGCGAAAGATGACCAGGCGCGATGCCGCGATCGTGCGTGGCCATGCCGATTCGATAGCCCTCAAGCTCGCCTGTCACGATCCGAAGGTGCATCGCAAGCTGATGCCCGGCAATCCGCAGGCGCGCGGCGTGTTCGAGGCGGTGGAGCAGGCCCGTGTCGAGGCGATCGGCGCGCGGCGCATGGCGGGGGTTGCGAAAAACCTTACCGCGATGCTCGACGACCATTTCCATCGCGGCAAGTTCGACGAGATCACCGATCGCGCCGACGCGCCGCTCGCCGACGCGCTGGCGATGCTGGTGCGCGAGCGCCTGACCGGCATGGCGCCGCCGACGGCCGCCAAGAAGATGGTCGATCTCTGGCGTCCCATCCTCGAAGACAAGATCGGCAGGCGCCTCGACCGGCTCGACACCGTGGTCGAGGACCAGACCAGGTTCGGCGATGCCGTGCATGATCTCCTGACGGCGCTCGAGATTGGCGACGAGCGCAGCGCCGACAGCGAAGACAATGACGAGAACGACGAGAACCAGGACGGCGACAACGATCAGTCCGGCGCCGAGGGCTCGCCCGATTCCGACGCCGCGCAGGAGATGAGCGCCGACCAGGCCCAGGCATCAAGCGAGGAGATGAGCGAGAGCGCGATGGAAAGCGCGCAGGCTTCGACCTCCGACACCTTCGACGATGGCGAGCTCGGTGACGACGAGACGCCGGGCGAGGCGACGCGGCCGAATTCGCACGGCAAGAACGAGCCGCGCGGGCCGGAATATCACGCCTTCGCGCCGAAATTCGACGAGGTCATCGCCGCCGAAGACCTCTGCGATCATGACGAGCTGGAGCGCCTGCGTGCCTATCTCGACAAGCAGCTCGCGCATCTGCAGGGCATCGTCGCCCGTCTCGCCAATCGCCTCCAGAGGCGCTTGATGGCGCAGCAGAACCGCGCCTGGGAGTTCGATCTCGAAGAGGGCATCCTGGACCCCGCGCGGCTGTCGCGCGTGGTGACCGATCCCTATCACCCGCTGTCCTTCATGCACGAGAAGGAGGCGACGTTCCGCGACACCGTGGTGACGCTGCTGCTCGACAATTCCGGCTCGATGCGCGGCAGGCCGATCACGGTCGCGGCGACCTGCGCCGACATCCTCGCCCGCACGCTGGAGCGTTGCGGCGTCAAGGTCGAGATTCTCGGCTTCACAACGCGCGCCTGGAAGGGCGGGCAATCGCGCGAGGCGTGGCTTGCCGCCGGCAAGCCGGCCAGTCCCGGCCGCCTCAACGATCTCCGCCACATCATCTACAAGTCGGCCGACGCCCCGTGGCGTCGCGCGCGTAAGAATCTCGGCCTGATGATGCGCGAGGGGCTGCTGAAGGAGAACATCGACGGTGAGGCGCTCGATTGGGCGCACAAGCGCCTGCTCGGCCGGCCCGAGCAGCGCAAGATCCTGATGATGATCTCGGACGGCGCGCCGGTCGACGATTCCACGCTGTCGGTCAATCCCGGCAACTACCTCGAGCGGCACCTGCGCCACATCATCGAGGAGATCGAGACCCGCTCGCCGGTCGAGCTGATCGCGATCGGCATCGGCCATGACGTGACGCGCTATTATCGTCGCGCGGTGACGATCGTGGACGCCGAAGAGCTCGGCGGCGCCATCACCGAAAAACTTGCCGAACTCTTCAGCGAGACCAACACCGCGCCCACGCAGCCGGCCGGTCGCCCGCGACGCAAACTGCATTCGTGAGCAACCATCGATCCCGCCGCAGCTTTATCGGCCACGCGGCGGCGGGATTTTCCACTCTCGCACTATCTCGCTTGGCGCAGGCCCAGCCCGCGCCGAAGCCGGCGCTCATCGAGCACGCCGTCGCCGCGCCTGTCGGCATCGAGGTCAACGCGCGGCCGATTCCCAATTTCGAGCCGCGCGACCGCGCGCGCACGCGTTTCGGCTCGCTGGACTATCGCGGCGGCCTGGTGCTGACCTCGCCGCATCGCGGCTTCGGCGGCCTGTCCGGCTTCCGCTTCCTCGACAGCAAAGGCGAGCGCTTCCTCGCGATGTCCGACCAGGGCACCTGGTTCACCGGTCGCATCCGCTATTCCGGGCGGAGCATGGCGGGTCTCGACGACGTCGAGGCCGCGCCGGTGCTCAATGCGCAGGGGCGGCCGATCACGGAGAAGCGGCTGTGGTACGATACCGAGGCGCTCGCGCGTGACGGCGACCTCGTCTATGTCGGGCTCGAGCGCGTCAACCAGATCATGCGGTTCGATTTTTCAAAGGGCGGCACAAGCGCCCGCGGCGAGGTGCTGCCGACGCCGCCGGGCTTGCGGAAACTGCCCTATAACAAGGGTCTCGAGGCGCTGGTGTTCGTCCCCAAGGGGCAGCCGCTCGCGGGGACCTTGATCGCGCTGTCGGAAGGCGGCTTCGATGCCGACGGCAACCTGATCGGATTTCTGATCGGCGGCCCCACACCGGGCCAGTTCAGCATTCGCCGCACCGACCAGCAGCTCATCAGCGACGCCGTGCTGCTGCCCTCGGGCGATCTCCTGATCCTCGAACGCAAATTCTCCTGGTTCACCGGCGTCGATATCCGCATCCGCGCGATCCCCCTGAAATCGATTGCGCCGGGCGCATTGGTCGACGGCCCCGTGCTGTTCAAGGCCGATCTCGGCCACGAGATCGACAACATGGAAGGCATCGACGCCCATTTCACCGCCGACGGCGAGACCGTGCTGACGCTGGTGTCCGACGACAATTTCTCGATGCTCCAGCGCACGCTGCTGCTGCAGTTCGCGCTGGTGGAATAGCCGCAATGCATCCCCCGCGAGCCGCCATTCCCGCCGCGCGGCTGGCAATTGGCGCATCGCCCACTACACTCTCCCCAACTCCCGCCCTCCATCCCTCGGAACTCCCCCGCATGAGCGCCCTGTTTTCCCCGATCAAGCTGCGCGGCCTGACCTTGAAGAACCGCGTCGTGGTGTCGCCGATGTGCCAATATTCGGCCGAGGACGGCGTCCCCACCGACTGGCACTTCACCCACATCAACAATCTCAGCCTGTCGGGCGCGGCGATGTTCTGCATCGAGGCGACCCATGTCGAGGCGATCGGCCGCATCACGCCGGGCTGCCTCGGGCTCTACAGCGATGCCGCCGAGGCCGCGCTGAAGCAGATCCTCACCTCGGTGCGGAAACATTCCTCGACAGCGGTGGCGATGCAGCTCGCGCATGCGGGCCGCAAAGCCAGCAGCGCGCGGCCCTGGGACGGCGGCCAGCTGATCCCGCAGAGCGAGGGCGGCTGGCAGACCGTGGCGCCGTCCGCACTGCCGCACAAGGAGGGCGAAGCCGCGCCGCTGGCACTCGATGCCGCCGGTCTCAAGCGCATCCGCGACGCCTTCGTCGATGCCGCCAAACGCGCCGACCGGATCGGCATCGACGCCATCGAGCTGCACGGCGCGCACGGTTATCTGCTGCATCAATTCCTGTCACCGATCTCGAACAAGCGCACCGACGAGTATGGCGGTTCGCTCGAGAACCGCATGCGCTTCCCGCTGGAGGTCTACGACGCGGTCCGCGCGGTGTTCCCGCACGACAAGCCGGTCGGCATGCGGGTGTCGTCGACCGACTGGGTCGAGGGCGGTTGGGGACTGGCGCAGACCATCGTATTCGCAAATGCGCTGAAGGCGCGCGGCGTCGACTGGATCGATGCCTCCTCCGGCGGCGTCTCGCCGCTGCAGAAGATCGCGCTCGGCCCCGGCTACCAGGTGCAGTTTGCAGAGGCCATCAAGCGCGAGACGGGTTTGCCCACCATCGCCGTCGGCCTGATCACCGAGCCGAAGCAGGCCGAAGACATCGTCGCATCCGGCAAGGCCGACATGATCGCGCTCGCCCGTGGATTGCTCTACGACCCCCGCTGGGCCTGGCACGCCGCAGCGGAGCTCGGCGGCGAGGTCGAAGCCCCGCCGCAATACTGGCGCTCGCAGCCCTCGACGCAGAAGGCGCTGTTCGGCAAGACCAGTTTCGGGGCGCGGTGAGGGGAGCGAGTGTGGCGCGAGGACCACGCCGCATTTACAGTGTCGTCCCGGCGAAGGCCGGGACCCATACCGCGTGATCTAACGACGAGGCGTGGTGGGAGTTGTCAGTGTGCAACTAAACTCTGAGTCTTCGTAAAACATCTCCCTGGGGTTATGGGTCCCGGCCTTCGCCGGGACGACGCGAGAGTGGGGCTTGGGTCGTCACGTCCCACTCCACCCCGCCTCACGCATCCGTAGATCCCCTCACCTTCCACCTCCGCCAAATCTGGCCTAACCTCGCGCGCGTTCAACGCCTCACGGAGGCCCGCCATGCGGTTTCGTATCCGGAAAGCTGCCCACGTCATCGAGCGCGTGGGTCTTGCGATGGCGGGCGCGGCGTGCGGGCTGTTCGTCGGCGCTTACGTGGGATCTGCGATTCCCGCGCTCACCACCGAGGGCTTCCTGCTGCTGATGATGGTGCTGGGCTTTGTCGGCTTCTATCTCGGCATCGACACGCCGCAGCTGCCGTTCGACGAGGCCCACGGTGACATCGACGCCGCGGAGCTGTTGAGCTCCGCCGGCACGCTCTGCGCCACGTTCACCGCGCTCGCCTCCGTCGCCATCATCGTGCTCCGCCTCGAGCCGCATATCGCGTGGAGCTGGTTCGCCTTGTTTGGCTGGATCGCGGGCGTGGCGATGCAGATCGTCGCGGGCGCGAAGGCGCGGATGCGGACGTAGGCTTCTTCCTTCTCCCCTTGTGGGAGAAGGTGGCATAGGCGGCCTTCGGCCGCCGTTCTTGAAAACGCCGACGCTTCGCATCGGCTATGGCGCCGGATGAGGGGTCTCTCTCCGCAGATCCAACTGTGAGAGATGTACCCGCGGAGAGAGACCCCTCACCCGTCTCGCCGCTCTGCGGCGAGCCACCCTCTCCCACAAGGGGAGAGGGTGATTAAGCTGACGTCTCGCTCCCTCTAAAACACCACGCCTACCTTCGTGCCGCGCTTCCACGCCACGCGGCAGCGCTTCTTGGTGTTGACGTGCAGCAGCTCGAACCGATCGGGAATCTTCACCTGTCCGCCGAGATCGACGCAGGCCCCTCCGGGCGAATAGTCGATCAGCGTGCAGGGGATCACCGGCGCGCGCGGGTCGGTGATGATCTTGGCCTGGCGGGATACGAGGCCCGCGGGTTTGACGCGGGCATGTCGTCGCGGATGCATTGGCACTCTCCTCCAATTTCCGCGGATGGCGCGGGTGGTTTGGCAGATGATGCAGAGGAGTTGATGCGATCCGGCTAAGGCGGGGCGGAGAATTTTAATGAAATGTGTCGGTGAATGGAGAAAGCAGCGGTAGCGGGGTGCGGCGGGCGCTCCAAATTCGCCGTCGTCCCGGCGAAGGCCGGGACCCATACCGCGTGATCTCTCGGTTGCGGAAAGTAGGAGTACCGAGCGACGAGTCTTCGCCAAACTGCTCCCTGTGGTTATGGGTCCCGGCCTGCGCCGGGACGACACCTTTTTTGGGGCGGCAGTACCGCCAAGCAAACCTCACCCCACCACGATCTCCCCCGCCTCCGCCGCCATCCCCACATGCGGCGGCACGGGCATCGGCACGGTCACATAATCCTTCGGCAGATTCACCGGCCGATAGTCCGGCTCCACCGCCATCCGCTTCACCACGCTCTCATGCACATGCGCGCCTTCGGGGATGGGGCGCGGTTCGCAATCGGGGATGTAGAACCCCAGAAACACCTTCCGCTCCGGCCATTCCTTGTACGTCGCGCTCTTCGGCAGATACTCCAGCACGCGCCACAGCGCCGTCATCGAATTGTGCAGCTCACCGGTCTTGCCGGTGTAGGCCGGCGGCACGTACTGAAATGGTGAGTTCTTGCGCTGGATGCCCCAGGCGAGCTGGTTCACCGTGCGCGGGTTGAAGTTCAGCCCGGCCTTCGTCGCCTCCTCGATCATCCAGAGCAGCGGATATTTGGACTCGCCGCTCTCGACTTCCGGATAGCCGCCGCCGACGTCGCAATGCACGCCGGCGAACCACACCTGCAGGATGTCCTGCGGCTCCTTCTTCTCGTCGGGCACATAGCGGTTGCGCCAATAATCCTGCGGCTCCTCATACTGCTTGAGGCGGAACATGCAGCGGCGCTCATCGATCGCGATCGCCTGGCGGAAGATGTTGACGCTGGGATTGCGCAGCGTGAAGGCGAGCTCCTCCAGGCTGAACAGAAAGAAGAAGTTGTCGCGCCGCGGCACGATCACGCTCGCCACCGTGTCCCAGACGCCGATGAAGTGGATGGTCGGCCAGCGTGTCGAGGTGATGCGCGCGAATTGCGCGGCGAGGTCGAACGCGTCCTTTGGCAGCGGCCCGCTCTCGTCGATCGCGACGTCCTTGAGATCCTCGACGTCGTTGCCGCGCCCGGTGCCGGAATATTGCTTGTAGGCGACGAGGCCACTGCCTGCGAGGTTGGCCTGCTCCGGCGAGATCAAGCCGATCTTGTGGATCAGCCCCGCCAGCACCCGCACCGTGTAGGCGCCGCGCGAGAAGCCGAACAGGTAAATCCTGTCGCCGGGTGCGTAATGCTCGATCAGGAAGCAATAGGCCGAGAGCACGTTGTCATCGAGCCCGTAGCCGGTGGCGAGCCCCAGCACCAGATTGACGTTGGCTTTCCAGCGGTGCCACGTCGACGGCTCCGTCACGGTGCCGACGCCTGGATCGTAGAACACCATCTGCCGCGGCTTCGTCTTGTCGGTCTTGCGCAGGCAGCGATAGAGCTTCAGGACGTTGGAGATGTTCTCCGAGATCTCGTTGCCGGTGCCGTCACAGCAGATGACGAGATTCTTCGGCTCGGATGTGTGGTCGGCGTTGCGCTCGTGCTCCACAGGACGCCCCTCCAGGTGATGCTACCCGGGCGAGTATAGCGGAAAAGAGTGGGGAGAAGGAGATGGTGGCGAGATTGAACGCGTGATCGCGCCACAAACTCGTCATGCCCGGGCTTGTCCCGGGCATCCACGTTCTTGCTTCCGCGCGAAAGACGTGGATGGCCGGGCCAAGCCCGGCCATGACGGAGTCCGGCGATACGCCGAGCCCGCCCTCCTATCCGCCGCTACTTCTTCTTCTGACCGATCTCCGGCTGCCACGCCGCATCCTTGCGGCTGGGCGCTGCGGCGCTGGTCTTGATCTTGTCCTTCTTCGGCTTCTTGGTCTCGCGGTTGCTGCGTTGCTGTCCCTTGGCCATGACGTCGTCTCCTCCTGGGTTTCGAATTCGTCCGCGTGCGAGATCGGCGCTGCAATGGTCGCTAGGCCAGGCGACGAGATGCACCTGCCCGAGCCATTGAAAGATCGCCGCCGCGCACACGAGGCGCGAAAGATGCAGCGCAACATCGACGCGCGGCAATTGCGTGAGCTGCGCTGACGTGGTCGAGCGTACGCCCGCGTCCTGCCGATGGCGAGGACTAAAACGCCGCGCACGAGTATCGCGATGCGCCTTAAGTCCCGGCCCGCGCTGACATAAAGCTGGCTATTGCCGGGTAACAAGCGCATGGTTCGCCATGGCTGGCGTCGGTTGGGGCCCCTTCTTTGCGAAAGGCAGGCGCGCATGACCATCCGCTCGCGGCGAGAAACCATCACCTTCAAGCATCCATTCCACATCCGCGGCCTCGAGCGCGAATTGCCGGCCGGCGCCTATGAGGTCGTCACCGACGAGCAGATGATCGAGGGCCTGTCGTTCGCGTCCTATCGCCGCGTCGCCACCATGATCACGGTGCCCTCCGAAGGCGTGCGCGGTGCGACGGAGATGCTGTCGATCGGCTCGGTCGACCTGGCGGATGCCCAACGTATCGATGCGAGTGCCTGTAATGACTGACATCCCGGTCGATCTCGACAGCCACCGCGGCATGGCCGCCCAGAAGGCAACCGATCTGCGCCGCGCGCTGGCCGATGTCGAGGCCCAGGTCAGGGAGCTGCGCGAGCGCGAGGCCGAGCTCGAAAACCGCATGATGTCGGTGCCCGCCACGTCCTGGCCCGAGGCCGCCGTGAAGGCCCGCCATCTGCTCAACCTCTATGCCGCGAGCCTGCCCGCCGAAGACACCCGCCACCGCGCGCTGGTGGCCGCGCTATTCGACGATTTCGCAAGACTCAACGGCGACGGCTGAAGCCGGCCAAGTCGCGCAAACACCGGCGTCGTCCCGGCGAAGGCCGGGACCCATAACCACCGAAGTGAATTGTCGTGCACCCTTGTGTCACAGCGTGCTTCGATAACGCCGACCGGCGTCCCCGTGTGCGCGTTGCACAAGGCCGGCACGCCGCGCGGACGCAAAAGGAGTACCCCATGACGCTCACCAGCAGCCGCTTCATCGCCCACGACCAGGACCGCGGCATCGTCCAGTTCTCGATGCAGGACGGCAGTAAGGAGATCGCCTGCGCGATCTCGACCTCCGCCATGGACGACCTCGAGCGCGGCCCGCGCGCCAGGCCCAGCGAGCGCGAAGAGCAGTTCACGCGCCTGCGCGAACGCATCGAAGCCTGCACCGGACGCAAATATCAGGCGACGGAGTTCGAAGGCACGCCGCCGGGGATCGTGCTGCGGAGCATTGATTTTCGGGGTTAGAGCTCTTGATGCGATAGACGGTCTCCTATCATTTAGCTTGGAGCCGGTGGCCCCAGCCAGCCAGATCGGACCTTTTGCCTTGATCAGGTGCCACGTCGTTTCCTTCGTCACCATGCCCCAGGATGGTGACATCATCTGTCGGCTGCGTCCTCGCCGTCCTTGCGTGGGCAGCGATAGAGTTTCAGGACGTTTGGAGATGTCCTTCGAGGTGTCGTTGCAGGCGCGGTCAGCAGTTCACGAGGATTTTGGGCCTGGATTTGTGGTCGAATGTTGCGGTTCGGCTCAACCGCATACCTCTCCCGATGGCGCTATCGGCGCGGTCACCTCGGAAAGGAAGAGGAATATCGTTCGACCGATCTAAACCTCAAGGTCAAGCTCTTTGAGAAGCCCATTTTCGATGGCTGACGCAATTAGTCGACTGGGCCCCCGAGCTTTCTCTCCTAGCAACTCGACCCGGTAGCGTGCGCGACTGACGGCGACGTATAATCGGTTGTGTGAGACATAGGAAAGAAAGCTCTTGCTGCTGAAGTTTTCGTTGTCCGCCGTTGGAGGGACGCGGCCGCCGTCAACCCCCACAATGATTGCGGCGTGAAACTCAAGTCCTCCAACGAAATCCGCGTGACCTACGACCCACTGTGCAGCCTCGCGTGCGGCGCCCACGGCGCTAGCGTCGCCTCGTTTAGTCAAGAGAAGGGTAGGCTTATTTCGACCCTTCGCGTAATCGGTAAGTTCGGTCACAAGAGCCTTGCTCAGACTGACGATCAAAATATCGCTCCGGCGACACCCAAGTTCTCTTTGAAGTATCTCGGCGCGCTCGAACGTTCCAGCAATCAACGCCTGCTCATTTGCAACATGGTAGTAGATCGGCTCAGAGCAAAGTCGTTCGTCTACTTCGGTGAAGCCAGATGCTGCGGCTTCCATCGGATTATCGAAATTAGTAAAAAGCGTCGCCCCAGAGGACAGAATGGCAAACGCTAGATTTACGATATCAGGCGAAGATCTGAATACCGTACGAACGACTTCGCTTTGCTCATCCGCGTGGATGCCGCGAGAATCCGCCAACGTGTTTGCGATATCTTCGGTACTCCACCCTCTGTCTCCTACGGCTTGGGATTTATCTACCGAGTAAGCGATAGGGTGCGGCCCTTCCAGGCGGGTAAAATAATGAAATAGCTGAAGCTCATTGATGTTGAATAAATGCGTCTCGTCAACCAGCACTGCGTCATAGCCGTCACGTGTGCGCCTTCTGCGCCAGATAAGTCCCGACTGCTCTTCATCGATGACCAGATATCGACTTTCTTGAGATAATTTGCGCCCCACAAAGAAGACGCCTTCGCCATGTGATGTGATTCTAAGAGACGCTGAGACGTTGGCTCCGGGTACTTCGCCCAGCAATACCGCTAGTTCGATAGTCTTTAGAGCAGATTCTGTTCTCGACGAAAGGTCACTGGCTATTCTCGACACGATTAGTTCATAGCCATCTACTCGTAACCAGTCCGCAAGCGAGACAATGGGCGCATAATTGAGAACGTTGTACTTGTCCTGCTCAAGGTCGCATCGCGCTGTGAGAACGATGCCGTCAACTCTACATTTTGGATACCGTTCGGCCCTTGCAAAGGAGAAAATTGATCCTTGGTTTAGTTGGCCCAAGAGGGGTGGTTTGATAGTCATGGCTAGAACTCAGCGGCGGAAAGATAGCGAATTTCAGATCTGCAACCTAAATGATAGCTAGTCTTTCAGACTATCCACGCCCCGCGCTCACGTTGCATCGCAAACAAAAACGGCCGGATCTTCCGATCCGGCCGCAATGCAAAACTCTTCCGGCTCAGCCTACGCCACCCGACGCAAGCCCTCGCCCAATTCGAAAATTCTTAGCTCGCCTTCTTCTCCGGCGCGGGAGTCGGGCCGACCTTCTTCTGGATGGCGCGCTTCAGCTCGAGGGCGCGCGGCGACAGCACGGCCGCCTTGGCCTTGAGCAGGAAGGGATCGAGGCCGCCATTGTGGTCGACGCTCTTGATCGCGTTGGTGGAGACGCGCAGGCGCACGTTGCGGCCCAGCGCTTCGCTGATGAAGGTCACGTTGACCAGGTTCGGCAGGAAGCGGCGCTTGGTCTTGATGTTGGAGTGGCTGACCGTGTGGCCGACCTGGGGGCCCTTGGCCGTCAATTCGCAGCGGCGAGACATGGCAAAATCCTCAATCTTTCCCAACGATGTGCGGCCGCCATTCGGGGCGCCACGGGCAAATTCTCTGTCCTTGCAGGGAGCGGGCGGACGTATAGGGGGGAAGCGGCGGGACGTCAAGGCGACGGGCCGTTTTTGGCCCGTCGTTCCCCCATTGCGCGCTTGCGCAATGTGGGCGCGCGAGAGCGCGAAACCGGGATCTCGAGCGGCATAAAGCGGTGTCATCGCCCGCCTTGCCGCCTTCGCTGAAGCTTCGGCGGGCCGAGCACCCGTGTGGGCCTCGGCGTAGCCTTGGCGGAGCCGGGACCGGGCGATCCAGTACTCCGAGACGGTACGGCTGACCAGAGGGGCCGCGGCGTACTGGATGCCCCGGTCAAGCCGGGGCATGACAGTGGAAAGGGAGGAGAGAGGTGCGCGCTTCTGACCCGCCCCGATCACCAAAACGGCAATGATTATCGCGCCTTACCATCACATAAAGGGCGTATTCGCGCCCGAAGAGTCCAGTGGAGTTCCGGACGCCGATAGGCCCGGACACATTGCCTGGCGCGGTTTTTCGCTTAAGTAACAACCGTTCGCGCCCCGATTGGATTGTTTCGTGCTCACAACGCCTCATCTTGCGCCAAGTCTGCGTCCAAATGAGCTGCGCCCAAATGAGCTGCGCTCAGCGGAGCGGCGCGCAAGTCATCCGCGCTCTGCCGGCCGCTGGGTCATGGTGGCCCTTTTCGGGCTGGTCTTGGCGTGGGCGGCGGAGCCCGCGGCGGCGCAAGGCAAGCTCGAGGCGCAATACGAGGCGACGCTGGCGGGCATTCCGGTCGGCAAGGGCGCCTGGAACATCGACATCCAGGACGACGTGTTCGCGGCCGCGGCCTCCGGCGGCACCTCGGGGCTTTTGAAATCGTTCGCGGGCGGGTCCGGCACCGGCGCCTCGCAGGGCCGCGTGGTCAACGGCGCGCTGGTCGCGACCGGCTACCAGGCCTCCACCACCACCTCGAAGAAGACCGAAGAGATCCGCATCACGCTCGACAAGGGCAATGTGAAGGATTTTGCCATCCTGCCGGAGCCGCCGGTCGATCCAGACCGCATCGTCGTCACCGACGCGCATCGCCGCGGCGTCTGGGATCCGATGACGGCCTCGCTGGTGCGCGTATCCGGCACCGGCGACGTGCTGTCGGCGGACGCCTGCCACGGCAGCGCCGCCGTGTTCGACGGCCGCATGCGCTACGAGCTCAAGCTCGATTTCAAGCGCATGGAAAACGTCAAGGCGGAAAAGGGCTATCACGGCCAGGTCGTGGTCTGCTCGCTGTATTTCGTGCCCATCGCCGGCTACATCCCCGACCGTCCGGTGATCAAATATCTCGCCGCCCAGCGCAACATCGAGGTCGCGTTCGCGCCGATCGCCGGCACGCGCATCCTGGTCCCGTTCTGGCTGAAAGTGCCGACCCCGCTCGGGCCGGCCATGCTGGAAGCCACCAGCTTCATCACCACGGCGCAGCCGCCCAGGGTGGCGAAGACTCAGTAGGGCTGGCGTCCCGCGCCGAACTCCCCTTTTTGGCAAAATAAACACGAATGATTTCAACGACATGCCTACTGTGCATGGGGTTGTTTTCGCGCTTTTTGTTTGGAGGGGGGGCGAGGACGGGAATCCATTTGACTCCTCCCCGATTCTGATTCGACTCCGCGCCGTCCCCAGCTTTAACGAATCCGCCACCGAAACGTCGCTTGTGCGGCGGGCCAAAACTCCATCTAGTGCGAACCCAATAAGCCTCCCGCGACATCTTGCGTGAACGGAACAGGACTCAAAGGGGGAGTCAGCGATTCGGCCGCGATTCGTTCTCAACTCGTTCCGAAGCTTAAAGCCAACGGGAAAAGCGTCGCAAAGTGAGACAGTTGCGCGGGATCTGGGGAGGGGCGCCGCATTCTCCGCTGTCATGCCCCGGCTTGACCGGGGCATCCAGTACGCCGCGCCCTCTCGGTTTGATCTGCGCCGCCTCTGGAATACTGGATCGCCCGGTCGAGCCGGGCGATGACAGCAGTGTGTGAGGCCAGCCCTTCGCGCCACCGCCCCAAAACAGCACTGACATTCGCCCCAATCGCCATTACCTAATCCCCCAGATGCTTTTTTCCTCCTCCCCCTTCGCTTCCGATCGGCTTCCCGGCGCCGGCGTCACTGCGGTGCTTGGTCCCACCAACACCGGCAAGACCCATCTCGCCATTGAGCGGATGCTCGCGCATCCCTCCGGCATGATCGGGCTGCCGCTGCGCCTGCTGGCGCGCGAGGTCTACAACAAGATCGCCGCGCGGGTCGGCCCCGATGCCGTCGCGCTGGTGACCGGCGAGGAGAAGATCAAGCCGAAATCGCCGCGCTACTGGGTCTCGACCGTCGAGGCGATGCCGCGCGATCTCGACGTCTCGTTCCTCGCCGTCGACGAGGTGCAGATTGCATCTGATCTGGAACGCGGCCACGTCTTCACCGATCGCATCCTCAACCGCCGCGGCCGCGACGAGACGCTGCTGCTGGGCGCTGCGACCATGCGACCGATCATCGAGCGGCTGCTGCCGGGCGTTTCCATGATCACGCGGCCGCGGCTGTCGCAGCTGGAATTCGCCGGCGACCGCAAGATCACGCGGCAGCCGCGCCGCACCGCCATCGTCGCCTTCTCGGCCGACGAGGTCTACGCCATCGCCGAGCTGATCCGCCGCCAGCATGGCGGCGCCGCCGTGGTGCTGGGCTCACTGTCGCCGCGCACCCGCAACGCGCAGGTCGCGATGTTCCAGAACGGCGAGGTCGATTACCTCGTCGCCACCGACGCCGTCGGCATGGGCCTCAATCTCGACGTCGACCACGTCGCCTTTGCCTCCGACCGCAAGTTCGACGGCTACCAGTTCCGCCGCCTGACGCCGTCCGAATTCGGCCAGATCGCCGGCCGCGCCGGCCGCGCCACCCGCAACGGCACCTTCGGCACCACCGGCCGCTGCGCGCCGTTCGAGCCCGAACTCGTCAATGCGCTGCAGAACCACACCTTCGATCCCGTGAAGGTTTTGCAATGGCGCAATTCGAAGCTGGATTTTGCCTCCCTCGGCGCGCTCCAGGTCTCGCTGAACCTGGCCCCCGGTCACGAGGCGCTGACGCGCGCGCCCATCGCCGTGGACATGCGCGTGCTCGACCACGCCGCCCGCGACGCCGAGGTGCGCGATGTCGCACATGGCAAGGACGCGGTGGAACGGCTGTGGGAGGCCTGCCAGGTCCCGGATTATCGAAAGCTGTCGCCGGCCGCCCACGCCGAGCTGGTGACGACGCTGTACGGCTTCCTGATGCGGAAGGGATGCATCCCCGACGCCTGGTTCAGGACCCAGATCGACCAGGCCGACCGCGTCGACGGCGATATCGACACGCTGTCGGCCCGGATCGCGCAGATTCGCACCTGGACCTTCGTCGCCAACCGCCCCGACTGGCTGAAAGACCCGGAACGATGGCAGGGGATCGCCCGCGAGGTCGAAAATAAATTATCGGATGCGCTCCATGAACGCTTGACTGAGCGTTTCGTTGATCGCCGGACCAGTGTATTGATGCGCCGCCTGCGGGAGAACACGAGCTTGAATACGGAAATCGGCAAGACCGGCGAAGTCATCGTCGAAGGCCATGTCATCGGCCGCCTCGATGGCTTCACCTTTGCACCGGATGCGGCGGAAGCCGGCTCCGATGCGAAAGCGTTGCAGGCTGCAGCGCAGGCCGTGCTCGCCGGCGAGATCAACGCGCGCGCCGAAAAACTGGGCAATGCGCCGGACGAGCAGTTCGTGCTGACCTCGGAAGGCATCATCCGCTGGACCGGCGACGCCGTGGCGCGGCTGTCTGCCGCAGAGGACGCGCTGCATCCGCGCATCCGCATCATCTCCGACGAACGCCTCACGGGCGGTCCTCGCGACAAGGTGCAGGCCCGGCTCGACCTCTGGCTCAAGACGCATATCGAAAAGCTGCTCGGGCCGCTGTTCGAGCTCAGCAAGGCCGAGGACGTCACCGGCATCGCCCGCGGCATCGCCTATCAGCTCGTCGAGGCGCTCGGCGTGCTGGAGCGCCCGAAGATCGCCAACGAGCTGAAGGACCTCGACCAGCCCTCGCGCGCGACCTTGCGCAAATACGGCGTCCGCTTCGGCGCCTATCACCTCTATTTCCCCGGCCTGCTCAAGCCGGCCGGGCGTGCGCTGGCCGCGCTGCTCTGGGCGCTGAAGCAGGACAATGTCGATCCCTCCGCGCTGTCGGGCGCGCAGCATCTGGCGAGCTCCGGCCGCACCTCGTTCCCGGTCGACAAGCAGCTGCCGCGCGACGCCTATCGCGTGCTCGGCTACAAGCAGGCCGGCGAGCGCGCCGTCCGCGTCGACATCCTGGAGCGCCTGGCCGATCTGATCCGTCCGGCGCTGGCCTGGCGCGAGAACGCGTCCGGCGAAAAGCCCGCCGGTGCGTTCGACGGCCGCAGCTTTGTCGTGACGCAGGCGATGACGTCGCTCACCGGTTCGGCCGGCGAAGATTTTGCCTCCGTGCTGCGCGCGCTCGGCTATCGCATGGACAAGCGTCCGCCGCTGCCGGCGAAGCCGGTTGTTGCGGAAACGCCGGCTGCGGAAGCAAGCACCGAAGCTCCGGCAGAGACGCCGGTCGAGGACGCCGCAGCGCCTGCGGATGCCTCGATCGAAGCCGCCGCCGAGCCTGTGACCGTCGAAGACGCGCCAGGGATGGAGCAGCACGACGAGCCCGCGCAGGATGAGCCGGCGCTTGAGGCTTCCGTCACGCCGGAAGACGCTCCCGGCATCGCGCCACCGGAAGAAGAAGCTGCAGTCTCCACTGAAGCTGCCGCTCCTGCCGAAGCCGCTCCTGCGGAAACCGCGCCCGCAGAAACTGCTGCAACCGAAGCCGCTGCGTCGGCCGATGCGGCAGCACCCGTGGAGGCCGCGGCCGCACCCGCCGAGCCCGAGCTCATCGAGGTCTGGCGTCCCGCCGGCCGTCACGACGATCGCAAGCCGCGCCACGAGCGCCATCGCAACCAGCGCCATCACCAGCCGCGTCCGCAGGCGACTGCGGAAGCCGGCACTGCTCCTGCCGAAGGCGAAGCCCAGCCTGCCGCCGACGGCGAGAAGCGCGGTGAGCGTCATCGCCATGGCGGCGGTCATCGTCGCGATGGTGGCAGAGACTTCCGCAAGCCGCGCGAAGGCGGCGCCGAAGGCGCGCCACGTCCCGAGGGGCGCGACGACAAGAACCGTCGCTTCGAAGGCAAGAATGGCGGCAACAAGGACCGCGACAACAAGGATCGCAACAAGGGCAAGTTCGGCGGCGATCGCGACAAGGGCCGCGACAACCGCGGCCGCGACCGCGACAAGGGCCGCGACCGCCAGGGTGGACCGTCGCTGCGCCCCTACGCATCGAGCGCCACCCCGCGTGAACGCGATCGTCCGGTCGATCCGAACTCGCCGTTCGCGAAGCTCGCTGCGCTGAAGGAGCAGCTGTCCGGGCGCAAGGAGTAGCGCAGCGTTTTCAAGCGAAGTGCGGAGCGGTTCGCGTGAAGAAGACGCGTCAGAAGGAATAGAGTCACGACCGAGCGGCAGCGCATCGACAAATGGCTGTGGCACGCGCGGGTGGTGAAGGCGCGCACCTCCGCTGCCGAGCTTGTCGAGTCCGGCCATGTTCGCGTCAACGGCGCACGCGAGAAATCGCCGGGGCATGCGATCAAGATCGGCGACGTGCTCACCGTCGCGCTCGATCGCACCGTGCGCGTCTTGAGAGTCGTCGCCTTCAACGAGCGCCGCGGCGATGCTGCCTCGGCTCGTGTGCTCTACGAAGAGCTGAGCGAAGGCCATCCGAATTCTCAGCGCAATTAATTGCGCTTTGAATTCATTTCTTGGTCGATCAAGCGCATAAAGCCGTCATGATCGGCCGTTCCTGAGCTTGCGGCGCCGGGCCATCCGCGCTACGCAAGCCGCGACTTTTAAAAGAGCTTTTCGGAGCGTTGGATGACTTACGTCGTCACTGAAGCGTGCATCAAGTGCAAGTACACCGACTGCGTCGAGGTCTGCCCGGTCGATTGTTTCTACGAGGGCGAGAACATGCTCGTCATCCATCCTGACGAGTGCATCGACTGCGGCGTGTGCGAGCCGGAATGCCCCGCCGATGCCATCAAGCCGGACACGGAACCGGGCCTGGAAAAGTGGCTCACCGTCAACGCCGACTATGCCAAGAGCTGGCCGAACATCACCCAGAAGAAAGAATCACCCGCCGACGCCAAGGATTTCGACGGCATGGAGGGCAAGTTCGACAAGTATTTCTCGCCGAACCCCGGCTCCGGCGACTAATTCGGGTCAAACTTAACCCTATTAGCGGCGTAACCGCTGAAAACCAGCCCTTAAGACCCCTAAATCATTGATTTTTGCGGGAAATGTGCTATATTGGGCACATTGAGCCGAACCCTGGTTAGCCCCGTCGGCCCCGTTGGGTTCCCGTGAAACCAAATGTCGAACAGGGGCGTGGCAGTTTCCGCGCGCAGGCTGTGTCACAGAAAACGCGTAAAAAGAGTACTTCAGCGAAGGCTTCCCATAAGGACGCCAAGAAAGTCGCCGCGGCCAGCCGTAGCGCATCCAAGGGTCGGACCGCGACGAAGGCGCCGGCTGCAAAGTCCTCGAAGAACAAAAGAAGCGCAATGCCTCACAAGACTGCCAAGCCGGCCGCGAAAGCGACCGTTGCCAAGCCTGTTGCCGCCAAGCCTGCCGCCAAGCCCGCTGTTGCCAAGGCTCCCGCTGCCAAGGCTCAAGCTGCCAAGCCCGCCGCGCCGAAGGCTCCTGTTGCGGCTGCTCCTGCCAAGGCTCCTGTCGCTGTCGCCAAGCCGGCCGTGAAGCCCGCGGCTGCTGCGCCGAAGGTCGAGGAAAAGAAGGTCGTGACCCAGCGCCAGGGCTTCAAGGCCAACGAATTCGTCGTCTATCCCGCTCACGGCGTCGGCCAGATTCTGGCCATCGAGGAGCAGGAGATCGCCGGTGCGAAGCTCGAGCTGTTCGTCATCAACTTCATCAAGGACAAGATGACGCTGCGCGTGCCGACCGCCAAGGTCGCCAATGTCGGCATGCGCAAGCTGTCGGAGCCCGCGCTGGTGAAGCGTGCGCTCGAGACACTGAAGGGCCGTGCCCGCGTCAAGCGCACCATGTGGTCGCGCCGCGCCCAGGAATACGAAGCGAAGATCAATTCGGGCGACATCGTCGCGATCGCGGAAGTCGTGCGCGACCTCTATCGCTCCGAGTCGCAGCCCGAGCAGTCCTACAGCGAACGCCAGCTCTATGAAGCCGCGCTCGACCGTCTCTCCCGCGAGATCGCGGTGGTGCAGCACTCTACCGAGACCGAAGCGGTCAAGGAGATCGAGGCCCAGCTCGCCAAGAGCCCGCGCCGCACCGGCGCCAAGTCTGAAGCCGCCGAAGGCGAGGCCGATGCGGACGCCGAGGGCGATAGCGACGAGACCGATGGCGGCGCCACGGTCGCCGACGAGGCCGCGTAAGCGTCTCGCGCGTTCATCACAACCAAGCAAAAGCCCGGCCGCTTGGCCGGGCTTTTTGTTTTGGGCGCCGGATGATCTTGCTCGGTCCGTAGGGTGGGCTAGCCGAAGGCGTAACCCACCATGCTGCCGCAAAGAAGTGGTGGGTTACGCTTCGCTAACCCACCCTACAAAGTTGACCAACCTCACTTCACCGGCCGCTTCTCGAGCTTCCGCGCCAGCGTCCGACGGTGCATCCCGAGCCGTCTTGCCGCTTCCGAGATGTTGAAATCGGTCTCGATCAGGGTCTGGTGGATGCGTTCCCATTCCAGCGTTTTGATCGATGTCGGCCGGGCGTCGAGCGCGACCTCGGCATTGCCTGCAGCCTTGTTGAAGGCGGCCTCGATGTCGTCGGTGTTCGACGGCTTTGCCAGATAGTGGCATGCGCCGAGCTTGATGGCCTCGACGGCGGTGGAGATGCTGGCAAAGCCCGTCAGCACCACGATCAGCATCTCCGGATCGTGCGTGTGCAACAGCTCGACGCAGGCCAGCCCCGAGGCGCCGCCGAGCTTGAGGTCGACGACGGCATAGCCGAACGATCGCTCCTCCAGGACCTTCCGCACGTCCTCGATCGAGGCGGCGAGCACGACCTCGTAGTCGCGGCGCTCGAACGAACGCTTCAGGGTGCGGGCGAAGCCGGCATCGTCCTCGACGACGATGAGCGAACGGTCAGGCGTCAAAACTGCCTCCGATCGCGAGCGTGGCGAGCGGCAGCGTAAGGCGGACCGTGGCGCCGCGTTTCCTGTGGTTCTCGGCGGTCACGCTGCCCCCTAACTTGCGCACGACGTTTACCACCAGGAACAGGCCGAGCCCGCCGCCGGCGCGGCCCTTGCTCGACTGATAGGGCTTTCCGATCTGTGCCAGCATCTCCGGCGCAAAGCCGGGGCCGCGATCGCTGATCGACAGCACGAGATGATCGCCCTCGCGCCCGGCAACGAGCTCGACCCAGTCGCGCGAGACCTCGTAGGCGTTGTCGAGCACGTTGAAGATCACCTGCTTCAGCGCGACGTCCGAGACGATCGCTACGTCCTCGCCGAAGGTGTTGACGAAATATAGCGTGCGCGCCGAGCGCGCGTCGCGCCACTCTTCCACCAGCGCGGTGACGAAAGCCGCCACCGTCGTCGGCGACGATCCTTCGCCGCGGGCTTCGCCCGCCGACACCAGGATGCCTGTCACGATCGACTTGCAACGTTGCAGCGAGGTCTCCATCTCCGCCAGGTCCTCAGCCAGCTCCTGATCGGCGGCGAGGTCGGGCATGCGGCGCCAGTCGCCGAGGATGACCGAGAGCGAGGCGAGCGGCGTGCCGAGCTCGTGAGCCGCGCCGGAGGCGAGCAGACCCATGCGCACGATATGATCCTGCTCGGCGGCATGCTGGCGCAGCGCCGCCAGATGCGCGTCGCGCTCGCGCAAATTCCTGTTGATGCGGGTGACGAACACCACCAGCAGCACGGCATTGAGCACGAAACCCAGCAGCATGCCGGCCACCGTGAGCGTGTAGGTCTCGCTCAGCGGGTTCGGCGGCAGATCGAGCGGCCGGTAGGCGACGGTCAGCCAGACGAAGCTCGCGCAGGTCAACGCGACCAGCGACCAGGTCGAGCGGCCATCGAGCAGCACCGCGCCCAGCGTCACCTGGAGCAGGAACAGCGAGGTGAAAGGATTGGTAGCGCCGCCGCTGAGGTAAAGCTGCGCGGTCAGCGCGGCGACGTCCAGCATCAGGGCGACCAGCAGCTCGTTGTTGGTGATCGCGGCGCGATGGCGCACCCAGACGAGGCTGGAGATGTTGAGAAATATCAGTGCGCCGATCACCGCGCCCATGCGGGTGAGGGGCAGGGGAATGCCGAGCCAGACATGCACGCCGCCGATGGTCACGATCTGGCCGACCACTGCAGTCCAGCGCAGCTGGATCAGCAGCGCCATGTTCTTGCGGTTGGTCTCGTCGTCGGTCGGCGCAGCGCCGATCAGCTCGCTGCGCGCGTCCGCCTGCGATTGCAGCGTGACGGCGCCATGCGTTCTTCCGTCGTCAGGTGGGCTCGACGATCGTTCCAGCATCTGATCCCGTCCTGCGGGCGACAGCATCGGAGCCGCGGGCCGCTTCGTGGACGAAGCCGCTCCAGGGCTTCTTGCGGCGGAACAGCCCGCCGCCGAACGTGACGATAAGTCTGCCGGCCAGCATGAAAGCCAGGGCAAACCACGTCACCGCGTAGATCAGGTGGTTATTGGGAAAGCTGATCACGGTCAATCCGCCGATTGGGCCGCTGCCGGATTGTGATCGAGCGTCGGCATCGATGAAAAAGGGCGCGAAATGGTCGAGGCCGCGTGCCGCCGCAATCGCTGCGACATCCCGCGAGTACCACCGATTGTGTTCAGGCACGTTGGTTCTGAGGAATCCGCCCTTTGGCTCCGTCACGCGAAAGAGGCCGGTGATCTCGACCGGGCCTTGCGGATTGCCGTCCCGGCGCGTCGAGGCGTCGCGCCGGTCGGAGGGCACGAAGCCGCGGTTGACCAGGATCAGCGTGCCGTCGTCGCGCCTGAGCGGTGTCAACACCCAGTAGCCCGGGCCTTCTTCGGTGACGGCCTGAACCAGCGTCTCGCGGTCATGCAGGAAACGGCCGCTGACGCTGACGTGCCTGTATTCGTCGCTTGCGGCGGAGACGGTCGGCCATGCCGCCGGCGAGGGGATCGGCTGGGCCTGAGCATGAACGCGCTGCTCGACGCGATCGATCAGCGCCAGCTTCCAGGCTCGGCGCTCGATCTGCCAGACGCCGAGCGCGATCAGAAGCGCAATAGCCGCGAGCGAGAGGACCGCGAGCCACCAGGACGGGCGCGCGGCCTTTCCGCGAGCCCCGTCTGTCTTGCTTGCCACGGCCCTAGTCTCGTTCATTTCATCCCGGTCATCTGGTGGATCGGCATCATGTTGCTGTTGAGGTGGTTCATCACCCACAGCGAACCGGACAGCGCGATCACCACCATGACGATGGTGAAGATCAGCGCCATCATGCTCCAGCCGTTTTCGGACGTCGTGTTCATGTGCAGGAAGTAGATCATGTGCACGACGATCTGCACCACCGCGAAGGCCATGATGACGAGCGCGGTGATCTGCTTGCTCGGAAGCGCGCCGCTCATCACCAGCCAGAACGGGATCGCGGTGAGCACGACCGAGAGCACGAAGCCGAGCATGTAGGTCGAGAACGAGCCGTGAGCGTGGCCATCGCCATGGTGGTGATCGTCCGCGTGGGCGGCGTGAGTATCGGTGTTCATCGCAAAACTCCCAGGAGATAGACGAAGGTGAAGACGCCGATCCAGACCACGTCCAGGAAGTGCCAGAACATCGACAGGCACATCAGGCGGCGGCGGTTGGCCTCGATCAGGCCGAACTTCCAGACCTGCACCATCAGGGTCACCAGCCAGATCAGGCCGCAGGAGACGTGCAGGCCGTGGGTGCCGACCAGGGTGAAGAAGGCGGACAGGAAGGCGCTGCGCTGCGGCGTCGCGCCTTCATGGATCATGTGGGCGAACTCCGACAGTTCGATGCCGATGAAGGCGGCGCCGAACAGCCCGGTGATCGCCAGCCACATCTGGGTCTGCGCGATCTTGTTCTGCTGCATCGTCAGCATCGCAAAGCCATACGTGATCGACGACAGCAGCAGCATCGAGGTGTTCACCGCGACCAGCGGCAGCTCGAACAGATCCTTCGGCGCCGGCCCGGCGGCGTAATTGCCGCCGAGCACGCCGAAGGTGGCGAACAGGATCGCGAAGATGAGACAGTCGCTCATCAGATAGATCCAGAAGCCCAGCGAGGTGCTGTAGCCTTCCGGATGCGGGTGTTCGTCGGCGAGGTAGAACACCGGTTTGCCGGTTTGCGTGGGATTGACAGCGACAGTCATTTACTTGGCTCCGGCGAGCAGTTTGGTGCGCGCGTCTTCGGCCCGGATGACGTCGTCGGCCGGAATGTCGAAATCGCGGTGATAGTTGAAGGTGTGACCGATGCCGACGGCGAGCATCGCGATGAAGCTCGCGGCCGCCAGCCACCAGATGTACCAGATCAGACCGAAGCCCATCGCGGTGGCAAGGCCGGCGAGGATGATGCCGGTGCCGGTGCTGCTGGGCATGTGGATCGGCTTGAACCCAAGGAGCGGGCGCTGATAGCCGCGCTTCTTCATGTCCCACCACGCGTCATTGTCGTGAACGACGGGCGTGAAAGCGAAGTTGTAGGCCGGCGGCGGCGAGGAGGTCGCCCATTCCAGCGTGCGCGCATCCCAGGGATCGCCGGTGACGTCCTTGAGCTGCTCGCGCCTGAGGAAGCTGACGGCGAACTGCATCAGCATCGAGAGGATGCCGAGGAAGACCAGGAAGGCGCCAATGCCGGCGACGATGAACCAGATCTGCAGGCTCGGGTCGTCGAACACACGGAGCCGGCGGGTCACGCTCATCAGGCCGAGCACATAGAGCGGCATGAAGGCGAGGTAGAAGCCCGTGACCCAGAACCAGAACGACAGCTTGCCCCAGAACGGGTCGAGCTTGAAGCCGAACGCCTTCGGGAACCAGTAGCCGATGCCGGCGAACGCGCCGAAAACGACGCCGCCGATGATCACGTTGTGGAAGTGAGCGATCAGAAACAGGCTGTTGTGCAGGACGAAGTCGGCCGGCGGCACCGCGAGCAACACGCCGGTCATGCCGCCGAGCACGAAGGTCAGCATGAACGCGATCGTCCACATCATCGGCAGCTCGAAGCGGATGCGGCCGCGATACATCGTGAACAGCCAGTTGAACATCTTCGCGCCCGTCGGGATCGAGATGATCATCGTGGTGATGCCGAAGAAGGAGTTGACGCTGGCGCCCGACCCCATCGTGAAGAAGTGGTGCAGCCAGACCAGGTACGACAGGATGGTGATGACCACCGTGGCGTAGACCATCGAGGTGTAGCCGAACAGCCGCTTGCCCGAGAAGGTCGAGGTCACTTCCGAGAAGATGCCGAAGGCGGGGAGAACCAGGATGTAGACCTCGGGATGACCCCAGATCCAGATCAGGTTCACGTACATCATCGGGCTGCCGCCGAAATCGTTCGTGAAGAAGTTGGTGCCGACGTAGCGGTCGAGCGAGAGCAGCGCGAGCACGACGGTCAGAACCGGGAAGGAGGCGACGATCAGCACGTTGGTGCAGAGCGCGGTCCAGGTGAACACCGGCATCCGCATCATGGTCATGCCGGGGCACCGCAGCTTGACGATGGTGCAGATCAGGTTGATGCCGGACAGCGTCGTTCCGACGCCCGCGACCTGCAATCCCCATATGTAATAGTCGACGCCGACATCCGGACTGTAGCCGATGTTCGATAGTGGCGGATAAGCCAGCCAGCCGGTACGGGCGAATTCGCCGATGAACAGCGAGGCCATCACCAGCACAGCGCCGCCGACCGTCATCCAGAAGCTGAAATTGTTCAGGAATGGGAACGACACGTCGCGCGCACCGATCTGGAGCGGCACGACGAAGTTCATCAGGCCGGTGACCAGCGGCATCGCCACGAAGAAGATCATGATCACGCCGTGGGCGGTGAAGACCTGGTCGTAGTGATGCGAGTTGAGATAGCCCTCCGAGCCGCCGAAGGCGAGCGCCTGCTGCAACCGCATCATCAGCGCGTCGGCGAAGCCGCGCAGCAGCATCACGATGCCGAGGATCATGTACATGATGCCGATGCGCTTGTGGTCGACGCTGGTGAACCACTCGCTCCAGAGATAACCCCAGACGCGGAAATAGGTCAGGCCGGCGACCATGATGAGGCCGCCGGTCGCGACCACGGCAAAGGTGCCGACGACGATCGGCTCGTGCAGCGGCAGCGATTCGAAGGTGAGCCGGCCGAAGATGAGCTTGAGAAGATCAGGAGACATGCGGGATCTCTTTACGAATCTGACTTCGGACGTTGTCCGAGGAAGAAGGACGAGGACTTCAGCGGCGTGAAAGTCGGCCGCTTCAGGCCGGCGCCGAGCAGCGGCGCGGTGTCGACAGGTGCCGTGATGGAGGCGGTGGTCCTGCCCTGCGGCGCCTCGGGCGTGCAGGTGCCGGCGACGAAGGTCGGCTCCGGCCCAAGCGCCGTGCCGCGGCGGGCGTACTTGTCGTAGGCCAGCGGCAGCGTGTTGTTCAGGCCCTCATGGCCGAGGCCCCCCTTGGCGTCGATCGCCATCATCTCGCTCTGGCACATCTTGCCGGTCTCGACGCACATGTTGAGGATCAGGCGGTAGAGATCGGAATCGATCGTGCCGTAGCGCCGCACCGGCTCGTTCTGGCTGGGCTTTTCGAGCTGGAGATATTCGGCGCGGCCGAGCGAACCGCCGCCGGACTTGGCGCTGGCGATCCAGGCGTCAAAGCCCTTGTCGTCGAGACCCTGGAAGTTGAAGTGCATGCCGGAGAAGCCGGCGCCGCTGTAGTTCGCCGAAAAGCCCCGGTAGGTGCCGGCGTGGTTCACGACGGCGTGGAGCTTGGTCTCCATGCCCGGCATCGCGTAGATCTGGCCGGCCAGCGCGGGGATGTAGAACGAATTCATCACCGAGGACGCTGTGATGCGGAAGTTGATGGGACGATCGACCGGAGCTGCCAGATCGTTGACGGTGGCGATGCCGTAGTCCGGATAGATAAAGAGCCACTTCCAGTCGAGCGCGACGACGTCGACCTCGAGCGGGGCCTTTGACTGGTCCACGGCGCGGTCGGCATGGATGCGGCCGAGCGTGCGATAGGGGTCCAGCAGATGCGTACCCATCCAGGTCAGCGCGCCCAGGCAAACGATAATCAGAAGCGGCGCCGACCAGATCACCAGCTCGAGGCTGGTCGAGTGGTCCCATTCCGGCTCGTACCGGGCGTCGGTGTTGGACTGGCGGTAGCGCCAGGCGAACAGCACCGTCAGCGCCATCACGGGCACGACAATCAAGAGCATCAGGACGGTGGAAATGATGACGAGGTCGCGCTGTTGCGCCGCGATATCGCCGGCCGGCGCCAGCACGACGTAGTTGCAGCCGCTGAGCGCAACCGCCAGGGGTAGCAGCGCCAGAATCTTGAAACGGGACACGGGCCGAGCCTTATGAGAATGAGTTTCCTTTGCGGACCCAAGGGGTAGCTGCGGCGCAGCAATCGGGACATTGGACAATTTGTCCAATGTTGCAGTGCGGGATGTTGCGCCATCCAGGCTTGGATTGCCTGGCGCCTTGCCGGGCGGTCGGCTTTGGTTTTCAGGACGTTAAGGGCGCACGAATGGCGATGGCACAGACCCCCGCAATGGCAGACCACTCGGGCGAGCACGGCCACGACCAGGCCAGTCCCGGCGAGATCGCTATCGGCGTCATCATCGGCCGCACCTCGGAATTCTTCGACTTCTTCGTCTTCGCGATCGCCTCGGTGATCGTCTTCCCGCGCCTGGTATTTCCGTTCACGAGCGAACTGACCGGCACCCTCTATTCCTTCATGATCTTCGCGCTGGCCTTCATGGCGCGGCCGATCGGCACCGTCATTTTCATGACGGTCGACCGCGAATACGGCAAGACGGCCAAGCTGATCTCGGCGCTGTTCCTGCTCGGCACCGCCACCGTCGCGATCGCGTTCCTGCCCGGCTATCACGAGATCGGCGTTGCCGCGATCTGGCTGCTGGCGCTGGCGCGCATCGCACAGGGTCTGGCCTGGGGCGGCGCCTGGGACGGCATGGCCTCGCTGCTGGCGCTGAACGCGCCGCCTTCGAAGCGCGGCTGGTACGCGATGGTGCCGCAGCTTGGCGCGCCGCTCGGTCTGATCGTGGCGAGCGGGCTGTTCGCCTATTTCGCCGGGAATCTCTCGGCCGACGATTTCTTCGATTGGGGCTGGCGCTATCCGTTCTTCGTCGCCTTTGCCATCAACGTCGTGGCGCTGTTCGCGCGGCTGCGCATGGTGACGACGGAAGAATATGCCTCGCTGTTCGAGACCCGCGAATTGCAGCCCTCGCGCATCTCCGAGACCGTGGCGCGCGAAGGCCAGAACATCATGCTCGGTGCGTTTGCGCCGCTGGCAAGCTTCGCTCTGTTCCACATGGTCACGGTGTTTCCGCTGTCCTGGGTGTTCCTGTTCACCCGCGAAAGCCCGGTGCGCTTCCTGATCATCGAGATCGTCGCCGCCGTGTTCGGCGTCGGCGCGATCGTGCTCTCCGGCGTCATCGCCGATCGCGTCGGCCGCAAGTCGCTGCTGATGGGATCGGCGATCGCGATCGCGATCTACAGCGGCTTTGCCCCGCAGCTGCTCGATGCCGGCGCGTTCGGCGAGACCATCTACATGGTGATCGGGTTTATCCTGCTCGGTCTGTCGTTTGGCCAGTCGTCGGGTGCGATCGCCTCGAACTTCAAGCAGACGTATCGCTACACGGCCTCGGCGCTGACCTCCGACATGGCCTGGCTGTTCGGCGCCGGCTTTGCGCCGCTCGTCGCCCTGTTGCTTGCGACCAATCTCGGCGTCATCGCCTCGGGTGCGTACCTGCTGTCGGGCGCGTTCTGGACCTTGCTCGCGCTCTGGCTCAGCGGCCAGCGCGAGGCCGGCGATATGGACGCGGGGCGCTGATCGGGCGGAGCTTGTAGGGTGGGCAAACGCGCGTAAGCGCCGTGCCCACCATCTTTCAACAATCCTGATCGGGAATGGTGGGCACGCTTCGCTTTGCCCACCCTACGGCAGTTTAGCGTACGTCAATCCGCCACGACCTTCACGCGATCGCGCACCTTCACCTGCGCGTTGCGATCGAGGCCGTTGAGGACGCGAAAACGCTCGGCCGGGTGATCGACGCCCGCCATGCGGTGGGAGAGCGATTCCACGGTGTCGCCGGGCTGCACGGTGATGACCTTGATGCGCAGCGGGCGCGCGGCCTGGATTTCCTCGAGCGTCAGGCGGCGGAATGAACCGACGGTCTCGCGCGCATTGCGCTCGCTCTCGGTCGACTTCTGCCGTGCCGCGAAGATGAAGCGGTAGACGTCGCTGCCGAAGCGCAGGGCATAGACCTTGAACTGCCACTGATCGCCCTTGGCGGTGGCGGACGCAGCCGGAAAACCGTTGATGGTGATGTCCTCGGTGGAGGCCTTCTCGACACCCTCCATCCAGCCGGAATTCAGGTAATCGCCGAGCGACTGTTCGGCCGGCACCCGCACGACGTCGAAACGCATCGCCTGCGAGCCGCCGTCGCGCACGCCGATCACGGCTTGCGCGGTATTGTCGAGCGTAAAATTGTCCGGCGCCTGGAAGGTGAAGCCGAGCTTCGGATGCAGGAAGCGCCGGCCGCGGACAAAACCTTCGCTGGGATCTTCGCCGTAGACGAGGTTGTCGATCGCGGCGAGATAGGTCTCGCGGTCGCGCTCGCCGCCCTCTGGCGCTGCGTATTGCCGCGCGATGGTCTGCGCGTTCTGCACGCGCTCGGGCGTTGCCGGATGCGACGAGGTGAAATCCTGGGCGCGCGGATCGAGCGAGGTCTTGCCGACCTTCAGCTCGGCATTGCGCTCCATCGCCGAGAGAAAGCGTGCGGCACCATAAGGGTCGAAACGGGCCTTGGCGGAAATCCCGACGCCGACACCGTCGGCCTCGAACTCCTGATTGCGCGAAAAGCTCGCCATGGTGAGCTTGGTCTTGGCGAGCGCGAGCGCGGTGAGATCGGGATCGTTGCTCATGTCGGTGACGACGCGGGTGACGATCGCGGCCTGGCGGGCCTGGTCCTCGCGCATCGCGGCGTGCTTGGACAGCACATGCGCCATCTCGTGGCTGAGCACGGAGGACAATTCCGACGTGTCGCTCGCGAGCGCAAGCAGACCGCGCGTGACATAGAGCTGGCCGTTTGGCAGCGCGAACGCGTTCACCGCGCCGGAATTGAGGATCGTGACCCTGTAACCCTGGTCGGGGCGGTCGGACGCCGCGACCAGCCGGTCGACGGTCTTGCTGACGAGCGATTCGAGCCTTGGGTCGTCATAGGTGCCGCCATAGCTCGCCAGGATGCGCTCGTGCTCCTTCTCGGTTGCGGGGGTCTGCGCGACGGCCGGCTTCGGCTTGGGCATCGCGACGGTCGGCGGCGCCGCCGCGGTCTGGAAGCGGCCCATATCGCCGCAACCGGCAAGGGCTGAACCGAGCACGAGGCATAGCGCAGCCGGCGCTGCCCGCAGGCGGCGGCGTTCACCTTGTCCGTGCCGTCCTAGCACCCCATTCACGTCGCTTAACCCGTGCCTGGCCCCTTTTAGGGCCTTACCCCTGTCGGCTCGTTTGCGCCCAGCAACTCGATTTGTCCCACGAGGCGTACATCGATACGCGGCCCCGTATTCCCCTCAGCCCAGCCCCGGACACGAATACGTTTATTTTCCAGAGACTTAAGAGCAATCCCGGCACTTTCGAACGCGGGTACCATGCGCTTTGAAATAGTCACGGCGAAGCCGCGTGTCCAGTTTCGTCCGAAGTTGAGGTAGGTCATTGCCCCAGCTTGCCGGACCGACAGAACTTTGCCTTCGACCACCACAAAACGCCCGATCCCCGCCAAAATATCGTCCGAACTTTCCGCGTTTTTTATGGCCGATGGGTCAGCCCAATTGCCCTTTTTTTGGCGCCTCGCCTCGGCCTCCGATGCCATCAAGACGGCCGCGCAGTCCTTATCGGCGATCTCGGCGGAGACGATGGCGTCGCCCCGGGCGAGGAGCGTCGCCTGCACAGAGATATCGCTCTCGCCGACAAAGACCAGCGCGCCCTGGCGGCCATAGCGGTCGGGCGTGTCGTCGGCACTGCGCAGGATCACGTCGCGCCCGACCAGCAGCGCGGTCAGCGCCTGCCTCGTGGTCGCGGTCGGCTCGATGCCGGTCAGGCGGATTTCCCGGCCGTCATCGAGCCGCAGACTGCGCGCATCGATCGCGGTGACGCGGCCTTCGCCTTGGGACTCGAACTGGCACGGGCTCGCGAATGCGCTCTGACTCGCGACGAGAAGGATTGCGATCAGGCGAAGCCGTTGCGTCACGTTGCCCGGTGAGGTTGCGTTGCGTGCCAGTCTTAACTCAAGCGTGGCGTGTCGCGAAGAGGCTTCGTCAGGCTCCGTCATTGCGAGCGCAGCGAAGCAACGAGGTGGAAGCAGTTGTCTGTACTTCGCCATTCCGCTTTGCGGAAAACATGCGCGCCAATCCTGTTCTCGTAGCGCAGCTTCGCTTGATGCGCTCTTGTGCATGCGGCATGATTGCGGCAACAGCTTTAACCAAGAGCAACAACCAAGCCGCCATCAGAGTACGGCGCGATAAGGGAGGTCTTTTTCGATGAAGCATGTTTTGTCGGGCGTTTTTGCTGCTGCGTTGGCGCTGAGTGCAAGCGCCGCGCAGGCCCAGGATAAACCGCCACTGAAGATCGGCGGCATCCTCGACATGTCGAGCCTGTATGCCGACATCACCGGCCCCGGCAGCGAGACCGCGGCCAAGATGGCCGTGGAGGACTTTGGCGGTGAGGTGCTCGGCCGCAAGATCCAGGTGCTGGCTGCCGACCATCAGAACAAGGCCGATCTCTCCGCCAACATCGCCCGCGACATGCTCGACAATCAGGGCGTCGAGATGATCTACGACGTCGCGGCCTCCGCGACCGCGCTCGCCGCCGGAGAGATCGCGAAAGCGCGCAACAAGATCATCATGTTCAACGGCCCGGGCTCGATCCGTCTCACCAACGAGGCCTGCGGTCCCTATACCATTCACTACGTGTTCGACACCTACGGCCAGGCCAACGTGACCGGCCTTGCGGCCGTGAAGTCGGGCCTCGACACCTGGTACTTCCTCACCGCTGACTACGCCTTCGGCCAGGATCTGGAGAAGGACACCAGCGCCGTCGTGACCAAGACTGGCGGCAAGGTGCTCGGCAGCGTGCGCCATCCGCTCAACACGTCGGATTTCTCGTCGTTCCTGCTCCAGGCCCAGGCCTCGAAAGCAAAGGTGATCGGGCTCGCGAACGCCGGCGGCGACACCGTCAACGCCATCAAGCAGGCGGCCGAGTTCGGCATCACCAAGGGCGGCCAGAAGGTCTCGCCGCTCCTCGCCTTCGTGACCGACATCGACTCGATCGGGCTCGAGACCGCGCAGGGCCTGCTGCTTGCGGAGGCCTTCTACTGGGATCTCAACGACGACACCCGCGCGTTCTCGAAGCGCTTCCAGGAGCGCATGAAGCGGCCGCCGACCTCGGCGCAAGCGGGCGTCTATTCTTCCGTGACTCACTACCTGAAAGCGGTGAAGGCGGCCGGCACGACCGACGCTGCGACGGTGATGAAAGTGATGAAGGAGACGCCGATCAACGACTTCTTCGCCAAGAACGGCAAGATCCGCGAGGACGGCCGCATGCTGCACGACATGTACCTGTTCGAGGTCAAGAAGCCGTCGGAATCCAAGGGCCGCTGGGACGACTACAAGCTGCTCGCCACTGTGCCCGGCAGCGAGGCGTTCCAGTCGCTGGAGCAGTCGCGCTGTCCGCTGGTGAAGAAGTGACGGCGTAACGTCAGTCACGACGTCATCCCGGGGCGCGAAGCGAACCCGGGATCTCGAGGTTCCGGGTTCTCGCTTCGCGAGCCCCGGAACGACGGAGATACAAAACAACAACAAGGGAGACGCCCCATGAGTAACGACATGGTCCTGCAAAAGCTCGAAGGCGGGCTGCTCACCATCACCATGAACCGGCCCGAGCGGAAGAACGCGCTCAATCCGGACATGGTCGCCGGGCTGGTCGTGGCGGCGCGGCGCGCGGCGGATGATCCGGAGGTGCGCGCGGTCTTGTTCAAGGGCGCGGGTGGCAGCTTCTGCGTCGGCGGCGACGTCAAGTCGATGGCCGAGGGCCGGGCGCCGCTGCCGTTCGAAGTGAAGATGGCGAACCTGCGCCGCGGCATGGAGGTGTCGCGCATCCTGCACCAGATGCCAAAGCCTGTGGTGGCACAGCTCGACGGCGCGGCCGCCGGCGCGGGTCTGTCGATGGCGCTGTCGTGTGACCTCCGCGTCGCCTCCGAATCCTGCAAGATCACCACCGCCTTCGCAAAAGTCGGCTTCTCCGGCGATTACGGCGGCACCTATTTTCTCACACAACTCCTCGGTAGCGCGCGGGCGCGCGAGCTCTATCTGACCTCGCCGGTGCTTTCCGCGAAGGAAGCGCATGCGATCGGCATGGTGACGAAGGTCGTCCCCGACGCCGAGATCGACACGGCCGCGCACGGGCTCGCGCTGTCGCTGGCGCAGGGCCCGTCGATCGCGCTCGGCTTCATCAAGCGCAACATCAACAATGCCGAGCATCTCGCGCTGGAAGATTGCTTCGACGGCGAGGCGATCCACCACACTCGCTGCAGCGATACCGAGGACCACAAGGAGGCGGCAAAGGCGTTCGTCGAGAAGCGCAAGCCGACCTTCAAGGGCACATGACGATGGCGCCCTATATGCGTCTGCGGCAGATCTGCCTGGTCGCGCCGCAGCTCGCGCCCGTGATCACTGACATCGCCGATATCATGGGCCTCGCTGTCTGCTACCGCGACGGCAACGTCGCGAAATACGGCCTTGAGAACGCGCTGCTGCCGGTCGACACCATCCTGCTGGAGGTGGTCGCGCCGTTCAAGGACGGCACCACCGCCGGCCGCTTCATCGAGAAGAGCGGCGGGCGCGGCGGCTACATGGCGATCTTCTGCTGCAACGATCCCGACGAGCGCGGTCGCAATGCCAACGCGCTCGGCGTGCGCACCGCCAACGTCATCGACCACGCGCCCTATCACGGCGTGCAGCTCCATCCCCGCGACTGCCGCGCCGCCTTCATCGAGTTCAACCACACCGAAGGCAGCGACGACATTTTAGGGCCTTATCCGCCGGCGGGGCCGGACTGGCAGAAATTCATCCGCAAGGACGTGACGCAGGCGTTGACGAGCGTGGAAATGCAGAGCCCGGACCCGAAAGGGCTGGCCGAGCATTGGGGCAAGCTCATCGGCGTTGCGCCGAGTGGCGATGCCGAACTGGCGCTGCCCAACGCGACCTTCCGTTTCGTGAAGGGCGCCAGCGAAATCATGGGCGCGCTGGAGTTTCGGGTGGCGGATACGGCGCGCGTGTTGCATGCCGCCAGGGCAAAGGGTCTTCCGGTCGCGGGCGATGAGTTCCTGCTGGGCGGGGTGACGTTCCGGCTTGTTGCTTGATCGCTTGGTGGGGCGGAAGTAGTAGTCACAATCAACGCCGTCGTCCCGGCCTAGTGCGCAATTGCGCACGGGGGCCGGGACCCATACCGCGTGATCTATCGAGGGAGCACAGTGTTCATACCGAAGAACGACTAAGAGTCTTCGCCAAACATCTCCCTCCGGCCAAATTTGAAAGCTACCGCCCCCTGAAATTCGCCACCCGCCGTTCTTCCGTGGCCTTCACGCCTTCCTTGAAATCTTCCGTCGCGCGCAGCCGGGTCTGCTCCTCGAGCTCGTGATTGGTTGCCGCCATCACGCGATCGGCGAGGCCAGCACGCATCGTGGCGCGGGTGGAGACGAGGCCGAGCGGCGAGCATTCGGCGATCTCGCCGGCGAGCTTCAGTGCGGCCGCCTTGACCTGGTCCTGCGGCACGAGTTCGTTGGCGAGGCCCCATTTAAAGGCCTCTTCGCCGGTGACGCGGCGGCTGGTGTAGAACATCAGCTCGGCGTTGTTCTTGCCGATCAGCTCGGGCAGGGTCACGGTCAGGCCGAAGCCGGGATGGAAGCCGAGCTTGGTAAAATTCGCGGAGAAGCGCGCTTCGGGGCAGGTGACCCGGAAGTCCGCCGAGACCGCGAGACCCAATCCGCCGCCGATGGCAGCGCCCTGAACGGCGGCGACGATCGGCTTCTTGGCGCGGAAGATGCGCACGGCCTGGATGTAGAGGTGATTGATCGCGCCGAGGCTGTCGGCGGGGTCGCCCTTGGCCGTCTTATCGGCTTCGCGCGCCTCTTGCGCCTGCCGTGCCGGGTCCTGGAAATTGGCGCCGGCGCAAAACGCCTTGCCCTGCGCCGACAGCACCGAGGCGCGAATCTCGATGTTGCGATCGAACTCGTCGAGCGCGTCCGCGATCTGGTTGATCAGCGAAATGTCGAAGAAGTTGAGCGGCGGGCGGCGGATCTCGATGGTGCCGACGTGACCAACTTTTTCGACGCCGATATCTTTGTAAGTGCTCATGATGTCCTCGAATGATTAGCGCAAGCCAAGCCCGCGGGCGATGATGCCGCGCAGCACCTCGGTGGTGCCGCCCTGGATGGTGAGTTTCGGCGCGGTCTTGATGGCGAAGTCGAGCTGCCGCTCCAGCGTCTCGCGATTGGTCGCGGTCTCCTCGACGAAGGCGGCGAGATCGCGCACGCGGTGCGGAAGCTGCTGCTCCCACACCGTGCCGATGTCCTTGACGATGGAGGCTTCGACGACCGGCTCCTTGCCAGCCTGCAGCATGCCCGCGACCGAGACCGACATGCGCCGCATGGTGTGGAGCTGCGCCACCAGCCGGCCGATCCCTTCGGCACTGCGGGTGTCTGGATTGGGGCCAACGGCGCGAACCAGCTCGGTCAGCACGTAATAGGTCTCCAGAAAGCGCTCGGGTCCCGAACGTTCATAAGCGAGCTCGCTGGTCGCCTGCTTCCAGGCGCCGTCGACTTCGCCGAGCACATGATCGTCAGGCACGAAGAAATCGGTGAAGACGACCTCGTTGAACTCGTACTGCCCGGTGATCTGTCCGATCGGGTTCACCTGGATGCCCGGCTGCTTCATCTTGACCAGGAACTGGGTCAGGCCGTGACGCCGGTTTTCCTTGGTCGGCTGCGACGTCCGGAAGATCGCGATCATGTAGTCGGCGATATGCGCCGACGAGGTCCAGATCTTGGTGCCGTTGATGAGATAGCCGCCGTCGGTCTTGGTCGCGCGGGTCTTCGCGGCGAACAGGTCCGAGCCGGAGTTCGGCTCGCTCATGCCGATCGCGAAGCAAATCTCGCCGCGGCAAATGCGCGGCAGGATGTCCATCTTGATGTGCTCAGGCGCGTATTTAATCAGCACCGGCCCGCTCTGGCGGTCGGCGACGAAGAACCGCCGAGTCGGCGCGTTGGCGACGCGCATCTCCTCCGTCACCACGTAACGTTCGAGGAACGAGCGCTCCTGGCCGCCATATTTCTTCGGCCATGTCATGCCCAGCCAACCCTTGGCGCCGACCCGGCGGGAAAATTCCGGCGCGTCGGTGTCTTCGCGGTTGGGCTTGTGCGGATCGAAGGTGCCGGCGGCGATCTCTTCCGCGAGGAACGCGCGCACTTCCTTGCGCAATTGCTCGCATTTCTCGGGCAGGCGGATCGGATCGAAACGGAGGGCAGCGGTCATTGTTGTCTCGTCCCTGATCAGCGCGAAGCCACGAGCGGCCACAATTCGTCGGCGCCGCGGTTTGCAACCAGCTTGCCGAGCTCGACGGCCCAGTGGCTTTCCGAACCGAAATCGTCGCGCCAGGCCAGCGCCCGCAGCGAATAGCGGTGCAGGATGTGCTCCAGGGTGAAGCCGATCGCGCCATGGACCTGGTGCGCGATGGCGCCGCCCTTTTCCGCGGCTTCCGCGCAGCGGATCTTTGCGGAGGCAGCTTCGAGATAGACCTCGTCATTGAACGACTTTGCGTTGGCGATGGCATCGGCCGCAGAGGTCGCCGCGGCAAGCGCAGCAGCCGACTCGCCGGCGAGGCGGGCGAGGTTGTGCTGCACGGCCTGGAATTTGGAGATCTTCTTCTCGAAGGCGACGCGCTCGTTGGAATAGCGCACGGAGATGTTGAGCATCGATTCCAGCGCGCCCGCGATCTGAAGGCTGCGCGCGACGCCGCCCATCAGCATCATTGTGGTCTGGTCAAAGCCACTCGGGGCGGGCTTGATGGTGACGGGCTGCACCTTGTCGAGCGTGACGGTGTCGCTGTGGTCGTAGCCGACATTGAGTCCGGTCTCGATCCGACCCTTGCTCGCATCGACCAGCGCGATCGAGGCGCCGTCCTTGCCGTGGGCCAGCACCGCGAAGTGCTTTGCCGCCTTCGCGAAGGGCACGCCGCGGGCGCGGCCGGAGAGCGCACCATCGGCATCGCGCGTGATCCGATCCTTCGGGGATGCCGGCAGCACCGTCATCTCGCCCTCGGGGGATGCGATCTTCGCCTGCGCCAGCAGCCAGCCTGCCAGCATGGTTTCGGCCAGGGGAACCGCGACTGCGAAACGGCCGGCGGCGTTCAGCAGCGCAAAGCCGTCGGCAAGGCTCGCGCCGGAGCCGCCGAGATCGTCGGGCACCCACGACAACGGCAAGCCGGCTTCGCTCAGCGCCTGCCATAGCGGCGCCTGCCACGAATCCTTCTTGTCGTTGTTGACGGTCTGCGGATCGGCGAGATCGGCGAAGATTTTCTCCGCGGTCTCGACGACGATATTGTCACTCTCCGCCACAGCGTTCCCCGTGTTTTGCCATTGGCGCGTCCGGCCGGAGGGCAGGGCACGCGGGTTCTTCTTGCGCCCGATGATCCAAAAAAGCCATGGCCCTGACAAGCGTTGATCGCAGGTCAACCTGCGGCGCGGACATGGGCGATGAGCTAATTCCGCTTAGCGGAGTTTGCTCGATTTGCAGGGCGCGGCAAACTCGCTAAACAGAACGTCGATAGTCAATCAAGGGGAAGGAAATCCGGATGGCAAAGGACAGTTTGTGCGCAATCGTGACGGGGTCCGCCTCCGGCCTGGGTGCTGCGACCGCGGAAATTCTCGCACGGAGCGGGGCGCGGCTCGTCATCAACTATTCCTCGAGCCAGAAGGAAGCCGAGGCGACCGCGGAGCTGTGCCGCAAGGCCGGCTCACCGGAAGTTCTGGTCGTGCAGGGCGACGTCTCGAAGGATGACGATTGCCGCAAGATCGTTGCGGCAGCCAGCGGCTGGGGCCGGCTCGACATGCTCGTCAACAATGCCGGCACCACCAAGCATGTCGCCCATGCCGATCTCGACGGATTGTCGGCGGAAGATTTCCAGCGCCTCTACGGCGTCAACACCATCGGCCCATTCCAGATGGTGCGCGCGGCGCGCGGCCTGCTTGAGGCCGGCGCCAAGGCCTCTGGGCGGCCGTCCGCCGTGGTCAACATCTCCTCGGTTGCCGGCATCAGCGGTGTCGGATCGTCGATTGCGTACGCCGCGAGCAAGGGCGCGCTCAACACCATGACGCTGTCGCTGTCGCGCGCGCTGGCGCCGCTGATCCGCGTCAACACGGTATGTCCGGGCTATATCGACACCCCCTGGTTCACCAAGGGCCGCGGCGAGGCTGGCGCCAAGCAGGTGCGCGACAGCGTCGTGGCCAAGGTGCCGCTGAAGGTCGCGTCATCGGCGGAAGACATCGCGCAGCTCGTCTGCTTCCTGGCGATGCCGGCCTCCAGCAACATGACCGGCGAGGTCGTGCGCATGGATGCGGGCATGCATTTGGTGACGTGAGGTCGCCAAACTCTCTCCACGTCATGGCCGGGCTTGACCCGGCCATCCACGCGTTCCCGCGCGGATCAAAAGACGTGGATGCCCGGGTCAAGCCCGGGCATGACGATGAGGTGGCGGTGTGCCGCTTTCGACGCTTTGAAGCGTCACCCCTTGATCACGCCGCTCGCTACCAGACGGTGCCAGATGAACAGCACCACCACGGCGCCGATCGTGGCCATGATGAATCCCGCGCCTTGGTCGGGACTGTAGTGCCCGATGGCCTGGCCGATGAAGGTCGCGAGAAATGCGCCGGCGATGCCGAGGATGGTGGTGAGGATGAAGCCGCTCGGATTGTTCGGTCCCGGCGCCAGCCAACGCGCGATGAGGCCGGCGACGAAGCCGACGACGATGATCCACAACAAGCCACCCATGCTCATGTCCGTGCTTCCCTCGCTTTGACTAAACTAAATCAGACTCTACCCGCGATCTCTTGCTCGGTCGGCAGCCGTCCGTCCGGCGTCAGATGGTCGACCACCTGCGGCAGATACTGGCTGAGGCCCGAGAGCAGCTCGTCACGCGACAGGCCGCTCTGGGCGGACAAGCTCTCGATCTGGTCGGCGCCGAGCGCATTGGCGAGATCGCCTGGTGCGATCGCCTTGTTTTCGCCCTTGCCGACCCAGGTATTGGCGGCATCGCCATGACCGCTCTGCTGGAGTTGGTTGAGGAGATCGCCGAGACCGCCGCTGAGTACGCTACCGGCCGCGCCGCCCGCGAGCAGGCCGCCAAGGCCACCCTTCAACAAGTCACCGAGGCCGCCGTCAGCGCCCGCATTCACCGGCGGGGGGAGATGCGTCGGCGTCGGTGCCGGGGACGGCTGCGGCGCGCTGCCGCTCTGGTTGCCGCTCAAATGCTTGAATGCCTTCCAGGCGAGCAGGCCAAGGAGCGCCATGGTCATGGGCGACATGCCGCCGCTGGATGAGGATTGTGAACTCGGCGTGCTTGGGCCGCGCGGGCCGTTCTGCATGCCGTTGAGGACGTCGAGCAAACCCATGGCGTTCTCCTTTGGCGCTTTCTTGCCGTAACAAGCCCCGCTCGAAAACATATGAGGCTGTCATGACGGTTACAAGGCGATTGCGCCGCAACTGCGGGAATGGGCAGCAGGCACAGCCTCTGCTATCGAGGGCAGATCGTTGAGGGGGCAAGCCAAGGTGGTTACGGATCGACCGATCGTGGTGGCCGGCGCAGGCGCCATCGGATGTTTCGTCGGCGGCACCCTGGCCGCTGCCGGCCGCCGCGTCGCGCTCCTGGTGCGGCCGCGGGTGAAGGCCGAGATCGAGCGGTTCGGCTTGCATCTGACCGATTTCGAAGGCTCAGAGAAGAAGCTCAGCGCGGGGCAACTCGCGCTGTCGGAAGATCCCGCGATCTTCCACAGCGCCGGCATCGTGCTGGTCACGGTCAAGAGCGCCGACACGGCCGCTGTCGCGGAGCAGATCGCGCAGCATGCGCCGCAGGACGCCGTCATCGTCTCGCTGCAAAACGGCGTCGGCAATGTCGCGGTGCTGCGCGAGCGCCTCGGCGACCGCCGCGTGCTCGCCGGCATGGTGCCTTTCAACGTGGTCGGGATGGGTGAGGGCCGCTTCCACCGCTCGACCTCCGGCGACATTCATGTTGGCCAAGATGATACGAACACGGCCGCAGCGCTGTCGGTGCCAGGGCTCACCATGCGCGCAAGCCGCGACATCACCGGGGTGCAATTGGGCAAGCTGATCATCAATTTGAATAACGCGCTCAGCGCCTTGTCCGACGTGCCGCTCGCCGCGCAATTGGCGAACCGCGACTGGCGAAGGCTGTTCGCCGATCAGATGGCGGAGGGGCTGGCGGCGATGAGGGCCGCCGGCATCACACCGGTCTCGGCGACGCCGATCCCGTCGTCCTGGACGCCGACCTTGCTGAGACTGCCTGATCCGATTTTCAACCTGATCCTGGGAAGGACCATGAAGATCGATCCCGAGGCGCGCTCCTCGATGTGGCAGGATTTGAACCAGGGGCGCAAGACCGAGATCGACTATCTCCAGGGCGCGATCATCGCGCTCGCCGAACAAAACAGTGTCGACGTGCCGCTGTCGCGCCGCATTGTTGCGCTGATCAATGAGGCTGAGGCCGCGGGCAAGGGCCCGCCGCGGCTGACGCCGCAGCAGATTCGCGGGTAACGCATGAGTTCAGGCTGGGCGAAGCGAGGAGCAACGATGAAGCGTCGTCTGATGATCGGGTTCGCGCTGTCTTTGCTCTGCGTTGCGTCCTCGGTCGCGGAGGCCCGGCCGCCGACGGTCATGAACTCTCCCGGCTATGACAGGCGATTGCAGGAGAGCAGGTCGCAATTAGGCAGTTCACCGACAACAACGGCCCCGGCGACCGCGCCGGTAGCTCAACCGAAGCGCAGCAAGAAGAAGCCTCCGAACTGAGGTGCAGGCGGCGCCACATCCTCCGCCGGGGGGGCCGCCCCCCCCCCCCCCCCCCCCCCCCCCCCCCGGGGGGGGGGGGGGGGGGGGGGTCTGGCGGCGAGTCCCCCAAGAAGGCCAGCCCGGTGTTGGCGGCGTGGGTGGCGGCGGGGGGGGA
>NZ_JBEPRI010000017.1:0-158403 GCF_040548265.1 Bradyrhizobium sp. F1.13.3 | reverse complement strand
CCACACCACCCCCCCGCGCGCCCCCCCGCCGCGCCAAATCTCGCGGGCGTTGGGCCCCCGGTGGTGGGTGGCCCCCCCGCCCCCCCCCCCGGGGGGGGGGGGGGGGGGGGCGGGGCCCCCCCCCCCCCCCCCCCCCCGGCGCCAGAGGATGGAACGACATGAAGGACCTGACGCGCGGCTCCATCGTGAGCCACATCCTGAGCATGGCGCCACCGATCGTGGTCGGCATGATCACGATCATGATCTGCCAGCTGGTCGACCTGTATTTCGTGTCGGGACTGGGCGATGCGGCAATCGCGGGCGTCGCCGCGGCCGGCAATGCCGGCTTTCTCGTCAATGCGCTGATGCAGGTGCTCGGCGTCGGCACGGTGGCGCTGATGGCGCACGCCGTGGGGCGCAAGGATCGCGGCGACGCGAACCTCGTCTTCAACCAGTCGGTCGTCCTCTCGGTGCTGTTCGGGCTCCTGACCCTCGGCGCAGGCTTCGCATTGTCGCGTCCATATATGCGCGCGGTCGCGGCCGATGAGGCCACGGTCGAAGCCGGCGCGGTTTATCTGCTCTGGTTCATGCCGGCTTTGGCGCTGCAGTTTGCGTCGCAGGTCATGGCGTCTGCGTTGCGGGCGACAGGCATCGTGCGGCCGAGCATGCTGGTTCAAGCGCTTGCAGTGGCCATCAATATCGCGCTGGCGCCGGTCCTGATCTCGGGTTGGGGCACCGGGCTCGCGCTCGGTGTTGCCGGAGCGGGCCTCGCAAGCTCGATTGCCGTCTTCATCGGTGTGCTCATGCTGCTGGTGTATTTCCTGAAATTGGAACGCTATGTCGCCTTTGATCCCACGCAATGGCGACCGCAGCTTCAGCAGTGGAAGAGGATTCTCAATGTCGGCCTGCCCGCAGGCGGCGAGTTCGCGATGGTCTTCATCATCATGGCCGTGGGCTATTACGTGCTGAGCGTTTTCGGCTCGGCGGCACAGGCCGGATTTGGCATCGGAACGCGTCTGCTCGGCCTGATGCAGATGCCGGCGCTCGCCATCGCCCTTGCTGCAGGGCCGATCGCCGGCCAGAACTTCGGCGCCGGCAACGGAGCGCGCGTGAGAGAGACCTTTGTCAAGGCGGCGCTCATCGCGACCGCCGTGATGATCGTTTTCTTGATCCCGGCGCAACTCGCGCCTGGTCTGTTGCTAACCGGCTTCTCGAAGGATCAGGAGACGATGGCGGTTGCGTCGCTTTTTCTGCGCATCGTCTCGCTCAACATGGTGGCGCAGGGGCTGATCTTCACCTGCTCCAGCCTGTTTCAGGGGCTTGGCAACACCAAGCCGGTGTTGTGGACCTCGGCAACGCGGGTCCTCACCTATTCCCTGCCGTCGATCTGGCTCTCGACGTGGCCGGGCTTCCGGATGGAGCATGTCTGGTACCTGTCGATCGCGACGACCACGCTGCAGGCCGCCTTGAGCGTGTGGCTGCTACGACGTGAATTCAGGAAGCGCCTTGTCATGCTCCGGCACGAGGAGTCCCCCGAGCCGGCCGTGCCCAAGCCCGTGGCGTCTCCTGCACGCGCGCCCGCGTAGCGAGCGCTTATCTGCGTGCTTGGCGTCGGAATTGCCGGCGGCACGGCGCTTGCCGCGAAAAAAAGACGGAGCTAGTGCGTGCCCAAACTGTTCCAGACCAGGCCGAGGCCCGACAGGAACAAGAGACCGAGCACGACATCGCCAAAATGCTTGTCACTCAGCGCGTGATAGACGCGCGCGCCGGCCCATGCGCCGATCAAGGTGCCCGGAAAGGCAACCACCGCGAGCCAGACCACCTTGAACGCGACGAGGCCCGAGGCCGTCTGCAACACCAAAGCGGTGGCGAGCACGGTGAAATTGAAGAGCTGGAAGATGCCGCGCCGCTCGTGCTTGTTCCAGCCGCGAATGTTCGCCCACAGGATCGGAAGCGGCCCCGACAATCCGGCGAGACCGCCAAGAATGCCGCCGGCAAAGCCGATCGCACCGTCGGCGATGCGACCGCCGAACGTGATGGCGAGCGGCTTCTTGTTGAGGTACAGCGCCGTCGAGAAGATCAGCAGCAGCACGCCGACGCTCAGCTTGAACACTTTTGGATCGGCAGAGGCGACCAGCATGGTGCCCAAGGGCACGCCGATCAGTCCTCCAATCAGGAACGGCCAGACCAGCGAGAGATCAAAACTCTTCCACATGGACGGCAGCGTCGAGCTCTGCGCGATCACCGAGCAGATCAGCACCAGGGGCACCGCGAGCGAGGGCGGCAGCACGTAGAGCCAGATGCCGAGTGCCATCAGCGCCGTGCCGAATCCGGCAAGGCCCGAGACGAAGCCCCCGGCGAGTGCGCCGAGCAGCAGCAGCGCGTAGGTGAGTATTTCCAACAGATTGTCCCTGTTATTTGGACGATCCCGAACTGTTGATCGCCATCGCTCGCATAGCACAGCTGCGGCCGTGCAGGTCAATTTCAAAACCGCACGCAAGCGTGATCCCCAGCGGCGGGCGTTCGCGAAAGACAGGCCTACATGATGCTCGTACTTCAATGTAGGGCCCGCTCGACGCGATCATGCGGTTCGATCGGCCAGTCTCCCGAATGAGCATATGGAGAAGGACGATGACTCGCACGAAGATTGCCGTCGCGGCCGCGCTAGTGTCGGCGGCGGCCTTGATGCCGACAATGGCGGAGGCCCAGTTTTCCGAGCCTGCGGCCTATCAGGCTGCCCATCCGGACCGCGACGTCCTGAATGGCGGTCAGCTCACGCCCGCCGCGCGCGGGGCTCTCGGCCAGCCGAGCGATGCCTACGCATCGCAAGCTTATCCATCGGCTGTTGCGCCAGTCGTGCGCTCGCGGCATCGCCGTCAGCATAGATAACTATTTTTTGGAGCATGATCTTTTCGGAAAACCGCTGCACACTTTTCCGGATCATGCTCTAGACGATCTGTCTGATGTCGGCGGGCCTGTGCAGCGCGTTGACCAAGATGCGGAGCGCTTCCGTCAATTCCGCCCTGTTGCGCGCCGCGCCAAGCGAGACGCGTGCCGCGTGTGGCGGCGTTCCGTCGACGGTGAAGGCCTCGCCGGCGACGACTGCGAGTCCATTCCGCAGCAGATGCGCCGCGACGTCGGGACGGCCCTCCGGCAGCCGTAGCCACAGATGGTGAGCGGCGGGCTCGGCCTCGAACTCGAATCCTTTGAGCGCGCGTTGCGCGAGCTGCTGGCGGCCGATCGCCTCGCTCCTGATGGCGGTGATGATGCGGTCGGCGATGCCGGTCTCGATCCAATGCGTCACCAGCGCGACCATCAGCGGCGCCGGCATCTGCACCGTCGCTTGCAAATAGCTGCGCATCTCCCGCTGCGAGCCGCCGTCGGGCGTCACCAGATGGGCGACGCGTAGCGCGGGCGCGATGCATTTTGACAGCGTGGTTGCGAGATAAGTCCGTTCCGGAATGAGATTGGCGATCGGCGATGCCGAGCGATCGAGCAGCCCGTAGGCGTCGTCTTCGATCAGAACCGTATCGGAATCGTTGATGATCTTTGCGATGGCGCTGCGGCGGTCGGGAAGAAGCGTCGCGGTGGTGGGATTGTGCAGCGTCGGAATGAGATAGACGGCCTTCGGCTTATGCGTGCGGCAAGCCTTTGCCAGCGCGTCGGGCAGGATGCCGCCGTCGTCCATGGCGACGCCGACAAGCTTGACGCCGAGCCGCGCGGCGGCGGCCCTGATGCCGGGAAAGGTGAGGGCCTCCGTCAGCACGATGTCGCCGGGCCGGGCGAGGTGGGCGAGCAGATTGAACAGGATCGTCTGCGCGCCGGGAAAGATCACGAGCCTGTCGGCGTGGGCATGCGGCACGCGTGCGCGCATCCATCGCGCCGCGACCTCGCGCTCGTGGGCGCTGCCGCCGGGCGGCTGGTAGTTGAGATGCGCCGTCAGGCCCGATTGCGCGCGGATGGCTTCCATCCCGGCGATGATGCGCTCGTCGAGTTGCGCTTCGAGTGGCTGCGGCGGCACGTTCATCGAGAGATCGATCGCGACGGGATGCGGCAGATCGACCGCGCGGCGCGCGCTGGTCTCCGACACGAACGAGCCCTGGCCGACCCGGGCCTCCATGATGCCGCGGCGCCGCGCTTCGGTGTAGGCGCGAGTCACCGTGGTGAGGTCGATGCCGAGCGCCTTTGCCAGGGCCCGTTGCGTCGGCAATTGCTGCCCGCGCACCAGCCGGCCGGCGGCGATATCCGCCTCCATGGCCTCGACGATGCGCTGGTAGCGCGGCCCGCTCAGCTCCGAGATTGTAGGGGTCCAGTCCATGCAATTAACGTCCATATCCTTTGAATGTATGGATGCAAGATATTATTGTATGGGTCGTAGAAAAGGAAGAGGTGGGGTCATGGCGACCGGTTCAGTCTCTCTGGCAAAGGCGATGTGGCGCGGTTTCTTGGGCAAATGCCCGAACTGCGGCGAAGGGCATGCGTTCGGCCGTTTCCTGAAGGTGGCTGATACCTGCGACCATTGCGGCGAGGAGCTGTTCCACCAGCGCGCCGACGATTTTCCGGCTTATCTCGTGATGGTGGTGGTCGGCCATCTCGTGGTCCCTGCGATTCTCGCGGTCGAAACCGCCTATGCGCCGGCCGTCTGGCTGCAACTGGCGGTGTGGCTGCCCGTGACGTTATTTGCATCGCTCGCGCTGCTGCAGCCGACCAAGGGTGCCATCGTCGGGCTGCAATGGCAGATCGGCATGCACGGTTTTGAGGCGGGCAAGCTGCGGCGCGAAGCTGGTCAGGGTGCACCCGTCCTCGTGAAGGTGAACACGCGCGCGGCCTAAGGGGCCAGAGCGTTTACATCGCGCGGTCGCCCGCTACACTCCGTCGTACAAACAAGAACGATGGAAACGCCGATGGCCGCACGCTCAAAAACCTTCCTGCTTTGTCACGGTGCGTGGTCCGGCGGGTGGGCCTGGAAGAAGATGCATCCGCTGCTGGCGCAGGCCGGCCGTCGCTTCATTGCGCCGACCTATACCGGGCTCGGCGAGCGCGCCCATCTGGCCAGCCCCGCGATCGATCTCGACACGCACATCCAGGACATTCTCAACGTCATCAGGTTCGAGGACCTCGAGGACATCGTGCTGCTCGGTCACAGCTATGGCGGCATGGTCGCCACCGGCGTCGCCGATCGCGCGCGCGAGCGGGTGACGCAATTGATCTATCTCGACGCCTTCGTGCCGCGTGACGGCCAATCGCTGTTCGATCTCCATGAGGGCGGGCGCGAGCCGATGCGCAAGGCAGCAAGCTCAGGCGACGGCTACCGCATCCCGCCGAACCCGCCGCCGCCGGACACGCCGCAGGCCGATCTCGACTGGCTCAACGCACGCCGGATCAACATGCCGATCAAATTTTCGAGACGAAGCTGAAGCTCGAACATGGCGAGCCGAAAGTGCCGCGCAGCTACATCTATTGCACGCGCATTCCGCCGGGCGACGTGTTTGGGCAGTTTGCGAAGCGCACGAAGAGCGAGGATGGCTGGCGTTATGTCGAGCTCGACGCCAGCCACGCGCCGAACGTGACAGCGCCGGACGCGCTGATGGGCGTGTTGCAAGAGATCGCCGGATAGTGAGCGCCCAAATGGTGAGGGGCTCGATGCGGTCAGCATCGAACCCCTCGTTGCAAGATATCAGCCGGCCTGTAAGCCGGGTTCTGTAGGGCACCGTCCGCTTGCGCGAACGATACGTGACGGCCATTCCTCTGGGACCATGTTTGCACATGGCCTCGAGCAACCTACCCGGACGGCGGGCCTGACATCGCCCCGCGGCGTTATCGCTTTCGCGAACAGCCCGCTACGCCGTCCCTATTCGGTTTTGCTCCCGGTGGGGTTTACCATGCCGGCTCCGTTGCCGCAGCCGCGGTGCGCTCTTACCGCACCTTTTCACCCTTACCTGCCTGTGCAGCTTGCGCTGCGAAGGCGGGCGGTTCGTTCTCTGTGGCACTTTCCCTGGGGTCGCCCCCGCCGGACGTTATCCGGCACCGTATGTCAAGGGAGCCCGGACTTTCCTCCCCGGCGGCCTTTCGGCACTTGCCGGAGCGGCCGTCCGGCCGACTGACGGCTTACGCATGAAGCATTTGTGTCGGTTCCGCAAGCCGATAACGCCATGCACGGTTCGCCCGAAATAATTTATCCTGAAGATGTCGTTGGGCGTGTGTCCCGTTCGACTGGATATCGGCGATCCAGCCGTGCAACAGGAGTTAAGCGATGCAGTATTTGCTGATGATCTACCAGAACGAAGCCGAGTACGCGAATATGCGTCCGGCTGCCGGCCAGCAGATGACGGCGGAATATCAGACCTTCACGCAAGACATCATTCAGAGCGGCAATTTCAAGGCCGGCGACCGGCTGCAGCCGACCACGACCGCGACGACGGTCCGCGTGCGCGACGGCAAGACGCTGACGACCGACGGCCCGTTTGCCGAAACACGCGAGCAGCTCGGCGGCTACTACCTCGTGGAGGCCAAGGATCTCGATGCTGCGATCGAGATCGCGTCGCGGATTCCGTCGGCGCGCATCGGCTCGATCGAGGTGCGGCCGATCTGGGTCTACGACAAGTGATGGCGCAGCCGCGCATCGGGGCATGACACTGTCCGAGATCGACAAGGTCTTCCGCGACGAGGCGGGGCGGGCGCTGGCCACGCTGATCCGCCTCGTCGGCGATTTCGATCTCGCCGAGGACGCGCTTCAGGACGCCTTTGCGGTGGCACTGGAGCGCTGGCCGGCGTGCGAGGTCCCCGACAATCCGCGTGCGTGGCTGGTCAATGTCGCCAAGCACAAGGCCATCGACCGTATCAGGCGCCAGGCCGTCTTCCGCGGCAAGGAGCAGGCGCTCGTGCACGAGCTCGAGCTGAACGCGCAAGCGCCCAACGAGCCGCCGACGATGCTCGACGACGACATGCTGCGGCTGATCTTCACCTGCTGCCATCCTGCGTTCGCGCCCGAAGTCCAGGTCGCGCTGACGCTGCGCACCGTCTGCGGGCTCTCCACGGCGCAGGTCGCGCGTGCCTTCCTGGTCAGCGAGGAGGCGATGGGGCAGCGTCTCGTCCGCGCCAAGCAAAAGATAAGGCTCGCCGGCATTCCCTATGAGGTCCCCGAGCGCGACACGCTGGTGCCGCGGCTCGACGGTGTCCTTGCCGTGATCTATCTCGTCTTCACCGAAGGCTATGTGGCGACATCCGGTGCGGATTTGATGCGGCCCGATCTTGCGGCCGAGGCGATCCGGCTTGGCCGTTTGCTCGACCGGCTGCTACCCGATCGCGCCGGGATCAAGGGCCTGCTGGCGCTGATGCTGCTGCACGATGCGCGCCGCGCAGAGCGCCAGACCGCCGCCGGCGACATCGTGCTGCTGGAAGAGCAGGATCGTTCGCGGTGGCACCGTGCACAGATCGAGGAGGGGCTGCGTCTGGTGGACGACGCACTGCGCGTGCCCGGTCGGCCGCAGCCTTATGCAGTACAAGCCGCAATCGCCGCGCTGCATGCACGTGCGCCGAGCTATGAGCAGACAGACTGGTCGCAGATCGCCGGGCTCTATGAAGTGCTGCTGCGGATCAATCCGTCGCCGGTGATCGAGCTGAATCACGCAGCGGCAGTGTCGATGGTCGATGGTCCCGCACGTGCGCTCGATCTCGTGGATGCGACCGCCGCGCGTGGCGGGCTTCATGGTTACGAACTGTTGCCAGCAGTACGGGCGGATTTGTTGCGGCGGCTCGGCCGGAATGAGGAGGCGCGCGAGGCTTATCGCGCGGCGACGGAGGCGACGCAGCTCGAGCCGCTGCGACGGCTTTATGCGCGAAGGATGAGAGAGATGGAATAGTCGCCACATCTCCGTCATTGCGAGGAGCACTTGCTTCGCTTCGCTCGCAATGACGGGGTGTGGCAGTCGCCGTCACTTCGTCGCGATAGTCGTTGTCTCCTGAGGGAGACTCCCCAACAGCGCCTGCAAGGTCGACAGCGTCGAGTGATCCGCGACCCCATCCAGTCGCGCCGGGCGGAAATGGCGCTGGAACGCGGTGACGACTTCCATGGTCGCGGCGTCGTATTTGCCGGTGAGGGGAACGCCGTAGCCGTATCTGGCGAGCGCCTGCTGCAGGCTCAGCACCTCGTCGCTGATGGTGCCGAGCATCAGGCTCTCGCCGCGCACGACCGGCGCGGGCGTGACCCAGTGGCCGACGCCGGAATTGGCCAGCGAATGCCACGGAAATTTTTCGCCGGGATCTTTCTTGCGCGCGGGCGCCACGTCGGAATGGCCGAGCACCCGGTGCGCGGGCACCTTGCGGCGGAGCATGATGCCACGGCACAGCGCGATCACGGCGGCGATCTGGCGCAGCGGAAACTCCGGATAGCCCCAGTCGTGGCCGCGATTGACGATCTCGATCCCGATCGAGCAGGAGTTGATGTCATCCTCGCCGGCCCAGGACGAGACGCCGGCGTGCCAGGCACGCCTGGCCTCCGGCACGCATTGCACGATGCGGCCGTCTTCCAGCACGACATAATGTGCCGACACCTCGGTGCCCGCGGAGCAGAGCCGCGCGAGCGCACCTTCGACGTCGGGCATGCCGGTGTAGTGCAGCACGATCATATCGGGCTGCCGGCCCTTGTTGCGGTCGCCATGGTTCGGTGAGGGGATGATGTCGGAGACGATCGAGGAATCCGGCTCGAACGTCCGCATGTTCGCGGCGGCCTTGGGAACCGGGAGAACACGTTGACGCTTCGAATCAGATCCAGACGGCGTGGACGAACCGGACGACATAAACAGCTCGAGACAGACAGAGAGTGGGCCAAGCCCTTCTCTTTACTATTCCTTTACCCTCGATCGCGCGCAATCCGGCGACGGGGTTAACGGATGCATTTTGGCGCATGTGTGTGGATGAAGCATCACCGCCGCGTCAGCTTTTCGACTTGTCGCGAGCCGATCAACGCTTTCTTAACGCTAAGGGCCGTTACTGAGAGATGAAGAGCCGACCCGCGTCCGGAGGCGGCCAAAGCGTATTTTGGCTCGAAATCCCATGGCTGCCCGACAAATTCCAAGGGGAATACTGGGTTGGTGGCCCGGGACGACCGGGCTCGGTAACTATGTTGGACGGGGGTTGGGTCGTGGAACCGCCGCGACGCGGAATCATTCGAGGCGTTATGAGCTTGTTCGTCCCCGATCTCACTTGGGAGTCCGGCGAGGCGATCGGCAGGCCTGGCGCATGAGCTCGGCTCCGCACATCCCCGTTCTTGGCCGTGAGGCCATCGACCACCTCGCGCCACGCGAAGGCGGCCTTTATATCGACGCGACCTTTGGTGCCGGCGGCTACAGCCGCGCGATCCTCGACATGCCGGGAACCCGGGTGATTGCCATTGATCGCGACCGCACTGCGATCGCAGGCGGCGCCGAGTTGGTCGAACGCTCCGCGGGCAGGCTGACCCTCGTTGAAGATCGCTTCTCCAACCTCGCCGAAGTCTGCGCGGCTCAAGGCGTCGATGGCGTCGACGGCGTCGTGATGGATGTCGGGGTATCCTCGATGCAGCTCGACCAGGCCGGCCGCGGCTTCTCGTTCCGCCTCGATGGTCCGCTCGATATGCGGATGGGGCAGGCAGGCCCGACTGCGGCCGATGTCGTGGCGCGCGCATCGGAAGGCGATCTCGCCGACATCATCTATCTCCTCGGCGAAGAGCGGCAGTCGCGCCGGATCGCCCGCGCCATCGTCGCGGACCGCCAGGAGACGCCGTTCACGACCACACGCGCGCTCGCCGAGCTCGTCGGCAGGGTGGTCCGTTCCAAGCCGGGCGATATTCACCCGGCGACGCGAACGTTCCAGGCCCTGCGCATCCTCGTCAACGAAGAGCTCGAGGAACTCCAGAACGCACTCATCGCTGCCGAGCGTGTGCTCAAGCCCGGCGGTCGCCTCGTGGTCGTCTCATTCCATTCGCTGGAAGACCGCATCGTCAAGAATTTCCTCGCCGATCGGTCCAAGACGGGTGGCGGCTCACGCCATCTGCCGGAAGTGTCGCAGGCGGTGCCGAGCTTCCAGCTTCTGACGCGGCGGCCGGTGATCGCAGGCGAGGACGAAGTCGCGCATAACCCGCGCGCGCGGTCGGCAAAACTCCGCGCTGCCGAGCGCACCTCGGCGCCTGCGCATGACGATCGCGAGCAATCGTCCTGGCCAAAACTCTCCGACGTCATGAGAGGTGGCTAGCGCATGCGCTTCATCCACCTCCTCGTCATCGGTGCGCTGATCTTCGCGGCGGCCCATGTCTACCGGATCAAGATGGACTCCACGGCGCGCACCGAAAAGGTTCTGCGGCTGCATGCGGAGATCCGCGAGCAGCGCGATGCGATCGCGGCGCTGCGCTCCGAATGGGCCAAGCTCGATGCGCCCCTGCGCCTGCAAGGCCTGTCCGACCGCCATCTGCAGCTCAAGCCGGTCAACGGCACGCAGTATGATTCACTGAAGAATTTGCCCGAGCGTCCGCCGCGGATGTTCAGGCCGGGCGAGCCGGATCCGATCGGCGCCATGCTCAATACCATCGAAGCCGCCAGCGATCCCGATAATGTGACGGGCTCCGTGCCTCAGCCCGAGGACAAGCCATGAGTGCCGTGACCCCGGCCAAGCCTGCAGAAAAGCGGACCGAGCCTTGGCGGCAGCGGCTGATCCGCAGCCTGCTTTACGGGCGCAATGTCGATCGCGCGGCCAAGGCGCGGGCGCGCGTCGGTCTGGCGATGCTCGCCTTCGGCGCGGTCTACGCTCTGATCGGCGGTCGCCTCGTGATGTTCGCGATCGGCGCCGACGCCCACGGCGCGCGCCGCGCCGCGTCGCAGGAGGTGGTCGCGACCGCGCGGCCCGACATCGTCGATCGCAACGGCGCGATCCTCGCGACCGACGTCAAGGCGTCGAGCCTGTTCGGCGAGCCGCGCCGCATCATCGACAAGGACGAGGCGATCGAGCTTCTGACCGCCACCGTGCCCGACCTCGACGAGGCCGAGGTGCGCGAGCGCCTGAAGACGCGCAAGGGCTTCGTCTGGCTCAAGCGCGAGATTACGGCGAAGCAGCAGCAGGACATCCACAAGCTCGGCATTCCCGGCATCGGCTTCCTGCGCGAGAACAAGCGCGTTTATCCAACCGGCAACGAGGTTGCCCACCTCATCGGTCTCGTCAACATCGACAACCAGGGCATCGCCGGCATGGAGAACTGGCTCGACAATCAAGGGCTGGCCGATCTCCACCGCGCGGGCTTTGCCACCGACCGGCTGCAAAAGCCGATCGAGCTCTCGGTCGATCTGCGCGTCGAGCACGCACTGCGTGACGAGTTGCTGAAGGCCAAGGAGAAATACCACACCAAGGCCGCCTCCGGCATCGTCTCCAACGTCAAGACCGGCGAGATCGTGGCGATGGTCTCGCTTCCGGATTTCGACCCGAACAATCCGAAGGAAGCGCACGACCCCGACCGCATCAATCGCCTGACCACCGGCGTCTACGAGATGGGCTCGACCTTCAAGGCGTTTACGCTGGCGATGGCGCTCGATTCCGGCAAGATCAATCTGAACACGTCGTGGGATGCACGCGGAAACCTGCACTACGGCAAGTTCACCATCCACGACAGCCATCCGCTCGGACGCTTCATCAACACCAAGGAAGTGTTCACGTTCTCGTCCAATATCGGCGCCGCGCGGATCGCGCTCGGTCAGGGCGTCGAGGCTCACAAGGCCTTCCTCGCCAAGATGGGCCAGTTGACGCGGCTGCGCACCGAACTGCCGGAAAGCGCGGCTCCGCTGATACCGCGCCGCTGGGGCGAGCTGAACACGGTGACCATCGCGTTCGGCCAGGGCATGTCGGTGGCGCCGCTGCAGGCGGTGATGGGCATCAATGCGCTGGTGAACGGCGGCTATCTGATTCCGCCGACCTTCATGAAGCGCAGCGAGTCCGAAGCGGCGGCGATGGCCAAGCGCGTCATCAGGACCGAGACCAGCGACAAGATGCGGTTCCTGATGCGGCTCAATGCCGAAATCGGCACCGCCAAGACCGCTGACGTCAAGGGTTACTACGTCGGCGGCAAGACCGGCACGTCCGAGAAGGTCATCAACGGCCGCTATGCCAAGAAGCGGGTGCTCAACTCCTTCACCGCGATCATGCCCTGCGACGATCCGAAATATCAGATCCTGATCATGCTGGACGAGCCCCAGGCGATTCCCGAAACAAAGGGTTTCATCACCTCGGGCTGGAACGCGGTGCCGACCGGCGGCAAGGTGATCGAGCGGATCGCCCCGCTTCTGGGCGTCGAACCGCGGTTCGACCTGCCGCCGTCTGAGCGCCTTATTCTTGCAGCATCCAGGACAACCCAGTAATCAACCGGGTGGGCCGTTGCCGCTGCTGAGTCGGGATTTCCCTGGAGATTCGGCGATCCGGTCCGGCATGTCGACTGGAAGACCATGAAGCTGCGCGACCTCCTCGATCAGGACGTTCAGGGTAATGATGCCGCAATTGAGCCCGCGGTCGCGGCGCTCGACGTGAGCGGCGTTGCCCTCGACAGCCGCGCGGTCAAGCCGGGTGATCTCTTCTTCGCACTTGCGGGCAGCAAGACCGACGGTGCGCGTTTCATCGATGCCGCGATTGCCGCAGGCGCGTTGGCGGTCGTCGGCGACCATGCGCCTGATGGCTGCAAGGTGCCGTTCATCACAGTCGCCAATCCGCGCCGCGCGCTGGCGCTCGCCGCGGCAAGATTCTACCCCGCGCAACCCGCGACCATTGCGGCGGTGACCGGCACCAGCGGCAAGACCTCGGTCGCCGCATTCACCCGGCAGATCTGGGAGAGGCTCGGGCACGCTTCCGCCAGCATCGGAACCATCGGCCTAGTCTCGCCGAAGCGTACCGTCTACGGCTCGCTGACGACGCCCGATCCGATCGCGCTGCACCGGCAACTCGACGAGATCGCGCGCGAGGGCGTCACGCATCTCGCCTTCGAGGCCTCCTCGCACGGACTCGATCAGTATCGCCTCGACGGCGTGCGCGTGTCCGCCGGCGGCTTCACCAATCTCTCGCGCGACCACATGGACTACCATCCGACCGTCGCGCATTATCTCGCGGCCAAGCTCAGGCTGTTCCGCGAACTTGTGCCGCCGGGAGGCGCGGCCGTGATCTCCGCCGATCATGATTGCTCGGCGGAGGCAATCAGTGCTGCGAATTCGCGCGGCTTGCGCGTGATGGCGGTCGGTCGCAACGGCGACGGGGCAGGCGAGGGCATTCGTCTCGCGGGTGCGGAGGTCGAAGGGTTTTCGCAAGTGCTCGCGCTCGAACATCGCGGCAAGCGGTATGCGATCCGGCTGCCGCTGGTCGGCGAATTCCAGATCGAGAATGCGCTGGTGTCGGCCGGTCTTGCGATCGGCACAGGCAGCGACGCCGCAAACGTGTTCGCGACCCTCGAAGGTCTCGAAGGCGCCAAGGGCCGGTTGGAGCGTGTCGGCGAGCGCAACGGCGCGCCGATCTTCGTCGATTACGCGCACAAGCCCGACGCGCTGGCCAAGGCGCTGCAGGCGCTGCGTCCCTACGCCAGGCGCAGGCTGGTCGTCGTGTTCGGTGCCGGCGGCGACCGCGATGCCGGCAAGCGTCCGATCATGGGCGAGATCGCGGCCGGCAACGCCGACGGCGTCATCGTCACCGACGACAATCCTCGCAGCGAGAAACCGGAATCCATCCGCGGCGAAATCCTGGCCACTGCGAAGGGCGCCCGCGAAATCGGCGACCGCGCTGCGGCGATCCGCACCGCGATCGAGGAATTGCAAGATGGCGATGCGCTGCTCATCGCCGGCAAGGGCCACGAGACCGGGCAGATCGTCGGCGGAGAGGTTTTGCCCTTCAGTGATCACGAGGCGGTCGCCGCCGCACTAGCGTCGAGGATTGCATGAGCGCGCCAATATGGACGGTGGCCGAAGTGGCGCGCGCGCTGGGCGCTGCCGGATCGTTCCCGGATACGCCGATCGACTTCGTCACCCAGGACAGCCGGCTGGTGAAACCGGGCAGCCTGTTCGTGGCGCTCAGCGGCACGCCGAGCGGCGGCTTCATCTCGGCCTTCGCCAGCGCGCGCGACGGTTGGGAGTTCGCGGACAAGGCGGAGGCTTCCGGCGCGGTCGCGATGATCGTGCCGCACGAGATCGCGGGCATCCGCATTCCCCAGATCGTGGTCAAGGACACGCTGATCGACGGTCTCTGGGGCCTTGCGCGCGCGGCACGTGCGCGCTTCAACGGGCCGGTGATCGGGCTCACCGGCAGCGCGGGCAAAACCAGCACCAAAGAATTCCTCGCGGCCTACCCCAATGCCTATGCCAGCCCGTCGAGCTTCAACAATTTCTGGGGCGTGCCGCTGACGCTGTGCAATGCGCGGCCCGATGCCAGTCTCTGGGTCGTCGAGATGGGCATGAACCAGGCCGGGGAGATCGCGCGGCTCAGCGAACTGACGCGGCCGACAGTCGCGCTCGTCGTCAACGTCCAGCCGGTGCATCTGGAGAAGCTCGGCTCGCTCGAAGCCATCCGTCGCGAGAAGGTGTCGATTGCACTCGGTCTGCCGGCGGAAGGCGTGCTGGTGCTGCCCGCCGGGATCAAGGCGCCGGACTGGAAAGGCAAGGTCATACGCTTCGGCGAGAAAGCCGAGGTGCACGAGGTCGCGCACGCGCCGCATGGCGACAGCTGGCAGGTCGTGGCCGCGCTCGGCAAGAAGGAGATCGCGTTCAGCCTGACGCCCGGCGCGCCGCACCGCGTCCAGAATGCGCTCGCGGCGCTCGCATCGATCCGTGCGGCGAACCTCGATGCGGCCACGCTTGCGATCAAGCTCGACCGCGTCGGCATCATGACCGGCCGTGGCGTCGAGCAGGCGGTCGGCGGCGTCACCGTGATCGACGACAGCTTCAACGGCAATCCGGCCAGCGTGGCTGCCGCGCTGCAAAGCCTGCAGGCGCGCAACACGACCGGCGGCCGCCGCATTGCGGTGCTCGGAGACATGCTGGAGCTGGGCGACGGCGCGCCGGCCTACCACACCGACCTCGCCAGGCATCTCGACGGCATTGACGGGGTCTATTGCGTCGGGCCGCTGATGCGTCACCTGTTCGAGGTGCTTCCAGCCGGCAAGGGTCTCGGCTGGCACGGCGACCCCGTCACGCTGAAGCCGGGCGAGGTCGCAAATCTGCTGCGGGCAGGCGATGTCGTGGTTGTCAAGGGCAGCAAGAAGATGTTCTGGGTCAACAAGTTTGTGCCGGGCCTAGTGGCCGCCTTGCAGGCAAGGGCGTAAACTGCTTGGAAGGCGCTGTTCCCGAATCCCACCGTTTCCGGCGCGAAGCCGTTCGTTTTCTTTAGAGGTCGCCCGACCCCAGGATGAAGACCAGCGAATGCGCGTGAGGCAGGTTGACAAGGCCAAGATCAAGGCGCGTGCAAAGGCGCCATAGGACCGTCTGAATGTTTTACTGGTTGATCGAGCTCTCCAACACATTTCCGGGCTTCGGTGCCGTTCGCACCTTCCTGAACGTCTTCCGCTACATCACCTTCCGCACCGGCGGCGCTGTCGTCACCGGCGCGCTGTTCGTGTTCCTGTTCGGACCCTGGATCATCGACCATCTGCGCATCCGGCAAGGCAAGGGCCAGCCGATCCGGGCCGATGGTCCGCAATCGCATCTCGCCAAGAAAGGCACGCCCACCATGGGTGGGCTGATGATCCTGTCCGGCCTCACGGTCGGCACGGTGCTGTGGGCCAATCCGCTCAATCCTTACGTCTGGATCGTGCTGGCGGTGACGCTCGGCTTCGGCTTCGTCGGCTTCTATGACGATTATCTCAAGGTGACCAAGCAGACCACGACCGGGTTCGGCAGCAAGCTTCGCCTGCTGATCGAGGCGGCGATCGCGCTGGTTGCCTGCTACGCGCTGGTGCGGCTGAACCGCGATCCGGCGTCGACCGCGCTGACGATTCCTTTCCTGAAGGACACCGTGCTGCATTTCGGCTGGTTCTTCGTCATCTTCGGCGCCTTCGTCATCGTCGGCGCCGGCAATGCGGTGAACCTCACCGACGGTCTCGACGGCCTTGCCATCGTGCCCGTGATGATCGCGACCGCGAGCTTTGCGATGATCGCCTATCTCGCCGGCAACGCGGTGTTCGCCGATTACCTCCAGATCAAATATGTCGCCGGCACCGGCGAACTCGCCGTGCTCTGCGGCGCCCTGCTGGGCGCGGGCCTCGGCTTCCTCTGGTTCAACGCGCCGCCGGCCTCGATCTTCATGGGCGACACCGGCTCGCTCGCGCTCGGCGGCATGCTGGGTGCGATCGCGGTCGCGGTGAAGCACGAGATCGTGCTCGCGGTGATCGGCGGCCTGTTCGTGCTGGAGGCAGTCTCCGTCATCGTGCAGGTGGTGTCGTTCAAGATGACGGGAAAACGCATCTTCCGGATGGCGCCGATCCATCACCATTTCGAGCAGCTCGGCTGGACCGAGCCGCAGATCGTGATCCGGTTCTGGATCATTTCGGTGATGCTGGCGCTCGCCGGCCTGTCCACGCTGAAGCTGCGGTGACCGGTCGATGATCCCCGTCACGTCCTTTGCCGGCAAGACGGTCGCGGTGTTCGGCCTCGGCGGCTCGGGGCTCGCGTCCTGTCACGCGTTGAAAGCGGGCGGCGCCGAGGTGATCGCCGCCGATGACAATGCCGAGAATGTCGCCAAGGCCGCGCAAGCGGGCTTCATCACGGCTGATTTGCGCAACGTCTCCTGGACGAATTTCGCCGCGCTAGTGCTCGCGCCCGGTGTACCGCTGACCCATCCGGTGCCGCATTGGAGCGTGCTGAAGGCGCGAGAGGCCGCAATCGAGGTGATCGGCGACATCGAGCTGTTCTGCCGCGAACGGCGCCGGCACGCACCGGATGCGCCGTTCGTCGCCATCACCGGCACCAATGGCAAATCGACCACGACGGCTTTGATCGCGCACCTGACCAAAGTCGCCGGCTACGACACCCAGATGGGCGGCAATATCGGCACCGCGATCCTGTCGCTGGAGCCGCCGGGCATGGGCCGCGTCCACGTCATCGAGATGTCGTCCTACCAGATCGACCTCACGCCCTCGCTCGATCCCTCCGTCGGTATTCTGCTCAATGTCAGCGAGGACCACATCGATCGCCATGGCACCATCGCGCACTACGCCGCGGTGAAGGAGCGCCTTGTTGCCGGTGTGCAGCAGGGTGGCACGGCGATCGTCGGGGTCGATGACGGTTTTTGCCGCGATATCGCCGACCGGCTCGATCGTGCCGGCAAGAATGTGGTGCGCATCTCGGTCAGGAATCCGGTGGCCAGCGGCATCCATGTCGAGCATGGCACCATCGTGCGCACCGCGGGTGGCGCGCGCAGCGAAGTCGCCAAGCTCGGCGGCATCGGCTCGCTGCGCGGCCAGCACAATGCGCAGAACGCGGCGTGCGCGGCCGCCGCCGCGCTCGCGATGGGCATCGGCCTGGATGTCTTGCAGAACGGACTGCGCAGCTTTCCCGGCCTTGCACATCGGATGGAGCAGGTCGGCCGCCGCGGCAACGTGCTGTTCGTCAACGACTCCAAGGGCACCAATGCGGACGCCACCGCGCATGCGCTGTCGTCCTTCTCCGACATCTTCTGGATCGCCGGCGGGAAGCCGAAAGCCGGCGGCATTACGGGCCTCACCGGCTACTTCCCGCGCATCCGAAAAGCCTATCTGATCGGCGAGGCCGCGCAGGAGTTTTCGGGGACGCTGGGCACGCAAGTGCCGCACGAGATCAGCCAGACCCTCGACGTCGCGGTCGAGCAAGCCGCACGCGATGCGGAAGCGTCGGGGATCACCGACGCGGTCGTGCTGCTGTCACCCGCCTGCGCCTCCTTCGACCAGTACCGCAATTTCGAGATCCGCGGCACCAGATTCCGCGAGCTGGTGCAGGCGCTGCCTGGCGTGAAGCCGGTGGTGTGAGGCGCCGTAGCCTCCTCGTTCTCCGCTGTCATCGCCCGCGCAGGCGGGCGATCCAGTACTCCGTGACAGCTGTGGTTCATCGAGAAGCCGCGGCGTACTGGATGCCCCGCCTTCGCCGGGCATGACGAGCATTTGAGGTGGCACTCTCCTTCTGTCTCCAATCATCCGCGATTCCTTAACCCCCCGGTAACCAACCTCGGCGACCAATGGACCGACCTCTGTCCGAAAGCGGCCGCCATGCTCTCCCGTGAAGAACGCACCCCCTTTTCCGAGTGGTGGTGGACCGTCGACAAGCCGCTGATGGGGGCCATCCTGGCGCTGATGCTGACGGGCGTGATCCTGTCGCTGGCGGCGAGCCCGCCGGTTGCGACCCGCATCGGGCTCGATCCCTTCCATTTCTTCAGCCGCCACGTGATGTTCCTGGTGCCGTCCGGCCTGGTGCTGCTCGGGGTGTCCTTCCTGTCGCCGCGGGCGATTCGTCGATCGGCGCTGATCATCTTCGCGGCCAGCATCGTTCTGATCGTGCTGACGCTCGCGATCGGCCCCGAGGTGAAGGGCTCGCGGCGCTGGATCACGCTGATCGGCGTCAACATTCAGGCCTCCGAAATCGCAAAGCCGTCGTTCGTCGTCATTGCCGCCTGGCTCTTCGCGGAATCGACCAGGCGGCCGGAGATGCCGGCGACATCGATGGCGCTGGCGCTGCTCTTGATGCTGGTCTCGCTGCTGGTGATGGAGCCCGACTTCGGCCAGACCATGCTGATCCTGATGGTGTGGGGGTCGCTGTTCTTCATCGCGGGCATGCGGATGATCTGGGTGTTCGGGCTAGCCGGCCTCGGCGCCGCCGGGCTGTTCAGCGCCTACCTTTTTGTTCCCCACGTCGCTGGTCGCATCAAGCGCTTCATGAATCCGGCCTCGGGCGACACCTTCCAGGTCGATACAGCCATGGAGGCTTTCTACAACGGCGGCTGGTTCGGGCTCGGACCGGGCGAGGGGATCGCCAAGCGCAGCCTGCCGGACAGCCACACCGACTTCGTGTTCGCGGTTGCCGCCGAAGAGTTCGGCATCATCCTGTGCCTCGCGATGCTGGCACTGTTTGCCTTCGTCGTCATCCGCACGCTGTCGCGCGCCTATGCCAACGAGGACATGTTCTCGCGCTTCGCTGCCTCGGGTCTTGCAATCCTGTTCGGCGTGCAGGCCGCGATCAACATGTCGGTCAACCTCCAGCTCATCCCGGCCAAGGGCATGACGCTTCCCTTCATCTCCTATGGCGGCTCCTCGATAGTGTCGCTGGCCTATGGTGTCGGCATGATGCTGGCGCTGACGCGGCTGCGCCCGCGCACCGAAGTCGAGGCGAGCGGCCACGCCGAGGCGATGCGCAGCTACGCGTAGTTTCGTCATTGCGAGCGAAGCGAAGCAATCCAGAATCCCTCCGCGGTGGCAGTCTGGATTGCTTCGCTTTGCTCGCAATGACGGGCGAGACACTGTAAAAGTCCCTGCCATGGACACCTCCCCCCTGATTCTTCTCGCCGCGGGCGGCACCGGCGGCCATCTGTTTCCGGCCGAGGCGCTCGGCGTCGAGCTGATCCGGCGCGGATTCCGCGTCCGCCTCGTCACGGACGAGCGCGCGCTGCGCTACAGCGGCCTGTTCACCAAGGACATGATCGACGTCGTTTCGAGCGAGACTGCGCGTGGACGCAATCCGCTGCAGCTCGCTTATGCCGGCCTGACGCTCGCGGCCGGCACGCTGTCCGCCTACAGCCTGATCAAGCGACTGAAGCCGGTCGCCGTCGTCGGCTTCGGTGGCTATCCGACGCTGCCGCCGCTGGTCGCCGCAAAATTCGCCGGCGTGCCCGGCATCATCCATGATGCCAATGCCGTGCTCGGCCGCGCCAACCGATTCCTGTCGAGCCGCGTGCGCGCCATTGCGACGTCATTGCCCGGCGTGCTCGATCGCGATCCGGCGCTATCGGGCAAGACCACGACGGTCGGTACGCCGATGCGTCCGGCAATCCTCGCCGCAGCTGGCGTGCCATATGCTGCGCCTGAAGCGAACGGTCCGCTGCGCCTGCTCGTCGTCGGCGGCAGCCAGGGGGCACGCATCATGGCCGACATCGTGCCGGGCGCGATCGAGCGCCTCGAACCCGCGCTGTGGAGCCGGCTCGTCCTCACCCAGCAGGTGCGCGACGAGGACATGGCGCGCGTGCGTGCGGTCTACGACAGGCTGAAGATCAAGGCCGAGCTTGCGCCGTTTTTCACTGATCTGCCGGCACGGCTCGCCTCCAATCATCTGGTGGTGTCGCGCTCAGGCGCCGGCACCGTGGCCGAACTCGCCGCGATCGGGCGGCCCTCGATCCTGGTGCCGCTGCCGGGCGCGATCGACCAGGACCAGTTCGCCAATGCCGGCGTGCTGGCCAAGGTCGACGGTGCGATCCGCATTCCGCAAACCGAGTTTTCCTCCGATCGCCTCGCCGGCGAGATCTCCGCCTTCGCCGCCGAGCCCGCGCGCCTTGCCGCCATGGCGCAGGCCGCCCGCGGCGCCGGTCGGCTCGACGCAGCGGAGCGGCTGGCCGATCTGGTGGCCAAAATCGCGGGAATCTGACGCCAAACGTGGAATTTCCATAGTTTTACCGTCATGGCCGGGCTTGTCCCGGCCATCCACGTCTTGCAAGAAAGACGCTAGGATTCGTGGATGCCCGGGACAAGCCCGGGCATGACGAGGGAACTGCGGGATACGCCATGAGACTGCCGCGCGAGATCGGACCCATCCACTTCGTCGGGATCGGCGGGATCGGCATGAGCGGCATCGCCGAGGTGCTGCTCAATCTCGGCTATACCGTGCAGGGCTCGGACGCCTCCGACAATTACAATCTCGACCGTCTGCGCAAGAACGGCGCGAGGGTCTCGGTCGGCCACAAGGCGGAGAACGTCGATGGTGCCGAGGTCGTTGTGGTCTCCACCGCGATCAAGCGCGACAATCCGGAACTGACGGCGGCGCGCGAACGGCGCATTCCGGTGGTGCGCCGCGCCGAGATGCTGGCCGAGCTGATGCGGCTGAAGAGCTGCGTCGCCATCGCCGGCACGCACGGCAAGACCACCACGACCACGATGGTTGCGACGCTGCTGGATGCCGGCGGCCTCGATCCCACCGTCATCAACGGCGGCATCATCAATGCCTATGGCTCCAACGCGCGTCTCGGTGCGGGCGACTGGATGGTGGTCGAAGCGGACGAGAGCGACGGCACGTTCCTGAAGCTGCCGACCGAGGTTGCGATCGTCACCAATGTCGATCCCGAGCATCTCGATCACTTCAAGACCTTCGAGGCGGTGCAGGACGCCTTCCGCCATTTCGTCGAGAACCTGCCATTCTACGGCTTCGCCGTGATGTGCATCGATCATCCCGTGGTGCAAACCCTCGTCGGCAAGATCGAGGACCGCCGCATCATCACCTATGGCGAGAATCCACAGGCCGATGTGCGCTTCGTCGACCTGACCCCGACGGGCGGCGGATCGAAGTTCAAGGTTACGTTCCACGACCGCAAGACGGGCGTCGTGCACGAGATCGCCGATCTCGTGCTGCCGATGCCGGGACGCCACAATGCCTCGAACGCGACGGCCGCGATTGCGGTCGCGCGCGAGCTCGGCGTGTCGGACGAGGCGATCCGCAAGGCGATCGCCGGCTTCGGCGGCGTCAAGCGCCGCTTCACCAAGACCGGCGAATGGGACGGCGTCACCGTCATCGACGACTACGGCCATCATCCGGTCGAGATCGCGGCGGTGCTGAAGGCGGCGCGGGAATCCACCAACGGCAAGATCGTCGCCGTCGTGCAGCCGCATCGCTATACCCGCCTGCAGTCGCTGTTCGAAGAATTCTGCACCTGTTTCAACGATGCGGATGCGGTGATCGTCGCCGAGGTCTACGCCGCAGGCGAGACGCCGATCCAGGGCATCGACCGCGACCATTTCGCCGCGGGCCTGCGTGCCCACGGCCACCGCGAGGTGATCCCGCTGCCGGCGGCGTCCGATCTCGCCGGCATCGTCAAGGGCGTGGCGATGTCGGGCGATCTCGTCGTGTGCCTTGGCGCCGGCAACATCACGCAATGGGCGTATGCCTTGCCCGGCGAGTTGAAGGCGCTGGGGTAGGGCAGTGAGCTTCCCCGACATCACACCCTCGCTCAAAGCCGCGATGCCCGATCTCCGCGGCCGGCTGCTGGCGAACCAGTCGCTCGCCGAGCTGACCTGGTTTCGCGTCGGCGGTCCGGCGCAGGTGCTGTTCACGCCGGCGGACGAGGACGACCTCGCTTATTTCCTCGCGCATCTCGCAAGCGACATTCGCGTTCATGTCGTCGGCGTCGGCTCCAACCTGATCGTGCGCGACGGCGGCATTGCGGGCGTGGTGGTCCGGCTGGCGCCGCGCGCCTTCGGCGAGGCGAGCGCGAGTGGCGATGTCGTCACCGCGGGCGCGGCCGCGCTCGACAAGCGCGTGGCGGAAGTCGCCGCGTCAGCCAATATCGGCGGGCTCGAATTCTATTTCGGCATTCCCGGCACGGTCGGCGGCGCGCTGCGCATGAATGCGGGCGCCAATGGCGGCGAGACCAGGGACGTGCTGATCGAGGCGCGAGGCGTCGGGCGCGACGGCACGAAGCACGTCTTCTCCAATGCCGACATGAAGTTCGTCTACCGCAACAGCGGAGTCGATCCCTCCATCATCTTCACCTCCGCGCGTTTCCGCGGCGAGATCAGGGATGCCGAGGCGATCCGCGCGCGCATGGCGGAAGTGCAGACCCATCGCGAAACCGCGCAGCCGATCCGCGAAAAGACCGGCGGCTCGACCTTCAAGAATCCGCCCGGCCATTCCGCCTGGAAGCTGGTTGATGCCGCCGGCTGCCGCGGTTTGCGCGTCGGCGGCGCCGAGGTGTCCGAGATGCACTGCAATTTCCTGATCAACATGGGCGATGCCACCGCGCACGACATCGAGACGTTGGGCGAGACCGTGCGTGAACGGGTGAAGACGAATTCCGGAATTGAGCTACACTGGGAAATCAAGCGGATCGGAATTCCCGCGTGAGTGTCATTCCGGGGCGATGCTTAGCATCGCCCCGGAATGACGAACACAGACAGGTGACGGACCAAAGAACATGCGCATCACCATCCTCTTCGGCGGCTCCAACCGCGAACGTCTGGTTTCGGTCGCCTCAGCCCAGGCGCTGCATCAGGCGCTGCCCGAGGCCGATCTCTGGTGGTGGGATGTCGAGGACAAGGTGCATGTCGTGCAGTCGAGACAGCTGCTCGAACATGCCCGTCCGTTCGAGGATGAATTCAAGCCGGGCACGTCAGGCATTCCGTTGGAGCAGGCGCTCGACCAGGCCAGGGCGGAGAACCGCGTGCTGGTGCTCAGCTTGCATGGCGGGCGGGCCGAGAACGGCGAATTGCAGGTGATGTGCGAGGCGCGCGGCGTGCCTTTCACCGGATCGGGCTCGGCCTCCTCGCATCTCGCGTTCGACAAGATCGCAGCCAAGCATTTCGCTGCGCTCGGCGGCGTGACGCCGCCGGCCAACATTGCGCTGGACCAGATCGACGAGGCCTTCGCCGAATACGGCCGGCTGATCGCAAAGCCCGCCAGGGATGGCTCGAGCTACGGCCTGATCTTCGTCAACGCCAGGCAGGATCTCGTCGCCGTCCGTAATGCGGCGAAGCACGAAGAATACGTGATCGAGCCCTACATCGCCGGCGTCGAGGCGACCTGCGGTGTGCTGGAGCGGCCGGACGGCTCGATCATCTCGCTGCCGCCGATCGAGATCATTCCGGGCGAGGGCAGTTTCGACTACGCGGCAAAATATCTTTTGAAGTCGACTCAGGAGATCTGTCCCGGCCGCTTCACGGCGGAGATCACCGCGGCGCTGAAGCAGCAGGCGATGCTGGCGCACCGGGCGATGTCGTGCACCGGCTATTCCCGTTCGGACTTCATCGTCTCGGACAAGGGGCTGGTCTATCTCGAAACCAACACGCTGCCCGGCCTGACCAAGTCCTCGCTCTACCCCAAGGCGCTGAAGGCCGAGGGCATCGAGTTCGTCGACTTCCTGCGCGGCCTGGTCGAGCTCGCCGTGGCCGGTGTGCGAAAATAATTAGGACTGGTTAACGGCCGAATCGGCGAAACGGCCGGTTTTGGAACCCAAAACCGGTAAAATGCCGGATATTGCGGCATAAATGCCTCACAGGCCTGGGCAAATAGCTCACGTCGTTAACGAACTTTACCTTTTGTTTACCAGGACGTCCGAAGGTTAACGCTGGCGGCGCATATGACGCTTTGGCTGCCGGCGCGTGGACCGTTGCGGGTGTTGTCACCTCCAGCGAACGCTCTGAAGGGGAGAGGTTTTCTTCTGCTGAAGACCAGCACCCGGCCCGGCAAGTCCGAGACGTCATGTTCGCCAGGACCCGCGCGATGTCGCGGGCAAACTGTTGACGAGCTCGTGCAATGGATGGAGCAGGAAGCCTCACTCGGTCGCTTTTCAGATCGCTGAGGCCCCAAGCTGACCTGAAGGCGGCCGCTATCGGAGCGGTCGTGCTTCTGCGCGAGTGGGTGCTGGACAAGCGCCAGGAAAGAGTTCACGGCGCGCGTGCTGCAGCCAAGGAAAAGATCAGGGCCAAAGCCGTCATCGAGCGCGAGCCGCCGCCGCGGCTGGTCGCGCTGGTCGAGCGCTATCTGCCGCGCCGGGTCGGGATCACCATGACGGTGCTGCTCCTGATCGGAAGCTGCGGCTTCGGTATCGTCAAGGGCGGCCATCTCCAGGATTTCATCACGGCGGTCAACGACACCCGCAACGCGCTGGCCAATTCCGCCGGTTTCCGCATCACCTCCGTCGTGATCAACGGCCGCAAGCAGCTCAGCCAGGACGAGATCCTCGCGATCGGCGGCGTCAGCGGCCGATCCTCGCTGCTGTTCCTCGACGCCGACGCCGTGCGCGACAAGCTCAAGGCCAATCCCTGGATCGCGGATGCGACCGTGCTGAAGCTCTATCCGGGCCAGCTCATGATCGAGCTCACCGAGCGCAAGGCGTTCGCGCTGTGGCAGGAGGCCGGCCGCCTCTCAGTCATCGCCGATGACGGCGCCGTGCTCGAGCCCTATGTCTCGCGCCGGTTCCTGTCGCTGCCGCTCGTGGTCGGCAAGGGTGCCGAGACGCAGGCCCGCGACTTCCTCGCTTTGCTGGCGCGCTATCCGCAGGTCAACTCGATCACCAAGGCCGCGATCTTCGTCGGTGAGCGGCGCTGGAACCTGAGGCTGAAGGACGGCCTCGACATCCGCCTGCCCGAGCAGGACGTCGGCAACGCGCTTGCGATGCTGTCCAGGCTCGACAAGGAGGACAGGCTGTTCTCCCGGGACATCGTCGCCATCGACCTGCGCCTGCCCGATCGGCTGGTGGTGCAGCTGTCCGAGGACGCCGCCAAGGCGCGCGACGATTTGTTCAAGGACAAGAAGAAGAAAAAGGCCGGGGACGCTGCATGACCGGTCTTGATCGCACCCAGACACCGAAGACACGCCCGATGCCGCACAAGCGCGGCGGCCTCGTCGCCTGCCTCGACATCGGCACCAGCAAGATCGCCTGCATGATTGCGCGGCTGAAACCGTCGGCGCCGAGCGAAGCCCTGCGCGACCGGACCCATGCGGTGGAGCTGATCGGCTACAGCCAGATCCAGTCGCGCGGCATGAAGGCCGGCGCCGTGATCGATCTCGGCGAATGCGAGCAGGCGGTGCGACAGGCCGTCGGTCTTGCGGAGAAGATGGCCAAGGTGCGGGTCGAGTCCGTGCTGCTGTCGGTCTCCGGCGGCCGGCTCTCCGGTCAGCTGGTCGAAGCTGCTGCCGACATCCGCGGCGGCGCCGTGACGCCGGCCGATGTCAGCCGCGTCACCTCCACCGGCATGCGCCACGCCACCGGCGAAGGCCGCACCGTGCTGCACGCGCTGCCGGTCGGCTACACGCTCGACGGCGTCAAGGGCATCCGCGACCCCCGGGGCATGGTTGCGCATCAGTTCGGCATCGACATGAACGTCGTCACCTGCGACGCCACCGTGGCGCGGAACCTGATGCTGGCGGTCGAACGCTGCCACATCAATGTCGAAGCCATGGCGGCAAGCCCCTATGTGGCCGGCCTGTCGGTGTTGACCGATGACGAAGCCGATTTAGGCGCTGCCGTGGTCGAGATGGGCGCGGGCACCACCACGATCGCGGTCTTTTCCGGCGGCCGCTTCGTGCATGCCGCCGGTTTTGCGGTCGGCGGGCAACACATCACGATGGATCTGGCGCGCGGACTCTCCGCGACCATTGCCGATGCCGAGCGAATCAAGACGTTATACGGGACCGTCATCACCGGCGGATCGGACTCGCGTGAGCTGATGTCTGTACCGACAGCCGGTGACGAGCAGGATCTGCCGCAGATCGTCTCCCGCGCTACCATCGCCAACATCGTCAAGCATCGTGCCGAGGAAGTCTTCGAAATGGTTCGGGACAAGCTGAAGGATTCGCCCTTCGCCTCAGAGCCCAACGGCCGCGTCGTGCTCTCGGGCGGGGCCTCGCAGCTCACCGGTCTCGTTGAGCTCGGAACGCAGATTCTCGGCCGGCCCGTACGGGTCGGACGTCCGCTCGGCTTCGGCCGGCTGCCCAACGAGGCGAAGAACGCCGCCTTCGCGGTGCCGGCCGGACTGCTCGTCTACCCGCAATATGTTCACCACGAACATGTCGAACCGCGGCATACGCGGCAGCAGGTCAGGACGGGGACCGGCGGGTATTTCGGAAGGGTCGGACGATGGCTACGCGAGGGCTTCTGATGACTCCTTCCCGCAATATTCGATTTTCATCAACTCCCGCGGCCGTCGGCCGGGGCGAACCCACGCGCGCGTGATCGAGAGGCAAACATGACCATCAGCATCAATGTTCCTGATATTCACGAACTGAAGCCCCGCATCACCGTGTTCGGCGTCGGCGGCGCCGGTGGCAACGCCGTCAACAACATGATCACGGCGGGCCTCCAGGGCGTCGACTTCGTGGTCGCCAACACCGACGCGCAGGCGCTGACGATGTCGAAGGCGCAGCGCATCGTCCAGATGGGCACGGCCGCCACGCAAGGGTTGGGCGCAGGTTCGCAGCCGGTCGTCGGCGCCGCCGCGGCCGAAGAGGTGATGGACGAACTCCGCGATCATCTCTCGGGCGCCAACATGGTGTTCGTCACCGCCGGCATGGGCGGCGGCACCGGCACCGGTGCGGCTCCCGTGATCGCCAAGATCGCGCGCGAGATGGGCATCCTCACCGTCGGCGTCGTGACCAAGCCGTTCCACTTCGAGGGCGGCCGCCGCATGCGCACCGCGGAAGCAGGCATCAACGAGCTGCACAAGGTCGTCGACACCCTGCTGATCATCCCGAACCAGAACCTGTTCCGGGTCGCCAACGAAAAGACCACCTTCGCCGACGCCTTCGCGATGGCCGACCAGGTGCTCTATTCGGGCGTTGCCTGCATCACTGACCTGATGGTCAAGGAAGGCCTGATCAATCTCGACTTCGCCGACGTCCGCGCCGTCATGCGCGAGATGGGCAAGGCGATGATGGGCACGGGCGAAGCCTCCGGCGACAAGCGCGCGCTGACCGCCGCCGAAGCCGCGATCGCCAACCCGCTGATCGACGATAGCTCGATGAAGGGCGCCAAGGGCCTCCTGATCTCCATCACCGGCGGCAAGGATCTCACCCTGTTCGAGGTCGACGAAGCTGCGACCCGCATCCGCGAGGAAGTCGACCAGGACGCCAACATCATCGTCGGCGCCACCTTCGACGAAGCCCTCGACGGCCTGATCCGCGTCTCGGTCGTCGCCACCGGCATCGAGCAGGCCGCGATCGCGCGCAACAGCCAGGCCACCAGCGCTCCCGTCGCGAACCCTGCACCGCAGGCGCAGCAGGCTCCCGCTGCTCCGGCCGCGGCTGCCGAGAGCCGTCTTGCCGATTTGACCGCACGGCTGCGCGCCGACAATCAGCGCATGGCCGAGCGCGCCCAGAAGTTCGAAGCGCAGACCCCGGCCGCCGGATCGGGCCAGTTTGCCGCCGCTCCCACGGCTCCGCGTCCGAACGTCGAGCGCGCTGCGCTTGCCGCCATCGCCGCCGCCGTTGCGGACGTCCCGCAGGCTCCCGCGCCGATGCAGACCTATGGCGACGTCACCGTGCGCCCGATCGCGCAGAAGCCCACGCTGTTTCCGGAGCCCGAGCAGGCGCCGATGGCCATGCATGAGCCGATGACGCCGGAAACCTTCATCCCGCCGCAGGCCGAGCGTGCGCCGGTCCGCACACCGCGGATGCCGCGGATCGAGGAACTTCCGATGCCCGCCCAGGCCGAGCTTCGCCAGGCCCGCGGCGAGGTCGAGGAGGAGACTCCGCAGAAGACCCGGCTGTCGCTGCTCCAGCGCCTCGCCAATGTCGGCCTCGGCCGTCGTGACGAGGAGAGCGAGGCGCCGATCGCGGCCCGCACCGCCGGTCCCGCGATGCCGCCGCTGCCCGAGCGCCGCCCCCAGAAGACCGTGGCGCAGCAAATCGCGTCCGCCGAGCCGGTGTCCGAGTATGCCCGTCGTCCCGCGCCGCAGGGCCTGGACATGCATGGCCGTCCCGCGCCTGTTGCCCCGGCGCCACAGGGAGACGACCATCTTGATATCCCGGCCTTCCTGCGGCGGCAGGCGACCTGAGGATTGTTACAATAAGGCAGACGAAAAAAGGTCCCGGCGGGAAGCTTGCCGGGACCTTTTCTTTTGCCCCGTGCATATCCGGATTGCGTGGCCAAGCAACTGATTTTAAATCGTTAATTACGTATTCGATGGTTCAGTAAAACTGCCGAAAACGGCTCCGAACTCCGGTCCAATTTGGTTAAGCCTTGGCGCGAATACGGCGGGTTTGGGGTAACAATCGGTAAAAAAGCGTGAGTTGGCGCTGTTTGAGGCAGTGACTATGGTTTGCCGTGACTTGGGGATACGGATTCGGAACGAGCGGTCTAGGCCGCTCAGTCGGGTTCAGTATAAGTCGCGATGGTCGTAGTGGGGCGGTTCCTGATGAAATTTAGCCGGCAAACAACGCTTCGTGCGCAAGCCAGTGTGGCAGGCGTCGGCGTTCATTCCGGTCTTCCCGTCACGCTTACGCTTGGACCCGCGCCTGTCGACGCGGGCTTTGTTTTCGTCCGTACCGGGCTTGAGGGAAGCGACCGCGAAGTTCAGGCCACCGCCGAGCAGGTGATCGCGACCGATTTCGCCACCGTCCTCGGTGATCGCAACGGTCCGCTGGTTTCCACCGCCGAGCATGTGCTTGCTGCGCTGCGGGGCATGGGCGTCGACAACGCCATCATCGAGATCGACGGGCCCGAAGTGCCGATCATGGACGGCAGTGCGGCAGCCTTCGTTGCGGCGATCGACCAGGCCGGCATCGTGACCCAGTCGGCACAGCGCCGCTTCATCCAGGTTTTGAAGCCGATCTCGGTCAAGATCGGCGACTCCTTCGGTGAGATCAGGCCCTATGCCGACGGGTTCCGCGCCGAGGTCGAGATCGACTTCACCAATCCTGTCATCGGCCAGCAGAGCTACGCCTTCGACCTCAACCCGGAGCGTTTCCGCCGCGAAGTCGGCCGGGCCCGGACTTTCGGTCTGATGTGCGACGTTGCGCGGCTCTGGAGCGCCGGCTATGCGCTCGGCGCCTCGTTCGACAACACCGTCGTGTTCGACGAGGAGCGGCTGCTCAACACCGAAGGCCTGCGCTACGCCGACGAATGCGCCCGCCACAAGGTGCTGGACGTGATCGGCGACCTCGCGCTGGCCGGTCTGCCGCTGCTCGGCGCCTACCGCTCGGTACGTGGCGGCCACAAGCTCAACCACGCCGTCCTGACCACGCTGCTCGCCGACCGCACCGCCTGGCGGGTGGTCGAGGGCGAAGCAGCCCGCCGTACCACGCGTCCGGTGGCCGAAACCGGTCGTGGCATCGTCGGTGGCCGGATCGCCGCGGTCTACGGGCCGGACGTTTCCTGAAGCGAGACGGATCCTGAAGAGAGACGGGTCCTGAAGAGACCCGTTGCAATAGGCGTTTGGCGGCGGCTTTCCCCGGGAAACTCCTGGTAACGATGATCGGCTAGGATTGCGGCGCGTTCGCCTTAATCCGGGCGGAATGCCTGCCTATCCGGTTGGTTGAAGATCGTTTTTCGGTTACACCGGCGTGGCTGCATGGCAGGCACCACGGCTATATTTCGCGCCCAGGACGGGGTTCATGGGCTGGCGGACACCGCACCACAGGGCGTCAGGGCAATACTCATGTCGGCACAGCGTATGACGCGCGGATATCTTCAAGTCCCGTCTCGAGAAGTCTCGTCTCGAGCCCGTGGGCTGATTCAGGCTGTCGCCCTCTTCGTGCTCGCGCTGCCGCTGGCCGGCTGCGGCACCGGTGCGCTTTGGGACAAGTTCACCGCCAAGGACGACACCTTCGTCGAGGAGCCCGCCGACAAGATCTACAATGAGGGCCTGTACCTCATGAACGAGAAGAAGGACATGAAGGCGGCGAACAAGAAGTTCGAAGAGGTCGACCGCCAGCATCCTTATTCCGACTGGGCCCGCAAATCGTTGCTGATGTCGGCCTACGCGTCCTACCAGGGCGGCGATTATGACAATTGCATCGGCGCGGCCACGCGCTACGTCACGCTGCATCCCGGCAGCCCGGATGCGGCCTACGCGCAATATCTGATTGCCGCCTCGCATTACGACCAGATTCCGGACATCAGCCGGGACCAGACCCGCACCGAGAAGGCGATCGCCTCGCTGGAAGAGGTGGTGCGCAAATATCCGACGTCCGAATATGCGACCTCGGCCAAGGCCAAGATCGAAGGTGCGCGCGACCAGCTCGCCGGCAAGGAAATGAACGTCGGCCGCTACTACGCGCAGAAGCGCGACTACACGGCGGCGATCAACCGCTACAAGGCCGTGGTGACGCAGTACCAGACCACCCGCCACGTCGAGGAGGCGCTGTACCGCCTGACCGAGGCCTATATGGCGATCGGGATCGTCGGCGAGGCCCAGACGGCCGCCGCCGTGCTCGGGCACAATTTTCCTGACAGTCGCTGGTACAAGGACGCCTATAATCTTGTAAAATCAGGCGGTCTCGAACCGAGCGAGAATCAGGGGTCCTGGATTAGCAAGACCTTCAAGAAAATGGGTCTCGGCTAGGAAATAGAATTCCATGCTGGCGCGTCTGTCGATCCGTGACATCGTCCTGATCGAACGGCTCGATATCGAATTCGCACCGGGCCTCGCGGTTTTGACCGGCGAGACCGGTGCGGGCAAATCCATCCTGCTCGATGCCTTTGCGTTGGCGCTCGGCGGCCGCGGCGATGCCGGCCTCGTGCGCCATGGCGTGGAGCAGGGGCAGGTTACTGCCGTGTTCGATATCCCCAAGAATCACCCTGCAGCGAAAATCCTCGCGGAGAACGGGCTGGAGGATACTGGCGAGATGATTCTCCGCCGGGTCCAGCTCGCCGACGGCCGCACCCGCGCCTTCATCAACGACCAGGCGATCAGCGTGCAGACGCTGAAGGCGGTCGGTGCTGCCCTGGTCGAGATCCACGGCCAGCACGACGAGCGTGCTCTGGTCGATGCCGCCACCCACCGCCGCCTCCTCGACGCCTTCGCCGGCCTCGAAAAGGACGTCTCGGCGGTCGAAGCGCTCTGGGACGCCCGCCGCACCGCCAACACAGCGCTGGACGAGCATCGCGCCGGCATGGAGCGCGCCGCGCGCGAAGCCGATTACCTTCGTCACGCCTCCGACGAATTGAAGCAGCTCGCGCCCAAGGACGGCGAGGAGACCTCGCTGGCGTCCCGTCGGACCACCATGATGCAGGGCGAGAAGATCGCCTCCGACCTGCGCGAGGCGCAGGAGGCGGTCGGCGGCCACCATTCGCCGGTCGCCTCGCTGTCGGCCGCCGTGCGCCGGCTGGAGCGCCGCGGCGTCAACTCGCCGGCGCTGGTCGAGCCCGCGGTGAGGGCGATCGACATCGCGATCAACGCGCTGGAGGAGGCCGACCAGCATCTCCAGGCGGCGCTTGCCGCGACCGATTTCGACCCCTCAGAGCTCGAACGCATCGAGGAGCGACTGTTCGCGTTGCGCGCCGCCTCGCGCAAATATTCCACACCGGTCGATGGGCTCGCCGCGCTTGCTGCCAGATACGCCGCCGATGTCGTCCTGATCGATGCCGGCGCCTCACGGCTGAAGAAGCTGGAGCAGGCCGCGATCGAGGCCGATGCGCGCTATGCCGCGGCCGCCAAGAAGCTGTCGATGGCGCGGCAGAAATCGGCGGAGAAGCTCAACAAGGCGGTCAACGTCGAGCTCGCGCCGCTCAAACTCGAACGCGCCAAGTTCATGACCCAGGTCCAGACCGACGAGGCCACGCCGGGTCCGCAAGGGTTCGACCGCGTCGAGTTCTGGGTGCAGACCAACCCGGGCACCAAGCCGGGGCCGATGATGAAGGTCGCTTCCGGCGGCGAGCTGTCGCGTTTCCTGCTGGCGCTGAAGGTCGTGCTGTCCGACCGCGGCTCGGCGCCGACCCTGGTCTTCGACGAGATCGACACCGGCGTCGGCGGCGCGGTCGCGGACGCCATCGGCGGACGGCTGGCGCGGCTCGCCGGCAAGGTCCAGGTGATGGCCGTCACCCACGCCCCGCAGGTCGCCGCCCGTGCCGACCAGCATTTGCTGATCTCCAAGGACGCCCTGGACAAGGGCAAGCGCGTCGCCACTCGTGTCAATGCGCTCGCCGCCGACCACCGCCGCGAGGAGATCGCGCGGATGCTCGCCGGCGCCGAGATCACCGCCGAGGCGAGGGCTGCCGCGGACCGGCTGCTCAAGGCAGCGACGGCTTGATTTGTCGTTCCGGACGCGCGTAGCGCGAGCCGGGACCCAGAATGTCGCCCCCGATGGGCCCCGGCTCTGCAGCGCACCGCTAAAGAAGCGCTGCGCTGAGTCCGGGGCGCGAGACTTCAACCTGCCTTTACCCTCCCGTCCGCTCCGTCGTATTCAAGCACCATGGCCAGAGCAGTAAAATCCAAAGCAACACCGCTTCGCGACGTCGTCGACCTCACCAAGGCGCAGGCCAAGGTCGAGCACATGCGGCTTGCGCTCGAAATCGAGGGGCATAACGAACGCTACTATCAGGAGGACGCGCCCACCGTCACGGATGCCGAGTATGACGCGCTGCGCCAGCGCTTTAACGCGATCGAGAAGCGCTTTCCGGAATTCGTCAGCGCGGACTCGCCGTCGCAGAAAGTCGGTGCTGCACCGTCAGGCCGCTTCAAGAAAGTGCGGCATTCGGTCCCCATGCTGTCGCTCGACAACGCCTTTGCGGAAGAGGATCTGCGCGACTTCGTCGGCCGCATCGTGCGCTTCCTGAAGCTCGAGGACGACAGGATCGATTTCTCCGCCGAGCCGAAGATCGACGGCCTCTCGATGTCGCTGCGCTATGAGGGTGGCGAGCTCGTCACCGCCGCGACGCGCGGCGACGGCGCTGAAGGCGAGGACGTCACCGCCAACATCCGCACGCTCGAAGACGTGCCGCAAAAGCTTAGGGGACGCAACGTCCCCGATATCTGCGAGGTGCGCGGCGAGGTCTACATGACCAAGAAGGCCTTCCTCGCGCTCAACGAGCGGCAGAAGGCGGAAGGCAGCACCATCTTCGCCAATCCGCGCAACTCGGCCGCGGGCTCGCTCCGGCAGAAGGATCCGACCATCACCGCCTCGCGCCCCCTCGGCTTCTTCGCCTATGCCTGGGGCGAGATGAGCGCGATGCCCGAGGGTACGCAGAGCGGCATGATCGGCTGGTTCGAGCGCTGCGGCTTCAAGACCAATCCACTGACCCAACTCTGTCACTCCGTCGAGGAACTGCTGGCGTTTCATCGTTCGATCGAGGAGCAGCGCGCAAAGCTCGACTACGACATCGACGGCGTCGTCTACAAGGTCGACCGCATCGACTGGCAGGAACGGCTCGGCTTCGTCTCGCGCACGCCGCGCTGGGGCATCGCCCACAAATTCCCGGCCGAACGCGCCATGACGGTGTTGCGCGACATCGAGATCCAGGTCGGCCGCACCGGCTCGTTCACGCCGGTGGGCAAGCTCGAGCCGGTCGGCGTCGGCGGCGTAATCGTGCAGAACGTCACGCTGCACAACGAGGACTACATCAAGGGCATCGGCAACAAGGGCGAGGTGCTGCGCGAGGGCCGCGACATCAGGATTGGCGACACCGTCGTGATCCAGCGCGCCGGCGACGTCATCCCGCAGGTGGTCGACGTCGTCCTCGACAAGCGGCCGAAGGCTGCCAAGGAATTCCAGTTTCCGAAGAAGTGCCCGTGCCCGCTGCACACCGATGTCACGCGCGAGGAAACGGCGGCGGGAGAGGAGGGCTCACGCGCCCGCTGCACCGGCGAGTTCGCCTGCCCCTATCAGAAAATCGAACATCTGAAGCTGTTCGTGTCGCGGCGCGCCTTCGACATCGACGGTCTTGGCGAGAAGCAGCTCCAGTATTTCTTCGACGAGGGTTTTGTGAAGGAGCCAGCGGACATCTTCACGCTGGAAAAGCGCAATTCGAAACTCAAGCTCGAGGACATCGAGGGTTACGGCGCAACGTCGGTGCGCAATTTGTTCAGCGCGATCGAGAGCCGTCGCAAGATTGCACTGGAGCGCTTTATCTACGCGCTCGGCATGCGCCATATCGGCGAGACCACGGGGCTGGCACTGGCACGCGGCTATGGCTCCTGGGACGCCTTCCACGACGCCAGCCTCAAGGTCGCCAGGGGCGACGAGGAGGCGATGGCCGAGATGGATGCGCTCGACCAGATCGGCGAGACCGTGATCAAGAGCATCGCCGATTATTTCGGCGAGAGTCACAATCGCGGCATCGTCGAGCGGCTGACCAAGGAGGTCGAGATCATCGACGCCGAGAAGCCGAAGAGCAATTCCGCCGTCGCCGGCAAGACCGTGGTGTTCACGGGCTCGCTGGAGAAGATGACGCGTGACGAGGCCAAGGCCACCGCTGAGCGGTTAGGCGCAAAAGTGTCCGGATCGGTGTCCAAGAAAACCGATCTCGTCGTCGCCGGCCCCGGCGCGGGTTCGAAGCTCGCGGAAGCCAACAAGCATGGCGTCAAGGTGCTGACCGAGGACGAGTGGCTGGCGCTGATCGGGGAGTGAGGAGGGCGCGCTGGCGCGTCTCGCTCCGCTGTCATTCCCCGCGAAGGCGGGGAATCCAGTATTCCAGAGACAGTGCGAGGATACGGAAAAGCCGCGGCGTACTGGATCCCCCGCTTTCGCGGGGGATGACACCGAGGTCGTGGCGATCGCCATCCCTTACATCATCCCGCTCTCTTCCTCTTCCGCCTGCCCGATCAGCGTCTCGCTCACCATGATCTCGCGGCGGGGGACGACGAAGATCATCGTGCAGGCGCAGAGCAGGGAGATCGCCAGCACCGCGGCGGTAAGCGGCAGCGTGGTCGCGGAATGGCCGCCGAGATAGGCGCCGAATTGCGACATCAGCGCGCCGATGCCTTGCTGGAGGAAGCCCATCGCACCTGACGCCGTGCCGGCGGCCTCGGGACGGATGCTGATCGCGCCGGCGGCCGAGTTCGCCATTACGAAGGCATTGCCGACCATCACGATCATCTGCGTGCCGAACAGCCAGGCGGGTGCCTCGTTCCAGCCGGCGAAGCTCCAGAGCAGGTTCAACAGGCTGCCGCAAAGCTGGAGCGCGAGGCCGAACCAGATCAACTTCTCCAGCGAGTGCCTGGGCGCAAAGCGCACACAAAGCAGATTGCCGACGAGATACGCAAAACCCGTCGTCGCGAACCACGCGCCGTATTCGGCGCTGGTCCTGCCCATCTGCGTCACCACGATATAGGGCCCGCCGCCGGCGAAGGTGAAGATGATCTGCGAGGCCAGCACCTGGCACATCACGTAGCCGACGAAGGCGCGGTTGCGGATCAGGATGCCGACGTCGCCGCGAAAGCCGCTGCCGGCGGCGCGGTCTCGGCGGGTCTCGGGCAGCGCGATCGCGATGCCGACGGCGACGATGATCGCGGCGACGGTGATGGCGTAGAAGATCGCGCGCCAGCCGAATGCGGTTTCGATCAGGCCGCCGGTGAGCGGGGAGACCATCTGCCCGATCATCAGCGCCGCGACGACGAGGCTGATCATCGAGGCGACGCGGTCGCGCTCGTAGATGTCGCGGATGATGGCGCGGCTCACCACCATGCCGGCGGCGCCGCCCAATGCCTGGAAGAAGCGCGCGGCGATCAGCTGCGGCAGCGTTTCCGCGAAGATGCAGGCGACGTTGGCGACGACCATCAGCGCCAGTCCTCCGAGCAGCACCGGGCGTCGCCCGAAACGGTCCGACAGCGGGCCCATGATGAGTTGCGACAGCGCGATGCCGACCATGTACAGCGACACCGTCATCTGCGCGACCGAGATGTCGCTGCCAAATGTCGTCGCCAGCACCGGCAGCGCCGGAACCAGCATGTAAAGCGAGATCGGCGCGATGCCGGTCATGACGACGAGCAGCAGCAACACCACGCGCGAGGTCGCGAGGCTCTTCGCCGTTTCCGGCGGCGTGCTGATCATGCCGTGCATGCGTGTCCGTCTGGTAGAAATTCGAATCGGACTCTAGCGTGCTGGCACATGACGCATATCGGCGTTTCGGAATGCGGCTATACGGATTCCGGGACGGTTGTGATGAGGGCACGATGGCGACCGATTGGGCGCGATGTTCGTGCCAGAAAGTTGGTGTCATCGCCCGGCTTGACCGGCCGATCCAGTACGCCGCGGCTTCTCCGCATACGTTTGCTGTCTCTGGAATACTGGATTCCCCGCCTTCGCGGGGAATGACAGCGCGGGTGGAGAAGCAGCCCTGCGCAAATCGCGTAGTGCCATGCGGCTTCGCGACGACGCGCTTACGCCTTCAACTCCGCCGTGGCCTGGTCCAGCCAGGCCTTCGTCGTCTCGTCCAGCGCTGGCCGCACCTCGGTCCTGACGCGCGCGTGATAGGCGTTGAGCCAGTCGAGCTCGTCCTTGCCCAGCATGGCCACATCGATCAGCCGGCGGTCGATCGGCGCCAGGGTCAGCGTCTCGAACGCGTTCATCGATTTTTCCGCACCCTTGATGTCGGCTGCGACCACCAGTTCGAGGTTCTCGATGCGGATGCCGAAACCGTCGGTCTTGTAGTAGCCGGGCTCGTTGGACAGGATCATGCCGCGCTTCAGCGGCGTGGTGCCGAGCTTCGATATCCGCGCCGGTCCTTCGTGCACCGAGAGATAGCTGCCGACGCCGTGGCCGGTGCCATGCTCGAAATCGACGCCGGCGGCCCAGAGATATTGCCGTGCGAGTGTGTCGAGCTGCGCGCCGGTGGCGCCGTCTGGAAAGATCGCCCGCGCGATCGCGATGTGGCCGCGCAGCACACGCGTGAAACGGTCGCGCATCTCGTCGGTGGGCTCGCCCACGGCCATGGTGCGGGTGACGTCGGTGGTGCCGTCTTCGTATTGTGCACCTGAATCGATCAGCAGCAGATCGCCGGGCACGATCCGCCGGTTGCTCTTGCGGGTGACGCGGTAGTGCACGATGGCGCCATTCGGGCCGGTGCCCGATATGGTCGGGAACGACACGTCCTTGAGCGCGCCGGTGTCGCGGCGGAACGTCTCCAGTGCCTCGACCGCGTCGATCTCGGTGAGCTTGCCGCTTGCCGCCTCGCGGTCGATGAAGGCGAGGAAGCGTGCCAGCGCCACGGCGTCGCGCCGGTGCGCCGTTTGCGTGCCCTTGATCTCGGTCATGTTCTTGACCGCCTTGAGCAGCGCGATCGGATCGCTGCCGCGCACCGGCTTGCCGCCGGCACCCGTGATCAGCCGGCTGAGGGCGTCGGCCGCGGTCGCATTGTCGAGCGCGATCGATCCACCGCTCTTGGCGAGCGCCATCAGCGTCGGCGCCATCGCATCGGGCTCGCGCACGTCGGCAGACTGCTCGAGATGGTCGCGGGTCAGATTGGAGAGCTTACGGTGATCGATGAAGATGGTGGGACGGCCGTCCTTCGGCACCAGCGCATAGGACAGCGGCAGCGGCGTATGCGCGACGTCGGCGCCGCGGATGTTGAACGTCCAGGCCACGGCATGGCTGTCGGACAGCACCAACGCATCGACGCCGAGCTTGACGATTTCGCTCATGATCTGCGTCAGCTTCTCGGCCTCAGTCACGCCGGCATGTTGCATCCCATGCACCGCGACCGGTGCAATCGGCGGCTGTGGCCGGTCCTGCCAGATCGCATCGACCGGATTGCTGTCGACCGCGACCAGCTCGGCACCGGCCTTGGTGCAGGCGGCGGACAAACGCTCGGCTGCCGCAAAAGTGTGCAGCCACGGATCAAATCCGAGGCGGTCGCCGGCCTTCAGGTGTGCCGAGATCCAGCTTTCCGGCGGGGGATCGATCAGAGATTCCACGGCCCAGGCCCTTGAATCGACCTGCTTGGCCGCCTGGATCGTGTAGCGTCCATCGACGAACAATGCTGCCTCGTGCGTCAGCACCACCGCCAGTCCCGCCGAGCCCGTAAAACCTGTCAGCCAGGCCAGGCGCTCTTCCGACGGCGGCACATACTCATTCTGCTGCTGATCGGCGCGTGGAATCACGAAACCGGTCAGCTTGCGGCGGGCGAGTTCTTCACGGAGCGCGGCCAGCCGGGCCGTCAATGCGACGCCGGCCTCGGGCTCCTCGAATGTCTGGAAGTGAGCTTCGAACATGGTGGATCACTTTAGGATCATGCGGATCAGTCCGCAATGTAGACGCATTTGAGGTCGCATCTGGCATGGACTGTGCTTGAACAAGTTCCATTCGAATTGAGTGGAGTACAGGATGCGGCAGTTGCGCTTCGTCCGGATAACAGGGAAATTCGAGCAAGTTGTTCATCTCAACGACGAGGGGACACTCGATGCCAGCGTTCACGTTTGAGAAGATTACGCCGCCGGTGCGCCGCGCTCCGGCTGCGGCGACACCGAAGAAACCGCGCGGCCTCATCAGCCAGATGATCGACCGTTTTGCCGAGCGCCGTGCGAGGCGCGCCTCGCAGGCCGAGCGCCCGATGCGCCGGGACGAGAAGGCCGCAAAGTAGCGGCATCTACTGCAGCACCCGTACTCACCCCATCTTCCGCAGCAGCAGGCTGCTCCACCCTTCGATCCGCAGGTGCTTCAGAGGCACGAGGCCGCGCGCGCGGTAGGCGGCGATCACGGCGGGGACCTGGGGCGTCAACAGGCCGGAGAGGATGACGCGCCCGCCAGGGGCGAGGTGCCGCGTCAACGGGCCCGCCAATTGCCGTAACGGATTGGCAAGGATGTTGGCCAGCACCAGGTCGAACGGGCCGCATCTGCCGAAATCAGCCGCAGCGAAGCCGGTGGCGCGGATCACTCGCACATGGTGACCGACCTCGTTCAACAAGGCGTTCTCGGCTGCCACCTTGACCGAGGCCGGGTCGATGTCGGAGGCCAGCACCGCGTGATGCAGCGCCTTCGCCGCCGCTATCCCGAGCACGCCGGTCCCGGTGCCGAGGTCGAGCACGCGGCCGGGCCGGGTGCTTTTCAGGACATGGTCAAGCAGGAGTAAACAGCCGCGTGTGGTGCCGTGATGGCCGGTGCCGAAGGCGAGAGCGGCCTCGATCTCGATGGCGAGCTTGTTTGGCGGCACGCAGTCGCGGTCATGGCTGCCGTGGACGACGAAGCGCCCGGCCGGCACCGGGACGAGATCTTCCAGGCTTGATTTGACCCAGTCCCTGGCTTCGACGGTGTCGAAGGCCAGCGTGTCCGCGATCTCATTTCCTGCTGAGGTTGCAACGAGTTCGCGAAGCCACGCCCGGTCCGGCGCGTTCGCGAAATGCAGCGCGACGTCCCACTGTCCGTTAGGCTGCTCGAAGGCGGCGACCGCCGCATCGTCCTCGAAGAACATTTCGGTGAGGACGTCGACAATGCGCCTGGCGGCGATCTCGCTGCCAATCGAAAAACTGGCGCGATGGGTGGAGGGCTGCATTCTCAGGGTTCCGTCCGGTTCAATTTTTGGAACTTTTGTTCCCAATTTTTCGCATAACTTGCATTCTTGAGATTAACCCGACCGCAGGTTGTAGGACGTAAATTTGCGGATGTTGGGCAAACCACACAGCTCGAAATGGAATAGGAGGCGAGACTTGAAGCGCATGATTTTGAAGTTCTGGACCGACGATTCAGGTGCAACCGCAATCGAATACGGCCTGATCGCAGCAGGTATCGCGCTGGCGATCATCACCGTGGTGAACGGCCTGGGCACCACGATGAACGAGAAGTTCACCTCGATTAGCACCTCCTTGAAGTAATTTCCGCCTCCCATTTCCGGCGGGGCCATTTCTCCATACGACTGCTTTCGACCAGCGCCCGCCGGGGGGAATTGCCCCCTGGCGGGCGACGTCGTTTTTGGGGGTGGCTTTCACAGAATGCCCCACAGGCTATCCGCTCGCTTGTCCGGACATTGGCCACAGATTGTCCCGCCGCTCATCCCCGGATTTTCCACCAACTTGTACCAGGCATGGACGGGCGTAACCCACCCCTCTTCCACAGCTCTGCCAACAACCTGTCCACAGCTTATCCACGGGCTTATCCACGGCTTCCGAACAGCGACCGGTGATCCCGCAGGATCGCCTGCGCGGCGTTGTGGCCGGGGGCGCCGGTAACGCCGCCGCCGGGGTGGGCGCCGGAGCCGCAGTGATAGAGGCCTCTTACGGGTCCGCGATAATCGGCGTGGCCCAGCATCGGCCGCGCCGAGAACAGCTGGTTCAGCGTCAGCGCGCCGTGGAAGATGTCGCCGCCGAGCAGGCCGAACTGCCGTTCGAGATCGAGCGGTGACAGGATCTGGCGGCCGAGCACGCTTGCCGCAAAACCCGGCGCGTATTTGTCCACCGTCGCGATCATGAGGTCGGCGACCTCGTCGCGATGGTCGTCCCACGACTTTCCATCGGGAAGCTCCGGCGCGACATGCTGGCAGAACAGGCTCGCGACATGTTGTCCTGCGGGCGCGAGGGTATCGTCGAGCGTCGAGGGGATCAGCATTTCCACGACGGGCTCTCGGCTCCAGCCGTGCGCCCGGGCATCGAGGAAGGCGCGGTCCATGTAGCCGAGATCAGGGGCCAGGATAATGCCCGAGGTGAGATGATCGCCGTCGCCTGGCAGCGCCGTGAAGGAGGGCAGGCGGTCCAGCGCCACGTTCATGCGGAAGGTGCCGGAGCCGTTCTTCCAGTGCCGGATGCGGTCGAGGAAGTTTTGGGGAAGCGCATCGGCGGCGACCAGCCGCGTATAGAGCAGCTTCGGATTGACGTTGGCTGCAACATATTTCGAGCGGATGGTCGTGCCGTTCTCCAGCGCCACGCCGACCGCGCGGTCGCGCTCGATGATGACCTCGCGCACGCCCGCATCGGTGTCGATCACGACGCCGCGGTCGCGTGCGGCGCGCGCCATCGCTTGCGTGATCGCGCCCATGCCGCCGATGGCGTGACCCCAGACGCCCTTCTTGCCGTTCACCTCGCCGAAGGCGTGATGCAGCATCACATAGGCAGAGCCTGCGGCGTAGGGGCTGGCATAATTGCCGACGATGGCATCGAAGCCGAACAGCGCCTTGACCAGATCATGCTCGAAACGTTCATCCAGCATCTCGCCGGCCGAGCGGGTGAAGAGATCGAGCAGGCTGCGGTTCTGCTCCAGCGATAACCCACGAAGGATGTTGGCGCTCTGGAACGCGTTCACGGCTTCGCGGATCGAGGCCGTGCCGAAACCGTCGAGCAGGTTTGGCGGCGCGCGCAGCACGAACTGCCGGAGCACGTCGGCGATCTCTTCCAGCTCGCGCGAAAACCCGTCGAGCGCGTTTGCATCATGCGCGCTCAGCCGTGCGACGGACGCCTGCGTCCGCCCCTCGCCGGTGAGGAGATAGCTGCCGTCCGCCGCGGGCAGAAAATTCTGCGCGCGCCGTTCGACGATCCGCAGGCCCTGCTCGGCCAGCTTGAGGTCGCGGATCACCTGCGGATTGAGCAGGCTCACGGTGTAGGCCGCGACCGAATTGCGGAAGCCGGGATGAAACTCCTCCGTGACCGCGGCCCCGCCGACCACCTTGCGGCGCTCGACCACGCGCACGCGCAAGCCGGCCATCGCGAGATAGGCCGCGCAGGTGAGGCCGTTATGGCCAGCGCCGATGATGACGACGTCGGTTTCGATCATGCGTCCCTGGTGGTGTCATTCCGGCGTGCGCGAAGCGCGAACTGTGGTGCGGGCTCCGCACCGGAGAATCTCGAGGTTCCGGGTTCGATGCTCCGGGCCGCGCTTCGCGCCCGTCGCATCGCTCCGGAACGACCGTCTTATATCAAGCATTCCCCGCTGCAACATCACGAGACCCTTTATTGCCCGTTCAGGCGCCTTGTGCTCCATTGCGCGCGCCCGGCGCCCGCCGGGATTATGCCGGAGCTTCCATGGATTCGATCGTGCAACCCGCCGCCACGGAGCAGCCGTCTTCGTCACGCAACCGGCTGCTGCTGACGGTCTACACCGCCGCGATCTTCGTCAGCGCGCTGTTGCTGTTCTCGGTGCAGCCGCTGTTCACGAAGATGGTCCTGCCGCGGCTCGGCGGCTCGCCGGCGGTGTGGTCGGTGGCGATGGTGTTCTTCCAGTCGCTGCTGCTGGCGGGCTACGCCTATGCGCATGTGTTGATGCAGGTGAGGAACCGCATCGTTCCGGTGGTGGTGCATCTGCTGCTGCTGATCGCAGCCTTCGTCACGTTGCCGCTCGGCATCGCCTCGGCCTATGGCGAGCCGCCCGGCTCGGGCTACGCGATCTGGCTGCTCGGCCTGTTCGTGATCTCGATCGGGCTGCCGTTTTTCGCGCTCGCCGCCAACAATCCGTTGCTGCAGGCCTGGTTCGTCCGCACCGGGCATCCTGCCGGACATGATCCCTATTTCCTCTATGCGTCCTCCAACATCGGCAGCTTTCTCGCCCTGCTGTCCTATCCGTTCCTGCTGGAGCCGATGTTCACGCTGCACACGCAGAACCGGCTCTGGACCGGCGGTTACGGCATTCTGATCGTCCTGATCGCGGCATGTGGCGTGCTGCTCTTGCGCTCGCCGAAGCTGGCCATGGTCGATGCGCGCACCGAGGATATCAACGCGCCGGCGCCCGGTTTCATGACGCGGCTGCGCTGGATATTCCTCGCCGGAGTGCCGTCCGGCCTGCTCATCGCCGTCACCGCGCACATCTCGACCGACGTCGCGGCGGCGCCGCTGCTGTGGGTGCTGCCGTTGTCGCTGTACCTCTTGACCTGGGTAGTGGTGTTCCAGTCGCGGCCGCTGCTGCCGCACAAATGGATGCTGATGCTCCAGCCGGTCGCGATCGCGGGCATCGTCTTCCTGCTGGCGTTCGGCGGCGAGCAGAACCTGCTGCTGACGCTCGGTGGCCATCAATTGTGCTTCTTCGTCATCGCCATGGCCTGCCACGGCGAATTGGCGCGGACCCGGCCTGCCGCCAAATATCTCACCGGTTTCTATGTCGCGCTGTCGTTCGGCGGCATGGTCGGCGGCCTGTTCGCAGGGCTCGTCGCGCCGTTCACATTCTCCTGGATCGCCGAATATCCGATCCTGGTTGCGCTTGCCGCGCTGTGTCGGCCGCCCGCGAACGAGCGGCTGGCGGGCATCGTCAAATGGTACTGGCTGGCGCTTGCCGCGCTTGCCGTCGTGCTCGTTGTGCCGTCCACCACGACGGGTGGGCTGTCGACATGGTTCGAGGATCACCGGGTCTGGACGGCCGGCGGCGTGGGCGTGGTCGCCGCGCTGCTGGCGCTGGCGGTCAACGCCGACCGCTGGAAGATATTCGCCACCGTCGTGCTCGCGCTGGCCTTGATCCGGGTTTATCCGGCGGACGAAGGCCGCGTCACCACGGTGCGCAGCTTCTTCGGCGTGCACAAGATCGTGGTGACGCCCGGCGGCTATTTCCATGTGCTGATGCACGGCACCACGATCCACGGCGCCGAGCGTTTCCTCAACAATGACGGCACGCCCGTCACCGGCCGGCCCGAACCGATCACCTACTATCACAGGGATGGCGGCATCGGTCAGGCCGTCACCGCGATCCGCGAGCGCAAGGGCGCGCCGCTGAAGGTTGCCGCAATCGGCGTCGGATCGGGCACGCTCGCCTGCGCCGCCGAGCCGGGCGAAAGCTGGACCTTCTTCGAGATCGATCAGTCCATGGTCGACGCGGCAAGCGATCCGAAGAATTTCCGCTACATCTCGAGCTGCATGCCGGGCCTGAAGCCGGTGATCGGCGATGCGCGTCTCACCTTCGCGAAGGAGCCGGACGGCGCCTATGATCTCATTATCGTCGATGCCTATTCGTCGGATGCGATCCCGATCCATCTTGCCACCGAAGAGGCGATGAAGATCTACAAGGACAAGCTCGCTCCGCACGGCGCCGTGGTGATGCACGTGTCCAACCGCCACCTCGATCTCGAGACCGTCGTGGTCGGCATCGCCGACGCCAACGATCTCAAGAGTTGGGTCTACAACGAGGATTCGGGGCGCGACGGCGACTACATCTTCTCGACCGACGTCGTCATCTCCGCCCGCGAGGATGCCGACGTCGGCAGGCTCGCATCGTCGAAATCATGGGAGCAGACCGAAGCCGACGACAGGGTGCGGGTCTGGACCGACGATTACTCCAACATTTTGGGCGCGCTGTACCGGCGCTTGCGGGACGGGGAGTAGGCTTCGCGCCACTCATGGTCTCGTGCCCCGGACGCTGCGCAGCACGAAGTGATGCGCAGCAGAGCCGGGGCCCATCGCAACTTCTGGGTCCCGGCTCTGCGGAGCAGCGTTGCACGCTGCACCGCGTCCGGGACACGAGACCTGGTCTTAAGGCTCCACCGGTGTCCCCGCGGGCAACGCAATTCCCTTCTCGCCCGCGACCTGTCGCAACAAATCGGGCCTGTCGGAGATGATGCCGTCGACGCCGATCTCGATCATGCGCGCCATGTCCTCAGGCTTGTTGACCGTCCAGACCACGACGCGCAGCCCGAGCGCATGGGCCTCGGCGACCAGCGCCGCGGTCACATCGCCGAAATAGGGCGACCAGACCGCGCCGCCCGCCGCCTTGATGGTTCGGGGCAGCGACCCGCCATGATCGGCCGGGCTGAATCCCGCCGTCCAATTGGTCGCCTTGTCCAGCGCCACCGTTTGGCCCGAGCCGCGCTGGAGCGTCAGGTACACCGTCGGCATCTTCGGTGCCCGCTGCTGGACCAGCTGCAGGGTCCGCCAGTCGAACGACTGGATCATGACGCGGTCGGAGAATTTTGCGGCTTCGACCACGCCGAGCAGCCTGGTAACGAAAGCTTGCGGATCGAGCGTCTCGTTCGGATGGTTGGGATCGATCTTGGTCTCGATGTTAAAGCGCACGCGCGTGTTGCCGGATTTGCGCACCAGCGCGAACAGCTCGCGCAAGGTCGGAATGCGGGTCCCGGGCACGGCTCGCTGGTCGGGGAATTGCTTCGCGTAAGGGCTGTCTGGCCGGATCTCGCCGACGTCATAGGTCCTGACGTCGGCGAGCCGCAGTTTCACGAACGGCGTGCCGGGAGGCGCGATATAGGCGCCGCCCGCATCTCGCGCGAGATCAGGATTGAGCCCGCGCTCATGCGAGACGACGACTTCGCCGTCGGCGGTGATGCCGACGTCGAGCTCCAGCGTGTCCACACCCATCGACAGCGCGTTGGCGAAGGCCGGAAGCGTGTTTTCCGGCAGCAGTGCCCGCCCGCCGCGATGGGCCTCGATGTCAAAGGCCGAATCAGATCCCGAATCGAATCCCATGGCCGGTCCCGCAATGAGAAGTGACAGTACGGTCAAGATCGTCGCAGCACGTGACGGCATGGCGGCTCGAGGGGCAAGCGGAAAGGGTGATATTTCAACGCATTTGGGCGTGTCCGGCCCATAGTATAGGCTTCCGTGGCTGTTGAAACCTTGGGCGGTGGCTTGGGTTGCGGCCGCCGCGGGGGTATGTACTCATAGTCGGCGCCCTGGAAATCCGCCCGTGCAGCAGCAACGCGATCATCGAATTATCCGCAGCCGGCATTTTCGCCGGATGCAGCGGCGGCATTTCATCATCTTCGACGTTTTGCCCTTTCTCGGCACGCTGCTGGCATTGGCCGTTCTGCTCTACCGCCCAATAGGCGCGATGGAGCTTGGCCTGTTCGTTGGCTTCTGGCTGGTCACCGGCCTCGGCCTTACCGTCGGTTATCACCGGCTCTTCACCCACCGCGCCTTCGCGACCTCCACGGCGATGAGTGCGATCCTGGTCGTGATGGGATCGATGGCCGGCCGCGGTCCCATGCTGTCCTGGGCGGCAATGCACCGCCGGCACCACGAATTGTCCGATCACGACGGCGATCTGCATTCGCCGCGACTGCACGGCGAGGGCGCATTCGGCCGCCTGCGCGGCTTCCTGCACGCGCATTTGACCTGGATGATCGAGCACGATTATCCCAACGTTGCGCACTATGTCCCGGACCTGATGGCGGATCGCAGGCTGGTTGTGGTCAACAGCTACTATTACACTTGGGTCGGTCTCGGCCTGGTGCTGCCGGCCGCGATCGGCGGCCTCGCCACCATGAGCCTGTGGGGCGCACTCACCGGCTTGCTCTGGGGCGGCGTGGTGCGCATGTTCGTGGTCGAGCAGACCATGTCGGCCATCAACTCCGTGATGCATAGCTTTGGCGCGCAGCCCTTCGTCACCCGCGACGACAACAGCCGCAATCTCGGCGTGATGGCCTGGCTTGCGTGGGGCGAGGGCTGGCACAACAACCACCACGCTTTTCCCTATTCCGCGGCGTTCGGCCTGCGCTGGTTCGAGTTCGATCCCGGCTTTATTTTCATCCGGGCGCTGGAAGCGCTGGGACTGGCCTGGGACGTCAAGGTGCCGAGCGAGGAGAAGATTGCGCGACGCATGCTGCGGCAGCCGGGCGACGCTGCGCCCGACCTCGAAACGGGCTGAGCATCATCCGCCGGCTCACGCCGGCGATGGCGCGGCTTTGAACCGATGCTGTTCAACGACTATCCCTTTCTCCTGGTCTTCCTGCCCGCGGCGCTGCTGATCTATCGCCTGGCCGATCCTCATCCGCAGTGGCGAATCGGCGTGCAGGTCGCGCTGTCGATCGCCTTCTATGCCTGGGGCAGCCCGTCATTCGTCCTGCTCCTGATCGGCTCGATCGCGATCAACTGGCTCGCCTCGGTTGCCTATGGGCGTGTGAAGTGGCCGGCGGTGCTGACGCTGGTGATCATGCTCGATCTCGCGGTGCTGGCGCTGTTCAAATACGCCAACTTCCTTTTCGCCAATGTCGGTCTCGTGCTCGGTACGACGTTGCCGGTGCTCGACGTCGGGCTGCCGCTCGGCATCTCCTTCTTCACCTTCCACCACATCATGTATCTGGTCGACCTCAAGCGCGGCAGGGCGCCGCTCTATGCGCTCGATCGCTACGCGCTCTACATCGCCTTCTTCCCGCAGGCGATCGCCGGCCCCCTGGCGCGCTGGTCGGAGGTGATGCATCAGTTCGGCAGGCAGGTCTACGTTCCGGGCTGGCAGCGCCAGTTCTGCGTCGCGACCTGCTTCATCGCGATCGGCCTGTTCGAGAAAATCGTGATCGCCGACGGCCTCGCCCATCTGCTCGATCCCATCTACGCGCAGGCAGCGAATGGGCCGTTGCCCAGCGGCGATGCGTGGCTCGCCTTCTGCTTCTCCTTCCAGATACTGTTCGATTTCTCCGGCTATTCCGACATCGCAATCGGGCTCGGTCTCCTGTTCGGCGTGCAGCTGCCGTACAATTTCTACGCGCCGCTCCGCTCGACCAATATCCAGGATTTCTGGCAGCGCTGGCACGTCACATTGATGCTGTTCCTGCGCGACTACGTGTTCTATCCGCTGATCAATCTCCGCCTGCTGCCGCGGCACTGGCTCCCGATCCAGTTCTTCGGCGCGATGATGGTCACGATGGCGCTGTGCGGCCTGTGGCACGGCGCGAGCTGGACCTTCGTGCTGTGGGGCGTGCTGCACGGGCTTGCGCTGGTCGCCTGCACACTGTGGCGTCGCTATGGCCCGACGTTCCCGTCATGGCTCGGCTGGGCGCTCACCGTGTTGTTCGTGCTCGCGACCGGCGTCATCTTCCGCGCGGGCTCCGTGGAGGCGGCATGGCATGTCTTCTGCGGGTTGGTTTCGCCGCTGCCGCTCGAGCGCGGAAAGCATTTGTGGCCGCTGCTTGTCGCGCCGCTGTTCGCCTTCCTGTTGCCGGCGAGCCAGGACATCGTGGCGGTACTCACGCGCCGTCCCGATCCGTGGCTCGCGGGCCTGCTCGGTCTTGGGCTGTTCGCACTGCTGCTTCACATGGGTGGTCGGGATCTCCATGACTTCGTCTACTTCAAGTTCTGAGACCGATCCCGGCTGGGGCCGGAGCTTGCTCGCGTGCCTGGGCACGCTGATCGGGGCTGCGCTGCTGGTGCTCGCACTCATGGTGGCGGTCGATCCCTATGACAGCGGCAAGCTCGGTCTGTTCGGTATCGACGGCGTCGACAATCGTCTGACCCAGATCACGGCCGCGAGCCGCGCCAGGAATCCGGATTTTAATGCCGCGATCCTGGGTAATTCGACGGCGCAGATGATCGAGCCGATGGAATTGTCGCGCGCAACCGGCCTGCGCTTCGTGCAGCTCTACATGACCGGTGCGTTTCCCCGCCAGGAACTCGCGGTGCTGGACTTCTTCCTCCGCAATCACCGGGAGGTCGGCGCACTGGTGATCGTGACTGATCCCGGCTGGTGCGCGCATGCACGGCCCAAGGAGGAGGGCGGCGTCCCATTTCCCGACTGGCTCTATGACAGAAGCGTCGTCAGCTACGCGGCACGTCTGATCTCATGGCAGGCAATCGAGCAGGCTTTTCAACGGATCAGTATCGGGCTCGGCTGGCGACCACGGATGAATCCCGACGGCTTTGTCAGCTACGAGGACATCTGGCCGCCGGGCCAATTCAAGGAAGTCGGCTGGCCCAGGGATCCGGCGCCGTCCTCGTCCGCCGAGATGCGGGCGACATTTCCCGAGATCGCTGCGCTGGCAGATAGCGTCAGGACATTGCCGCCCGATGTGCCCGTCGTCATCATCGTGCCCCCGACCTTCGCAACCACGGTGCCGAAGCCCGGTACGGAAGCAGCGTTGGAGCGCAGCGCCTGCGACGCCGCGCTGAAGAAAGTGGTCGCGGGCCGGCCGCGCAGCAATTTCGTCAGCTACCGCGTTGACAACGATCTCACGCGTGACCGCGCCAATTTTGCCGACTTCATCCACTATCGCCCCATCCTCGCGCGCAAGATCGAGCAGGGGATCGCTGCGAGCCTGCGCGATGGGGAAAACGCGAAGATTGATTTCTGAATCGTCTCAGCCGAGCTGGTCGAAACCGCCATCGAGCCAGAGCTTGCGCGCCAGCTTGCGCTGGATCTTGCCGCTGGTGGTCTTCGGCAGGGTGCCGGGCCGGATCAGCACGATGTCGCGCGCGGAGAGTTCGTGGTTGTCGGTGACGGCCTCGCGAATCCGGCCCTTGATCGCTTCGGTGTCGATCGAGTGGCGCGCGGTGCGCTCGATTTCCTGGACGATGACGAGCGCCTCGTCGCCGGTCTCGTCCGGCACCGAGAACGCCGCGCCGCAGTTTTCGCGCAAAGCTTGGTCGAGGGACTGCACCGTGCGCTCGACGTCCTGGGGATAATGGTTGATGCCGCGGACGACGATGAGGTCCTTGATCCGTCCCGTGACGAACAATTCGCCTGTGACGTCGATGAAGCCGAGGTCGCCGGTGCGCAGCCACGCCCCGTCTTCGCCGGCAAGCTGCGCATTGAGCCCCTCGCGCGTCGCCTCGTCGTTGCGCCAATAGGCGCGTGCGACATTGGCCCCGTTCACCCATATCTCGCCGACGCGGCCCGCGGGCAGGCGCGTCCGATTGTCCACGATCGCGATCTGTTCGCCGGTGAGCGCGCGCCCGCAGCCGACGACGATCTGCGTGTCTTCGGCGCTGGAAGGCGCTTCCGCCGCGTGCGCCTGAAGCGCCGTGCGGCTCAGGCTGCGTGTGACATGACCGCCGCCGCGGCGTCCGCCGGAAATCAGGAGCGTCGCTTCCGCCATTCCGTAGGCGGGATAGATCGCGCGCGGGTCGAAGCCGTGCGGCGCAAATGTCTGGGCGAACCGTTCGATGGTTTCCGCATGCACCGGCTCTGCGCCGTTCAGCGCGATCCTGAGCGAGGACAGATCGATGCCTTCGTCGGCGCGATAGCGGCTGACGCAGAGGTCGAAGCCGAAATTCGGGCTGCACGCCACTTCCGCGCGATAATGCGAGATCGCGCGCAGCCAGCCGAGCGGCCGCTGCATGAACGCGTTCGGCGCCATCAACACGCAGGTCGCCCCGACATAGAGCGCCTGCAGCGCGTTCAGGATCAGCCCCATGTCGTGATAGAGCGGCACCCAATTGACGTAAGTCGATTGCCGGGTGTTGCCGAGCCCGAGCCGGATCATCTCGAGATTGGCAAGCAGATTGGCGTGGCTCACCATCACGCCCTTGGGCGCGGACGTCGAGCCGGAGGTGTATTGCAGGAAGGCGATGTCGTCCCGCGCCGGCTCGGGTAGTTCGATCGTCTCGCCGTCGGCCGCGGCGAGATCGACCTCGATCCATCGAATGTTCTCCTGCGTGAAGCGTGCCCGCAGATCCCCACGAAGCGCGATGGCCGAATTGGTGAGTGCCAGCGTCGGCGTGCAATTGGCGAGTATCGTGGCGCTGGCGTCGCGCGCGCTGTTTCGCCGCGGCATCATCATCGGCACGGCGATGATGCCGGCCATCAGACAGCCGAAGAACGCCACCATGAATTCGATGCCGGGCGGAAACACCAGGATGGCGCGGTCGCCCGGACGCGCAGCCGCAGTCAGTCGCGACGCGAGCGCGGATGCGGAGTGATGCAGTTGGCGGAAGGTGAGGACAGCTTCCTCCGCCCCGCGATCAGAGACGAAGACATAGGCGCGGTCGTCGGCCTGCTCCTCTGCACGCCGGGCCAGCAGTGCCACGAGCGAGCGGAAGGTTTCCATGGGTTGCGCCGGCTTCAGCCGCCCTCAGGCGGCGGGGCGGATTGCGCGCTTGTCGGCGAGAAATCGCGACAGCGCCTCAACGGTCGGATGGTCGTAGAAGTCGTCGGTCGATAGTTCGAGGTCGAGCTTCTCCTCGAGCTCCATCATCAGGTAGACCAGCATCGCCGAATCGAGCCCGAGGCGGCTGAACTTCGTGCCGATGTCGACGCGGTCCTTCGAAATGCGCAGGATATTTGCCAGGGCGGTAACGCAGAAATCCGAAATCTGCTCGCGTGTCATGTCATGCCCCAGAAACAATGGGAACGACAATACGGGCGCCCCCCTGGTTGTCAATTTGGTCGGAACGCCGCTGCGTTGAAGGTTGTGGACTGTTGCTTCCTTGCGTCGGCCGGTGCCCAATCCGTGTACCGGCTGGCGCTATTTCCTGCGCTCCACTGCGGCAAGCGCCCGTCGCCGCAGCGGCTTTCTGATTCGCTGGCGCGGCAACGGCGCGTCCCAGATAGGGTCAGTTCTGGTAGTAATAGCCACGCGGCTGGTAAACCTGCCGGGGCTGCGGCTGATAGTAGGTGCCGTTGCCCTGATTGTAATATTGCTGCGGCTGCTGCTGATAGACCTGCGCGTCATAGATCGGGCGGCTCCCGCGCGGGGCGGGGTAGCGCGCGCCGGTGTCGCTGCCGTCGGCTGGATAGATGTAGTTGTCGTCCTGCGGCATGTAGCGGCGGGCAGGCGCGGCCTGAGGCGCCAGGTTCACGGGATCGCCTGATGTGGCGTATTGCTCTTCGGCGGGCTGCGGCGCGCGGGCCACTGCGGTGGGGTTGCGGCCACGCGGATTGCGCGCCAGCGCCACCTGCGCCGAGCCGGTCAGCGTTACCGTGGTGTTGAGCACGCCCTGCTGCTGCACCAGCGCGTAGAGCGTCGTGGCATTCTGGCGCGACAGTCGCACGCAGCCATGCGAGGCGGGGGTGCCGAGCCGGCCGACCGAGTCGGTGCCATGGATGGCGTGCCCGACCTTCGTAAAGAAGATCGCGTGCGGCATCGGCGCGTCGTCGAATTCCTTGGAGTAGTGATCCTCTTCCATGCGGAAGGTGCGGAACGCGCCGTTCGGCGTCTCTCGCGAGGGGATGCCTGTCGACACCGGCCAGTGGTAGCGCGCGACGCCGTCGACGGCGACGGTCATCTGCTGATTGTCCTTGTCGACGGTGATCTCGACCTTGGCCTGCGCGGTGCCCGCGCTCAAAAGCATCAGGGAGGTGAAAGCAATAAAAAACGAACGCATCTGACTTCTGGCCTCCGGCCTGTTCACACTAGGCGCCGCGGCTCTCCGTCCCCCGGCGTGCACTATGCCTGCAATCCGGCTTTCGTTCCAGCGGCCTGCCCACCCATCGTTAACGGGACGCCCGGCGTAAGCAAGGCCGCTTTGTGCCGCAAAGGCCGCGGCGGTGCTGACATTTTCGCGATCGGGAGATGCGTTCACAACGCCGACAATTCGTCACGATGCCGCAACCATTTGGCTGCATCGGCGTTGCGATTGACCTGCCTTGGCTGGCGACCTTCGCCGCTGGTTTTACCTTTGGGAATGAAGATGAACAGAGTTTGTGTCGCCGCCGCTTCACGGCCGGCTGGTCTCCCTTTCCGCTTGCTCTTCGCTGGCGCCGCCGTTCTGGCCGCGCTGTCCTGCATCCCACAGCCTGGCCATGCCCAAGGCATCGTTCGGGGCGCCCAGGAAGGTTCATATGAAGGCAACCGGATCGCCGGCCCCGTGGGCGGCGTGGTGGGTGGCGCGGTCGGCGCCGGTGTCGGCGCTGTCGAGGGGGTGTTCGGCATTCCCCATCGCGGCCACCGTCGCTGCCGCGGCTATTACGACGGGTACAACCGCTTCCACTGTTATCGGTGATGTCGCCGTAGCCCGGATCGAGCGAAGCGCAATCCGGGACCGCTGTCGCCTGAAAGCCGCGCCTGTCCCGGATTACGCTTACGCTCCATCCGGGCTGCGCCTCTCCATCAATTCTTTAACCGATACCCCGTGCGGAAAATCCACCAGATCGCGACCAGACAGATCACCAGGAACGCCGTGGTCATGCCGATGCTGACGGCCATGCTGACGTCCGCGATCTCGTAGAAGCTCCAGCGGAAGCCGGAGATCAGATAGACGACCGGATTGAGCAGCGCCACCGTGCGCCAAGCGGGCGGCAGCATGTCGATGGAATAGAAGCTGCCGCCGAGGAAGGTCAGCGGCGTCACCACCAGCATCGGGATCATCTGCAGCTTTTCGAACCCGTCGGCCCAGATGCCGATGATGAAGCCGAACAGGCTGAACGTCACCGCCGTCAGCACCAGGAAGGCCAGCATCCAGACCGGATGATGGATGTGCAGCGGCACGAACAGGCCGGCCGTGGCGAGGATGATCAGGCCGAGGATGATCGATTTGGTCGCGGCCGCGCCGACATAGCCGAGCACGATCTCGAAATAGGAGATCGGCGCCGACAGGATCTCGTAGATCGTGCCGGTGAATTTCGGGAAGTAGATGCCGAACGAGGCGTTGGCGATGCTCTGCGTCAGCACCGAGAGCATGATCAGGCCCGGCACGATGAAGGTGCCGTAGCTGACGCCCTCGACCTGGCTGATGCGCGAGCCGATCGCGGCGCCGAACACCACGAAATACAGCGAGGTCGAGACCACCGGCGAGACGATGCTTTGCAGCAGCGTGCGCCAAGTGCGCGCCATTTCGAACAGGTAGATGGCGCGGACAGCCCGGTAGTTCATGACGCCCTCACGAGATCGACGAAGATGTCCTCGAGCGACGATTGCGTCGTGTCGAGATCGTTGAAACGGATGCCGGCGGTGCGAAGGTCGCCGAGCAGGCTGGTGATGCCGGTGCGCTCGCCCTTGGTGTTGTAGTCGTAGACCAGCGTCGCGCCGCCGTCACAGAGGTCGAGCTCGTAATGGCCAAGACTCTCCGGCAGCGCATCGAGCTTGCCTTGCAGGTGCAGCGTCAGCCGCTTCTTGCCCAGCTTCTGCATCAAGGTGGCCTTGTCCTCGACCAGCACGATCTCGCCCTTGTTGATGACGCCGATGCGGTCGGCCATCTCCTCGGCTTCCTCGATGTAATGCGTGGTCAGGATGATGGTGACACCGGATTGCTGAAGCGTGCGCACCACCTCCCACATGCCCTTGCGCAGTTCGACGTCGACGCCGGCGGTCGGCTCGTCCAGGAATAGGATTTGCGGCTCGTGCGACAGCGCTTTGGCGATCATCACGCGGCGCTTCATGCCGCCGGAGAGCGTGATGATCTTGCTGTCCTTCTTGTCCCACAGCGAGAGGTCCTTCAGCACCTTCTCGATATGATCGGGGTTCTTCGGCTTGCCGAACAGCCCGCGGGAGAAGCTCACGGTCGCCCACACGCTCTCGAAGGCATCGGTGTGCAATTCCTGCGGCACCAGCCCGATCAGCGAGCGCGCCTTGCGATAGGAGGTCTGGATGTTCTCGCCGCCGACGAGGACCTTGCCTTCGCTCGGATTGGCGATGCCGCAGATGATCGAGATCAGCGTGGTCTTGCCGGCGCCGTTGGGGCCGAGCAACGCGAAGATTTCGCCGCGCTTGATGTCGAGATTGACGTTCTTGAGCGCCTTGAAGCCGGACCCATAGGTCTTCGACAAATTGGCGACGGAAATGATGGAGGACATGATGGCCGCAAGTCTGAGGGGCAAAGGCTGGGGAGGGAGGCTGGAACCAGCCGGGAGGGGCGGGTCAGCGGAGCCCTGAGATAGGAAGGCCCTTGCGCGGCTGCAATCAGCGGGAGAAAAATGGCCGCAAAACGGACCCTTCGGTGGCAGGTTTCGGGCAAGTGTTGCGCGATGGTCACGGCTCGCCGCTAAGATCGTCGTTCACGCGGCTCTTTGTTGCGTCTGCGAGCAGGCCATGGCTACGATTCCGATCGAAGCATACTCCCAGGGAAAAGATCGATGAGACCGAACGGCCGTCATACCGCCGGCGCCAGCCAGTTGTCCGCCCTCCGTGCGTGGGCGATGGGCCTGCTTCTGCTGTCAGCTGTTGCCATCAGCCCGACCGCCGCCAAGGCGGCGCCGAGCCAGGCTGCGGTCGCGACCACGCATGTCTACCTGCTCCGCGGCGTGCTCAACATCTTCTCGCTCGGGCTCGACACGATCGGCGCCCGCCTCCAGGCGCAGGGCATCCCGGTGACCGTCGCGAATTTCGTGTCCTGGTCCTCGCTCGCGGACGAGGCGGCTGCCGCCTACAAGGCCGGCCGGCTCAAGACCATCGTGCTGGTCGGGCACTCCTCTGGCGCGACCGCGCTGCCGGACATGATCGCCAAGCTCAACCGTCTTGGCGTTCCCGTGAAACTCGCGGTCGGGCTCGACTCCGTGTTCAAGACCAAGCTGTCGACCGGCGCCGAACGCTACATCAACATCTATATCGGCGACGGCCCCGGCGAGCCGGTGAAGCGCGCGGACGGGTTTCGCGGCAAGCTCGACAATGTCGACGTCCGCGGCTCCGGCGTCGGCCACATCTCGATCGACAAGAACGAGGCGATCCAGCGCCGCGTGATTGCCGAGATCGACGCCGCAATCATGCGCTCGCGCGCACCGGTTCCGGTTGCCGAACCCGGCGCGCCCAGGCCGGCGCGTTCGGCGGCGGCAACGGCTCCCCGGAATTAAGCCCTTCGCCGCAAGGCGCTGAATTGACAATGCCGCCGTCATGCCGACGGCGGCATTGTCGTATCTGCGCCAGCCAGACTTCTGCACAAGACAACGCTTGAGCACCTGCCGGTCGGAGGAAGGGAACTCGGCACCCGATCTGGTGTTGTCACACCATGACAAGAAAACGAAACGTCGGCCCCATGGCGGTTCAGCCCGAGCGGGCGTGGGCCGGTCGACCTGTTTCCGAAAATGTCCTTGAGAAAAAGCCGCAGCCGCAATCGAGCCAGTTGAGCGCGACGCGAGCCGGCCTGTTGAGGCAGCACGCGCTCCGAACGCAGCGTGCGCTGCTCGCCGGCAACAGCGACGGTCGCAAGAGTTAAGAGTTCCTCGAATTGACAGGCCGGTTTTCCGGTGTGCCGTCTGTCTGGGGCCAGTCCACGTGAAGTTTTTTCAGTGCCCGTCATGCCGCCATCCTGTCTCGTTCGAGCACGTCGCGTGCGCGAATTGCAGCACCGAGCTGGCGTTCGATTCCTCGCGCATCGAGATGACGAAACTTGCATCCCATCAAGCTTGCCGGAATCGCGAGATCATCGGCTGCAACTGGTGTGTCGAGGGCGCGGACTGGTATTGCGGCTCGTGCCGCCTCACGCGCACGATTCCAAACCTCGGCAGCACCAGAAACATCATGCTCTGGCGCCGCATGGAGGAAGCCAAGCGCCGCCTTCTCTATGATCTCGCTCGCCTCAGGCTTCCTCTCGCATCGCGCACCGGCGAACAATTGGCGTTCGACATTCTCTCGGACGAGGTCAGTCCGATCCTGACCGGGCATCTGTCGGGCCTGATCACGCTCAACCTTGCGGAGGCCGACGATGTCGAGCGAGAATCTCGCCGTGTCGCATTCCGGGAGCCGTACCGCACGTTGCTCGGGCATTTCCGGCACGAGATCGGTCACTTCTATTGGGACCTGCTCGTTGACGGCACGACGTTCCAAGCCCCGTTCAAGCTGATCTTCGGTGACCAGGCGCAGGACTACCAGGCCGCGATCAACACCTATTACAGCCGCGCCGATCGTTCATACGACCGAAGCGGTTTCATCAGCGAATACGCCACGTCCCATCCCTGGGAAGATTGGGCGGAAACGTTCGCGCATTTCCTGCATATCGTGTCGACGCTCGACTCGCTGGCAGGTTTGCCGTTGTCGCTGGACGAGCGCGCCCGCCAGACCCTGACAGATCCCTATCTTGAGAGCGACTTCGAGGCGCTCCTGGCCCTGTGGATGCCGCTTGCTCGCAGCATCAACGAACTCAACCGCTCGCTCGGGATGAGCGACGCATACCCGTTCGACATATCGCCGGCGGTCAAAGGCAAGCTGCATCTCGTCCACATGGCCATCAGCGCATTCCGCGATCAGCAGAGCCTGGCGGCGTAAACGTCGCGGCGGACAGCCCCCCGCTACGTCAGGAAGGCGCGAATGGAATCCGCGATCTCGTTCGCATGCGTCTCCAGCGCGAAATGACCGGTGTCAAAGAACTGCACCTGGGCGTTCGGATTGTCGCGCTTGAATGCCTCGGCGCCGGGCGGAATGAAGAATGGATCGTTCTTGCCCCAGACCGCGAGGAACGGCGGCTTGTGCGTGCGGAAATACTCCTGGAAGGCGGGATAGAGCGCGACGTTGCTCTTGTAGTCGCCCATAAGATCGAGCTGCACGTCGTCCGCGCCCGGGCGCGCAAGGTAGAAATTGTCGAGATTCTGCCCGTCCGGTGACACGGTCGTCGGATCGGGGACCCCATGCGTGTACTGCCAGCGCGTCGCTTCCGGCGTGAGGAAGGCGCGCAGCGCATCGCGATTGGCGGGCGACGGATTAATAGGCCCTGATCGGTGTCCAGCCGTCGCTGAGGCCATCCTCATAGGCGTTGCCGTTCTGCGAGATGATCGCCGTGATCCGCTCGGGGTGACTGAGCGCAAGCCGGAAACCAGTCGGCGCGCCGTAGTCGAAGACGTAGACGGCGAACCGGTCGAAGCCGATCACTTCGGTGAAGCGTTCGATCACGCGTGCGAAATTGTCGAACGTGTAACGGAAGCTTTCGCGCGAAGGCATGTCGGATTGGCCGAAGCCCGGAAGGTCGGGCGCTACGATATGGAACCTGTCCGCAAGCAACGGAATGAGGTCACGAAACATGTGACCTGCGCTGGGGAAGCCGTGCAGCAGCAGGAGTTTTGGCGCGCCGACAGTACCGGCCTCGCGATAGGCCACCTTGAATCCGTCGACATCCGCGCTGCGGTACGTGATTGAGGCCATGACATTCTCCATTGGAAGTAACCATATAGAAGCTTTTTAAGAGGTTACTATTCGCCGTCGTAACTTGTCAATGGCACCCTAACTGGTTATCTACGTCCATGTTCTCCCGACCGGCCAAGGACCGCTCATGGACCGCCCGCCCGCCATGTTCATCGCCGACTCGCTCGGCCTAGACTTCCTCAATTCGGTGGCGACGCCGGTCGATACGCCAATGGACTGGATCGACGATGGCGATGGCCTGATCGACTGGCTGGCGCAGGCGAAGCTGGTGCCGGCGGATGATCTGCACGCGCTGACGGCGCGCGCCACGCCCGATGAGCTGGACAAGGTCGCGGATCAGGCGCGCGCCTTGCGGGAATGGTTCAGGGGGTTCGTGCGCAAGCATGCAGGCCGGCCGCTCACGGCAGATGCATTGCGCGAGCTCGGTCCATTGAACAGCCTGCTGGAGCGCGACGAAGCGTTCAGCCGGATCGAGCCCGGGCATGACGATGGCGGCGCTCTCGCACTGCGAATGAAGCGGCGCTGGCGATCGCCGGAAGCGCTATTGCTGCCGGTTGGCGAAGCCATGGCGAAGTTCGTATGCGAGGAGGACTTTTCGAACGTCAAGGCATGCGAGGGTCACAACTGCACCATGCTGTTCGCCGACCACACGCGCAGGCGCGCGCGACGATGGTGCATCATGGCGGTCTGCGGCAACCGCGCGAAACAGGCCGCGCACCGCAGCAGGCTCAAGACCATGCAGTGACTGGGCGTCGAGATGCGTGAATCAGCGCGGATCGAGCCCTGGTTCCGTGCCCCAAATTCCACCCAATCGGCCGTCACTAAGCGCCTTTGGGGGAGGCTGCAGCCTCCCGGAGTGGGACTGCTGGATTGATGATCGATTTGAGGCGACTCCTCGCGCTGGCAGCCGTTGCGCTGCTCGCCTTGAGCACCGGGACGGCCGTTGCCTCACCTGCCAAGACGAAGCCCACGGCGGCCGCACCCGCGGCGCCACCGCCCCCACCGTTCGAGCCATTGCCGCCGCCGAAAATCTACCTGTTCCGTGGCGCCATGGGGCCGTTCTTCTCCACCGGCATGGACCGGCTCGAAGAGAAGCTGACGCAGGCCGGCTTTTCGGCCAACGTCTATGAATTCACTATCTGCCGATGGATCGGCGATCGTGCCATCTCCAGCTACAAGGAAACGCCGGCGCCGATCGTGCTGATCGGGCATTCGATGGGCGGGCTGTGCTCGATCGTCATCTCCGAGATGGCGGCCAAGGAGAACATCCCGATCAGCCTCGTCATCACCATCGATCCCGCGCATGCGACCGGCGACGTGCCGCTCAATGTCGAGCGCTTCATCAACATCTACCTCTCCGACAGCGTGCTCGGCGGCGGCAACGTGGTCGCGGTGCCAGGCTATCGCGGTCACTATGCGAGCTACGACCTGAAGGAGAACGCGCGGGTCAGCCACATCAACATCGAGAAGTCCGACGACATCCACCGTCAGATCGTCGACATGGTCACGCAGCTGCCGCGCATCCCGCCCCAGACGCAGGTCGATGCCGTGCCGCTGCGCTATCTCGTGCCGGCGAATACGCTCGTCGAATTGTGGGACAGTGGCGTGCGGCTACAGGTGCGCCGCGGCGATACCATGGAGAGCATCGCGGCAGCCAATCGCGTGCCGCTGTGGTCGCTGGCGCAGAGCAATTCGCTGCCGGAGAACGCGACGCTTACCCCCGGCCAGTCCATCATCGTCCCGCGCCACCTGATACCGCCGGAGCCGACAGCCGCCATGGCAACCCCACCGCCCGCACGGCGGTAAGCGGCCGGCAACGAGATGGCCGGGATGGAGCTTGTCTGCTGCCAGGCACCATCCCTCGCGGCCCCTGTCATTCACGCATCTTGTGCCGCGGCACCCATCCTGATGCGGGTGTCGCCAAGGAGGAGCGAGCCGTGGCGCAAGCCCGACCCGCCGGGCGATAGGGCGCGGCAAGAAGCATCAGAAACAACGCCCTTTCAGCCGCATATTTGGCGGCGGGGCGGCCATTTTCGAAGCCGTGCATGACCAGGCGTCCTTCCGTCGTGCAGACACGCCACCGCCATCTCCGTCGACCGCATTTCTTCAGGAACACTTCGAACGTCGGGAGCTGTTCGGGCATGTCGATTACCCGTGGCTGCTTGCCGTCAGGCGCGTGGTTGCGTTCCCCATCCCTCGGTTCGGAGCCTGAAAGGTGAGCGGAAAGGCGGAGACGGCGAGCTTCTCGATCGCCGAGCGCTCCTCAGACACACGTCTCTCGATGAACCGCCGTTCGAACTCGGTCAGCTCGGTCTTGAGCAACCGCTGATAGCGGCTGATGTTGCTGCGGTGGCCGCGCAACAAGGCCAGCTCTTCATCGACCATCATCGCAATCCCCGTTGAGCTGTGTTTGCCTAGGCTGCGAGGCCGGTTCGTTCGACGGATCGCGTGCGGGCCGGCTTGCCGCCCGGAGGTCCCTTCGGATGGTGGTCGAGGCTCGCGAGCGCTTCCAGAATTTCGTCGATCGTGACGGCCTTGCCCGAGCCGGGCAGCTCCCGCAATGTCGGACTCGAGGCGACACTGGCTGCGTCCGAAGCCCAGGACGCGAGGATCGCGCGCTTCTCGCCGATCGACAGAGTTGGGTCGGCTAGGACGTCGCGGGGATGATCATAGACAGAGCCAGGGTGCAGTATCGCGTTCAGATCGATGATGTTGTCGACATGATCGAGCATGAGAGGTCCTCCTCCTTTCTCTAAACCTCTGACTTGCATTCGGGTACGCGGTCGAAGGCCATGGTCGATCCCGCCCGACGTTCGGACGGGATCACGCAGGTCTCCGACAGACCGAATTCAGGCGGCTTTGCCTTCGAGTTGATGCACGTTGCCGGACGGCGCGGCATTGATGGCAATTCGCCGCGGCTTCATCGCTTCAGGGATTTCCCGGACCAGTTCGATCTTGAGCAGACCGTTCTCGAACGAGGCGCTGTGCACCTGAACATAATCGGCCAGGTTAAACTGCCGCTTGAACGGCCGCGCGGAAATGCCCCGGTAGAGATATTCGCGTTCGGTTCGGTCCGGCTTGTTTCCCTCGACGGTCACCGCGTTCTGCTCGGCAGTCACCGTGACCTCGTTGGGTGCAAAGCCCGCAATCGCCAGCGAAATCTGGTAGCGATCCTCGCCGACGCGCTCGATGTTGTAGGGGGGATAGTTGTCCTCGCCGGCACGCTGTGCCGTTTCAACGAGGTCGAAAAGGCGGTCGAAGCCAACGGTCGAACGCCACAAGGGGGAGAAGTCGTAAGTGCGCATAGCCAGATCCTCCAAGGAGCAAAATGGATACGAACGACACCGGACACGACCGGTGCCCGTCTCAGCTTCCCGACCCACCAGGCGTCGGGAACGCCACCTCTCGGCGGCAGCGGAAAAATAAAAAAAGCCCGTTTTGGTTTCAAGAGGGGGTCTGAAATTTTTTGGAATCCCTGGCGCTTCCCGCGCCAACCCTCTCCCGCAGAACGGGGGAGGGAGGAGACGCACCTCGACTAGACGTTCGATCCGTGGATCGCCTCGATCACGGCATCCGTCACGTCCTTCGTCGTCGCCGTGCCGCCGACGTCGGGCGTCAGCACGCCGGCTGCGCAGACGCGCTCCACCGCCGCCATCAACCGCGCCGCCGCGTCTTTCTCGCCGAGATGCTCCAGCATCTGTGCGCCGGTCCAGAACGTCGCGACGGGGTTGGCAATGCCCTTGCCGGTGATGTCGAAGGCCGAGCCGTGGATCGGCTCGAACATCGAGGGGAAGCGGCGCTGCGGATCGATATTGGCGGTCGGCGCGACGCCGAGGCTTCCCGCCAGCGCGCCCGCGAGGTCGGAGAGGATGTCGGCGTGCAAATTGGTCGCGACAATGGTGTCGAGGCTCTTCGGATGCAGCGTCATGCGCACCGTCATGGCGTCGACCAGCATCTTGTCCCAGGTCACGTCAGGGAATTCGGCCGCGACCTCGGCGGCGATCTCGTCCCACATCACCATGCCATGGCGCTGCGCGTTCGACTTGGTCACCACGGTCAGGAATTTGCGCGGGCGCGATTGCGCCAGCTCGAACGCATAGCGCATGATCCGCGTGACGCCGACGCGGGTGAACACCGCGACCTCGGTGCTGACCTCTTCGGGAAGACCTCTGTGGGCGCGACCACCCATGCCGGCATATTCGCCCTCGGAATTCTCGCGCACGATCACCCAGTCGAGGTCGCCGACGCCGACATTGCGCAGCGGCGAGGCGACGCCCGGCAAGATCTTGGTCGGCCGCACATTGGCGTATTGGTCAAAGCCCTGGCAGATCGGCAGCCGCAGGCCCCACAGGGTGATGTGGTCGGGCACGTCGGGCGCACCGACCGCGCCGAAATAGATCGCGTCGAACTTCTTGAGCTCCGCAAGGCCGTCGGCCGGCATCATGACGCCGTGCTTCTTGTAATAGTCCGAGCCCCAGTCGAAGGTCTTGATGTTGAACGCGAGGTCGCCGCTGCGTTTGGCCAGCGCCTCCAGCACGCGGACGCCGGCCGAGATGACCTCGGGGCCGATGCCGTCGGCGGGGATCGCTGCAATCGAGTGGGTGCGCATGAAGTGCTCCGTCCAGATGTCAGTGGGATTGCGTGACGCTAGCGAGCCTAGGCGGGGAGTGGCAGGGACTCAATTGGCGCTGGTTTATACAAAAAAATGATATAATCCCGTTACAGATCAGAGGACCGCGAATGGAACTGCATCAGTTGCGATGCTTCGTGGCGGCGGCCGAGCAGTTGCATTTCGGCCGCGCGGCGCAGCATCTCCAGATGCTGCCCTCCGCACTCGGCCGCCAGATCAAGCTGCTGGAGCAGGATCTGGACACGCGGCTGTTCGCGCGGACGACGCGTGCGGTGTCGCTGACGGAAGATGGCGCGACGCTGCTGCGCGATGCCCGTGCCATCCTCGCCCGCGTCGAGGCGGTCGAGAGCAATCTGCGCAATCGCTCGCGCCTGGGAGCTGCTCGAAAACTCCGGGTCGGCGCCATCGACAGTGCTGCGGCCGGACTGTTGCCGGCGTTGCTGCGCGATTTTCGCGCAAAACATCCTGATATCGCGGTGCAGCTTCTGGAAGAGAAGACCGTCCGGCTGCTGCCAAAGATCCTGACCGGCGCGCTTGATCTTGCCTTCGTGCGTCCACCGGCTCAGCGGGACAAGCGGCTCGACTTCCGCGATCTGCTGCAGGAGACAGCCATCGTGGCCTTCCCGCAGCGCCACGCGCTGGCCAAACGCAAGTCGATCACGCTGGCGGAGATCGCCGAGGAGGCGATGCTGGTGCCGGACCGCCGCTCGCGGCCGCACAGCCACGACCTCACGATGAGACTTTTCGAGCAGGCGGGCCTCACGCCGCGTATCGTGCAGGTCGCCGACGAGAAGCAGACCATCATCAATCTCGTCGCAACCAGGCTCGGGGTCGCGATCGTGCCGCGCTGGTCCACGCGGATGGCGGTATCAGGCGTGCGCTTCGTGCCGCTGCGGCCCAAGCAGATCGGGCCCGTCGGCCGGCTGCCGCTCGCTGCCGCATGGCTGCGCGGCTCGCGTGATCCGGCCCGTGACGCAATGCTGTCCGTGCTCGAGACGCGTCTGCGCAGCTATGCGCGCGACGCCTGAGGCGCTATGACATCGGCTGGGCGAGAGGAGTGATGCGATGATTGAACCGAGAGCTTCGAACCAATTGCGGGTTGCCATCGCGGGGCTCGGCTCGATCGGCACCAAAATCGCCACGGCGCTCGATCAGGGCATCGAGGGATTGCCGCTCTCTGCCGTGGCGGTGCGCGATCCCGCAAAGCATCAGAAATTGCTCGCCAGCCTGCGTCGTCCGCCATCCGTGCTGCCGCTCGACCAGCTCGGCGACGCCGCCGACATCGTGGTCGAATGCGCGCCGAGCAGCCAACTGCGCGCGATCGTCGAGCCCGCGGTGAAACGCGGCAAGGCCGCGGTCGTCGTCAGCGTCGGCGGGCTGCTCGACAATTTCGATCTTGTCGATCTCGCCCGCGCCAATGGCGGCCGCATCCTCGTGCCGACCGGCGCGCTGATCGGGCTCGACGCCGTCAACGCCGCCGCGATCGGCACAATTCACTCGGTGAAGATGGTCACGCGCAAGCCGATCGACGGCTTGAAGGGCGCGCCGTTCATCGTCCAGAACAACATCGATATCGACAATCTGCGCGAGCCGCTCAAGCTGTTCGAAGGCACCGCGCGGGAGGCTGCGAAAGGCTTTCCGGCCAATCTCAACGTCGCGGTCGCGCTGTCGCTCGCGGGCGTCGGGCCGGATCGCACCCAGGTGCAGATCTGGGCCGACCCGACCGTGACGCGCAATGTTCATCGCATCGAGGTCGAGGCGGATTCCGCGCGCTTCTCGATGTCGATCGAGAATATCCCGTCCGAAAATCCCAAGACCGGATTGATCACGGCGCTCTCCGTGATCGCTCTGCTCCGCAAGCAGCGCGCCACGCTCAGTATTGGAACGTGACCGTTACGCGCCCGTCACGCGCCAGATCACGTTGCCGACGTCGTCGGCCATCAACAGCGACTTCTTGTCGGGACCGATCGCGACGCCGACCGGACGGCCGTAGGATTCCTTTTCGTCCGGCGCCAGGAAACCCGACAGGATGTCGCGACCCGGACCCGAGGGCTTGCCGTTCTCGAACGGGATGAACACCAGTTTGTAGCCGGACAGCTTGCTGCGATTCCACGAGCCGTGCTGGCCGATCGCCATGCCGTCCGGGAAGCCCGGCAGCGTGCCCGCGGGCATCCAGCACAGACCGAGCGAGGCGGTATGGCCGCCGAGCGCATAGTCCGGCGTGAGCGCCTTGGCGACCATCGCCGGATCCTGCGGCACGCGGTCGTCCACGGTCTTGCCCCAGTAGCAATAGGGCCAGCCGTAGAAGCCGCCATCGCGCACCGAGGTCAGATAGTCCGGCGGCGTTTCGTCGCCGAGGCCGTCGCGCTCGTTGACGACCGTCCAGAGCACGTTGGTGTTCGGCTCCCAGGCGAGACCGACCGGGTTGCGCAGGCCGGCGCCGAAGATGCGGTGCGTGCCGGCGACGAGGTCGAGCTCGTAGACCGCGGCGCGGCCTTCCTCGACCTCCATGCCCATCTCGGCGATGTTGCTGAGCGAGCCGACGCCGGCATAGAGCTTTTTGCCGTCGGGGCTTGCGAGCAGGCTGCGGGTCCAGTGGCCGCTCGGCTTGAAATTGGTGAGGCGCTTGCCCGGCGCGGTGATGCAATCGGCATTCGCCACGTACGGGAAGGCCATCACACCGTCGGTGTTGCCGACATAGAAGGTGTCGCCGACCAGCGCCATGCCGAACGGCTGGCTGAGATTTTCCATGAACGCGCCGCGATACTCCGCGACGCCATCGCCATCCTTGTCGCGCAGAAGCGTGACGCGGTTGGCGCTGACGCCGAGCGCGGCTGCGCGCCGCATCGTCGCCTGCATCGCGTAATGAAACACCGACCTCGGGGCCCCCGCGATCTGCGTTGCCTCCGCGATCAGCACGTCGCCATTGGGCAGTACCTCGATCCAGCGCGGATGGTCGAGGCCGGTCGCGAACGCATTGACCTTGAGCCCGGGTGCGACCGTCGGCTTCTGTCCTTCGCTCCAGCCCCGCGCCGTCGGCATCTTCAGTGTCGGGATGGCGCCCTGCGGCTTTGCTTCGGGAATCGCGGGCGATTGGCCCCAGGCCGGCGCAGGCACGGTGCCCGACAGCTTTCGCCATTGCAGCGCGATGCCGCCGAGAAGCGCAACGAACTGCGCAAAGATGCTGGAAAAAGTCATGAGAGGCCCCTGTTTGCGCGCGCATCCAACGGGCTGACGGGGCCGACGTCAACCTGTGCGACGGGCCGCGGGGCTCTATTCCCGTGGAATGGCAGCCGTTCGAATTTGCATGGGACGAATGCCGACAGGCTAGGCCCGGAGATCAGCGGCCGATCTGCCGCTCCGCCCGGCGCGCTGCGCGAAAGTCATCCAGCTGGTGGATGTTCGGCGCCAGCGCCGCCTCTCTGGAGAGGAGATGATAGACTCGCGCGACCGTGCGCTGCTTCTGCTTCGGCCGCCCGGGCGGCAGCGCCCGCGCCTTGCGGACGGCGGCGATCGCGTGCTCGCGGAAATAATCGTAGGCGTCGGACATGGCTCGATGCTCTGCGGTGTGTGGCAGGTATCGAGGGCTAACGGGCTGGAGGGAGGGCAGTTCCTCTGGCTGTCGTCCCGGCCTAGTGCGCAACTGCGCACGGGGGCCGGGACCCATACCGCGGAATCCATCGTTTGCAGATGGCAGAAGTACCGAAGCGACGAGTCTTCGCCAAACCGCAGCCTGTGGTTATGGGTCCCGGCCTCCGCCGGGACGACATCGAATGTGGGGCGCGTTCCCCGCGCCCTCAGCGCGGCGACAGGAACGGAATGATCATCGGCACGCGGCGGCAATAGGCGCCGTAGGCGTCTTCGCCGAGCTCCTTGGACAGGAACACTTCTTCCATCCGGCCCTTCTGCCACATCCCGAGCGAGATCAGGATCGCGCCGAGCATCGCAGTCACGGTGCCGACCGCGATGCCGGTCACCAGCATGCCGAGGATCAGGCCGGTGTAGATCGGATGACGCACGATGCCGTACGGACCCGTGTCGATGACGCGGTGGTCTTGCTTGTGAGTGATGGTGTTGGACCAGAACTGTCCGAGATGCAGCCGACCCCACCAGGTGAAGGAGATGCCGGCCAGCACGATCAGCGCCACGACATAGACGGCTGTATTGCTGAACACCCAGAGCGGCTTCTCGCCGAGCACCTCGGCGGTCCAGGGCGTGAACAGGATGCCGCCGACCAGGATCGGGATGCGATAGCGGCCGGACTCCAGCGTCATCACCTGCTTCTGGGTGCGGCCCTGCCAGAACGAGGCGCCGACCCAGCTTGCGAGCCAGGCGAGCCAGATCAGGGCGAGCAGTTGCGTCGGCCAGGTCGTGGTCCAACCACCCCAGGCGACAGAGAGAAGCTTGCTGAAATCGAAGGACATGCGGAAAGGTTCTTTGGGTTGGGCGGCAGCTCAGCTGGCGCGCGAGGAGAGCGCGTGATGCTCGATGGCGCCGGAGGCAAGCGCGCCGCCGCGGGCGAGAAGATGGGTGATGGTTTCGCGCAGGACCGGCTCGATCGGGCGCGGCGCGTAGCCGAGTTCGGTGCGCGCCTTGCCGATCGAGAGGTCGCTCGCGGCGAGCGCGATGCGCACGCCCTCGGCGGTGCCGTTGGGCGGCCTGCGCGTGACGTGATCGGATAGATATTCGAGCATGATGCCCGACAACTCGGCCATCTTGCCGGGAACGACGACCGGGAATTGCCGGCGGCCGCTCATCGCGGACATCATCCGCAGAATCTGGCCGAGCCTGACGCAGTCGCCGCCGAGGATGTAGCGCTGGCCGTTACGCCCGCGTTCCATGGTCAGCACGAGGCCCATGGCAACGTCGCGGACGTCGACGAGATTGACCGGGAAGTCGAGATGCGGCTGCACCTTCTTCTGCAGGAAGTACCACAGCATCGCGGTCGGCGGCGTCAGATTATGATCGGCCGCACCGATCGGCATCGTCGGTGTGCCGATCACCAGCGGAAAACCTTCAGCCGCGGCCTTCGCGGCGCAATGCTCGGCCAGCGATTTCGACCGCGTGTAAGCGCCCGGCATCGCATCGGCCGGCTGGAGCGCCTCTTCGGCGGGAACACCGTTGAGGTCGGAATAGGGGAACAGGATCGATTCTGTCGAGCAGTGCAGGAAGCGCGAGATGCCGCGCTTCATCGCGGCCGCGAGCACGATCTCGGTGCCGCGGCAATTGACGTCGTGAAAGGCTTGCTTGTCGGCGACCCACATGCCGGGCAGACCGGCGAGGTGATAGACCTGATCGACACCCGCGATCGCGGCATCGACCGCGGCGCCGTCCAGCACCGAGCCATGGGCATATTCAACGTCGGCATACGGCGTGGCCGGCGCACGGACATCGAGCACACGCACCCGCTGCCCACGGGCGCGGAGCGCTTCTACGAGATGATGTCCGATGAAGCCGCTGCCACCGGTAACCAGTACGAGAGCCATGCAGAAGGTTTGCTGTTTCGCGTCTAGAGCTATCGGGTTGAAAGGGAATTGGTCGGAACAGGCGCCAGAATCGCGGCAAGGTCGCGACGGAAGCCCAATGCAATGAATAATTTTGCCATGACAAACATCGGTCCAAGCAGAAAATGCGTGGGGTGGTCGACCATCGACGGCTGCCGCTCCTCGAAAACCTTGTGGCCGACGATCTGCGAAGCGACGCCAAGTCCGATCAGCACCGCAAAAATCGACCACATCATGACGATCGAGACCTGATTGCCGATCGCGGTTGCGACCGAAAGCAGCACGATCATCGAGGCGAGGATGCCGAGCCCGATCCCGGCGTCCAGCATCAGCCAGTAGACCAGCACCGGCAGGGCAAGAATCACGGCCAGGCTCACCTCGATCCCGAACAGCGGGAAATGCACCAGCGTCAGCGGCAGCACGGCGCCGGTGAAGAGCAGGAGAATGCCGACCACGTGCATCGCGCAGTTCCAGGGATCGCGATGATATTCGACGTAGTCGGCCAGCTGGCGTTGAAAATAACTGGCCATCTCGGTCTCGTGCAGCATGGGGTCGGGAAGGGCGAAAAAAGCCTATAGCACCTGATAGGGCGGTGCACAAACCGGCGCGATTGTCGCGCGAAACCGCGCTGTTGCGCTGTGAGACAAGTCACAAAACGATCGGGACTTCAAAGGGTTCCGTCGGGCGCCGCGGCGCGTCCGCTCAGCGCTTCTTGGCGGGCTTTTTCGCCGCAGGCGCAGGTGTCGCAGCCGGATGCGCAGGCGCTTCCTCCGGTACCTTGGCGTAGGTCGCGATTTGCAACTGGCCGTTGACGGCCGAGCTTGGCTTGGCCCGGTCGAGAAACTGCTCCTCGCCGAGGCCGATCGGATGCAACCGCTTGGTCGAGATCTTGAACGTGTTCACCAGCACGTCGCGAATCGCGTCCGCCCGGCGCTGGCTCAGGATCGCGTTGGCCTCGCGCGTCTTCGCGTTGGATTCGACATGGCCGACGATCAGGAACGTGTAGGGCAGCAGCGAAGCATGGACCAGCGCGTCGGCGAGGCGGCCGACGGTCTGGTAGGAAGCCGGCTGGATGATCGGCGTGTCGGCGTCGAACTGGATCTGGGCGGTGAAGGTCGGCAAATTGACCAGATCAGGCGCGATCAGCGGCCGGTTCACCGGACCCGGATCATTCTTGATCCTGGCCTTGGCCCGCTCCATCACCTGCAGCTTCAGCGCGGGGAGATCGATCTCGGCGGGCTGTTCGAAATGGTTGAGCTTGCCGACGATGTCATCGCGGGTCGGCGGCGCCGTCTGCGCTTGGGCTGCGCTCCCGAGCAAAGCGAGGCCGAGCACGATGGATATTCCGGCGGTGAAAAGCCTGTTCGCTGGCATCACCGATACCCCGCGTCGTCGACGGCCTTCAGGCAGTTGTTGCTGATGCCCTTGGGGGTCGAGACCAGGCAGGGGACCGCCTTGCTGGTCTCCTTGGTCGAGCCGCCGCAGACCTTGACGATCTCGCGCTGGCAGGCGTTCGCCACCGTGACGCGGGCGGCGACGCGCTTCTGGATGGCATCGAAGGCGCCGAGATAGTCGCTCTGGCACTGCTGGGAGAGCACGTCGCGGTTGCGCGACAGGCACTCCTTCAGGCGGGTCGAATCCGGGTTAACGCCGCGGCAATTGGCGACGATTTCCGCACCGCAACTTTTCGCCAGCATCCCGATAGAATCGCCAAAGCTCATGGTCTCCGCCGCTGCAAGCGACGGCATAACCAATGCCAGTACGATCAGTGTGATGGAGCCCCGAACCATGGCCGCATCTGATACGGGGAAGTTCGCGGTGGTCAAGGGGCGTAGAAGGAAGAAACGGCAGCGTAACGCCACCGCCACACAGGGCAGGGGCCTCACGCCCGCTGCACAAAACTATCCACGACCTTCTTTTCCCCCGCCTTGTCGAAGGCGATGGTGAGCTTGTTGCCGTCGATCTTGGTGACGCGGCCATAGCCGAATTTCTGGTGGAAGACCCGGTCTGAGAGGGAGAATTCCGAGGTCGTGCCGGTGGATTTGGCCACCAGCTCGCCCTCGATCGTCAGCGGCCCGCGGCGGCGCGAGGAGAAGCTGCCGAAATCGGGCGAGGATGACTGGGACGAAAACGACGAGGCCTGTTCCTCGAAGCTGCCGCGGCCGCCATTGCCGCCCCCACCGCCGCCGCGATTGCGATTGGCCTGGGCGCGCTGCCAGCCCGGGGTCGAATAGGTGGAGCCGAACGCTTCCATGTCGTCGAAGCGGGAGGCGCCGTAGCCGCCGGTGCCGCCCCAGGCCGAGCCGCCCTTGGATTCCGTGATCTCGACATTGGCCGCCGGCAGTTCGTCGAGGAAGCGCGACGGGATCGTGGTCGACCAGGTGCCATGGATCCGGCGGTTGGTGGCAAAATAGATTTTCGCGCGGCGGCGGGCGCGGGTCAGGCCGACATGGCCGAGCCGGCGCTCTTCCTCGAGTCCGGCGCGGCCCTGTTCGTCCAGCGTGCGCTGGCTCGGAAACAGGCCTTCCTCCCAGCCGGGCAGGAACACGTTGTCGAATTCCAGGCCCTTGGCCGAATGCAGCGTCATCAGCGACACCGCGTCCTCATCGGCGCCGCTGTCGCGGTCCATCACCAGCGAGATGTGCTCCAAAAACCCTTGCAGATTCTCGAACTCCTCCATCGAGCGCACCAGCTCCTTGAGGTTTTCGAGCCGGCCCGCGGCGTCCGCCGAACGGTCCTTCTGCCACATCTCGGTGTAGCCGCTCTCGTCGAGCACGATCTGGGCGAGATCCGTGTGCGACGTGACCTCGCGCTGGGCGCGCCAGCGGTCGAACTGGGCGACGACGTCGCGCAAGGACCCGCGCGCCTTCGGCTTCAGCTCATCGGTCTCGACCACCGCGCGCGCCGCCTCGAACAGCGGAATGCGGCGCTTGCGGGCGTGGTCGTGCAGCATCTGCACGGTGGCGTCGCCCAAGCCGCGCTTGGGCGTGTTGACGATGCGCTCGAAGGCGAGATCGTCGGCCGGTGAATTGATGACGCGCAGATAAGCCAGCGCGTCGCGGATTTCGGCGCGCTCGTAGAAGCGCGGGCCGCCGATGACGCGATAGGGCAGGCCGAGCGTGACGAAGCGGTCTTCGAACTCGCGCATCTGGTAGGACGCGCGCACCAGGATCGCGATCTCGTTGAGCTTGTCGCCCTGGCGCTGGATCTGCTCGATCTCCTCGCCGATGCCGCGGGCTTCCTCTTCCGAATCCCACGAGCCTGTCACCGTGACCTTCTCGCCGTCATGGTCCTCGGTGCGCAGCGTCTTGCCGAGCCGGCCCTCGTTGTGGGCGATCAGGTGCGAGGCGGCGGCGAGGATGTGGCCCGTCGAACGGTAGTTGCGCTCGAGGCGGATGACCTTGGCGCCGGGGAAATCATGGTCGAAGCGCAGGATGTTGTCGACCTCCGCCCCGCGCCAGCCATAGATCGACTGGTCGTCATCGCCGACGCAGCAGATGTTTTTGGTGGGGCCTACAGGGACAGCCGTCATTCCGGGATGCGCCGAAGGCGCCGACCCGGAATCTGGAGCCGAGGACTCATCTCCGGATTCCGGGTTCGGCTCTTCGAGCCGCCCCGGAATGACAATGGGCGAGGTTGGCTTCGACGGCGCCTGCGACAGCAGCCGCAGCCACAGATACTGCGCGACGTTGGTGTCTTGGTACTCATCGACCAGAATGAATTTGAAGCGCTGCTGATACTGCCGCAGGATATCCGGGTGCTCGCGGAAGATGCGGATGTCCTCGAGCAGCAGATCGCCGAAATCGGCGGCGTTCAAAATCTTCAGCCGCTCCTGGTAGCTCGCATAGAGTTTGCCGCCCTTGCCGTTGGCGAAGACGGCGGCTTCGCCCGAGGGCACCTGCGACGGCGTCAGGCCGCGGTTCTTCCAGCCGTCGATCAGCCCGGCCAGCATGCGCGCGGGCCAGCGCTTGTCGTCGATGTTGTCGGCTTGCAGGAGCTGCTTCAGGAGCCGCACCTGATCGTCGACGTCGAGCACGGTGAAGTTCGACTTGAGCTGCGCCAGTTCGGCGTGGGTGCGCAGGATGCGCCCGCCGATGGAGTGGAAGGTGCCGAGCCACGGCATGCCTTCGACCGCATGGCCGAGCATCTGGCCGAGCCGGTGCTTCATCTCGCGCGCGGCCTTGTTGGTGAAGGTCACCGACAGGATCTCGGAGGGGCGGGCGCGGCCCTGGCTCAGGATATGGGCGATGCGCGTGGTCAGCACGCGGGTCTTGCCGGTGCCGGCGCCGGCCAGCACCAGAACCGGGCCGTCCAGCGTTTCCACAGCCTCGCGCTGCTCCGGATTGAGCCCGGACAGGTATTGCGGGCCCACCGAGGCCCGCGCACGCGCGGCGATGCCGCCGGCTGCGGGCTGGTGGTCGGGGACGCTCTGGGACGTGATCTTGCTCGGCTCGGTCATGCGAATCATTTGCCCCACGTTGGCACCGCGGGGTGGTGAAAGGGGAGCCTTCTTATCAGGGATTGGTCCCTATATGGGGCCGCGGTCGGGGGTTTTCCACGTGCGCGGAAAGCCAATTTGTTCCTGCGGGTCAGGCGAATTTCCGGCTCCAGCGGGCCGGAACCATTGTTCCCAGTTGGCGATTGGTTCTGCAAGTGAGGCGCGTCAGGCGCCGATCGCAGACAGACATCGAAACAGAGGTTCGGATCATGCTTAGCTGGGTCGTGACGTTTCTGGTTATCGCCCTGATCGCCGGTATCCTGGGCTTTGGCGGCCTCGCCGGCGCGTCGATCGAAATCGCCAAGATCATCTTCTTCATCGCGGTCGTGCTGTTCCTGGTCTCGGCCGTTGTTGGATTGGCCCGCGGCCGTAACAGGGTCTAGCGCGCTTACCGCTTCGAGGGCATCGCCACGTTGCGGCCGATGCCCTCGGGCCGCTGCACGGCGCTGTGGGCCTTGACCACCGCTGCAATGCGCTCACGGATGTCTGGTGGAAAAGCCGCCACCTTTCGTGAGCCCATGTCGATGTGAAGCGACATGTTTTCCGACGTGGCGGACAGCCAACCCTCGGTCGCGTGTCGCAGCTCCTGGAATGTGTGCAGCCGCTTGTCGTCGGCTTCCAGCAGCCAGACCGAGACCTGCACAGGATCGCCGAGGTGGATTTCGCGCAAATACCGCACGTGGCATTCGGCGGTGAAGGTCGAGCCGCTGCGCTCCTTCATGTAGCCCGGACCGATCCCGAGCGTCAGCCACATCTGGTCGATCGCGCGGTCGAACATCACGTTGTAATAGGCCATGTTGAGGTGGCCGTTGTAGTCGATCCATTGCGGCTCGATCTGCATGATCGAGGCGCGGAACGGCACGGCGTTGGTCGCTGTGGCGGCAGTCTCCGGCATATTTCCTTCCCCAGCTATGCGGCCGGTCGCTTGACTTGACCGGTGAGATGTCCTTTGCCACGGTTCGTCTCGTCGGGAGGAACGTCCGTGGGTACGACCATCACCAATAATCCGCCGCGGCCGGCGCCGAAAGCCCTCGCGAGCGCGCTGGAGCAGCTTGCCGCACGGTTTGGCAACCGCCTCATCACCTCGCAAGCCGTCCGTGAGCAGCACGGCCATACCACCACATGGATCGTGAACCAGCCGCCGGACGGCGTGGTGATGGCGCAGGAGACCGCCGACATCCAGGACGTGGTGCGGATCTGCGCGAAAAACGGCGTGCCCGTCATCGCCTTCGGCACCGGCACCTCGCTCGAGGGCCAGGTCAACGCACCCGCCGGCGGAATCTGCATCGATCTGCGCGACATGAACAAGGTGCTGGCGGTGCATGCCGAGGACCTCGACTGCGTGATTCAGCCTGGGGTCACCCGCAAGGCGCTCAACGAGCATCTCCGCGATCAGGGCCTGTTCTTCCCGATCGACCCCGGCGCCGACGCCTCGCTCGGCGGCATGGCCTCGACCCGCGCCTCCGGCACCAACGCGGTGCGCTACGGCACCATGCGCGACAGTGTGCTGGCGCTGAAAGTGGTCCGCGGCGACGGCGAGATCATCACGACCGGCACGCGTGCGAAGAAATCATCCGCCGGCTACGACCTGACGCATCTGTTCGTCGGCGCCGAGGGCACGCTCGGCATCATCTCCGAATTGACCATCCGCCTGCGCGGCATCCCCGATACGATCGCGGCCGGTGCGGTGTCGTTCGAGACCGTGCATGGGGCGTGTCAGGCCGTGATCCTGGCGATCCAGACAGGCATTCCCGTGGCGCGCATCGAGTTGCTCAACGCCGCGCAGGTGCGGGCTTGCAACGCCTATTCGAAGTTGACCCTGCCGGAAACGCCGCTGCTGCTGATGGAATTCCACGGCAGCGAGATCGAGGTCGCCGAGCAGTCCAAGGCCTTCGCCGAGATCGCCGGGGAGTACGGCGGCGGCGATTTCTCCTGGACCACCAAGCCGGAGGATCGCACAAAACTGTGGCAGGCGCGGCACGACGCCTACTGGTCGGTCAAGGCGCTGCGGCCCGGCGACAGCATCGGCGTGGTCGCGACCGACGTCTGCGTGCCGATCTCGCGGCTTGCCGAATGCGTCGGCGAGACCGAGGAAGATCTCAAGCGTCTCAACCTGTTGTCGCCGATCGTCGGCCATGTCGGCGACGGCAATTTCCACTGTTCGCTGGTCTGCGACACCAACGATGCCGACGAGATGGCGCGTGGCGAGGAGTTCATGCATCGGCTGGTCGAGCGCGCGCAGGCGATGGACGGCACCTGCACCGGCGAGCACGGCATAGGCCAGGGCAAGCAGAAATATCTTGCGGCAGAACTCGGCCCCGAGGCGATCGAGGCGATGCGGGCGCTGAAAAAGGCGCTCGATCCGCAGAACATCTTCAATCCCGGCAAGATCGTACCGGAGGCGTAGCGCGCGGCGTGGCCGCCGTTTATGCTCGCTCCCTCACCACGGAGCAGGCAATGCAGTGGTTCGCGCGCAAGACGCGTCAGGACATCTGGGACGAAGCGATCGAACGGCCGCTCGGCGATATCGAGGCCGCCGAGCGCATCCGTGCGATCTGTGACGCCGCTGCGGCGAGCGCGGCAGGGTCCGCGCGCAACGACAAGCGCGACAGCGAGCGCTACGAACGCGCGGCGAAAGTCGCGATGGAAATCGCGATGAAGATATCGGATGGACTGATGCGCGACGACGCAGTCCGTCGCATCATCGATCTCTGCATGAAGGCGAACGACCTCAAGACGGCGCAGATCCTGTTCCGCGCGATCCATGCCAGCTGGGTCCGTGAAACCGTGCAGCGCGATCACCCGACATTGGTGCAGTGAGCGCAGTTATTTCGCCAGCTTGCGCACGGCCTCGTCGACGCTGTGGAAGACGTTCTCCCGGGGCAACGCCTCGAACAGCCTGAACCGCTCGAACGCGTCCTGCGCACGCACCGATTCCAGCCGGGCCAACGCGACCGTGACGCCCTGTTCGCTGCACGCCCTGAACACGTCAAGCAGGATCTGCGCGGCGGTGAAGTCGATCTCGACCATGCCGCTCGCCTCCAGCACCAGCAGCTGCGGCGGCGTCGCGCCGAGCACCTTGGTCACGTCGCTGCGAAAGCCGGGCGCGTTGAGGAACGACAGCGGCGCCTGCAGCCCGATCACGGCGACGCCGGCGATCCGCTCGCCGGCGATGTGCGGATGCGCCGGCCACCAGATCGTGGTGCCCGGCACGCGCTCGAACTCGACCAGCCGCGCGCGCGTCGTGCTCCAGATGCCGTGGAGCAGCGACAGCACGATGCCGAGGAATGCGCCCTGCTGGATCGGCAGCACGATGATCAGCGCGGCGGTGGCGACGATCAGCAGGAATTCGCTCGGGGATTGGCGATAGATCGTGACGATCTGCTTCACGCGGATGATGCGCAGCGCGACGAACAGCAGGATGCCGCCGAGGGCTGCGTCCGGAACGTGCTGCAGCAATCCCGTTCCAAACGCGAGCAGCGCCAGCACGATTGTCCCCGCGGCGAGGCCCGCGAGCTGCGATTGTCCCCCGGTCTCGGCGACAATGCCCGTCCGCGGCGGGCTGGCATTGACCGGAAACGCGCCGAACAGGCCCGACAGTACGCTGCCGGCGCCTGCGCCGAGAAAATCGCGATCGACATCGGCCGGCTTGTCGGGATCGGACGGGAACGAGCGCGTCGTCGCCGCCGTCTGCACCATCACCACGACCGTGATGACAAAGGCGAGCGGCACGAGGCGGACCCATTGCTCCGGTGCAAGCTCGGGGAAGGTCGGCCGCGGCAGCGTCCCCGGCACGAGGCCCACGACATTGACGCCCTTGCTCTCGAGGCCGAGCGCGATCGTGGCCAGGGTCGCTGCGACAAGCCCGATCAGCGCGCCCGGGATTTTTGCGCTGATCTTCTCGGCGACGAAGACCACGGCCAGCACACCGAAGCCGATGCACAGCGTGAAGGGATTGGTGCGGCCGAGTTCGCTCGCGAGCACACCGATGCGATCGAGCGTCGGCCCGCCGGGCGAGTCCAGACCCAGCACGCCCGGTAATTGCGACACGATGATGTGGACGGAGATGCCGGCGAGGAAGCCGACCATGACCGGCACGGACAAGAGATTGGCGATGCCGCCGAGGCGGAAGGCGCCGCCGGCCAGCATCATCGCACCGACCATCAGTGCCAGCGCGATCGCGAATCCCTGATACTCAGGCGAGCCGGCGGCGGCCAGCGCCGCCAGCCCGCCGGCGAAGATCGGCGTGATCGTGGAATCGGCGCCGCAGGACAGGAAACGGTTGCCGCCGAGCATCGCAAAGCCGAGCGACCCCGCCATGAAAGCGAAGAAGCCGATCTGCGGGGCGAAGCCGCCGAGCCGTGCGTCGCCATCTGCTCGGGAATCGCGATCGCCGCAAGCGTCAGGCCGGCCATGAGGTCGCCAGGCAGCGAATAGGACGCCAGCGAGCGGAATAGCGGCCATGATGTTGCGGTGTGAGCGTCCTGCGCCATCAGCAGCGAATCCCCGAAGCGTCCCGTTGGCCGACCAGACCACAGCTGCCGGTCGTCGGCAAACATGCGGTTGCCGGCCTCGCCGCTATATCGTGCGACACCGCAGGGCCCGCAGGCACTTATTGCGCCTGCGAGCCCCACGCGCACTCTCGCGAGACTACGCCCTAGGGCTTCGACGCCTGCGCCTGCTTCAGCGCGCTCTTGCAGCCATCCGATAGCTGGTTGAAATGCTCGATCATGCACTGCTTGACGCGGCCGCCTCCCGGCATGATGCCGGAGCACAGCGCGCGCATGTCCGCGGTGCACGCTTGGCGTACCTCCTGTCGCGGTTGCTGGGCGGACGCGGCGCCCGCGGACGATACCGCGACCAACGCGGCGATGATGGCCGCGATCGCGCGTCGCAGCTCCCGTAGCTGTACAGGTCTCACCATGCGCAGACCCTCCGCGCGCCGAATGGCGTGCTGGTCCACCAACAAGCTCCCGGATAGGGAGGCGCCGCATAGGCATAGGGTGGGTGGGCATAAGGCACGATGTTCCGCCGGCACAGGCCGTTAGCCGTCAGGTGCCAGCCGGGCCCGCAGCCGCCGCTGACTTCGGTGAGGCCGTCGGACATGGCGGGGTGAGGGCTGGGAGTGAAGGCTAGCGCGGTCGAACCTGCGGCCAGTGCGGCTGCCGCGGCCGACGCCAAGATCGTCAATCGTCGCATTCGAGATATCCATGCTTGCAGGTTGGAGGGAAGGCAGTCCGCGGCCACTGTTCTGACCCTGGCCGGAATTTCACGGTCGTGCGGCGCGACGGTCAGTACCGGTATCCGTAATAGGGATGGGTCACGACCGTGCCGCTGCGCGTCACGCTATTGCCGTTCGGACCCGTCGTGGTGCGCGTGTAGTCGAATGCATGCGGACCCACGCGCGTGATGCTGCCGCTGCGTGCGATCGTGCCGCCATAGGGCCCCGTCACTGAAGCCGAACGCGAGCAGGTACCGCCGGCGCATCCGCCGCTGGCGCTGCCGTAGTAGGTGCCGCGCCAGGTCGTGACGCTGCCGCTGCGAACCCAGGCGTTTGCATCGGAGGCGCTCGTGAGGGCCAGCACCGTTGCGAGTGATATCGAAGCCAGGATAGGTTTCATCGGATACTCCTGTTTGCGAGGACGCGCCGGAACGAGACCGGTCGCCGCATGGGGGCCAATCTCGCCTCGATGTTTTGCCGTGATGTTGCCGGCGAGGCCGGATATGTAACGTTTTGTAACGAGCGATGGGCTCGCCACATTCCCGCCGGCGGGTTGCTCGATAGAGGCCGCGATGGACACTCGGACGATCATGATCGTGGAGGACGACCGCGAGATCCGCGCGCTCCTGGCGGACCTGCTGACGCGGGAGGGCTATGCGCCGGTTTGCGTCGAGAACGGCGTGGCGATGGACCGGGCGCTGATGCAGGCATGCCCGGATCTCATCGTGCTTGACATCATGCTGCCCGGCGAGGACGGACTGTCGATCTGCCGGCGCCTGCGCAACAAGGGCCGCACGCCGATCCTGATGCTGACGGCCAAGGCCGACGATGTCGACCGCATCATCGGCCTGGAGCTCGGCGCCGACGATTATCTGCCGAAGCCCTTCAATCCCCGGGAATTGCTGGCGCGCATCAAGGCCGTTTTGCGGCGCGTGGACGGCCCGCTGCAGATGCCGCCGCCGCGGCGCATTGCTTTCGGCAGGCTGGTGGCCGATCTCGACGGGCGCAGCCTGTCCAACGACCAGGACTGCATGGTCGAGTTGACGGCAGCGGAGTTTGATCTGCTGGCATGCTTCCTCGAACGGCCCAAGCGGGTGCTATCGCGCGACCAGTTGCTCGACTGGACGCGCGGCCGGACCGCGGATCCGTTCGACCGCGTCATCGACGTGTCGGTCAGCCGGCTGCGCCGCAAGCTCGTCGCCGCGGATCCCAAAGCTGTATTCTCGATCAGGACCGTGCGAAATGGCGGCTATCTCTTCAGCGCTGACGTCCGCCCGCTCTGAGCACGGAGCCTGCGCGGGATGAGCAGGCTTCACATCGCCGCCCGCCTCGGCCTTATCGTCGTCGGCGCCATCATTCTCGTGCAGTTGCTGTCGGTCGCTATCTATTTCGTGGAGCAGCGCGGCCGCGGCGAGCCGTCCGGATTTGCCGCTTTGTTCGCGCAGGTCGCCGCCTTGGCGGAGGCGATCGACAGGGTCCCGCGCGACGATCGTGACCTGGTGCTGCGCGCGGCCACGACGGCGCGATTCAAGCCGGTCGTGCGTCAGGACGTGCCGCCCAACCCGTTGCATGGCCGTTTCCTGGGCAGTGCGGAGCAACGGCTGCGCGCGCTGAGCGGTGTGCCGGCGGAGCGGCTGGTCGCATTGTCCTTCGTCAACGTCAGGGACGGCCAGCGGGTGGCCCGCTTGCGTGATCTCGTCACCTCGCGCCTACAAGCCGTCATTGAACTTGCTGGCGGCGGCTATCTGGTGATCGAGACCGCAGGCGAGATCGGTCTTCGCCTGCTTGGCATTCCTGTCGGCCTGCTGGCCGGAATTCTCGGCTTCGTGGTCGCTTTGGCGGCCTTGCTCGCGGTCCGCCACGAGACCAGGCCGCTGTCCGAGTTGACCGTCGCCATCGAGCGCTTCGGCGCTGCCATGGAGACCAGACCGGTCAGCGAGCGGGGTGCTCCCGACGTCCGGGCGCTAATCCGCGCCGTCAACGCCATGCAGGCGAACATCGCCGAACTGCTGCGCAGCCGCACCCTCGTGCTCGGCGCGATCAGCCATGATCTGCGCACCTATGTCACGCGGCTGCGGCTACGTCTCGAGCTGCTGCCCGAAAGCGTGCAGCGGGACAAGGCAACCGTCGATCTCGACGACATGCAATCGCTGATGGATGATGCGCTCGCCTTTGTCCGCGCCTCGTTCGCAGGCCCGTCAGCGGAGACCGTCGATCTTGTTCGCGTCGCGCGGACCGAGTATGAAGCGCGCAAGGGCGCCTGCGCAGCGGTGACGCTCACCTGCGAAGATCCGTCTCTCCTCATCCGCGGCTCGGCTGCGGGCATGGCTCGGGTCATTGCCAATCTGGTCAACAACGCGATCCTCTATGGTGGCGTCGCAGACATCTCCTTGCATGCCGAGACCGGTGTGGTCGAACTCCTGGTCGAGGACCGCGGGCCGGGAATCCCGGTCGACGAACGCACCCGCGTATTCGATCCATTCTACCGGCTGGAGACCTCGCGCAGCCGCGAGAGCGGCGGCGCAGGATTGGGACTCACAATCGTGAGGCAAGTTGTCGAAAGCAACGGCGGCACGGTCGCCATCGAGGATCGTCCCGGTGGCGGCACGCGTGTCCGCGTCCGGCTGCCGCGCGAGCGGTCTCAGTAACGGCTGCGATAGCCATCGCCGCGTCCCGGGCCGCCGTAGTTGCCGCCTCGGCCGCCCATGCCCATGCCAATTCCGATGCCTATTCCGACACCTATGGCTTCTGGCGGCGGGCCGGCGGGCGGCGCGCGCTCGTAGATCACTTCATCGGGCGGCGGCCGGCGCGGCCTGGGCGGTGTGTCGACCACCTTGCGCTTCGGCGGCGTGTCGTCGACGCGCTTCTTGATCACGGGCGCGACCGTCGGATTGACCGGCGTTGCCGGTGTCGAAGGCGTCGAGCACGGGCAGGTCGGCGCCATCGCGACGGCGACCGGGGCAGGAGCGGCCGCGACCACAGCAGGCAAGACGTAGTTGCGGTTCTGCACGCGAAGCAGCAGCCTGCGTGCGGTCGCAGCCAGATCGCTGTTGTCCCAGTTCGCCAGATACGCCTCGAACGAGGCGCGGGTGTTGATCGCGGTGGCGCGTTCCCACGCCAGCATCTGGCGCCGGCGCTCCATGATCGTGCGCAGGCGCGGCGTACGGGTATCCTGAGCATACAACTCGATATAGGCCTGATACGCCGGCACGGTGTCGTCGGTGATCACCATCTCATAGGCGACCATGGCCGGCTTGCCCTGCAAATCCTTGCGCCAATCCTCGAGGCTGCGCGTGCCGCTCGCAAGTGCCATGGAGGATGCGCCAGGAAGCGCAGTCTGACCGCCGCTGCTGTCGCCGCCGAAGAACTTGAAGTCGGTCGTCAGCGACGAGCTTTCCCAGGGGATCTGGCGTCCGTCGGTCGATTGCGCCACAGCGACGCGAATGCGCTTGAACACTTCCTCGATCGGCAGATTGGGCTGCTTGGCGACGGTCAGCGCTGCGGTGGTGTAGGGGCTGTCAATGCCAGAGCCATCCTCGGCTTCCGAGCCCGGCGAGGTCGAATAGGAAATGAAGGAGCCCGGCGCGCCGGCCTTGGTGTCGACGATCGCAAGCCCGTGTCCGGCGCCGCTGAGGGCAGGGAACGGATTGTTGCGGCAGGCATCGAGCATGAAGATGCGTGCTCGTGTCGGCAGCGCGCCGAGCGTGTTGAGCAAATCGTTGAGCCGCACGCCCTGAAGGGGGATATCGGCCTCGCGCTTGGGGTCGAGATCGACCGGCACCAGATAGTTCTCGCCGTCGATCTGCAGGCCGTGGCCGGCATAGAACACCAGCGCGACGGTGTCGGCGCCGCTGGCGCTGACCTTCCCGGCGAAATCCGAGATCGCCTGACGCATATCGTTCTGCGCCAGATTGGACGCCGTGGTGACGGTGAAGCCGGCATTGCCGAGCAGCTCCGTCATGCCCTTGGCGTCGTTGGCTGCGTTGGGCAGTTCCGGCACGGTGCGATAGGCCGATTGACCGATCACGAGTGCGAGCCGCGCTTCGGCCGCGGCCTCCGTCGGAATCGTCAATTGCGAGAGCGCGAGAAGACCGGATGCAAGAAACAAATTGCGAAGAATTGGACGGCGCATGGTGTCACCTCCATCGGCAATGCGCGCGATGATGTCACCCTTTGTAGGTGGCCGCCATGCGTCTGTCTGTGCACTGGATCACGTTGAGCTGCGGCAAAATGGGGCAGGAGGTCTGCCGGAGCCAGTGCGGCATCGTTCTGGCACCATCCATGTGAATTGCGCATTGATCCATGCGCCAATTGGATTGATCGCCGATGCCGCGCGAAAGCATCCTCGCGCACATCTGGCCCGATGCCGGTCTGAGCGAAAATCCCGCAAAAAACGCGGTTGTTTCGCCGCGCGCTGATGCCGTCGACCTTCGCGACACGCCGCTTTGCAATGGCCGGCCTCAAGTCTTGCCTGCGCCGTCGCTTTGGCCATACAGTCCGTGCAACGGGCTGCGGCAACTCCGCGGCGCGAAAAACAATAATCGGGGAGAGACCGCACCATGTCCATCGTGCCCGTGAACCGTCGCGCGTTCATCAAGTCGTCGACGGGACTTGCCGCCGGCCTCGTGTTCTCCCCCGCACTCATCGGCCGCGCCGAAGCCGCGACGCTGAAGCTGAAATGCTCCTCCTCGCTGCCGAACGATCCCAAATTCGCCAACGGCCGCGTCTGTTACGACAATCTCGTGAAGAACCTGAAGGCGAACGGCCTCGGGGAGCAGGTCGAGGTCGCGTTCTTTCCCGACAACCAATTGGGTCAGGAAATCGACGTCATCAACTCGGTGAAGCTCGGCGTCATCGACCTCATGGTGTCGGGATCGTCGATCTCGGCCAATCTGGTGCCGCTGGTCGGCACCTTCGATCTCGGCTTTCTGTTCTCGAGTTTCCCGCAGCAGACCAAGGCGTTCGATTCTGGCGCGGCCAAGCCGATCGAGGACGCGCTGCTCAAGGGCAGCAACATCCGAATCATCGCCTGGGCCTATAATTTCGGCTCGCGCAGCGTGTTGGCGCGGAAGCCGGTGAAGACGCCCGAAGATCTCGCCGGTCTCAAGATCCGCACCCTGCCAAATCCTGTCATCACGGAATGCCTGCGCCTGATGGGCGCCGCCGCGACGCCGCTGGCGTTCGGCGAAATCTATACGGCATTGCAGGCCGGCGTGCTGGACGGGCTGGAGCACGATCCGCCGACCATCCTGGCCAGCAAGTTCTTCGAAACCGCAAAATTCTATGCACTGACACAGCACAATTTCTCGCCGCTCGCGATCTATTTCAGCGACACGACCTACAATCGCATGGATCCGAAGCTGCGCGACGGGTTTCTCGATGCCGCGAAGAAGGCTGCGGCCGACACGCGTACCCACGGGCTCGCGGTCGAGAAGGAGGCGCTGTCGGCCTTGACCGAAAAGGGCGTGACGGTGGCCGAATGCGACCGCGAGGCGTTCAAGAAGCGCGTCGCGCCGCAGATCGAGAACTTCATCAAGGCGCGGCCGGACTCCAAGGCCGTCATCGACATCATCCGCGCCACGCAGGCCTGACGTGGCAATGACGGCTGCCGTATCTCTCTCGGGCGGGCGCCACGGGAGCATCGCCCTGCTGCTTCGCGTCAGCGACGCGATCGCGGCCATTTTGCTGGCCGCGGATCTCGTCGTCGTCTGCGGTTCCGTGCTGCTGCGCTTCTGCTTCAACGCGCCGGTGGAGTGGTCCGACGACGTCGCGCGCGGCCTGATGGTCGGCTCGGCCTTCTTCGGCGCGGCGAGCGCGCTCGCGCGCGGCGAGAATGTCGGCGTCTCTTTCTTCCGCGACATGGCGCCGGCACGGCTGCGCGCGCTGGTCGACGCCGCCAGCGCGCTGCTGGTGGTGCTGATCTCGGGCTACGTCGCCTACAACGCCATCAAGCTCGGCTCGCTGACGGCGGGTCAGACCACCGGATCCGGCTTGCCGCTGGAGCTGACCTTCTACCCGATGGGCGCCGGCGCGCTGTTCATGACGGTGTTTGCGATCGACCAACTCTGCGCCAGGCCACTCCCCGACATCGTCAGGGGCCTCGTCGCGATTGCCGTCGTGACCGGCCTCTATCTCGCCTGGGATTATCTGTCGCCCGCTACGGTGCCGTCGGCGGGCACGCTGATGCTGATCGGTTTCTTCGCGACGTTGGTCGGCGGGTTGCCGATCGGCTTTGCGCTGGCGCTGGCCGCGCTGATCTTCATCTGGGTTGAGGGCGCGCTGCCCGGCGTTATCTTCGCGCAGCAGATGGCGCGCGGCATCGACAATTTCGTGCTGCTCGCGATTCCCTTCTTCATTCTCGTCGGCTACCTCATGGAAGCCAACGGCATGTCGGTGCGCCTGATCGAGCTGTTGCAACGCGGGGTCGGACGCATGCGCGGCGGCCTCAACGTCGTGATGGTGGCCTCGATGGTGCTGTTTTCCGGCATCTCCGGTTCGAAGATGGCCGACGTCGCGGCGGTCGGCTCCGTACTGATTCCGGCGGCGCGCCGCTCCAAGCAAAATCCGGGCGGCGCCGTGGCGCTGCTCGCGGCCTCCGCGGTGATGGCGGAGACCATCCCGCCCTGCATCAATTTGATCATCCTGGGTTTCGTCGCGAACCTGTCAATCGGCGGCCTGTTCGTCGCAGGGCTGTTGCCGGCGGCGCTGATGGCGCTGGCCTTGATCGCCGTCTCCATCATCTTCGGCAAGACCCCAACTGAGACTCCGGCTGATGAGGAGGACATCGCGCCGCAGATGCCGGTGTCGGGCCTGTGGAGCGGCGCGATCGCCTCGTTCGGCCTGATCTTCATGATCTTCTTCGGCTTCAAGAGCGGCTTTGCCACGGCCACGGAAATCTCGGCCTTCGCCGTGGCCTATGCACTCGTTGTCGGCAGCGTGGTGTTCCGGGAGCTCAGCTTCACATCGGCCGCGCACAGTTTTGTGCAGGGGGCGACGCGCGCGGGGCTCGTGCTGTTCATCGTTGCCGCAGCGCAATCGCTGGCGTTCACGCTGACCTTGCAGCAAGTGCCGCATGCGGTCGGCGATTTCATGCTCGGATTGTCCAAGACCAGCGGCACCTGGCTGTTTATCCTGCTCGCGATCGGCGTGCTGATCGTGATGGGCTCGGTGCTGGAGGGCGCGGCCGCGCTGATCATCTTCGGGCCGTTGCTGCTGCCGGTGGCCGTGCAGCTCGGCATCGATCCCCTGCATTTCGGCGTGGTGCTTGTGATCGCGATGGGCATCGGCCTGTTCGCGCCGCCGCTCGGGCTCGGGCTCTACGGCGCCTGCCTGATCGGCAACGTGCCGATTGAGCAGACAGTGAAGCCGATCATGGGCTATCTCGGCCTGCTGTTCCTTTGCCTGCTCGTGATCGCGTTCGTGCCATGGCTCAGCACGGCATTGCCGCGTGCGTTCGGCTATTGAGGGAGTGTTGCCGTGAAAGTCCTGCTGGCCCACACGCCGGAGATGCGCCGCAATTACTATGGCGATCGCAGCCTGAACGGTTTGCGCGCGGCCGCCGAGGTGATCCTGCACGAAAGCGATGAGACGCTGGTCTCAGCCAGCCTCGTGCGCGCTGCGCAAGATGTCGACATCATCGTGGCCGACCGCATGACCGAAGGACGCGGCGAGATCTTTGGGCAACTGCCGCGCCTGCGCGCCTTCGTACGCTGCGCTGTCGACATCCGCAACGTCGATGTCGAGGCCGCCTCGAACGCCGGCGTGCTCGTGACCCGCGCCGGGCCTGGCTTCGTGCAAGCCGTTGCCGAGCTCGCGGTTGGCTTCATGGTCGATCTCTCCCGCGCCGTATCGCGGGCGACGGCCGATTACCACGCCGGCCGCAAGCCGGAGGCGCGGATGGGACGTCAGCTCGCCGGCAGCAAGATCGGCATCATCGGCTATGGCAGCATAGGGCGCTATCTCGCCGACATCGCCAAGGTGATGCGCATGGAGGTGCTGGTCGCAGATCCCTTTGCGACCGTGAGCGACAGCGCCATCCGGCAGGTCAGCCTCGACGAGCTCCTCGCCGCGTCCGACTATGTCGTCTGCCTTGCCATCGCCAACGAGCAGACCGAAAATCTGATCGGCGAGGCGGCGTTGGCGCGCATGCAGAAGCACGCCGTCTTCATCAATCTCTCGCGCGGTAACCTCGTCGACGAAGCGGCGCTGGCGAAGGCGCTGGTTGAGAATCGTATCGCAGGTGCCGCGATGGATGTCGGCCGCGCGCCCGACCAGATGCCAAGTCCGGAGCTTGCGAAGCTTCCCAACGTCATTGCGACGCCGCATGTCGGCGGACTGACGCCGCAGGCGATCGAATATCAGTCGCTGGAAACTGTGCGGCAGGTCGAAGCGATCGTTAAAGGCGAGGCCCCCCAAGGCGCCGTCAACGCCGACCGCTGGACGCGGCGGCCGTGAGCGGCTCTAAAGCCGGTCCACGGCTTTGAACGTCCCGTCCTTCTGGATCACCGTCAAAAACACCTTCGGCGGCGCGTCGAGCATGCGCATGCCGACGGTGAAGGTGCTGCCGCTGATGTCGAAGCGGCCGACATCGTTGATGGCCCGCAGCAGGCTCGCGCGCGTCGGTTGCGGTCCGGCCTGTTCCAGCGCCGCGGCCGCGAGACGGCCGGCGATATAGCCTTCGAGCGACACGAAACTCGGTGTCAGCGCGGGGTCGAACGCCGTCTGCGCCGCCTGGTAGTCGGCGACCAGCTTGAGCGAGCGGTCCCAGGGAAACGGCACGACCTGCGTGACGACGACGCCTTCGCCCTCGGGGCCGAGCTCCCGGGCGAGCGCAACGGCGCCGACGAAGGAGATGTTGACGAAGGTCGGACGCGCGCCGCTGCGGTGCGCGAGCTTGATGAACTCCGCGCAGGGACCGTAGGTCCCGACCATGACGATCGCCTCGGGTTCGACGCGCTTGATCGTGCGCCAGGCCGACGCGACGGCGCGGGTGTTGCGCTCGAAGGTGCCCTCGGCGGCGAGCTCAAGACCGCGCTTGGCAAGCGCGCGCTTCACGCCGGAAAGACCGTCGCGCCCGAAGGAATCGTCCTGGTAGAAGATGGCGATGCGGGTGAAATGGAGATCCTCCGTAAGGTGCTTGACCCACGCCTCGGCCTCGGCGCCATAGCTCGCACGGATGTTGACCACGTTCGCAAGCTGGAGGTCGCGCAAAAATTCGGCGCCGCTGAAAGGACCGATGAACGGCACGTTCCTGGCGCTGGTGATCGGTATCGTCGCCATCGCGGTCGGCGTGCCCACCGCGCCGATCAGAGCGAACACCTTGTCGTCCTCGATCAGCCGCAGCGTCTGCACCGTCGAGCGGTCGGGATCGTAACCGTCGTCGCGGCTGATGAGCTGGAGCTTGCGGCCATGGACGCCGCCCTTGGCGTTGATCTCGGTGAAGGCTGCGACGATGCCCTGGCGCATCCGCTGTCCGAGTGCGGAGGAGGGACCTTCGAGCGCTGCGGCCTGGCCGAACAGGATTGCATCCTTGCTGACGCCGATCTCGTCGGCTTTCGCCGGCAGCATGATTACTGCCAGGACGGCGACGGTCATGACGATGCATATCGCAGATCGAGATCGATACATCAGGAAAAGTCTTGCCGGGTGCGGTGAGTAGCTTTGTGAAAGCTATCGCCGCAGGATGAATCGCCGATGTATCGACGGCTCCGTACTACTCCGGGGAAAACCGGCAACTTATTGCGACAAAGTCCGCATCATCCTGCACTTCATTAACTAAGCTGGATAATGCGGAAAAACCGGGTTCCGAAATTGTGCAGTTCTTAACCGCGGTCCTGTTCCGATAGTGGCTCCGGCGGCTCAACCAGAGGTTCGGTTGGCCGGGAGAGGGGACGGCGGTTTCTGGAATGGGCGGTCGGGATCAGAACGATCAGGATCGGGGGCGTATGACCGGATGGTGGCGTGCCGCGCTGCTGCTCAGGCTCTATCGCCCTGCGCTCGTCGCGGTCGGAATCGGTCTTCTGTTTTCCGTCGCGGGTGCGGCCGCCGTGGCGCGATGGGAGGGCCGCGTCAACAAGATCGAGTTCGAGAACGCGGCCGAGACCGAAGTGATCGTCATGCAGAACGGCATGAGCGAGTACATCTCCAGGCTCGTCGCGCTACGCACGCTGTTCGAATCGACCAACCAGGAGATCACCCGCAGCGAATTCGAGACCTTCAGCACCCGCTTGTTCGAGCGCCATCCCGGCATGCTGCGCATTTCCTGGGTGCCGCGCGTGAACCGCAAGGAGCGCGCCGAATACGAGGCCGCGGCGATCACGGACGGCGTCTCCGGCTATCGCATCAAGTCGCTCCAGGGCGATGCGTTTGCGACCGCGCCGCAGAGCGACGAATATTTTCCGGTGCTCTACTCGACCCAGCCGAAGACGTCTCCGGTCTACGGCATGGACTACGCGACCGTTCCGGAACGCCGCGCGGTCCTCGAGCGCGCGCGCGACACCGACCGGATCGCCGCCATTCGCACCCGCCTCTTCGAGCCGAAGGCGGGCGGCCGGTTGCCCGACGTGCTCGTCGCCATTCCCGTCTACGCCAAGGGAACGTCGCGCGACACGGTCGTGGACCGGCGCCGCAATCTCGCCGGCTTCGTCGTCGGCGTCTTCGACCTGCCGCTGCTGATCCAGTCCATTCGCGTGACCACCGGGGCAAGCCCCGCGGTCAGCGTCAACGTCTATCCGCCGGTCCCGGGGCAGATCGTCGGCCAGGAGGACATGCTGCCGGATTATTCGTCGGCCGCCACGGCGCCGCAGTCGATGCGAGACGTCGCGCGGACCCTGCACTGGTCGGGCAATCTCAAGATCGGCGACTCCGATTGGCAGGTGCGGGCGGTTCCGGCTGCCGGCGGTCCGCTGGAGACGACCTACGATCGCGCGGGCGCGGTGCTGATCGTCGGCATGCTGCTGACGCTGTCGCTTTCGACCTATCTCATGCTCGCAAGCCGCAATTCGCGGCGGCTCTCGCTGGCGAACCGCCGGGTGCTCGAACTCGCCCAGACCGACATCCTGACCGGATTGCCGAACCGCGCCTTCTTCCTCGCCCGGCTCGACGAGCTCAATGGCCGTTTGAAGGACGGCGGTCCGACCTTCTCGATCCTGATGCTCGATCTCGACCGCTTCAAGAACGTCAACGACTCGCTCGGTCACGGTGCCGGCGATGTGCTGCTGCGTCAGGTCGCACAGCGGCTGAAATCCGCACTGCGCGCCGGCGACGTGCTGGCCCGGCTCGGCGGCGACGAATTCGCCGTCATCCAGGAAGCTTGCGAGGATCAGCGCGTCTGCTCGACCGAACTGGCGGGGCGGATCGCCAAGCTCGTGGCCGAGCCGTTCCTTCTTCCCGGACACCGCGTCGAGATTGGCACCAGCATCGGCATTGCGATCGCGCCCGATCACGGCAGCGATCAGGAGCAGCTGCTGAAGAAGGCCGACCTCGCGCTCTACCGCTCGAAATCGTCGGGCCGCAACTGCTTCACCATCTACGACAAGGCGATGTCGGCCGAGCTCGAGGCGCGCAGCACGCTGGAAGGCGATCTGCGCGACGCCATCGCGCGGTGCCAGCTCGAGGTGCACTACCAGCCGTTCGTCGACGCCCTCAGCGGCGCGCGGCGCGGCTTCGAGGCGTTGGTGCGCTGGCGGCATCCGACGCGCGGCTTGATTCCGCCGGACCAGTTCATCCCGCTTGCGGAGGAGACCGGGCTGATCGTGCCGCTCGGCGAATTCGTGTTGCGGCGCGCCTGCGCGGACGCGGCCGGCTGGCCGTCCGACCTTGCGGTCGCGGTCAATCTGTCGCCGATCCAGTTCAAGGAGGCCGAGCTGTTCGAGATGATCAGCGCCGCGCTCGCCGATTCCGGCTTGCCGCCCCAGCGGCTGGAGATCGAGATCACGGAATCCGTGCTGCTGGAACGCGGCGTCGAGAACCACGCCTTCATGGAGCGGCTGAAGAGCATCGGCATCGCGCTTGCGCTCGACGATTTCGGCACCGGCTATTCGTCGCTCAGCTATCTGACCGCGTTCCCGTTCGACAAAATCAAGATCGACAAATCGTTTATCCGCAACCTCACGCATCAACCGCGCAGCTCCGCCATCATCTCCTCGATCGTGACGCTGGCGCGCGGGCTGGACATGTCGGTCACCGCCGAAGGCGTCGAGACCCGCGAGGAGTACGAGCGGCTGAAGGCGCTCGGCGTCAATTTCGCGCAGGGCTATCTGTTCGGCCGGCCGCACCCAATCGAACGGATCCTTTTCGACGCGCCCGTCAAACCATCCCAACGCGACGCCGCCTGAGCGCGGCCGCTCAACGGGCATGCGCGAAAAGCGCTTGACCCGGGCAGTCCCGGATGGTCGGAAGGACCGTCCAGGGATGAAACACACAATGCGGCTTCCGTTCTTCTACGGTTGGGTCGTGGTCGCGGTGACCTTCGTCACCATGGCTATCGGCGTCAACGCGCGCACCGCCTTCTCGCTGTTCTTTCCTCCCATCATCTCCGAATTCGGCTGGGAGCGCGGCGTCACCGCGGGCGCCTTTTCCTTCGGGTTCGTGGTATCGGGCATGGTCAGCCCGCTGATCGGCCGGCTGATGGACCGCGCCGGCCCGCGCGCGGTGATGGAGCTCGGCGTGGCTCTGATGGGTGGCGGGCTCCTGCTCGCGCCGCTCACGAGCCAGCCATGGCATCTCTACGTCACCATCGGCGTCATGGTCGGCGCCGGCTCGGTGTGTCTCGGCTATTCCGGCCAGTCGCTGTTCCTGCCGAACTGGTTCATCCGCACGCGCGGCCTCGCCATCGGCATCGCCTTCGCCGGGGTAGGCATCGGCTCGGTGACGCTGCTGCCGTGGGTGCAGCACATGATCGAAGGGACCGGCTGGCGCACCGCCTGCACGGCGATGGGCTTGATGGTCCTGATCGTGCTGGCGCCGATCAATCTGTTCCTGCATAGGCGCCCCGAAGATATCGGTCTGCGGCCGGACGGCGATGCCGCGCCGGCCGCGGGCGCCGCAAAACCGGCCTCCAACATCGTCGATCCCGTCTGGGCCGGGACCGAATGGACACTTCGGAAAGCAGTCGCTACGGCGCGCTTCTGGTGGATTGCGCTCGGCTATTTCTGCGGCCTGTACATTTGGTACGCGGTGCAGGTGCACCAGACCAAGTTCCTGCTCGATATCGGCTTCAGCCCGGGTGTCGCGGTGTGGGCGCTCGGCATCGTCAGCCTGCTCGGCATTCCCGGCCAGATCCTGCTCGGCCATGTCTCCGACCGGATCGGGCGGGAATGGGTGTGGGCGATCAGCTGCGCGGGTTTTGCGATCTCTTTCGCGGCGCTGATGGCACTGAAATTCCAGCCGTCATTGTGGCTGGTCTATCTCATGGTGTTCACGCAAGGCGCGCTCGGCTACGGCCTGACCTCGATCATGGGCGCAGTGGTGTTCGAGATTTTTCAGGGCAGGCACCAGGGCAGCATTTTCGGCACGATCATGCTGGCGGCATTGGCCGGCGGTGCGGCCGGTCCCTGGGTCACCGGCTTGCTTTACGATCGGGTCGGCGACTACACGCTCGCCTTTGGCGTTGCCATCCTCGTGAGCGGATTATCGGCGCTCTCGATCTGGCAAGCCGCGCCGCGCAAGGTGCGCGCCGTCGCCGGCAAGCTTCAGGCGGATGCCGGCGCCGAATAGGTTCCGTACGCACCCAATTACCTTCGCGTGTTTGGCGGAATGTTAAGCATGTCGCGTCTTGGCGCGGTGCGAGCGGACTGCAAAAACGTCTTGGACACCATCGCGGCGCTAGCGTCGGTTGCCGTATCTTCCCGATGCCTCCGGGTCTAGCGATGTCCACCTCCGATTGTGCCATGACAGAAACTCCGGAAGTGCTGTTGGCCGCGCTCGAACGCGCCGAAGAGGGCATTGTCATTGTCGACAGCGCGCATCGCATCACGCATTTCAATGCCGGTGCGGAGCGGATCTGGAAACTCGCACGCGCTGATGTGCTCGGCCGCGATTCCGAAATTCTCACCCTCAAATGTCTTCGGGCCGAACCGTGTGCGGACTTCCGTGACGAGATCAGCCTCGTGCGATACGACGGCAGCCGGATCCGCGCGGCCATCTCGCTTTCATCCATTGCAAGTGGCGGCGTGACCCATCAGGTGGTGTTCGCGCGCGACGTCACCGCGGACGCCGAGCGCCGCGTCAGGATCGGGCTTCTCCACGCCGTCTCCGACCAGACCAACCGCGCGGTGCTCATCACCGACACCGATCAGAACATCGTCTACGTCAATGCCGCCTTCACGACGCTGTTCGGCTACACCAGCGAGGAAGCCGAGGGCCGCCGTGCGAGGGGGCTGATCGCCGGCCGCCACACCGATCGCAAGGCCGTTGCGAAGCTCATCAAGCGCCTGATGGATGGCGGCCACCGCGGCGAGCTCGAGATGCTCGCCTATGACAAGGACGGCGAGGAGATCTGGGTCTGCGCCCGCATCGATGCCTTCCGCGACAGGAAGGGCCAGGTCAAGCACATCTTCGCGCTGCTCGAGGACATCACCGAGACCAAGCAGTTGCGCTCGCTGCAGCAGCTCATCATGGGCGCGCTCGCCGACGAGGTTCCGATCGGCGAGATCGCAGACCGGCTGTGCCGCCGTGTCGAGCAGATCGCGCCTGACGTGGTCTGTTCGCTGCTTCACATCGACGCCGCGGGCCTGATCCATCCGCTCGGCGGCCCAAGCCTGCCCGAGGACTATTCCCGCGCATTGGAGGGCATTGCGATCGGCCCTAATGTCGGCTCCTGCGGAACCGCGGCCTTCTACGGCGAGCCGGTGCTGGCGACCGATCTGCAGACCGACCCGCGCTGGCAGCCCTACAAGGCGATGCCGCTCGCGATCGGCCTGCGCGCATGCTGGTCGACGCCGGTCAAGGCCAAGGACGGACGGGTCATCGCCACCTTCGCCTTCTACTACCGGGAGCCGCGCGCGCCGAGCAATTGGCACCGCCGCATCGTCGAGGCCTGCGTCAATCTCGGCGCCTTCGCGATCGAGCGCAAGGAAGCGCGCGCCGAGATCGCGCGGCTCGCCTATCACGATATCCTCACCGGTCTGCCGAACCGCGCACAATTGCGGCGCCTGATCACCACCGCCATCGATGCCTGCCCGACCGGCAGCCACGTCGCGCTGGCCTTCCTCGACGTCGATCATTTCAAGGACGTCAACGACACGCTCGGCCATGCCGCTGGCGACGAGCTCCTGATCCAGCTCGCGCAGCGCCTGCGCGAGCAGATCGGACCCGAGGACATGCTGGGGCGGCTCGGCGGCGACGAGTTCGTGATCCTGCTGCCGCGGCGCAACGCCGAGAGTGCCGAGCGCGTCGCGGCCGGAATCACCGAAGCGCTGGCCGCGCCGCTGCGGCTCGGCTCCAGGCAGCTGCAGATGTCGGCGAGCATCGGCGTCAGCCTCTATCCCGATCATGCGACCGACATCGACACCTTGATGCAGCAGGCGGACGCGGCCATGTACATGGCCAAGCAGGCGGGACGTTCGACCCATCGCCTGTTCAGCGCCGAGATGAACGGGCTCACCGAGCAGCGGTTGGCCTTGATCGCGGCGCTGCGCCGCGCCGTCGCCGAGGGCACGCTGACCCTCAGCTACCAGCCGCAGATCCGCAGCTGCGACGGCGCGATCCATGGCGTCGAGGCGCTGGCGCGCTGGCATGATGCCGAGCTCGGCGACGTCTCGCCGGCAAAATTCATCCCGCTCGCCGAAGAGTGCGGCCTGATCGAGCAGATTGGCCTGTGGTCGGTGCGCGAGGCCTGCCGGCAGATGGCGAGTTGGCGTCGCGCCGGGCTCGACATTCCATCTGTGTCGGTGAACCTGTCGCCGATCAATTTCCGCAACGTCACGCTGGCCGCGCGGCTCAAGGACATCCTCACCGAATACGATCTGCCGGCGGATGCGCTGATGCTCGAGATCACCGAGGGCGCGTTCATGCAGGACAGCGTTGCCGCGCTCGAGACGATGAACGCGATCCGGGAGCTCGGCGTCGGGCTTTCCGTGGACGATTTTGGCACCGGCTATTCCAGCCTGAGCCGGCTCGCCCATCTGCCGATCCGCGAGCTCAAGATCGACCGCAGCTTCATGCGCGACATCGAGCGTGACGCTGGCGCGCTCGCGATCGCCACCGCCGTGGTGCGCGTCGGGCAGGGCCTCGGCATGACCGTCGTCGGCGAAGGCGTCGAGACTGAGGCGCAGCGCAAGGTGCTGGCCGAACTCGGCTGCGACGTCGTGCAAGGCTTCCTCTACGCGCCCGCGCTCGCGCCCGTAGCCTTCGAGCGCTGGCTGATCGAGCACTGCGCCGAGCAGGCGCGGGCGATGCTGGCTCGTCTCGACATTGCACCGGCCGGCGCGACCGCGGTGAAGCGGTCGGCGTAGAAGCGACTTTGGCCGGTGATGACCAGGCTCAGGCATCCGGTTGCAGGAACGTGCCGTATTGCTTGGTCGCGGCGACCGCAGCCGCGGCCTGTCCGATCATCCGCATCGCTGCCATCATCGGCCACGGCCCAAGACTCACCCGCCGAACGCCGACGCGAGCCAGATCCGGAATTGCGGGAACGCCTTGTGTCACCATGATGTTGACCGGCAGAGGCGTGAGCTGAACAAACTTTTCAATGAGAGCGAGGTCGGTGAGGCCGGGTACGAAAATTCCGTCGGCGCCGGCCTCGGCATAGACCTTCGCCCGCCTTGCCGCTTCATTCATGCAATCGTCCGGCGATCCGAATTTCAGCAGGAATGGATCCGTTCTCGCATTGATGAACAGTCGAACTCCCAGATCTTTCGCAGCGTCCCGCACGGCCTTGATCTTGGCGGCATGGAGTTCGGGGTTGACGAGTTGCCGCTTTCCCTCCGATAGCCCGTCCTCGATATTGATGCCGACGGCGCCGGCCTTCAAAATCTCAGTCGCCGATCCGGCGGCGGCCTCTGGCGTGTCGCCATATCCTGCCTCCAGATCGATTGAAACTGGCACCGACACGGCCGCGGTCATCCGCGACACCAGGCCGGTCACCATGTCGAGCGGGACATTTTCTCCGTCGGCGTATCCAAGTGCGGAGGCGACCGCTCCGCTGCTGGTCGCGATGGCCGGAGAGGTCTTCGCGATGGCTTTGGCGCTGGCGGCGTCCCAGGCGTTGAACAGGACGAGCGGATCGCCCTTCGTGTGAAGGGCATGAAAGGTCTCGGCATATTGCTGCTGTGTCTTGGCGTCCATTGCGCGCACTCCAGATGAGAACTCAAAGGATGTTGTGGGCTACTGCCCGTTGCGTTCAGTCAGGCGCGTGCGTCTTGAACCAGTCCATGATCAGGCCGGTGACTTCGTCCTCACGCTCGAGGTGCGGGAAGTGGCCGACATCGGGCAGGACAATCCGCTTGTGCGGCCCCTTGAACAGACGCTCCTCCTTGACCGAGTACCTCGCTGTCGGATCGTTGCTGCCGTAGATCGTCAGCGTCGGCGTGTGCATGTCATTGATGGGCAGCCGGCCCGCGAGCCCCGCATCGGTCAGGCCTCCGTAATATTTAAGCGCTGCGGCCATCGTGCCGGGTGAGCTGAGCGTCTCCTTGATCGAACGAATATGCTCGGCATTGTTGAACGTCGGCGACCACAGCTTCCAGAGATAGTCGACGAAGGGAAGTCCCTCGGTGTTGACCGCCGATACCGCGCCGGGCAGCTGGAAAAAATAGACATGGAAGACGGCTCGAACGAGCTCCGGATCCCGTCTGATGCTCGAAATTGTAATTGGATGTGCGGTGTTCATGACCACGGCGGCCTTGATTGCCGATGGCGCCGTGGCTAGCGCCTGAAAGGTCGACGTGCCGCCCCAATCCATGCCAACGACGCGTGTCTGTCCGTCGTCGCTCAGCGCAGCGATGAGGCCTTCAAGATCCTTGCCCAGTGCGATGGGATCGAAAATGCCGTCCGCTGGAATCTCGGTCGGTGCATAGCCGCGCAGGAACGGCGCGACCGCACGATAACCTGCATCCGCGAAGACCTGCAGCTGCTTTCGATACGACCAGGCATTGTCGGGAAAGCCGTGCAGGAACATGACAAGAGGGCCGTCGCCCTGTTCGAGATAGGCGAAGCGCACGCCGTTCGCCCGCACGTATTTCAAGGCGGGTTCAGTGCCTCCGGTATTCGCTTGGGCATTCGCTTGTCGTGCCGCGCTCCCAGTATTCATCGTCATTCTCCATCTCATCGTGCCCCGCGATCCAGAATATGTGCGTAGCGCACATATCGGTCAAGTTGTTTTTTGTGCGCTCCGCACATATTGTCGGCGCATGGAAACTGGAATCGCAAATTTGCTGGGGGCGCTTTCGCTCGCCGTCATGGATCGGATCGAGCAGGGCGCGCGCGAGGTCATCGGCCGCGGCGGCGAGACGCCTGCCGCACTGGTCGTCATCGGCTATGGCCAGGGCATGACAAACGACAAGCTGCGGCGGATCCTTGGCCTGTCGCATTCGGGAACGGTCCGGCTGGTGGACCGTCTGGTATCGGATCAGCTGGTCGAACGTCGGCCCGGACAGGATGGCCGGGAGGTTGCTCTGCACCTGACGGCGAAGGGCGCCGCAACCCGCAACGACTTGATGACGTCGCGAATTTCGGCCGTCGCGTCGCTTCTGGATGTGCTGTCGCCGGCTGAAACGAAACGGCTCGAAGCGCTGCTCCATGAGTTGTTGGCTCGGCAGGATACGTCCGAGATGGATCGCTTCACGATCTGTCGCATGTGCGACGACAGCGTATGTACGAATTGCCCCTTGCCCACGGACAAGAGCAAACGCGCTCGCTAGTGGGCGCTCTCGCGATGGCCCCGGAACTTTGCCGAGCAGGCGGGGGCGATCTCGGAGACTTCCTATCGACGGATCGCTCGCAAACCACCTCCTGTTAATCCTCTGGTGATCAGTTGATCGGCTGGTGATGTGATCCGCGTCGTTAACAGGCCGCACCAGCCCCGGAACCCCCGTCAATGGACCAGATCCCGCACGCCCCCAAGCCGCTCCATCGGATCACGCTTTCCGAATTGCTGGGTGCGCTGAGCCACGCGCTCGATCTCTCGGAGGGGCAGCCGGCCGGACATTGCGTGCGATGCAGCCGCATCGGCGTCATGATCGGCAGGGAGATCGGTCTCGGCGAAGACGAACTTGTCGAACTCTATTATGCCCTGTTGCTGAAGGATCTCGGCTGCAGCAGCAACGCTGCGCGCATCTGCGAGCTGTATCTGACCGATGATCTCTCCTTCAAACAGGACTTCAAGCTCATTGACGGCAGCCTGCCGCAAGCGCTGCGCTTCGTGCTGGGCCATACCGGGCTGAAGGCCGGCCTGGCCGAACGGTTTCGCGCCATCGTCAATATCTTCCAGAACGGCGGCGAGATCGCTCGCGAACTGATCGAGACGCGCTGCCATCGCGGCGCCGACATCGCCCGCAAGATGCGCTTCTCCGAACCGGTCGCGGAGGGCATCAAGAATCTCGATGAGCATTGGGATGGCGGCGGCAAGCCGCTCGGCATTCGCGGCGCGGCCATCCCGATTTACTCCCGCCTCGCCTTGTTGGCTCAGGTGGTCGATGTGTTCTACATCGCGAACGGTCCCAAAGCCGCCCTTCGTGAGGCCCGGAATCGAGCGGGCAGCTGGTTCGATCCAGACCTGGTTGCCGCTTTTGAACGCATCGCGGCGCAGCCTGGATTCTGGGACATGCTTGGCACTGAAGACGGGCCCGAGACTGTTCCTCTGCTGCCGCAGCAGGCGAGCGTGCCGGTGGATGAGGACTATCTGGACGACATCGCGGCGGCCTTTGCCCAGGTGGTCGATTCCAAAAGTCCCTACACCAGCGGCCACAGCGAACGCGTCACGCTCTTTACCGACATGATCGCGGAGCAGCTGGAGTTCACTGCCGAGCGCCGACGCTGGCTCAAGCGTGCCGCGCTGCTGCATGACATTGGCAAGCTCGGCGTCAGCAACGCAATCCTTGACAAGCCGGGTAAGCTTGACGACTTCGAATGGGAGATCATGCGCAAGCATTCCGCGCATTCGGAAGCGATCCTGTCGCGCATCGGCGCGTTTGGCGATCTCGCTCCGATCGCCGGGGCGCATCACGAGCGGCTGGACGGCAAAGGCTATCCGCGTGGGCTCGCGGGAGACCAGATCTGCCTGGACACCCGAATCATCACGACCGCGGATATCTTCGATGCGCTGACCGCGGAACGGCCGTATCGGGCTGCGATGCCAGTGACGAAAGCTCTTGCGATCATGTCGGAGATGGTCGGCACCCAGATCGACGCGGACTGCTTTGCGGCTATTCGCCGGGCTCTTGGACGCGTGGACGAGACGCTCGCGGCTTGACGAGGGTCCGGCGTCATCCGGCTTGCAACGTCCGGTGAGCCGACCGGGAGCAACCGCGCGTTCACGTCGCGGAAAGGAACGTCCGGCGCTTCTCCACGTTGTCGGCCGTCGAGCGCAAACCGGTTCATACGATGAAAAAGATCGCCACCATCCTTGGGATGCTCGGTAGCTTGCCGGCCGCTGCCGGTGCGGAGAGTTGGAGCGGCTATCGCATTCCCGAGACCGGGACCAGCGTCGACATCCCTTCGTCCATCTTCACAGAGCAAGCCGGTCGCCCCGACGGCTATGGCATGCAGTACCGGACCAGCGACGGCCGTGCGGATTTGACGGTGCAGGCCGTTCCGAACGAAGGCAGCTCACCGGCGGCTTTCCTGGCGCGAAAGAATCCGCCGTCCGGCATTACCTACAAGCGGATCACGCCGCGCTTCTTCGTGGTCTCCAGCACCCGCGGCGGCAAGATCTGGTACGACCGCTGCAACTTTGGCCGCCGCTACGTGCATTGCGTGCTGATCAACTACCCGGCCGCCGAGAAGCGGCAATGGGATGCTGTCGTGACCCGCGTCAGCCGCACGCTGAGCGGCGGTTGATCCGTTCACAAAGAAAAACCTGCTCACAAAGAAAAAACTGCCCGCAGGTTGCGGGCAGCAGTGTCGTGAGGATGTTTCAGCGCACGTTTGTCGATGTCGTCGACATGGTCGGCTTGGAGCCTGGCACGTGCGACATGGTCTTGGTGGTGGACCCGACCTCCTCGCCCGCCTTCACTTTCGTGCGGGTGTGGGAGCGGCTGAACGTGCCACCCTCATGCGCCTGCGCGCGCGCATTGGAATTGAGCACCGGACCATTGCCCTTGTTCATGCTGGTGCCGGACTGCGCCTTGCCGTTGGCGGACGCGGCGCTGCCGCCGGCTGCAATCGAGGAGCCGGTCTGTCCAGAGCCCGACGTCGACGTGCCGCCGGTGCCGAGCGTGCTGGCCGAGGTGCCGCCGGCCGCAGCCGAACCCCCGGTGCCGCCGGTCATGCTGGTTTGCGCCGACAACGGAGAGGCGGCGGCGAGCAGGAGTGCGACCGACGAGGTCGCGATCAACATTCTCATCTGTGAAATCCTTTTGCTATGGCGACGATGTCGAGATGGTGCAGCCGTTGACCGTGACGGTGCTCGCGCTGGTCGAGCCGGGGCCGCCGGCGGTCGAGGACGAACTCGACACGTTGCCGCCACCGGCCTGGACGTGCACCGACGATCCGCCGGCCGAGCTCGAGCTCGACAGCGAGCCGCTCGATGAGGTCGAGCCGGTTGTGCCCGAACCCGATGATCCCAGCGCGGTGATGCTGCCGTCAGGATGTTTTTCCACCGTGACCCGGCAGGTTTCGCCGGATGCGGTCTTGCCGGTTTTCTGCATGGTTTCCCCCACAGCGGCGCTGCTTATCAAAGTCAAAACTGCGATCGCAACGATTGATCTGTTCATGCCAGTCCTCCTCAGGAAGGACGAAGGAGCGGCATTGCTGCCGCTCCGCCGGCCGGGATGTCAGTCCTTGTCCTTCTTCATCTCGTCCTTGTGGTGACCTTTGCCCTTTTCCATGCCCATGTCGCTGGCATGTCCCGCGGAGGAGCCGGCCGCTCCCACAGTCGAGCCGCTCTTGCCGCCGCCCGCGGACGAGCCGCCGGTGCCGACTGTCGATGCCGAGTTGGAGCCGGAGCCTGCCGCAGAGCCGCCCGTGCCGACGCTGGACGAGCTCTTGCCGCCGCCCGCCGACGAGCCGCCCGTGCCGAGCGTCGAGGCGGAGCCTGAGCCGCTGCCGGAGCCCGCGGCAGAGCCGCCGGTGCCGACGGACGAACTGCTGGTGCCGCCGCCGGCCGACGAGCCGCCGGTGCCAAGCGTCGAGGCCGAGCCCGATCCGCTGCCCGAACCCGCCGATGAACCGCCCGTGCCGACGGTCGAGTTGCTGGTGCCACCGCCGGCTGACGAGCCGCCAGTGCCGACGGTCGAGCTCGACTGCGCCACGGCGAGCGCCGTACCGGCCAGCAGCGCAGCTGCGGCCGCAGACAATTTCAGAATCCTCATCGCTGTCTCCTCCAATGATCAAATTGCCAAAACAGGCTCGGGATAAAGTGGCAGGCCACCGAAACGTTCCTTGGATCGGTATGACGATGTGGAAAATGCGCGCGTATGATCGTGGTCAGGTTCCAGCTGCGAAGCGCAGCGGACTGATGACGAGCGGGAACAGCGAAGTTACGAAAAAGGGCGCGCTAGTCCGACGACAATCCCGTCCTGCGCCGCAGATCCGTGATCGCGCGCAGAAAGCTGTCGGCCGGCGTCGTCTCCGGATCGATCAAGCGGTGCAGACGAAAGCCGTCTTCCAGCGCCAGCACGACGGAGGCCATCCATGGCGGGTTGAGCGTGCCGCCCCTCGCGTTGGTCTTCAGCGTAGCCTCGACGATGTCCGCGACCAGCTTGCGCCGCGCGCGCAGGCGCTTTGCAAGCTCCGGTCGACGCTTCTCGGCGCGCGCGACAAACAGGATCATCTCCATGTGGAGGAGAGGCGAGCGGCCGAGCGGATCCTGCCTCGCGCGATCCATCGCCTTCAGCGCGGCGATGAAGTCGTCGAGATTGTCGTGCTGCGCGAGGATGTCCATGTTGCGCCGTATCGACTGCGCGACATGGTCTTCGAGCATGGCGATGATCAGCTCGTCCTTGCTCTTGAAGTTGGAATAGAACGCGCCGCGGCTGAAGCCGGCCGCCGCCGCGATCGCCTCGATGCTGGCGCCTCCGATGCCGTCTTGCTCGAACACGCGCGCGGCCGCCTCGAACAGCTTGTCGCGCGTGTCGTCCCTGGTCGGCCTGGTTCTCACCCTTGACATCGGAGCAGTTTAGGGCAGAATGCAACTCGATACAACAATGTATCGAGTTGATAATTCAGGGATGGTTACGCTGCGCAAGAGGGGCTGCCCGGCGTATGCGATTCATGCGGCAACCGATATGAGGTCACCATGAACGAGCACGTGCAAGGCACCGGCGGTCCGTTGTTCAATCCGCTGTCGCCGGACTTCATCCGCGATCCCTATCCGCATTATGGCCGGCTCCGCGCGATCTATCCGATCCACGTGACGCCGTTCGGCCAGTTCGTCACGAGCCGCCATGCCGATGTCAGCCTCGTGATGCGCGACAAGCGCTTCGGCAAGGATTTCGTCGAGCGTTCCAAGCGACGCTATAGCGAGAAGATCATGGAGGAGCCGGTCTTCCGCAGCATGAGCCACTGGATGCTGCAGGCCGATCCGCCCGACCACACCCGCCTGCGCGGTCTCGTCGTGAAGGCCTTCACCGCCCGTCGCGTCGAGGACATGCGGCCGCGCATCCAGGAGATCGTCGACCAGACCATCGATGCCGTGATCGACCGCGGCCACATGGACCTGATCGAGGATTTCGCCTTCCGCCTGCCCGTCACCATCATCTGCGACATGCTCGGCATCCCCGAGGACCATCGCGAGACTTTCTATAACAGCTCGCGCGACGGCGGACGGCTGCTCGACCCCGTGCCGCTCTCGCCGGAGGAGATCGCCAAGGGCAACGCCGGCAACATGATGGCGCAGATGTATTTCCAGCAGCTGTTCGAGCTGCGCCGCCGCAACCCCGGCGACGATCTCATCACCCAGCTGGTGCAGGCCGAGGAAGACGGCAACAAGCTCACCAACGAGGAACTGACCGCCAACATCATCCTGTTGTTCGGCGCCGGCCACGAGACCACGGTCAATCTGATCGGCAACGGCCTGCTGGCGCTGCATCGCAATCCGGACCAGCTCGCGCTATTGAAGGCGCGACCGGAGCTAATGGTGGGCGCGATCGAGGAATTTCTGCGCTACGATTCCTCGGTGCAAATGACCGGGCGGGTCGCGCTGGAGGATATCGACGATGTCGGCGGCGCCAAGATCCCGAAGGGCGAGACCGTGCTGTGCCTGCTGGGCTCGGCCAACCGGGACCCGGCGGTCTATCCTGACCGCCCCGACCGGCTCGACGTCACCCGCCAGAATGTGAGGCCGCTGTCGTTCGGCGGCGGTATCCATTTCTGCCTGGGGGCCCAATTGGCCCGCCTCGAGGCCGAGATCGCCATCGCCACGCTGTTGCGTCGGCTGCCGGATCTGCGCATCGACGACGTCGAAAGCCCGGAATGGCGGCCGACCTTCGTGCTGCGCGGCCTGAAGCGGCTGCCTGCGAGCTGGTGATAGCCGCCGGCGTTAACCTCCGCGCGCAACAGTCGCTGTGACTTCGCCACACTTCCCCCTATATAAGGGGCTGTTCCGGTACGTCTGAGGCCCTGCGGCTCAGGCAAGGCCCGCATCCGGTTTGGCCGAGGGGAGACCCGTGCAGACGACGCTGCTCGGATTGGCGATTGCCTTTATCTTAGCGCTGCTGGCCGCTCTGATCGGGCCTTACTTCGTCGACTGGAACCAGTTCAGGCCCCAGTTCGAAGCGGAGGCCGGCAGGATCATCGGCGTGCCGGTGCGGGTGGCGGGCGAGCTCGACGCGCGGCTGTTGCCGGCGCCGACGCTGCGGCTGCGCGGGGTCACCTTCGGCGGCAACAACGATCTCGGTCGCCTGCGCGCCGACAAGCTCGACGTCGAGTTCAGCCTGAGCTCCCTGATGCGCGGCGAATGGCGCGCCACCGAGCTTTCGGTCAACGGCATGGCGGCCGATCTCGGCCTCGACGCGCGCGGGCGGGTCGATTTGCCCTCCACCGCGAGCGGCAGCTTCAATCTGGCTTCGCTGGCGATCGAGCGGCTGAACCTCACCGGCCGCATCGCCCTGCATGATGCCGCCAGCCGTTCGACGCTGGAGCTCAACGACATCGCCTTCTCCGGCGACGTGCGCTCGCTGGCCGGCTCGGTCCGGGGCGACGGCAGTTTCACCGCCACTGGCGTCCGTTATCCGTTCCGCGTCTCCTCCGGCCCGAGCGCCGACGGCAACGCCACCCGCCTCCATCTCAACATCGATCCCGGCGAGCGCGCCATCCTGGCCGATCTCGAAGGCGTGCTTGCCTTCGACAACCGCCTGCCAAAATTCGAGGGCGCGCTGACGCTCGCGGTGCCGGCGCCGAAGAAGCCGGGCGAGGCGGGGCCGATGCCCTGGAAGCTCACCACAAAACTCAAGGCCGATCCGGCCGGCGCCAAGTTCGAGCAGGTTGACGCCAGCTTCGGCACTGAAGACACCGCGCTGAAGCTCGGCGGCGTAGGCGATATCAGGTTCGGCGCTTCGCCGCTGCTGCGTGCGGTGCTGTCTGCGCGCCAGGTCGATGCCGACAAGCTCACGGCTAAAGACGCTAGCGAGCCGCAGCGCATCCTCCCGGCGCTCCGCGCAGGGCTCGCCGCAATCCCGCAGGCGCCGATCCCGGCGCAGATCGAGTTCAACTCCGACCAGATCATGCTCGGCGGCCGTCCGCTCCAGAACATCACGGCCGAGCTTGCGACCGACGGACGATCCTGGACCTTCCAGCGGCTCGAGCTGCGCGCGCCGGGCCAGACGCAGCTCTCGCTCAACGGTGCGACACCCGGCGCCGACAGTTTCAGCGGCCGCCTCAGCGTCGATTCCTCCGATCCCGATACGCTGGTGGCCTGGCTCCAGGGTCGCAACGAGGTCAACCGCCGCAGCACGCGGCCGCTGCGCCTTGCCGGCGACGTGACCATCGCCGCCAACCATTTCGCCATCGACAGGCTGAAAGCCGAGATCGAGGGCGGCGCGGTCGAAGGCCGCATCGCTTTCGTCCAGACCGGCGCGAGCAAGGGCTCGCGGATCGACGCGGAGCTCAAGGCCGACCGCCTCGACCTCGATGCCGCCGCAAGTTTTGTGCGCGCGCTTTCGGGGCCGCAAGGCGAATGGCCGGAGGAAGCGAAGCTTTCGCTCGATATCGGCCGCGCGATCTCGGCCGGGCAGGAGTTGCGTCCGTTCACCGCGAAACTCGGCTACGGGCCCGCATCGCTCTCGCTGGAGCAATTGCGGTTCGGCCAGGCCAGTGGCGTGACCACGGAAGCGAGCGGCAGTTTCGACCGCGCCAAGGCGACGGGCAAGCTCGCGCTGAAATCCTCCGCCAATTCGCTGCGCGATCTCACCGCACTTATGGAGCCGTTTGCGCCTTCGGTGCGCGCGCGCTTCGACGCCATCCCGACGCTGCCAGGTGCGACCCGCCTCAAGCTCGACCTCAGCCTCGACAAGAACGCCGAGCACGCCGATCGCAACGATGCGCGCGCGGTGATCGAGCTCGACGCGCCGCAGCTCAAGGCCACCGCGACGCTGGCCGCGCAGACACCGGTGGCCGCCGTCAACGGCATCGACATCGACCGCTTGCGCAACAGCGACTTCACGCTGGATTCGAAAGTCTCGACACCGCAGGCCAGTTCGCTGCTGGCGTTGCTTGGGCTCGATCGCGTGGTGGCCGCAGGCGAGGGCGCTTCGCAGTTCGAAGGCCGCTTGAGCGGTGCGTGGCGCCATCAGCTGCAATTGAATGCAAAGCTCAGCGGCGGCGGGCTGGACGCGGACGCACAAGGCAACGTCGAATTGTCGGAGCCGAAAGGCAGCGTGAATTTGCGGGTGCGCAATGCCAATCTGGCGCCGCTGTTCGGGACCAGCCCGGCCGATAAATCCGTGCAGAGCGTCAATCTATCCTCGCGCGTCGGCCTCTCCGGCAACCGCCTGACCTTCAACGATCTCGACAGCACCGTGGCCGGATCGCATTTACGGGGGCATCTGGCGGTGACGCTCGATCCGGAGAAGACCGTCGACGGCGAAGTCGGCCTCGATACGCTCGACCTCGTGCCGGCGCTCGCGGTGGCCATCGGCGCGGCCGGACACGATGCCAATGCGCCGTTGAGTGCCGGGCTTCTCGGCGGCTGGCGCGGCCGCGTCGCCTTCCAGGCGTTGCACGGCACGTTGCCCGGCGGCATCGAGCTGCGCCCCTTCGGCGGCACGATCCGGAGCGACGGTCAGTCGCTCGCTCTCGACGCAATGAAGGGCGGCGTCGGCGGCGGCGAGATGTCGGCGAGCCTCGATGCGCGCAATGGCGCCAATGGTCTGACGTTGAACGCGCGCATCGAGCTCGGCAAAGTCGACGCGGCGGCGCTACGCTATCGCGACCTCGCGCTGCCGAAGGGACGCGCCTCGGCGCAGATGGCGCTGACCAGTCAGGGCCGCAGCGTCGCGGCGCTCACCGGCGCGCTCGCCGGAAACGGCACGGTGACGCTCGAATCCGCTGAAATCTCCGGCCTCAATCCGCGCGCCTTCGAGATCGCCATCCGTGCCAGCGACGGCGGCCAGGTTGCCGACGACAACCGGCTGCGGCAGTTGGTCGAGCCCGCACTGTCGGCGGGTCCGATTGCAGTGGCCTCGGCGCAGATCCCGTTCACGATCCGCGACGGGCGCCTGCGCGTCGGCGCAACGTCGCTGGAGGCGAAGAACGCGCGTGCCATCGTCTCCGGCGGCTACGACATCCCCGCCGACCAGGCCGACATCCGCGCCAGCCTGACGCCGATCATGACCGGGCTCTCCGGCGCACCGCCGGAAATCCAGCTGTTCGCGGCCGGTCCCCCCGACAGGCTCAATCGCACCGTCGATCTCGGGCCGCTGTCGTCGTGGCTCGCGGTGCGCACGATCGACCGCGAGACGCGCCGCCTGGACGCCATCGAGCGCGGCGAGCCGCCGCCGGCCACCGCCGCACTGCCGACGCTGGTCTCGCCCGATCCGGCGCCGGAGCCGTCGCTGCTGGACGTGCCGATGCCCGGCCGCGATCCGCGCCGTGCGCCGCCGCCGAAACCCAAGGCCGATATCAGGGTTGCGCCGACGCCGAAGGCGCCGCAGGCTGCTCCCGCAGCGCCAAGCCCTCCACTCACAAGCCCTCCACTGACAAGCCCGCCGCTCGCAAGCACGCAGATCGCGCCGTTGCCCCCGCCGATCGACGTCAGGCCGGCCCCCGGCCCGCCGCCCGCAAAGCCCAAGCCAAAGCCGCCGCTGGTCCTGACGCCGTCGAATCCTTGACTGTTTCCCTGGCTTTTTAACGAATTTTGCTCGGCAAAACTGATCTGACGACTTTACCGGATTCTCGCGTTTGTTCCCTAGTCTCTGGTCCCAGAGGAACTCGGCGTCCTGCCGGCACAAGCAGGATGGCTAGCCAAGAACTGGGGTCATCGGGATGAACGGCGCGACAACACTTCTGCAGGATCTGGACGACGCGATCGCACGCGGCACCGACGAAAGCCGGACCAAGGCGCTGTGGCACGCGACCGACATTCTGATCACCGGCCGCTACAGCGACGACGAGATCAGCACGTTCGGCGAAGTCATCGGTCGGCTCGCCGACGAGATCGAGGTTGCTGCGCGCGTGCAACTCTCCGAGGTCATGGCAGCCTGCGATCACGCTCCGCTCAATGTCATTGCGCAACTCGCGACCGCCGACGAGATCGAGGTCGCCGGTCCCGTACTGCGCGACTCCAATCGTCTCGACGAGAAGCTGCTGGTCGAGAGCGCCATGACCAAGAGCCAGTTGCATCTGCTCGCGATCGCGCAGCGCAAGTCGATCGGGGAGGCCGTCACCGACGTGCTCGTCAAGCGCGGCGACCAGGAGGTCGTGACGTCGGTTGCCAGGAACGAGGGCGCGCGCTTCTCCGGTTCGGGTCTGCTCCACATGGTCCGCCGCGCCGAGGGTGACTCGATTCTTGCCGAGCAGCTTGGCTTGCGCAAGGACGTGCCGCGCCACATCTTCCAGCAGCTGATCTCGAAGGCGTCGGAGGACGTCCGCCGCCGGCTCGAGCACGAGCGCCCCGAAATGATGGCGCAGATCCAGAGCTCGGTAAGCGACGTCACCGGCGACCTGCAATCCAAGTTCGGGCCGTCCTCGCGCAGCTATTTCGTCGCCAAGCGCGTGGTGACGACGCAGTACCGGCAGGGCAACCTCAACCAGGACTCGATCTCGAACTATGCGCGCCAGCATCGCTTCGACGAGGTGCAGATCGGCCTGTCGCTGTTGTCGTCGCTGCCGGTCGACGTGATCGAGCGGGCGATGATGGACCGCAATCGCGAGATGATCCTGGTGCTGTGCAAGGCCCTCGATTTCTCCTGGGACACCACGATGTCGCTGCTGTTCCTCGGCGCCAAGGATCATCTGATCACGGCGCGCGAGCTCCACGACAACGAGCGCGATTTCGGCAAGCTCAAGATCGAGACCTCGCGCAGCGTCTTGAAATTCTACCAGTCGCGCAAGACCGCGGGTGCCGACGCGGGCCGTCAGCCCGAGCTCCAGGTACACTGAGCGAGAGGGAGTATCTGCAATGTTGCCTCAATTCGGCACCGCCGTTCGCAAGAAGAACCTCAACAAGGCCGCAGCCGGCGAGATCGGCGGCGGAGCAGCGGACCAGGCCTCGGTCGATGCCGCCTGGCTCGTGCTGGAAGCCGCCAACGATCTCGGTGATCATGCCGCGATCGAGGCTTGCCGTCGCGTCCTCGACGCCGAGCTGAACGGCACGGCGGCCGGCAGCGCGGATGTCGATCTCGTGTTGGGGTATTTCAGGTAAGACTCGTAGGCGTCCGCTCCAACCGGGCGATAGCGCCGCTTCCACACCGTCATTGCGAGCGCAGCGAAGCAATCCAGACTCTTTCCGCGGCGGCAGTCTGGATTGCTTCGCTGTGCTCGCAATGACGGAGAGCAGGGCACCGCCGTCGCTCCTTCGATGGCACATTACCTCGCCGACAGCAGCGCAGTCCCAGCCTGCGCGGCCACCACGCGGACACACGCATCGCACGCAGCTGTGATCTCCGGAACTTGCCGACGCGGGTAACGCCGGAAGCTCTCCTTCGTACAGCCTTCAGCGAGCGTAGTCTCGCAGAGCTGATGGATGTGAAACCGGGGAGACATGGTCGGATGAAAGAGTTCAACATCGCTGAGGTCGGGGGCGGTTCCTATCGCCCTCTCGCACTTCTCCGCTGGGTCATGGTGATCATATTCGTATCGTTCGGCATGCAGAAATTCACGCCGCAATCCGCGCAGGGCATCGCGCAGTTCATCAGCAACAGCCCGTTCATCTCCTGGCTGTCGGTGTTCGGCCTGAGGGGAGAGGCCTATGTCCTCGGTGTTGCTGAATTCGTGATCGCGGCGCTGCTCGCGGCCGGCAGCTTCAGCCCGGTTTCGTCCGCCCTCGGTTCATTGATGGGCATGGTGACCTTCGCGATCACCTGGTCGTTCTTCTTCACGACCCCGGGCGTCGTCAAATGGAGCCTTTCATCCGATCCGATGGCGTGGAATCTGACCGGCGAATTTCTGTTCAAGGACATCGTCCTGCTGTGCGTTTGCGCGGTGTTGTTTCTGGCCTCCCTGCCGCAATCGGTTGTCCGCCTGCGCACCGGGTGATCGCCAGGCCGTCTCTCACCGCCGAATCCGGTAGATCACGACGTCTTCGCCGTGACGGAACGTGGTTTGCTCGAGGAGATAGTTGGACTTCTCCAGGACGCGGCGCGATGCGCCATTGCCGACATAGACCAGGCCGATGAGGGACGGTAGCTCGTAGTGTAACAGTCCGATATCCGTCAGCGCCGTGGCGATCTCGCTTGCAAGTCCGCGGCCCCAGAATTCGCGCTTGAACGCATAGGCAATCTCGATCTCGTCGATTTCGTCCACCAGGATGTGCCGGATGCCCGCTCGCCCGGCGAATGCCCCGTCTTTCGTTCGCAGCACCCACAGCCCGAAGCCATGCTGGTCCCAATGCGCGATATTCGCATCGATATAGGTCTTGGTCCTCTCCGCCGAACGGACGCCGCCGAGATAGCGCGACACGTCCGCATCGAGATGCAATGCGACGAGGTGCGCGAGGTGATCCTCACGAAGCCTCTCGGCAGTCAGGTTCTCTGTGCTGAAATGATCCATGGACCCGGATAGCCGTTTTCGGAGCAGGGCAAGATGCGCGCCTTCGCCGCCCCTCATGATTTCTAACACATCCTAACGGGCAATTTCGGCGGCATCCGGTCAATGTCTCCATGGAAAAGCGGTGGAATTCCCAAACAAGCACGAAGCTCGACGGAGATTGCATGACGTCCAAAACGCAAATCGAATCACTGCAACGGCCCGCGAGCGTCTCGCGCCGCGGTTTCGTGGGAGGCCTGTCGGCGGGCGTTCTGGGGGCGGTTGCGACCGAAGCGGCGGCGGCGCAAACCCTGGCCGAAATCCCTGATCGCGGGCCCGGCGCCGATCTCGGTGCTCACAGCGAACGATCGCGCTTCGTCAAGATCGATCGCATTCCCGAGGCAACACCAGGCAAGCGCAACGTCGACCCCAGTGATGCCATCAACTCCAAGACGCCGCATCAGAAGCTGGTGGGCAACATCACGCCAACCGATCTGCATTACGAGCGCAGCCATTCCGGGGTGCCGGACATCGATCCGGCGCAGCACCGTCTGCTCATCCATGGCCTGGTTCAGAAGCCGCTGGTGTTCAGCGTCGACGATCTCAAGCGGATGCCGTCCGTCACGCGCGTGGTCTTTATCGAATGCACCGGAAACGGCTGGGAAAACTGGAAGAAGGCAGACCCTGACCTGACGGTGCAGAACACGCATGGCCTCGTCAGCACCAATGAGTGGACTGGCGTTCCGCTGAAGTTCCTCATTGGTCTCGCGGGCAAGGAGAAGAACTCGAATTGGATGCTCGCGGAGGGAGGCGACGGCGCGGGCGTCGACCGCAGCATTCCGTTGACCGACGAAATCGTGAACGAGGCCTTTGTCGCCTACGGTCAGAACGGCGAACCACTGCGCCCCGCGCACGGGTTTCCAATGCGACTGGTGATGCCGGGTTTCGAGGGCAACCTCAACATCAAATGGCTGCGCCGCCTCAAGTTTGGCACTGAGCCCTGGATGACCCGCTGGGAGACAGCGCGCTACACGCAGCTGCTCGCCAACGGCAAGGCCCGCCAGTTCCAGCTGAGGATGGAAACCAACTCCGTCATCACACAGCCCTCGGGCACGATGCAGATCCAGCCCGGCTACAACATTATCTCCGGTCTCGCCTGGAGCGGCCATGGCAAGATCGCCAGGGTCGAGATATCGACTGACGGCGCGAAAATCTGGAAACAGGCGCAGCTGAATCAGCCGGTGCTGTCGAAGGCCCAGGTTCGATTTCAGATGGATTGGGTCTGGGACGGTAAGCCGACAAGGATCGTGAGCCGCGCGACCGACGAGCAAGGCAATGTTCAGCCGGACCGGCAGTCCTTCATCGCTGCGATGGGGACCAATGCGCTGTTCCACTACAACGCCCAGCAGACCTGGAGCATCGACGAGGCCGGGAGGGTCCGCAATGTCCTCGCATAATAATCGGCTTGTTGCTGCGGCTCTCGCGCTCGGCCTGCTCGCGGCGCCCGCATCTGCATTCGATTTCGGCCGTCCCGCGACTCCGGAGGAGATCAAGCTATGGGACATCGACGTAACACCCGATGGCAAGGGGCTGCCTGTCGGCAGCGGCACGGTTGCGCAGGGTAAGCAGGTCTTCGCCGACAATTGCACGGCCTGTCATGGCGACAACGGCCAGGGCGGGATCAAGGATCGTCTGGCCGGTGGGCAGGGCACACTCGCCTCCAGCGCGCCGGTCAAGACCGTCGGCAGCTTCTGGCCCTATGCGACGACCTTGTACGACTACATCCACCGCGCGATGCCATATCCCACACCGGGTTCGCTCAGCACCGACGACACCTATGCCGTCACCGCCTACATCCTGAGTCTGAATGGCATCGTTCCCCCCGACGGCAAGGTTGATAAGGACAGCTTGCCGAAGATCAAGATGCCCAACCGCGACGGCTTCATTCCGGACCCGGAATTCGATCCGGCAAAACTATTCCGCAAGAAATGAGCGTGTGATCATGAGGGTTTCGGCGCTGCTCAAGATCCTCGTCCTGGTTGCTGCGACATGTTTATGGGAGACCCAAGCAATGGCCGTCGACGGACTGATCACGATCAGGAGCAGTTTCGGCCCTGAAGAGACGATGAAGCGGCTGGAAGCCGAGGTGACGGCCAAGGGCCTCACTATATTCGCCCATGTCGATCATGCCGCGGGCGCCGCTGCTGCCGGCCTGCCGTTGCGCCCGACCAATCTCATCATCTTCGGGAACGCAAGGGGTGGTACGCCATTGATGCAGCAGTCGCAGACCAGCGGCATCGATCTGCCGCTGAAGGCGCTGGTCTGGCAGGACGAACAAGGCGCGACCTGGCTGTCCTACAATGATCCGGCGTATATCGCCGGGCGTCATGGCATCGGCGAGCCGGCCAAGGCTGCAATTGTCGCTATGACGGCGGCCCTGCACGCGATCGCGACCAAGGTCACCGCCCCCTAGCGCAATGGGACGACCGCGCGACGCGTGCGCCATGAGGAGAGATCCATGAACAGCACAGACGGGCAACCGGAATCACCCGCTCCCGGGGACGGCAAGATCGCCAGATGGGCGGTCATAGCGGTGTTATGCGCCCTCCTCGTCGGTGCCGGCGCGCTCGGCTATCTCGGCTGGTTCAGCACGACAACGGAGGTGCCAGCGTCGGGCTATGTCGCACTGGTGCTCGGTGTCGTGTTTTCGCTGGTGGTCGGCATCGGCTTGATGGCGCTGGTGTTCTACAGCAGCCGCAAGGGTTATGACGAACCGGCGGTGCTGATCCGGGAGCCGGAGAGCGAGTCGGACCAAGAAGGCGTCAGCTCAGGCTCCACCACACCGAGCGAACGCACCGAGCGAGTACGCTGAGCCGGATGCTCGCTTCGAATCCCGGGGGGGGGGCTTCGTCCTCTCCGCCGGACGCACGCCGCCGAAATATCGGGACACCTCGGCATCGAGATGCAACGCGACGAGGTCGGCCAGGTGATCTTCACGAAGCCTCTCGGCGGTTAGCCTAGCCGTGCTGAAGTGTTCCATTGGGAACAGATAGCCGCTTCCAAGGCGAGGCGTCGAGCAACATTGACGCGGAATAACTTGGCTGTCAGTGCTTTTTACCATTGCGAGGACGCGCTTCGTTGGGGGGTACGGTTCCAGCGAATGTTCTGAAGCGGAGTGGCAATGGATTTCGAGCGCGACATAGCCAGGGTCAGCGGAATCGCTGCGGTTTCGACCATCCTGGACGTGGTCAGCCGGACCACCGGCATGGGGTTTACCGCCGTTGCCCGCGTCACCGAGGACAGGTGGATCACCTGTGCCTCGCGTGACGAGCTTGCGTTCGGGCTGAAACCCGGTGACGAGCTCAAGGTCGAGACCACGATCTGCCATGAGATCCGGCAGAGCCGTGACGCCGTCGTCATCGAGAATGTCAGCGAAGACGCCGCGTACTGCACGCATCACACACCTGCGCAATATGGCTTCCAAAGCTACATCTCCGTGCCGATCATTCTTCCCGACGGTTCATTCTTCGGAACTCTTTGCGCCATCGATCCGAAGCCGCGCAAGCTTCGGACCCCCGAGATCATCGGCATGTTCAAGCTTTTTGCGGAGCTGATCGCGTCTCACCTCGACGCGGCCGAGCGCGTCGAGCTGATCGAGAACAGGCTCGCGCTGGAACAACGCAATGCCGAACTGCGCGAGCAGTTCATCGCCGTGCTCGGTCACGACCTCAGAAACCCTCTTGCCTCGATCCAGGGCGGGCTGCGGCTTCTGAACAAGAAGGTCGATGACGAGGGGAAGAGCTGGATCAACCTGCTGCAGGGAAGCGTGGCCCGGATGGCGGGCCTGATCGACAATGTCATGGACTTCGCCCGCGCGCGGCTCGGCTCCGGGATGCAGCTCAAGCTGAAAGAACAGCCGCTCGAGCCTGTCATCAAGCAGATTGTCGCGGAGTTCGAATACGTGCATCCGGATCGCGTTATTGAAACGGTGGTCAACGTTCCGGTGAGTGTGAGGATCGATGCCGGCCGCATAGGTCAGATGCTGTCCAATCTTCTCGGCAACGCGATTTCTTATGGAGCCGCCGACGAGCCGATCAGGGTGCTGGCGCAGACGACCGAAGCCGGCTTCGACATCAGCGTTATCAACAAAGGCGCGCCAATTCCGGCTGATGCGATCCCGCGCCTTTTCACTGCGTTCGATCGTGGCGACGTTCTGCCGAACCAGAAAGGGCTTGGGCTCGGATTGTACATCGCCCAGGAGATCGCGCGCGCCCATGGTGGATTGATCGCCGCGTTGTCGATGCGGGATGAAACGGTTTTCACCGCGTCGTTCCCGGCGAGACAGGCCAGTGGCTGAGAAGGCGTGCCACGCTCCGGTACCTAGCCGTCACCGAGCGTCTGGCCAATTCTCGAACAATGCCATCATGCGCCTGTTTTGCCCGACGGCGCAACTGGCCTTGTGTGCCGGCGTTGGGTCGGGCCAGCTACGGTCAGCTGATTTAGCACACGCGTAACCCATTGATCTCACAGCGTCGGTCTACTGTGCATGGGGTTGTTTTCGCGTTTTTGAGTTTCGAGAGGGGCTACCCCGCCCCGAACGCGAGCGCGACATTGTAGGTCAGAAGGCTCGCGGCGTAGGCCAGCACCAGCATGTAGAAGAAGGTGACAGCCATCCAGGTCCAGCTTCCGGTCTCGCGCCGGATCACGGCGAGCGTGGATGCGCATTGCGGGGCGAAGATGTACCAGGCCAGCATCGACAGCGCGGTCGCGAGCGACCATTTCGTCGCCAGCACCTGGCCGATCTGCTCGGCCGCTTCCTTGCCGCCTTCGATCGCATAGACGGTGCCGAGCGCCGCGACCGCCACCTCGCGCGCCGCCATGCCGGGGATCAGCGCGACCGCGATCTGCCAGTTGAAGCCGACCGGCGCCAGCAGCGGCTCGAGCGCCTTGCCGATGATCGCGGCCAGGCTGAAGTCGATCGCCGGCTCGGTTGCGCCCGCGGGCGGCTGCGGGAACGAGGCCAGGAACCAGATCAGCACCATCATCGAGAATATCGTGGTGCCGGCGCGGTGCAGGAACATCTTGGCCCGCGTATAGACGCCGATCGCGATCGATTTCAGCCGCGGCATCTTGTAGTCCGGCAGCTCCAGCATGAACGGCGCCGGCGCATAGTCGCGCAGCATGAAGAACTTGATCAGGAACGAGACGGCAAGTGCGCTGGCGATGCCGATGGCATAGAGGCCGAACATCACCAGGCCCTGGAGGTTGATGAAGCCCCAGACGTCCCTGGCCGGAATGAAGGCGGAGATGATCAGCGTGTAGACGGGAATGCGCGCCGAGCAGGTCATCAGCGGCGCGATCAGGATCGTGGTCAACCGGTCGCGCTTGTTGTCGATCACGCGCGTCGCCATGATGCCGGGGATGGCGCAGGCAAAGCTCGACAGCAGCGGAATGAAGGCGCGGCCGTGCAGGCCGGCGCCGCCCATGATGCGGTCCATCAGGAACGCGGCACGCGCCATGTAGCCGAAATCTTCCAGCAGCAGGATGAACAGGAAGATGATGATGATCTGCGGCAGGAACACGATGACGCTGCCGACGCCTGATATCACGCCGTTCTGAAGGAAGCTCTGCAGCAGGCCGGCGGGCAGGGTGGCGTGCACGAACTCACCGAGGGAGTCGAAACCCGAATTGAGCAGCTCCATCAGCGGCTGCGCCCAGGCGAACACCGCCTGGAACATCACGAACAGGATGGCCGCGAGCACGATCAGCCCGCCGACGGGATGCAGCACGATCGCGTCGATCCGCGCGGTCCAGGTGTCGGGGCGAGCAGGCAGGCTGACGCAGTCGGCGATGATGCGGTCGGCTTCGCGCTGGGTGGCGCGCAGATCGGCCACGCTGAGCGCCCGCCAATTATTCTCTCCCGGCTCGGCGGCGAGCTTTGCCGAAATCTCGTCGGTCAGCGACAGCAGGTCGGCCGTGCCGCCCTTGCGCACCGCGATCGAGGTGACCACGGGCACGCCGAGCTCCTTGGCGAGCCGCGCGACGTCGACAGTGATGCCGCGGCGGGTCGCGATGTCGAACATGTTGAGCACGAGGATCATCGGCCGGCCGGTGCGCTTGAGCTCCAGCAGCAGGCGGATGGTCAGGCGCAGATTGGTCGAATCCGCCACGCACAGCACAAGGTCGGGCAGGGTCTCGCCGGTGGCCTTGCCGAGCACGAAGTCGCGGGTGATCTCCTCGTCCGGGCTGCGGCCGCGCAGCGAATAGGTGCCGGGCAGGTCGACCACGGAGACCTGGCGGCCCAACGGCGTGACGAAGAAGCCTTCCTTGCGCTCGACGGTGACGCCGGGATAGTTCGCGACCTTCTGCCGGCTGCCGGTCAGCGCATTGAACAGCGAGGTCTTACCGCTGTTTGGCGTGCCCACCAGGGCGAGATGAAGTAGGGGCAATTCCATGGAATTGGGGTCCGGTCGCTTCAGGCGACGATAATGGCCATGGCTTCGCGACGGCGGACCGCGATGGTGATGCTGTCGACCCGTACCGCGATCGGATCGCGCCCGACCAGCCCCTCGTGCAGGACCTCGACCCGGGCGCCCTCGACGAAGCCGAGCTCGATCAGCCGGCTCTCGAGCTCGATGTCCGAGAGCGCCGAGCCCGCGTCCTTGGGGGAAAGGTGCTGGATGACGCCGGTATAGCCGCGCTGGGCCAAGCCCAGCGGCATCTGCGGACGCGTATCATGGATGTCGGTCATGCCCTGTATTTTCAACGCAGGGCATCGAGGTCAAGCGCGCTCGGTCGCTGAAACTGCACCTTAGAGTGATTTTAAAGTACCAGCTTCGTGACGGAGGCGATTGGCGCCGGGATCGGCGCCAAGATGAGCGCCAAGGATCGGCGCAAAGTCGGCTACTGGGCCGGGACCTTTTCCGCCTGGATGGCGGCCATGGCGCGGCTCTTGAAGTAGTCGAGCACGAACAGGCGGATCGCCGAGGACAGATTGCCCTGCTGGCGGTTGCCGTCGATCTCGCCGACCAGCTCGGACAGCGTCATGTTGCGCAGGCCCGAGATCTCCTTCATGCCGTTCCAGAACGCCTCTTCCAGGCTGACGCTGGTCTTGTGACCGGCGACGACGATCGACCGTTTCACGACGGGCGACTTCATGGCTGCTCCTCGCGATCGATCTGGTGCTGGTCCAGGTGCGCCTTCGCCTGGTCCGCGCGCGTCTCCTCCGCCGACCGCTCCGCCTTCGTGCGGCCGAACTTCGTTCGGTTGGCGTCCGCCTGCTTCGCCGTGGCTTGCCGCTCGGCGCGCTTCCGGAAACGATTCAGGTTGATGACGTTCGCCATGTCGCGTCTCCATCATCCGATCCTCCGTGGGCAGGATGAAACATTCAGAAACTGTGCGCCGCACTGCGCCCAATGAGACTTGATCGCCATTCGCTTGTCCTCGTCAATCGACCCTTGGGCCATCAAACGATGAATTCCGCCCCGTGGGGGCGGAGGGGCTGCGTAACACGCAATCCCGCCGCGACATTGACGGTAATCAAATCCCGTCCTTTAAGCCCTACATTTAATGGAGCCAGGGGCTCCGTATCATTACGGATGGCTATCGGAATTCGGAATTATCCCGGGCTGGTCATCTTCTCGGGGCGCACCAGGCGGTCGAACTCCTCCGCTGAGACGAAGCCGAGCCGCAGCGCCTCTTCCTTCAGCGTGGTGCCGTTGGCATGCGCCGTCTTGGCCACCTTGGCCGCGTTGTCGTAGCCGATCTTGGGGGCGAGCGCCGTCACCAGCATCAGCGAACGCTGCATCAGTTCCCTGATGCGCTTCTCGTCGGCGCGGATGCCGCTGACGCAATGCTCGGTGAAAGAGCGCGCGGCGTCCGCCATCAGCCGGATCGAGTGCAGCATGTTGTATGCCAGCACGGGCTTGTAGACGTTGAGCTCGAAATGGCCCTGGCTGCCGGCGACCGTGATCGTGGTGTGATTGCCGAACACCTGGCAGCACACCATCGTCATCGCCTCGCACTGCGTCGGATTGACCTTGCCCGGCATGATCGAGGAGCCCGGCTCGTTCTCGGGCAGCATCAGTTCGCCGAGGCCCGAACGCGGACCCGATCCGAGCAGGCGGATGTCGTTGGCGATCTTGAAAAGGCCTGTCGCGACCGAGTTGATGGCGCCGTGCGCCAGCACATAGGCGTCGTTCGAGGCCAGCGCCTCGAATTTATTGGCGGCGCTGGTGAAGGGCAGCTTGGTAATCCCGGCAACGTGCTTTGCGAACAGTTTTGCAAAGCGCGGCTTCGAATTGAGGCCGGTGCCGACGGCGGTGCCGCCCTGCGCCAGCGGATAGAGCTCCTTCACCGCGACCTTGAGCCGGGCGATGCCGCTTTCGACCTGCGCAGCATAGCCGGAAAATTCCTGGCCGAGCGTCAGCGGCGTTGCGTCCTGAGTGTGGGTGCGGCCGATCTTGACGATCTTTGCGAACTCCTTCTCCTTCTTGCGCAGCGCGCGCAGCAATGCGCCGAGGGCAGGGACGAGATCGGCGGTGATGCGGCTTGCCGCCGCGATATGCATTGCGGTCGGGAACGAGTCGTTCGACGACTGGCTCATGTTGACGTGATCGTTCGGATGCACCGGCTTCTTGGCGCCGAGCTCGCCGCCCAGGAGCTCATTGGCGCGGTTGGCGATGACCTCGTTGAGGTTCATGTTGCTCTGGGTGCCCGAGCCGGTCTGCCACACCACCAGCGGAAAATGATCGTCCAGCTTGCCCTCGATCACCTCGCGCGCGGCGCGGATGATGGCGTTGGCTCGGCGCTGGTCGAGCAGGCCGAGCTCCTGGTTAGACTGCGCCGCGGCGAGCTTGACGACGCCGAGCGCGTGTACGAGCGAGATCGGCATGCGATCGGTGCCGATGCGGAAATTCTGGCGCGAGCGTTCGGTCTGCGCCCCCCAATAGCGATCGGCGAGGACCTCGATCGGGCCGAAGCTGTCGGTCTCGGTGCGGGTCGCCGGGCGCGAGGAACGGTCGGTCTTCGAGCGGGAAGCCTTCGAGCGGGAAGTCTTCGAGAGAGAAGTTTTGGCCATGAGCACATCCATTCCGCCGCGCGAAATGCCACGCGGCCTCTTCATGTGCCTCTATATAGGGAGTTTGGCCGCCTGCGACGGGCGCCCGTCCGATCTAGATCATTTCTTGCGGAAACGATCCAATCGCACGACTTCGGCGCCGCCCTGGTTCGGAGCCGCCGGCTCCTCAGTGCCTTCCGCAGGTTCAGTGGCAGGGGGCACCGCGACCGCTGACGGGGCGGGAGCGGCCGGCAATGTCTCGGCCGAGAGGTCGGCGACATCGGAGGTGTCGAACTGGAGGCCGAATTTCACGGACGGATCGAGGAAGCTCTTGATGGCGCTGAACGGCACGATCAGCCGCTCCGGAATGCCGCCGAAGGACAGGCCGACCTCGAAGCGGTCCTCGAGCACGGTCAAATCCCAGAACTGGTGCTGCAGGATGATCGTCATCTCTTCCGGGTATTGGGCCAGCAGCCGTGAGGACAATTTCACGCCGTCGGCCTTCGACACGAAGGTGATGAAGAAATGATGCTCGCCGGGCAGTCCTTGGGACGCGGCGTCGGTCAGCACCTTGCGCAACACGCCGCGCAGTGCGTCGCGGGCCAGCACATCGTATCGGATATGATCGGTCGCCATGGTGGTCCTGTTGCATTCCAGGAGCTGGGCCCTGCCGGCCCGACTCGCCAAGCCGCAATAGTACCGCGCCTGACGGGTCAGCAGGAGTCCCCGCGGGGTAGGAAATAAGAGGTAAGTGGAGGCTTCTGTTGCCAGGTGCCTCCGAACCCCGCCTAACGGAGCTTAACCCGTTAGGACTTCAGAATGGTCTTTCAAACTGCGTTACGCAGCCTGAGCAACCGGAGCAAAGTTGTCGTTGGCAACTATTGCATAGCCCGATAACGGCGGAACAATACCGAGAAAAAGAACGCCCTTTACGCCCTCGTCGATCCTATTTCGCCCCCGCCAAAGCCCCCCTCAGGGCCAGCCCGCTGGTGGGCTTTGGTGGAGGCGCCGGGTACCGCCCCCGGGTCCGAATGGTTTATTGCGACGACCGTTTATTTCCATAGCCGGCGAACCGGCACTCCCAATATAGGGGGCAAAGGTTTCAAATAACAGGTGTTTCGAGCGACCATTCCGAGGTTCCCTTTGGATAGGTTCCCGGCAGGCTTGGCCGCGCGCCGGCCGGCGTTCTAAGCTCCTGACATGTCCGAGGATTCCGCACCGGCTGCCCCACAACGAGATCACGAGCCGGACCGACCAGCCATCAGCGCCGTTCCGCCGGGCCTGCTCGCGCTGTTCCTGGCCTTCGCCCGGATGTCGCTAGCGGGCTTCGGCGGGGTTTTGGTGTTCGCCAGGCAGGCCATCGTCGAGCAGCACCGCTGGATGACGGCGGACGAATTCAACGAGACTTTTGCGCTCTGCCATTTCCTGCCCGGGCCCAACATCGTCAATCTCTCGATGGTGTTCGGCGCGCGGCTGCGCGGAATCGCCGGCGGCATTGCCGCCTTCGCAGGGCTGTTGCTGCCGCCCACGCTGATCATGACGGTGCTCGCGATCGTCTACGCCCGGTTCGGCGATGTGGAGGTGCTGCGCCGCATCCTCGCGGGCATTTCCTGTGCGGCCGTCGGCCTCTTGATCGCGGTGGTCTTCCGGATGGCGACGCCGTTGCTCAAGCGGCTGGACGCCGTCGCGCTCATCCTGATGCTGGGCGTATTCCTCGCCATCGGCGTCCTTCGCCTGCCGCTCCAGATCGTGCTTTTGGTCGCGATTCCCGTCAGTATCGGCACTGCCTTTCTGATGGGGCGGAAGGTAGCAGCATGAACGCGGAGAACCCGATCTGGGCGCTGATCTCGACCTTCGGCCTGATGTCGCTGTTCGCGGTCGGCGGCGCCGCGGCGGCGGTACCCGAGATGCACCGCATCGCGGTCGATGTGCATCACTGGATGACCGATAAGCAGTTCGCCGACGCCTATGCGATCGCGCAGCTGTCACCAGGTCCGAACGTGCTTATCGTCACGTTAATCGGCTATGCCGTCGCCGGCATCCCCGGCGCGCTGGCGGCGACCTTGGCCATGTGCCTGCCCACCGCGCTGCTTGCCTATTATGTCAGCCGGCTCCTCAATCGGCCGAGCCAATCGCGCTGGCCGGGGCTGATCCAGGCTGCACTGGTTCCGCTCTCGATCGGCTTGATGGCGGCGAGCGCCCTGATCCTGGCCCAGTCGACCGATCGCACGCTTGCTGCGCTGCTTCTGACCGCGACGGTTGCAGTGGTCGCATCCATCTCGCGCATCAATCCACTATGGATTTTGCTGGTCGGGGGCTTGTTGGGTTTTGCTGGCATTGTGTAATGAAAATGGCTAGGCAGTGATCCGGGCGGGGGGATCGATTTCCAGCCGATTAGAACAACAGTGCTCGTGGCTTACGGGTCGCGGAGGAGACATGCATGGCCGATACGCTGGGCCACTCGGCGACAGCCAACCGAAACACCTCGGTGGTGATCAGCTTTTGTCTGCTGGCCATAGCGCCGCAGATTTTCGAATTCATCTGGTCGTTCGGGACGATCGTTGGCTGGGGCGCCGGACGCGGCCCGGCCACCGTCGTGATCAGCCACGCTACGGCGCTGCTCGCGGGCGCGCCCGGCGCGTTGCTTGGAGCGGTCGGCGGTGACACCAAGAAGGCGTCATCCGATGTGCTGCTGGCGCTGATCTATTCCTATCCGATCTTTGCGGTGGCGATTCTCACGATCTTCATGACGATCAGGTCGGCGCAGGACTATGTCGGCGGGATCGTGCTGATGGCGCTCGCTTTGTTCGCACTGTGGGCCTCCAGCGATTTGCAGGGGATGCGCGGCTTCTCCTTTGGCGCCGGCACGGCGCCGCGGATGTTTGGCGGGCTGCTCGTCGCACTTGGCGCCGGCATCGCGTTGACGGGACTGCTGACCGACGGGCCGGGCATGGCGCACTATGCCTGGCGTGGGCCGCTCTTCGTGATGGTCTCGATCGTCTTCTTCGCACTGGCGATTCGTCCGCTTGGGGTGGTGGTTACGGCGTTCGCAAGCTTCATGATCGCGGCGATGGGCACGCATGAGACGCGCTGGGTCGAAGCGCTCATCGTCGGCGCCTGCCTAACGCTGGGCTGCGCGGTGCTCTTCCCCTACGTGCTAGGCCTGCCGATGCCGATGTTCCCGCGCTTCCTGGTTCAGTGAGGGTGTGATGTTCGATCTCTTCCACAATCTGGGCCTCGGTTTCGGTGTGGTGTTTCAGATCTCGTGGTGGTCACCCTGGTGGCTCTACGGTCTGTCGCTCCCGATCTCGATCAATATTCTCATGTGCCTGATTGGTGCGTTGGTCGGCACGCTGGTCGGCGTGCTGCCCGGTATCGGCACCGTCGCAACCGTGGCGATGCTCCTGCCGATCACGTTCGGATTGCCGCCGGTCGGCGCGCTGATCATGCTCGCCGGCATCTATTATGGCGCCCAGTACGGCGGCTCCACCACCTCGATCCTGGTCAATATTCCCGGTGAGGCGACCTCGGTCGTCACCGCAATCGACGGCCACCAGATGGCAAAGCAAGGCCGTGCCGGCCCGGCGCTGGCGATCGCGGCGATCGGTTCGTTCTTCGCCGGCTGCGTCGCGACCGTGCTTATCGCCGTGCTCGGCGCGCCTCTGACCAAGCTGGCACTGGCGTTCGGTCCGGCCGAATATTTCTCGCTGATGGTGCTCGGCCTGATCTTCGCGGTGGTGCTGGCCAAGGGCTCGGTGCTGAAAGCGATCGCGATGATCGTGTTCGGCCTGATGCTGTCGATGGTCGGCTCCGACATCGAGACCGGCGCCTCGCGCATGGCGTTCAACATTCCGGAGCTTGCCGACGGTCTCGGCTTTGCGACGGTGGCGATGGGCGTGTTTGGCTTCGCCGAGATCATCCGCAACCTCGACGCCGGCGCCGAGATGAACCGCGATCTCGTGCAGCAGAAGATCACCGGCCTGATGCCGACCAGGAAGGACCTGATCGACTCGACGCCTGCGATCCTGCGCGGCACCGTGCTCGGCTCGATTCTCGGCATCCTGCCGGGCGGCGGCGCGGTCATCGCGTCCTTTGCGTCCTACACGCTCGAGAAGAAGATCGCCAAGAACCCGTCGCGGTTCGGCCGTGGTGCGATCGAGGGCGTGGCGGCGCCGGAAAGCGCCAACAACGCCGCGGCGCAGACCTCCTTCATCCCGCTGCTGACGCTCGGCATCCCGCCCAACGCCGTGATGGCGCTGATGGTGGGCGCGATGACCATTCACGGCATCGTGCCGGGTCCGCAAGTGATGCAGAAGCAGCCGGAGCTGGTCTGGGGCATGATCGCCTCGATGTGGATCGGCAATCTGATGCTGATCATTATCAACCTGCCGCTGGTCGGAATCTGGGTGCGGCTGTTGCGCGTCCCTTACCGGCTGATGTTTCCCTCGATCGTGATCTTCTGCGCGATCGGCATCTACTCGGTGAACAACGCGCCGGTCGACGTCATCCTCGCAGGCGTGTTCGGTCTGGTCGGCTACTGGCTGATCAAGCACGATTTCGAGCCGGCGCCGCTGCTGCTCGGCATGGTGCTGGGGCCGCTGATGGAAGAGAACCTGCGCCGTGCGCTGCTGATCTCGCGCGGCGACTGGAGCGTGTTCCTGACGCGTCCGCTGTCGGCCGTGCTGCTCGCGATTGCGGCTTTCCTCCTGGTGCTCACGGTGCTGCCCGCGTTGCGTGCCAAGCGCGACGAGGTGTTCACGGAATCCGAGAACTAGGGGGGCGACCCGCCCAGCGTCGGGCGCGCCGTGGCTCGAACCCAAGTTGGCAAGTTAGCCAGCAGGATCAATCTGATAGACGAGGGGCGGGACGCTGAGTTCCGCCCCTTGTCGTTTGCACCGGGAACGCTCACTTTTCCGGGTATAATGCGTATGGATGGCGAATCGCCGCTGTCGCAGCGCGGGGGCGGCCGCTAAATTCGCCGCCTCCCCAAAGGCTCACGCACATGCACCAGTATCAGGACCTGCTCGAGCGGATTCTTTCAGACGGCGCCGAAAAGACCGACCGGACCGGCACCGGCACGCTCTCGGTGTTCGGCCATCAGATGCGCTTCAACCTGTCCGCCGGTTTTCCGATGCTGACCACCAAGCGCCTGCCGCTGAAGGCGATCGTGCACGAGCTGTTGTGGTTCCTGAAGGGCGATACCAACATCAAATATCTGCGCGACAACGGCGTCACCATCTGGGACGAGTGGGCCGACGCCAATGGCGATCTCGGGCCCGTCTACGGCCATCAGTGGCGCTCCTGGCCCGCGCCGGACGGACGCAGCATCGATCAGATCGCGAACGTGATCGACATGATCAAGCGCAATCCGGACTCGCGCCGCCTGATCGTCTCGGCCTGGAATCCGGCTGAAGTCGACAAGATGGCGCTGCCGCCGTGCCACTGCCTGTTCCAGTTCTACGTCGCCAACGGCAAGCTGTCGTGCCAGCTCTATCAGCGCTCGGCCGACGTGTTCCTCGGCGTGCCCTTCAACATCGCCTCCTACGCGCTGCTCACCATGATGGTGGCGCAGGTCACGGGCTTGAAGCCCGGCGACTTCGTGCACTCGTTCGGTGACACCCATCTCTATTCCAACCATCTGGAGCAGGCGAAGCTCCAGCTCACGCGCGCGCCGCGGGCGCTGCCGGTGATGCGGATCAATCCCGATGTGAAGGATATCTTCTCCTTCCGTTACGAGGACTTTGAGCTCGTCGGCTACGATCCGCATCCGCACATCAAGGCCGCGGTCGCGGTCTGACGCCGATGTCGCTCAACATCCGACGTGTGCGTCCCGGCGAGGCCGGGCTTGTTCTCGCTTTCATCCGCGAACTCGCCGAGTACGAAAAGCTCTCGCACGAGGTCGAGGTGACCGAGGCGATGATCGCCGACGCACTGTTCGGCGAGCGGCCGCAACTCCATTGCGCTCTCGCCGAGTGGAATGGTGAGGCGGTCGGCTTCGCGGTGTGGTTTGCGAATTTTTCGACGTTCAGCGGCCGCCACGGCATCTATCTCGAAGATTTGTATGTGCGGCCGTCGCATCGGGGCAGGGGCCTCGGCAGGGCGCTGCTCGTGCACCTCGCCAGGGAATGCGTCGAGAACGGCTGGTCGCGGCTGCAATGGGCGGTGCTCGACTGGAACGCGCCGTCGATCGCGTTCTACAAATCGCTCGGTGCCGTCATGCTTGATGACTGGACGCTGTGCCGCGTCACCGGTCCGGCGCTGACGCGGCTTGCCGGGAGCGCGTCCTGATGGAGATCGTCTTCGTCGTCGCGATCGCGGAGAACGGCGTCATAGGCGCCGGCAACGCGATGCCGTGGCGAATGAAATCCGACATGGCGCGCTTCAAGGCGCTCACGATCGGCAAGCCCGTGATCATGGGCCGCAGGACCTTCGAATCCCTGCCCCGGCCGCTTCCGGGCCGCACCAATATCGTTGTCACGCGCGATGCGGATTACCGCGCCGCTGGCGCCATCGTCACCACATCGACCGCCGAGGCAGACGCCATCGCGCGCGGCGATGCCCTGCGGCGTTCGGCCGCCGAGATCGCCGTGATTGGCGGTGCCGAAATCTACCGGCAATGGCTCGATCGCGCCGATCGCCTCGAAATCACCGAAGTGCATGCCCGCCCCGAAGGCGACACGCATTTCGACATCAACAGGGCGGAGTGGGATGAGGTTGAGCGCATCCGTCATCCTGCCGGCCCCCACGACAGCGCCGACTACTCCTATGTGACATATCGTCGGCGGGTGGGCCATTAACCGCATTTGCCAATGTTAACATTGACTTTTCTGCCCCCGAGCTTAGCTCGGAGGGCGGCGAGGGCTGCGTTGTAAGGGACCTGCCTGTCCCCTATAAAGCCGGACCGGACAAAGCGGGCGGGGGCAATTTCACCCTGCCGAGGAGAGCGTCGAATGCCGTGGAAGAATCAGGGCGGTGGCCCATGGGGCTCGGGTCCGAAGGGACCATGGGGCAACGGCCCGAAACCGGTCGGGCCCAGGCCGCCGGATCTGGAAGACCTTCTGCGGCGCGGCCAGGATCGCCTCCAGCAGATCATGCCGGGTGGCTATTTCTCCGGCATCGGCATCACGCTGATCGTGCTGCTCATCGTCGCGTTCTGGCTGCTGTCGGGCTTCTTCCGGGTGCAGTCCGAAGAGCTCGGCGTCGTGCTGCGCTTCGGCAAGCATGTCCGCACCGTGGAGCCCGGCCTGAACTATCATCTGCCCTATCCGATCGAGACAGTGCTGCTGCCAAAGGCATTGCGCGTTTCCACCATCTCCATCGGCATGACACTGATCGACGATCCGGCACGGCGCGGCCGCTCCATTCGTGACGTGCCGGAAGAGAGCCTGATGCTGACCGGCGACGAGAACATCGTCGACGTCGACTTCACCGTGCTCTGGCGCATCAAGCCCAACGGCGTCGGCGATTTCCTCTTCAACATCCAGAATCCCGAAGGCACCGTGAAGGCAGTCGCCGAGAGCGCGATGCGCGAGGTGATCGGCCGCTCGCAGATCCAGCCGATCCTGACCGGCGCGCGCAACGTCACCGAACAAGGCGTGCAGGAACTGATCCAGAAGACCCTGGACAGCTACGGCGCCGGCATTCAGATCAGTCAGGTGCAGATGCAGAAGGTCGACCCGCCGGCTCAGGTGATCGACGCCTTCCGCGACGTCCAGGCGGCGCGCGCCAACCTCGAGCAGTTGCAGAACGAGGCGCAGACCTATGCCAACCAGGTCGTGCCGCAGGCACGCGGACGTGCGGCGCAGATCATGCAGGCGGCCGAAGGCTACAGGGAGCAGACGGTCGCCGAGGCCAAGGGCCAGAGCTCGCGCTTTCTGAAGGTTTACGAGGAATACAAGAAGGCGCCCGACGTGACGCGTGAACGGATTTATCTGGAGACGATGGAGCGCGTGCTCGGCGGCTCGGAAAAGCTGATCTATGACGGCGGCCAGTCGGGCCAGGGCGTCGTGCCTTATCTGCCGCTCAGCGAATTGACGACCAAGCGGCCACCTGCAGCCGGCCAGCAGACGACCGGAGGCAACCGATGAGATCTCCGGTTACAGGCATCGCCACGCTGCTCGGCCTCCTGCTCGTCGTGATCGTGGGCTACATGTCCCTGTTCACGGTGGCGCAGACCGAGCAGACCATCGTGCTGCAGTTCGGCAAGCCCGTCGACGTGGTCACCGCTCCCGGCCTGCACTTCAAGGCGCCGTGGAATTCGGTGATCAACATCGATAAGCGCATCCTCGATCTGGAGAACCCGTCGCAGGAAGCGATCGCGTCCGACCAGAAGCGGCTCGTGGTCGACGCCTTCGCGCGTTACCGCATCAAGGACGCGTTGCGCTTCTATCAGAGCATCGGATCGATCCAGGCCGCCAACATCCAGCTCACCACGCTCTTGAACGCGGCGCTGCGCCGCGTGCTCGGCGAGGTGACCTTCATCAACGTGGTCCGCGACGATCGCGAGAAGCTGATGCAGCGCATCCGCGATCAGCTCGACCACGAGGCCGACGGCTACGGCATCCAGGTCGTCGACGTCCGGATCCGCCGTGCTGATTTGCCGGAGCAGAACAGCCAGGCGGTCTATCTGCGCATGAAGACGGAACGCGAGCGCGAAGCCGCCGAGTTCCGCGCGCAGGGCGGCCAGAAGGCACAGGAGATCCGCTCCAAGGCCGACCGCGAGGCGACCGTGATCGAGGCGGATGCGAGGTCGCTGGCCGAGCAGACGCGCGGCGTCGGCGATGCCGAGCGCAACCGTCTGTTCGCCGAAGCCTACGGCAAGGATGCGGATTTCTTCGCCTTCTACCGCTCGATGGCGGCCTATGAGACCGGGCTGCGCGCGAACGACACCCGCTTCCTGCTGCGGCCGGACTCGGATTTCTTCCGGTTCTTTGGTAACCCGTCCGGCAAGACGGCGACTACGACGCCAGCGAAGCCGTAAGCGAGACAAGGGCGGCAGGTCTGGCCGCCCTTCGTCCAGACAAGAACAGCACAACGGGAGGTTCCAATCCGATGAGGTCCATTGCGTTCACCGACTTCCTCATCGGTTTGGGCATCCTGTTCGTGCTGGAAGGCTTGATGTTCGCGGCGAGCCCGGCCTGGATGCGCAAGGCCATGAAAAGCGCGATGGCCACGCCGGACAATATCCTGCGGGCGGTCGGCATTGGTTCGGCCGTGGCCGGTCTGATCCTGATCTGGGTTATGCGACGTCCAATTTAACCGTCGCACCAACGCCAAAGTGAAGGCGAGCGACCGGTTTTCGCCTTATTATCCGGGTCTTGAGGCCCGTTAAGGTCCGCGCTTGCGCCGTCCCCCCGTTCGAGCGCAGTCTTGACGTCGAGTCCTTGTTTCCTGGAGATCACAATGACCGCTGCCACCATTGCCCCGACCCGTTTGCGCTTAGGGCTGGCCGCGCTCGCCGTGGGCGTTTTCAGCGCACTCGGCACACCGGCCTATGCGCGCGGACCGGATGGCATCGCCGACGTCGCCGAAAAGGTGATCGACGCGGTCGTCAACATCTCGACCTCGCAGACCGTCGAAGCCAAGGGCGGGGGCGGCGGCAATGCCATGCCGCAATTGCCGCCCGGCTCGCCCTTCGAGGAGTTCTTCGACGACTTCTTCAAGAATCGCAAGGGTCCCGGCGGCGGCAGCAAGGGCGGCGAGAACGGCCCCGCGCCGCGCAAGACCAACTCGCTCGGAAGTGGCTTCATCATCGACACATCAGGCGTCGTCGTTACCAACAACCACGTCATCGCGGATGCCGACGAGATCAACGTCATTCTCAACGACGGGACCAAGATCAAGGCCGAGTTGGTCGGCGTCGACAAGAAGACCGACCTTGCCGTGCTCAAGTTCAAGCCATCGAAGCCGCTGGTGTCTGTGAAGTTCGGCGATTCCGACAAGCTGCGCCTCGGCGACTGGGTGGTCGCGATCGGCAATCCTTTCAGCCTCGGCGGCACCGTGACGGCCGGTATCGTCTCGGCGAAGAACCGTGACATCTCCTCAGGTCCCTATGACAGCTACATTCAGACCGACGCCTCCATCAATCGCGGCAATTCCGGCGGTCCGCTGTTCAACCTCGATGGCGACGTCATCGGCGTCAACACGCTGATCATCTCGCCCTCCGGCGGCTCGATCGGCATCGGCTTCGCCGTACCGTCGAAGACAGTCGCGGGTGTCGTCGACCAGCTCCGCCAGTTCGGCGAATTGCGCCGCGGCTGGCTGGGCGTGCGCATCCAGAGCGTCACCGACGAGATCGCCGAGAGCCTGAACATCAAGCCGCCGCGCGGTGCGCTGGTTGCCGGCATCGACGACAAGGGCCCGGCCAAGCCGGCCGGCATCGAGCCCGGCGACGTCGTCGTCAAGTTCGACGGCAAGGACGTCAAGGACCCCAAGGATCTCTCTCGCGTGGTCGCCGACACGGCGGTCGGCAAGGAAGTCGACGTCGTCATCATCCGCAAGGGTCAGGAGGAGACCAAGAAGGTCACGCTCGGCCGGTTGCAGGATCCCGAGAAGGTGCAGGCCGCAGTGAAGACCGACGAGCCCGCGCCTGAAAAGACTGTGACACAGAAGGCGCTCGGCCTCGATCTCGCGGCGCTGAGCAAGGATCTGCGTGCACGCTACAAGATCAAGGACACCGTCAAGGGCGTTGTCGTCACCAATGTCGATGCCAATTCGGATGCCGCCGAGAAGCGCCTCTCTGCCGGCGACGTCATCGTTGAAGTCGCGCAGGAGGGCGTTTCCAGCGGCGCCGACATCCAGAAACGGGTCGACCAGCTCAAGAAGGACGGCAAGAAATCGGTGCTGCTGCTGGTGTCGAACGCCGACGGCGAGCTGCGCTTCGTGGCGTTGAGCGTGCAGTAGGCGCGCTCGCTTTCACCTCTCGTCGTGGCCGGGCTTGACCCGGCCATCCACGCCTTGCCACGCGGACGAGCGTAACGTGGATGCCCGGGACAAGCCCGGGCATGACGGCGGAGAGGAGGAGACTAAGCCTCCACGAATTCGTCGCGTCGATACCCCTGCGCATACAGCAGCGCGGTGAGATCGCCATGGTCGATCCGCGCCGCCGCCGCCGCGGCCACCGCGGGCTTCGCATGATACGCCACGCCCAGTCCCGCCGCCTGGATCATCGCGAGATCATTGGCGCCGTCGCCGACCGCCAGCGAGTCGATGTCGTCGAGATCGAACGACTCCATCAGATCCACCAGCGTCGCGAGCTTTGCCGCGCGCCCCAAAATGGGCTCCTTCACCTCGCCGGTGAACTTGCCGTCGCGGACCACGAGCTCGTTGGCGCGGTTCTCCTGGAAACCGATTCTGGCGGCGACCGCGCTGGTGAACAGCGTGAAACCGCCGGAGACGAGACAGGCATAGGCGCCATGGGCGCGCATGGTCGCGACCAGTTCGCGGCCACCCGGCGTCAGCGTAATGCGCTTGGCCAGCACCTCGTCGACGGCACTGGCGGGGAGGTCCTTGAGCAGCGCAACGCGCTCACGTAGCGCCGGCTCGAACTCGACCTCGCCGCGCATCGCGCGTTCGGTGATGGCCGCCACATGGGCCTTCACCCCGACGAAATCGGCGAGCTCGTCGATGCATTCCTGGCCGATCATGGTGGAATCCATGTCGGCGAGAAAAAGCTTCTTGCGCCGGAAGCCGACTGGCTGCACCACGATGTCGATGGGCAGGTCGCCGCGAAGCTCACGGAGCCGCTGTTCGATGGCGTGACGGTCGCCTTCGAGGTTACTGTCGGCGCCGAAGGGGATATCGACAGCCACCCCGTCGAACAGCCAGTGCGCGGGAGCTGCCTGAGGCAGCACGGCGCGGGCGCCGTCGACGATGGTCGAGTCGAGCGCGGGATTATTCGGGTTGCAGATCAGCGTGGCGACGAGGGACATTTGAGGTTTTCGTGAGCGAGGGGCAAGTCGGCAGAAGGCATGTTGGCAAGGCGGTGCTTATCGCAGGCCCGACCGCCAGCGGCAAGTCGGCGCTGGCGCTGGAGCTTGCGCTCGCTGCGGGCGGGGTCGTGATCAATGCCGATTCCATGCAGGTCTACCGCGACCTCCGCATCATCACCGCGCGTCCCACAGATGGCGACGAGGCGCAGGTGCCTCATCGCCTGTACGGCCATGTCGATGCGGCCGTGAATTTTTCGGCTGGTGCCTGGGTGAGCGACGCGGCGAAGGCGCTTGAACAGGCGCAAGCCGAAGGCCGCCTGCCGATCTTCATCGGCGGCACCGGGCTGTACTTCAAGGCGCTGACGGCGGGCCTTTCCGTGGTACCGCCAATTCCCGCCGAGGTGCGCGAGGACGTTCGGGCGCGGCTGGAGCGGAACGGCGTCGAGGCGCTGCACGCGGAACTCGCAGCCGCCGATCCTCGAGCCGCCGAACGATTGAACCTGCGCGATCGCACGCGCATTGCGCGGGCGCTCGAAGTGGTCGAAGCCACCGGCCGTTCGCTGCTGGACTGGCACCATGAGGGCCAGCCGCCGCTGCTGCCGAAGGACAGTTTTCGCGCCGTGTTCATCGCCCCCGAGCGCGATGAGCTCTATGCCCGCATCGACGCCCGCTTCGCCGCCATGCTGGGCGCTGGCGCGCTGAAGGAGGTCGAGCGTCTCGCCGCCCGAAATCTCGATCCGCTGCTGCCGGCGATGAAGGCTCATGGCGTGCCGGCGCTGATCCGGCATCTGCGCGGAGAGCTCAGCCTGGAGCAGGCGGCCACCATCGGCCGCGCCGACACCCGCCACTACGCCAAGCGGCAGTTCACCTGGTTTCGGCACCAATTGCCCGAATTCGAGTGGGTGAAGCCGGAGGAAACGACGGGCTGGCTGGCGGCGGCCGTGAACGTGGCACGGGACCCCGGCTGACACGCTTTTGTGCCTCGGCTCCCGAATTTACCTCTCGCCCAACCCCGGGAACACCGTTACACTGGCAAAATCGCGCGGGAACGGCCGCATAGCCTTGACATCGGGGCGTCGGTCGCTATGTTTCGCGCAACCTTTGGGAAGCCGGGCACCTGCCATGCGTAACATTATTACCAAACTTCTTATCGCCGTCGTACCCAGGCACACCGCCGGGGGTGGCTAGCTGCCATCCACATGACAGGCGGTGTGCATGGGGCCCTCTTCGGGGCCTTTTTTATTTCCCGAACCCGACACGAATGAAGCCGCTGACAACAGCGCATCCGGAGCAAGCCAATGAGCGACAAGAGCCACGATCCGAACCAGATGACCGGCGCCGCGATGATCGTCCGCGCGCTCATCGATCATGGCGTGACCGACATTTTCGGCTATCCCGGCGGCGCGGTGCTCCCGATCTACGACGAGATCTTTCAGCAGAGCGAAGTCCAGCACATCCTGGTCCGCCACGAGCAGGGCGCGGGCCACGCCGCCGAGGGCTATGCGCGTTCGACCGGCAGGCCGGGCGTTGCACTGGTGACCTCCGGCCCCGGCGCCACCAACATGGTGACGCCGCTCACCGACGCGCTGATGGACTCGATCCCGCTGGTCTGCATCTCCGGCCAGGTGCCGACGCATCTGATCGGCAACGACGCGTTCCAGGAATGCGACACCGTCGGTATCACGCGCCCCTGCACCAAACACAACTGGCTCGTGCGCGACGTCAACGATCTCGCCAAGGTGCTGCACGAGGCGTTTTACGTTGCGACCACGGGTCGACCCGGCCCGGTGCTCGTCGACGTGCCCAAGGACGTCCAGTTCGCAACCGGCACCTATCATCCGCCGCGCAAATCCGACGTGCATCGCTCCTACGCGCCGCGGGTGAAGGGCGATGCGACGCAGATCCGCAAGGCCGTGGCGCTGCTCGCAGGCGCCAAGCGCCCCGTGATCTACAGCGGCGGCGGCGTGATCAATTCCGGCCCCGAGGCAACCAGGCTGCTGCGCGAATTGGTCGAGGTCACCGGTTTCCCGATCACCTCGACCCTGATGGGCCTCGGCGCCTATCCCGCGTCGGGCAAGAGCTGGCTCGGCATGCTCGGCATGCACGGCACCTACGAAGCCAACATGACCATGCATGATTGCGACGTCATGCTGTGCGTCGGCGCGCGCTTCGACGATCGCATCACCGGCCGCGTCGACGCGTTCTCGCCGGGCTCGAAGAAGATCCACATCGACATCGACCCGTCCTCGATCAACAAGAACATCCGCGTCGACGTGCCGATCATCGGCGACTGCGGCAACATCCTCGGCGACATACTCCAGGTGTTCAAGGCGGAGGCGAAGAAGCCCGACATCAAGGCGTGGTGGCAGCAGATCGCCCAGTGGCGCGCCCGCAACTCGCTCTATTACAGGAAGAGCAACGACGTCATCCTGCCGCAGCATGCGATCCAGAGCCTGTTCGAGGCGACGCGCGGCAAGGACACCTACATCACCACCGAGGTCGGCCAGCATCAGATGTGGGCCGCGCAGTTCTACGGCTTCGAGGAGCCGCATCGCTGGATGACCTCGGGCGGTCTCGGCACCATGGGTTACGGCTTGCCGGCCGCGGTCGGCGTGCAGGTTGCCCATCCCGACAGCCTCGTCATCGACATCGCGGGCGATGCCTCGGTGCAGATGACGATGCAGGAGATGTCGACGGCGGTGCAGTACGAGCTGCCGATCAAGATCTTCATCCTGAACAACCAGTATATGGGCATGGTGCGGCAGTGGCAGCAGCTGCTCCACGGCAACCGCCTGTCGCATTCCTACTCGGAGGCGATGCCGGACTTCGTCAAGCTCGCGGAAGCCTATGGCGGGGTCGGCATCCAGGTGCACAAGCCCGGCGATCTCGACGGCGCCATCCAGGAGATGATCTCGGTCAAGCGCCCCGTGCTGTTCGACTGCCGTGTCGCGTCGCTCGAAAACTGTTTCCCGATGATTCCCTCCGGCAAGGCGCACAACGAGATGCTGTTGCCGGAGCAGGCGAACGACGAAGCCACCGCAAAGGCGTTCGCCGGCGGCAAGGCGCTGGTGTGAGCGTGATCGTCACAAATTCAGCTGTCATCGCCCAACCTGACCGGGCGATCCAGTACGCCGCGGCCTCTCGATCGCCCTCGGGGGCCTCTGGAATACTGGATCCCCGCCTTCGCGGGGATGACAGTCGCGAGAGATGGTTGATGGGAAGGTAAAATGTTCGACCTGAAGGAGCTCGAACGCGCACATGCGATCGTGGGGCAGGCGGTGCCGGCAACGCCGGCGCACGCCTGGCCGCTGCTCGCCGAGCGGCTCGGCACGCAAGTTCTGGTCAAGCACGAGAACCACACGCCGACGGGCGCCTTCAAGGTGCGCGGCGGGCTCGTCTATCTCGATCGGCTGAAGCGCGAACGGCCGAACATTCCGGGCATCATTTCGGCGACGCGCGGCAATCATGGCCAGAGCCTCGCCTTTGCGGCGAGCCGCCATGGCGTGCCTGCCGTGATTTATGTGCCGCGCGGCAATTCGGTTGAGAAGAACCGGGCGATGAAGGCGTTTGGCGCCGAGCTCGTTGAGCATGGCGAGGACTTTCAGGCCGCACGCGAGGAAGCCGGACGCCACGCGCAGTTTGCCGGGCTGCACATGGTGCCGTCGTTCCATACGGACCTGGTGCTGGGCGTGGCGACCTATGCGCTCGAATTGTTCCGGGCCGCGCCGGATCTCGACATCCTCTATGTGCCGATCGGGCAAGGCTCGGGGATCTGCGGCTGCATCATGGCGCGCGATCTGCTCGGCCTGAAGACCGAGATCGTCGGCGTGCAGTCGACCGAGGCGCCGTCCTACGCGCTGTCGTTTGCGGCGGGCCACGTCGTGACGACCGAGACCAGCAACACGCTCGCGGACGGCATGGCGACGCGGATTCCCGATCCGGAAGCGCTCGCGGTCATCCTCAAGGGCGCCTCGCGTATCGTCCAGGTGACGGACGATGAGATCGCGCTCGCGATCCGTGCGCTCTGGACCGACACGCACAATCTCGCCGAAGGCGCCGGCGCCGCCGCGCTCGCTGCGGCGCTTCAGGAAAAGAAAAGATTGTCGGGCAAGCGCGTCGGTCTCGTGCTGTCCGGCGGCAATATCGATTTCGATCTGTTCCGCGGTTGGGTCGGAACGGATGCGCCGGTCGCTCATCGGGCGACGGCGTAACGACGAGAATGAAGGGGACGACAATGAACCAGCCCGCATCCGCCTATTTCATCGAGGAGCGCCACGACCCGAACGAGACGCACACGCTTTCGGTGCTCGTGCAGAACGAGCCCGGCGTGCTCGCGCGCGTCATCGGCCTGTTCTCGGGGCGCGGCTACAACATCGAGAGCCTCACGGTCTCGGAGACCGAAAGCCAGAAGCATCTCTCCCGCATCACCATCGTCACCACCGGCACGCCGATGGTGATCGAGCAGATCAAGCATCAGCTTGACCGCATGATACCTGTGTATCGCGTCGTCGACATGACGCTGACGAAACGCTCGATCGAGCGCGAGCTTGCGATGGTCAAGGTGCGCGGGCAGGGCGAGCATCGCGTCGAGGCGCTGCGGCTGGCGGACGCGTTCCGCGCCCGCGTGATCGACGCCACCACCGAGAGCTTTGTGTTCGAGATCACAGGCAATACCGACAAGATCAATCAGTTTATCGACCTGATGCGTCCGCTTGGCCTCGTCGAAGTGTCGCGCACCGGTGTTGCCGCGATTGGCCGCGGGCCTGAAGGAATGTGAGTCATGCTGGCGCGCGACTGGTACTACAACGAGCGGAATCGGATGGGGATCGGGCCTGCGGTGGCGTCGATCTACGACAGTCATGACGATGCCGATCTACGGGCGCGCGCCGCGCTGAAGATGCTTGGCGTCCAGCGCGGCTGGCGCATTGCCGATATCGGTTGCGGCAACGGCGTGCTCGCGACCGAGGCTGCGCTGATGGGCGCCGAGGTCGACGCCATCGACATCTCGCCCGCGATGCTGGCGCTCGCCGAGATCTACGCGCGCGACCGCAAGGCGCCCGTGCGCACGCAGTCCGCCGGCCTGCTCAGCTTCGCCTACCGGCCGGAGTCCTATGACCTGATCGTCAGCGAGTTTACGCTGCACCATCTGCCGGATTTCTGGAAGGCGGTGGCGATGTCGCGGATCTATCGCGCGCTCAAGCCCGGTGCCACGTTCTATTTGCGCGACATCGTCTACGCCTCGATGCCCGATGCCGTCGAGCGCGACGTCGATCAATGGGCCGACTTTGAGATCAAGAACCACGATGTTCCGCGTGAAAGCGTCGTCACCCACATGCGCGACGAGTATTCCACTTTTGGCTGGATCATGGAGCGGATGCTGGCCGACGTCGGCTTCACGCTGGTCTCGGCCGATTACCACGCCCCGATGCACGGCACTTATCTGCTTCGGAAACCCAATTCTTCCACGTAAAGGCCGGCGAGCAAGGCTTGACCAGAACAACAAACAGGGCTGCACGACAGGGCAGAACCGGGAACGACAATGAAGCCGGCCGACATCCTCATCGCCATCCTGGTGGCGATCATCTGGGGGCTTGCCTTCGTGGCGAGCCGGATCGCGCTCGACGAATTTTCGCCGGAGCTGATGACGGCGATGCGCTTCGCCATTGCGGCGGTCCCCTGCCTGTTCATTCGTAAGCCGAAGGTCACCTGGTCGCTGCTGATTGCGATCAGCTTCACGCTCTTTCTCGGCCAGTTTCTGAGCCAGGCCTACGGCATCGCCCATGGCGTGCCGGTGGGGCTGACCAGCGTCGTCGTGCAGAGCCAGGCGCTGTTCACCATCGGCTTTGCCGCGATCGCATTCGGCGAGCGGCCGACGCCGGTGCAGACGCTGGGCATCGTCATCGCAGCAATCGGTCTTTTGATGATCTGCGGCACGGTCGGCTATGATTTCAGCGTCGGTGCGTTCGCCGTGCTGATGATCGCGCCGGTCAGCTTTGCGGTCGGCAATATCCTGTTGCGCGGCGCCCGCGGCGTGCCGATGTTCGATCTGTTCGCCTGGTTGTGCCTCGCCACCGCGGTCCCGCTGTTCGCGCTCACGCTGGTCGTCAATGGACCGACGCCGACCTGGCAGTCGCTGATCCACATGTCGCTCACCGGACTCATTTGCCTGCTGTTGATCGGCGGCATCTCCACCAGCATCGCCTATTGGCTGTGGGGCCGGCTGCTGCGTGACTATCCCCCCGCACAGGTGGTGCCGTTCGCGCTGCTGGTGCCGTTCGTCGGCTCGGCCGCGTCCAGCATCGTGTTCGGCGAGCGGTTCGGTCCGCTGCGCCTCGCCGGCATGCTCACAGTGATCGGCGGTATCGCGGTGATGGTGCTGGCGAAGCGCCCCCAGGCGGTACTCCACAAAACCACAGCCGAAGGCCGCGTGAGGTGAGCATGTCCCAATCGCTGCTGTATGGCTTCCTCGCCTTCATGGCCGTGATGTATTTCACGCCTGGGCCGAACAACATCATGTTGCTGTCCTCGGGGCTGACCTATGGCTTCCGGCGCACCATTCCCCACATCGCCGGCGTCGTTATCGGCTTCGCCTTCATGATTGCAGCGGTCGGCCTCGGGCTTGGCACGGTGTTCTTGGCCTATCCGATCCTGCAGACCATCTTGAAATATGCCGGCGCCGCCTACCTGCTCTACCTGGCCGCCGTGATCGCTTTCTCGGGTCCGGCCAAGCCGGGCGAGGGAGACGGCCGCGGCCCGATGACCTTCCTGGGGGCCGCCATGTTCCAATGGATCAACGCAAAAGGCTGGGTGATCGTGATCGGCACTATCACCGCCTATGCGGCTATCGCCCAATTCCCGCTCAACATCGCGATCCAGACCTTGATCAGCCTGCTCGTCGGCACGGTCTCGACGGTGGTCTGGGCCTTCTTCGGCACCGCCCTGCGGCCGGTCCTGACCTCCGTCCGGATGGTCCGCGCCTTCAACGTCCTGATGGCGATCCTGCTGCTGGCGTCGCTCTACCCCGTGGTCATGGATGCATGATGCCCCAGTTTTCCATGCAGAAACGGGTTTCCCAGGGGGCCGAAAATGCTCTAGACAGCCCCCGAAATCCGCAAATTTCACCATCCGAGACCTGACTGACAAGACCTGACCAACGGCCGATTCCGGCCCCTGAACGAGGAAACGACCATGCGTGTTTATTACGATCGCGACGCCGACCTGAACCTGATCAAGGGCAAGAAGGTCGTCATCGTCGGCTATGGCAGCCAAGGCCACGCCCATGCGCTGAACCTGAAGGATTCCGGCGTCAAGGAAGTGGCGATTGCGCTCCGCAAGGGTTCGGCCTCGGCCAAGAAGGCGGAAGCTGCCGGCTTCAAGGTGATGGAAGTCGCCGAGGCCGCCAAATGGGCCGACCTGGTCATGATGCTGACCCCGGACGAGCTCCAGGGCGACATCTACCGCGAGCACCTGCACGACAACATGAAGAAGGGCGCCGCCCTCGTCTTCGCGCACGGTCTCAACGTCCATTTCAACCTGCTCGACCCGCGCGCCGATCTCGACGTTCTCATGATCGCGCCGAAGGGCCCCGGCCACACCGTGCGTTCGGAATACCAGCGCGGCGGCGGCGTGCCCTGCCTGATCGCGATCGCCAAGGACGTCTCGGGCAACGCCCACGACCTCGGCCTGTCCTACGCCTCTGCCGTCGGCGGCGGCCGCGCCGGCATCATCGAGACCACCTTCAAGGAAGAGTGCGAGACTGACCTGTTCGGCGAGCAGGTTGTGCTCTGCGGCGGCCTGGTCGAACTGATCAAGGGCGGCTACGAGACGCTGGTCGAAGCCGGCTACGCGCCGGAGATGGCCTATTTCGAGTGCCTGCACGAGGTGAAGCTGATCGTCGACCTGATCTATGAAGGCGGCATCGCCAACATGAACTACTCGATCTCCAACACCGCCGAGTACGGCGAGTACGTCACCGGTCCGCGCATCGTCACCGACGAGACCAAGAAGGAGATGAAGCGGGTTCTGAACGACATCCAGTCCGGCAAGTTCGCCCGCGACTGGATGCTCGAGAACAAGGTCAACCAGACCTCGTTCAAGGCGACTCGCGCCAAGCTCGCCGAGCACCCGATCGAGGAAGTCGGCGCCAAGCTGCGCGACATGATGCCCTGGATCAAGAAGGGCGCGCTGGTCGACAAGAGCAAGAACTAAGGCGCGGTCGTTCGGATGCGGCGTATCGGTTGCGCCGCGTCCCGACACGCGAGCGAAAACACAAGCTTCGCTCGCCAAACCAATTCTTAAATCTTCGCGACTATATTCGAGCGAGATCGCAACCAGCAATCTCGCTCTTTCCGTCTCGCGCGAAGCATTGCTGCTTCATTCAAATTCTTCGCGAGCCGAAGTGCGCCCTGAGCACGAAAAACTGACGCTTAAACCACATTCTTGGTCTGGTGTTGCTTCTCAGGTTTTTTCGGAAGCTCCCAATCCTCAAAAGCCCAACGGTTTCAGGGTCAAGGATTCCGCTCTTAATCCATATCTTCATGATGCAATCAATCTCACGTCGCGACCTTCGCGCCTCGCTTCACCTTAAGAACTGACATCTGCGGCGTCTCCTTGACGGGTGGCGGCATTGCGCCCCGGCACCTTTCCCCTGCATGATCGCGGAAGCTCTTGGGGGGAAAGATCATGCGATCCGTCGTCGTCACCGGCGCGTCCACCGGCATCGGCTGGGCCATTGCTAAATTTCTGGTCGGGCGCGGCTATCGCGTTTTCGGAAGCGTCCGCAAGCAGACCGATGCGGATCGGCTTACGGGTGAGTTCGGTGCGAACTTCACGCCGCTGCTGTTCGACGTCACCGACGAGGCGGCGGTCCTCGCCGCTGCGCGAAAAGTCCGCGAGGCTCTGGGCGGCGAGACGCTGGCCGGTCTCGTCAACAACGCCGGCGTCGCGGTCGCCGGTCCCGTGCTCGAGCTGTCGGCCGATGATTTCCGGCGCCAGATGGATATCAACGTCATCGGCCCTGTCATCGCGACGCAGGCTTTCGGGCCACTGCTCGGCGCCGATCCGTCGCTGAAGGGGCCGAAGGGACGGATCGTGATGATCAGCTCGGTCGCGGGCAAGAACGGCAATCCGTTGTTGGCGCCTTACTGCACCTCGAAGCACGCGATTGAGGGATTGTCGGAGAGCTTACGCCGCGAATTGATGCTGTTCGGCATCGACGTCATCATCGTCGCCCCTGGCGCAGTCAAGACGCCGATCTGGAGCAAGGCCGAGCAGATCGATCTCTCGGTCTACCAGAACTCGCCTTATCTGCCGGCGTTGAACAAGGTCATGACGTTCATGATGAAGCTCGGCGAGACCGGGCTGCCGGCCGAGCGGATCGCCGAGGTCGTTTTGGAGGCGCTCACCGCTGAGAGGCCCAAGGTTCGCTACCAGATCACGCCGGACCGGATGCGACATTTGATGACGGCTACGCTGCCCAAGCGTGTGGTCGACCGCATCATCGCCAAGCGGCTCGGGCTGCTGCTGCAGGACTGAGCCTCTGAGGTGAGACCATCGCCAGACTGGTGATCGATTTCCGATCGTGGGAGCGTCTTGAGATGCCGGCTTATGTGATTTTTGACGTCGAGATCAGGGATTTGCAGCAGTACCAAAGCTTTATGTTGGGCGTGAAGCCCGCCCTGGAGGCCGCTGGAGCCAGATATCTGGCGCGCGGGGGCGCCCACAAGGTTTACGAGGGAGATTGGCAGCCCCGCAGGATCGTTCTGCTGGAATTCCCATCCGTCGCAGCCTGGGAGGCGTTCTACACAGGCGCGACCTACCAGGGACTCAAAGCGGTCCGGGACGCTTGCAGTTCTGCCCGCCTGGTCAGCGTCGAGGGCCTCGACTAGACGGCAAGTCGGTTCTGCACTGCGGGATTTCCCTGGGGACGAGTTGGGCGCGGAGACCAACCGGCTTCCGCTAACATTAAGCGAAGGTCGGATCGCGACACGCGTTGCTTGTCCGTGACCGTTCAATTACAGTTTTATGACACGGTGCAGGCCTTCCGGCTGCGCCGAACGCCGCAGGCCCGGTCAGCCGGCTCGGCATCACCGTGCCGGACCAGCAGTTGCGTGTCGTCGATGGCGTCCGCGCCCAATCCAGGTCCTTCTGCCACGACCGCCGTACTGGCGAGCGTCGCCGCGCTCGGCATCTGGCGGCTGCTCGCCGTTGCGGCGCCGCATCTCGCTGCGCTCGTCCTGATGTACGAGACCGAGACGGATTTCGGCGCACGGCTCTCCTTCGTGCTGGCCTGGGGCATCCTCAACTTCTTCTGGATCACACTGCTGCGGCGGCCGGCGCTCTCGGGTGCGCTGTCGCTGACCCTGGTCGTGGTGCTGGTGCTGCTGTCACGGCTGAAGCACGACGTCGTGCAGATGACGGTGAACTTCATCGACCTGATGATGATCGACCGCGACACGGTGGCGTTCCTGTTCACGATCTTCCCGAATTTGCGCTGGTCGGTGATCGGGGCCGGCCTCGTCACGCTGCCGCTGATGTATGCGCTGTGGTGGCTCGACCCATTCCGCATCCGTAGGCTGCCGGCGCTCGCCTGCAAGCTCGCCTGCCTCGCCGCGCTGGTCGGCTATTCGCTCTATCATCCGGACGAGGCCTGGCGCGGCTATTACGACGACGGCTATCTCTCAAAGTTCTTCCGCTCAGGCGTCAGCGCGGTCTCCGACTTCGCGCAATACGGCTTCATGGAGTCGACGGCTTCGACCAACGAACGGCTCAACATGCCGCTGGTCGATGCCTGCCATCCCGCCGGCCGGCGGCCGAACATCATCATGGTCCATGATGAATCGAGCTTCGACATCCGCGCTGCGCAGGGCATTAAGGTGCCGCCGGGCTACGGCAGCCATTTCAAATCCTGGGACGGCAAGGAGCGCGCGTTTCTGGCGGAGAGCAATGGCGGGCCGAGCTGGTTCACCGAATACAATGTGCTCGCGGGGTTGTCGTCGCGCTCGTTCGGCCGCTTCGCCTATTTCGTGACCCGCATCGCGACGGGCCGCGTCGAGCGCGGCCTGCCGCTGGCGCTGCGCCGCTGCGGCTACGATACGATGTCGCTCTACCCCGCCCATGGCGGCTTCATGGCCGCGCGCAGCTTTCAGGTGACGACCGGCATCGAACGCTTCCTCGATTCCAAGGATCTCGGCGCCAAGGATGTCGAGCCGGATAGCTTCTTCTACGACAAGGCGCTCCGGCTGATGGGTGAGCGAACGCCGAACAAGCCGCTGTTCACCTTCATCTATCTCGGCGCCAATCATTTCCCCTGGGAGACGCGCTTCCGCCCGGATCTGCTGCCGAACTGGCGCGCACCGGGCAATGTGCCCTCCATCGACGAATATCTGCGCCGGCAGGCGATGAGCGCCGAGCAATACAAGGCTTTTCTCGCGAGCCTGAAGAAGAAATTTCCCGGCGAGCCCTTCCTGATCGTGCGCTACGGCGATCACCAGCCGGAATTCGCGCCTGCTATCCTCGAGCCCGGGCTCGACGAGGGCGCTCTCGGCAAGAAGCTCGACGCCTACGACCCACGTCTTTACGCGACCTACTACGCGATCGACGCCGTCAATTTCGAGCCGGTGAAGAGCGAGGCCGTGATGGACACGGTCGATGGCCCGTATCTGCCGCTGGTCATCCAGGAAGCTGCCGGCATCCCGCTCGATCCGTCCTTCGCTGAGCAGAAGGAGATCATGCTCCGCTGCAAGGGCATATTCTACGGTTGCAAGGACGGGGCCGAAGCGCGCCGGCTGAACCGGCTGCTGATCGATGCGGGGATGATCAGAGGGTTGTAGCGTCTCTCCAAGGTCGTCCTGGCGAAGGCCAAGGACCCATACCGCGTGATTTATCGTTGGCAAAACGTGTTGGTTCCAACGAAAGCGTGGTGGGCTATCGGACTTCGACAATTGCCTTGTGGGGTAATGGGTCCTGGCCTTCGCCAGGACGACATCGAATGAATGGCGCGGCTTACCGCCCACCCACCTTCTCCCATAGCCATTTCGCCACCGCATCCGGCGACGAATTCGCGTCATTGCCAGCGGCGCGTAAATTGGCTTCGCGCATGGTCGCGATGTCGATCTTGCCGAGCAGCGGTTTCAGTGCGGCCTGCAACCGCTCGTCGCCGGCCCGTTTCGGGGCCAGCAGCAGGATGGCGTCGTAGGGCGGGATCGCGTGCCTGGGATCGTCGAGCGCAACGAGATCGTATTTTGCGATCAGCCCGTCGCTGGTGTAGCCCGCAATGACATCGACCTCGCCGCTGGCAACGGCCGCGTACATGAAGTCCGGCTGCATCTGGCGCTGGGCGCGGAACGAGAGGCCATAGGCCTTTTGCAGTGCCGCCCATTCGGGTCGCGAGAAGAACTCATAGTCGCCGGCGATCGACAGGGTCGAAGCATGCGCGGCCAGATCGGCGATGGTGCGGATGCCAAGTGCCTCGGCGCGCTTCTTCGGGATCACCAGCGCATAGGCGTTCTCGAATCCGAGCTCGCCGAGCAGGGTGATGTTCTCCTTCGCAAGCGCCGTTTGCAGCTCCGCCAGCAGCTCCGCGCGCGGCTTGATGTCCGTGCGGTGAAGCTGATTGGCCCAGAGCGTGCCGGAGTAATCGACATAGAGATCGATGTCGCCGGCTTTCAAGGCCTCGAAGATCACGCTCGAGCCGAGACCGGATCGTGCGACGGCGGAGAGACCGGCGGCCTGAAGCCGGTCCCGCATCAGCGCCGACAGCACATATTGCTCGGCAAACGTCTTGGCGCCGACGACATAGCTCTGTGATGAGCGCCCCATCGTCGGCACCAGTGTTGCGACGACCAGTGCGGCGATCCCGGCCGCGCCAAGCGCTGTACGCACGCGGTTGCGCCAGCGCAGGCCGCTCTCGATCAGCCCGAGCAGTTGATCGACGGCGAGCGCCAGCAGGGCCGAGGCAAAGCAGCCGAACAGCACGAACACCCAGTTCTGGGTCTGGAGCCCGGCAAAGATGTAATTGCCGAGGCTGGTCTGCCCGATCGGGGTCGACAGCGTCGCGGTGCCGATCACCCACACTGCGGCGGTACGGATGCCAGCCATCATCACCGGGAGAGCCAGCGGCAGTTCGACCATCACCAGAGACTGCGGTGCGGTCATTCCGACGCCCTTCGCGGCCTCGATCAGCGCGGGATCGATGCCGTTGAGGCCGGTGATGCCATTGCGCAGCACTGGCAGCATCGAATAGAGCGCCAGCGCCAGCATCGCCGGCAGGAAGCCGAAAGCGGAGAAGGAGACGCCGAACCAGGCCAGCGTTACGGAGGCCGCGAGCAGCAGGAGCGGATAGAACAGCGCGAGCAGCGCCAGTCCGGGCACCGTCTGCACGATGCTGGCGAGCGCGAGCAGCACGGCGCGCGGCGTGGGGCGGTTGCGGGTCAGGATCGCCAGCGGCAGGCTGACCATCAGGCCGAGCGCAAGTGCGGCAAGACTCACCCGGACGTGGTTGCCGAGATAGTCGGGCAAATGCCCCAGCGCCTCGCCCCAGCGCGGATCGGTGAAAAGGCTCATGCCGCCCCGCTCTGTGGCAGCAGCGCGTTCAATCGCTCGACCTGGCGACGCGGCGTCCGCAGCAACTCCAGCACGTAGGCGTCTTTGCTGTTCGAGAGCTCCACTGGCGTGCCCTGCGCCAGCAGCTTCCCGCCGCGCATCACCGCGATGCGGTCCGCGAGCAGGATCGCTTCCGTCATGTCGTGGGTGATCATCACGGTGGTCAGGCCGAGCTTGCGGTGCAGCTCGCGAAAATCGTCGCCGAGTGCATCGCGGGTGAGGGGATCGAGCGCGCCGAATGGTTCATCCATCAGCACGATCCGGGGCCTTGCCGCAAGCGCCCGCGCCACGCCGACACGCTGGCGCTGGCCGCCCGAGAGCGCATCCGGCAACCGCTCGCGATGCGCGGACCGGTCGAGCTGCACGAGTTCGAGCAACTCATCGACCCGCGTTGCGATATCCGCCGCAGGGACGCCGAGCAGTTTTGGCGTGATCCCGATATTGTCGGCGACGCTCAGATGCGGGAACAGCCCGCCGCTCTGGAAGACGTAGCCGATGCGGCGCCGCAGCGCGACCGGATCTACAGACTGCACGTCGTCGCCCTCGACCGTGATCGCGCCGCCATCCGCCTCGATCAGGCGGTTGGCGAGCCGCAGCAGCGTCGTCTTGCCCGAACCCGAGCCGCCGACGACGGCAACAAACTCGCCTTCGGCGATGTCGAGTGACACATCGTCCACAGCCTTGAGCGCGCCGAAGCTCTTGGTGACGTGGGCATAGCCAATCATCGGCCTGGATCGCATCGGGCGGGGCTCACTGCGCTAACCCGCCCGTGGGGCAGGGGATGACGAGGCCCATGCGTAGCACGCTTGCCGGCTTGATTGAACTTGGCTGCGCGAGCGGCTAAGGCATCGGGCCAAGTTCGGAGGGAATACATGACGACGCTTACGGGGGTGGCGCTGGAAGATGCCAAGGTCGCGTTCCGGCTGGGGGACGAGCGGGTCTATACGGCGGTGGAGAAGGCGAATCTGACGGTCGGAGAGGGCGAGTTCGTCGCCATCGTCGGCCCAACCGGCTGCGGGAAATCGACGCTGCTCAACGTCGCGGCCGGGCTGCTGAAGCCGGCTGCCGGGAGCGTCAGGATATTCGACCAGCCGCTTGCCGGACTGAACCGGGATGCCGGCTATCTGTTCCAGGCCGATGCGCTGTTCCCCTGGAAGACCGCGCTCGACAACGTCGCGATCGGGCTCGAAGTCAGCGGCACGCCGCGCAGCGAGGCGCTGCCGCGGGCGCAAAAGTGGCTGACCTCGGTTGGCTTGGGCGCCTTCGCCAACCGCTATCCTCACATGCTCTCGGGTGGCCAGCGCAAGCGCGTGGCTCTGGCGCAGGTGCTGATCCGCGATCCAAAGATCCTGCTGATGGACGAGCCGTTCGGACCGCTGGATGCGCAGACCCGGCAGGTGATGGGCAACCTGCTGCTCGACCTCTGGAACGCCGACCGCAAGGCCGTGCTGTTCGTCACCCATGACCTGGAAGAGGCGATCGCGCTCGCCGACCGCGTCGTGATCATGTCGGCGGGGCCGTCCTCCCGCATCATCGGCGACTGGCGCGTGAGCCTGCCGCGCCCGCGCGACATTTTTGAAGTGCGGCTGGACAAGGAATTCCATGCGCTTCATCGCGAGATCTGGAGCGTGCTCAAGGACGAGGTCATGAAGGGCTATGCGCAGTCCACGCAAGCGGCGGAGGCGGTGTGATGTCGCGGCTGACGCTGCTCTCTCTGCAAGTGCTGGTCGCGGTGGTCTGCCTCGCGCTGTGGCAATTGCTGTCGACCGTGCCCGTGTTCGGCAAGATCCTGCTGCCGCCGTTCTTCTTCTCCAACCCGGTCGACGTCTTCGCCCAGATCGTCAAATGGTTCTCGTCCGGTGTGATCTGGAAGCATCTCGGCATCACGCTGACGGAATCGATCCTGGCCTTCGTGATCGGATCGGCCGGTGGCGTCCTGATCGGCTTCTGGTTCGCGCGCCAGCCGCTGGTCGCCGCGGTGTTCGATCCCTACGTCAAGATGGTCAACGCACTGCCGCGTGTGGTGCTGGCGCCGATCTTCGCGCTGTGGCTTGGGCTGGGCATCTGGTCCAAGGTCGCGCTCGGCGTGACGCTGGTGTTCTTCATCGTGTTCTTCAACGTCTATCAGGGCGTCAAGGAGGTCAGCCGCACCGTGCTCGACAACGGCCGCATGCTTGGCATGAGCGAGCGGCAGCTGATGCAGCACGTCTATTGGCCCTCGGCGCTGTCGTGGATGTTCTCATCCCTGCACACGTCGGTGGGCTTTGCCGTGGTCGGTGCGGTCGTCGGCGAATATCTGGGATCGGCGGCGGGGCTCGGCTATCTCATTCAGCAGGCCGAGGGCGTATTCGATGTCGCCGGGGTGTTCGCCGGCATGTTCGTGCTGTCGGCCTTTGTCATTCTGATCGATTTTGGTGTGACGCTGGTGGAGCGGAGACTGCTGGTCTGGCGCCCCACCGTGGACGGACGCGGCTAAGTCGCAAGGGGCCCGCACGGCGTGCGAGCCCCGGATCGATCAATCCAGCAACTTGGTGTCGTCGGGGGCCTGCGGCGGCGTCTTGATCGCGATCGCCTTGACCTGTCCGCTGATCGGCTTGGTGCCGCCATGCGGCGTCCCCTTCGGGATGATGACGAGATCGCCCGGCTTCACCGTGACCTCCTTGTCGCCGAACCAGATCGTGCCGGTGCCCTCCAAAATATACTGGATCTCGTTGGTGTTGGGATGCATGTGCTTGGGCACATTGCCGACCTGGATCGAGATGGTGGCGCCGTCGGCACTCGCGAACATCTTGGAACGGAAGCCGACGGCGTTGGCGTTCCCGAGCGCGTCGCCCTCCATCTCGCCAGTGTGGATGATCTGCGGAGTGATATTCTCCGCGGCCAGCGCCGGCCGCAGCAGGTGGGTTGCGCCGCATCCGGCGGCAAAAGCGGTGGCGATCGACAGTCCGATTGCAAGGCGATTCATGGATGATCCTCCCCATCAAGAATTGTTCTTGTGGGCTCATGCTATTGCGCCGAAAGGCCGATGGCCAGCGCCTTCGGTCCTGCTTCTCAAGCCAGTCCGGCTGCTCTATGGTGCCGCCAGCCGAACGGAGGAAACCAATGAAGAACACGATAGCCAGGCTCGCGGGCGCGCTGCTCGCGCTGACGCTCACCACCGGTCTCGCGGCGGCGCAAAGCAAGGTTACCATCGCGATCGGCGGCGGCTCCTGCCTGTGCTACCTGCCCACGGTGCTGGCCAAGCAGCTCGGCGAATACGACAAGGCGGGTCTCAATGTCGAGCTCGTGGACCTCAAGGGCGGCTCGGACGCGCTCAAGGCCGTGCTCGGTGGCAGCGCCGACGTGGTCTCCGGCTATTTCGACCATTGCGTCAACCTTGCGGCCAAGAAGCAGGAGCTTCAGGCGTTCGTCGTCTATGACCGCTATCCCGGCCTCGTGCTGGTGGTTTCGCCCTCGCACACCAACGAGATCAAGTCGATCAAGGACCTCGCCGGCAAGAAGGTCGGCGTCAGCGCGCCCGGCTCCTCCACTGACTTCTTCCTGAAGTATATGCTGAAGAAGAATGGCGTGGATCCCGCCAGCACCGCCGTGATCGGCGTCGGCCTCGGCGCCACTGCGGTCGCCGCCATGGAGCAGGGCCAGATCGACGCGGCCGTGATGCTCGATCCGTCCGTGACCGTGCTCCAGGGCAGCCACAAAGATCTGCGCATCCTCTCCGATACCCGCACGCAAAAGGATACGCTCGAGACGTTCGGGGGCGAATATCCGGGCGGCGCGCTGTACTCGACCGCGGCCTGGGTTGCCGGCCACGAGAAGGAGACGCAGGCGCTGACCAACGCGATCCTGGGCACGCTCGCCTGGATCCACTCGCACTCGCCCGAGGAGATCATGGCGAAGATGCCGGAGGAGACGGTGGGCAAGAACAAGGACCTCTATCTCGCGGCACTCAAGAACACGATCCCGATGTACTCCGAGACCGGCAAGATGGACCCGAAGGGCGCTGACGCCGTGCTCGCGGTGTTCAGCGTCGGATCGCCCGACGTGGCGAACGCCAAGATCGACGTCAGCAAGACCTTCACCAACAAATACGTCGAGCAGGCCAAGAAGACCACGGGGAGCGCCAAATAACCGACGCGAAGGCGTGGTCATCAGGCGTCATGACGTCACCAATCATTCATCGGGTCACGACGCTTGAACTTGCCGTGCGGCCGATCGTCTGGGCGTTCGCGGAGGAGCGGCGCGCCGAGATCGCCGCGCATTTCGCCGAGAAGCAGCGCGAGCGGCCAAAGCTCTGGAACGGTCGCGTCCTGCTCGGGCGCGATGCAATGTTCACCGACGGCCATCTCGCCGCGACCTATTTCGAGACCAATTTCGCGAGCTTCCTCGCCTGGCGCGACTGGGGCTTTCCCGACAAGGCCGTGTTCAACGGCTTTGGCATGGGCGCGCTGCGCACGTCCGACGGCGCATTCGTGATGGGCGAGATGGCGCAGCACACCGCCAATGCAGGCCGGATCTATTTCCCCTCGGGGACGCCCGATCTCGACGACGTCAGGGGCGACACGCTCGACATTCCCGGCAGTGTGATCCGCGAACTCGAGGAAGAGACCGGCCTGACCGCGACCGACTATCGGGTCGAGCCGGACTGGCACTGCGTCGTCACTGGTCCCGCGATTGCAATGCTGAAAATTATCAACCTGGACATGCCGGGTGATGTGGCGCGTGCGCGGATCGAAGCCAATCTGGCGGGCGAGGCCGAGCCAGAGCTCTCGGCCATTCATCTCGTGCGCGGCATGAGTGATCTCACGCCGTCCATGCCGCGATTTGTCACGGCCTTCGTCGAGCAGCAGTTCGCGTTGCGCTGATGCGCGAGGCTTGACATCGCTGCGCTCAGCCCATGTGATGGGCAAAATTGCAAACCTAAAAAGAATGCAATGCACAATCGTCCAGGGAGGTTTTGATGCGCGTGCGCAGGGCTGCCCGTTTGGTACGTGGGCTGTTGGTCGCGATATCAGCGACGGGCTTGGCAGTGTGCGCCCAGGCCCAAGATCAAGTCAAAGAGAAGAAGATCAAGATCGGCGTCGTTTTCGATTTGACCGGGCCTCTCGCCGGCGGCGGCTCTGAGCTCGGCTATATCGGCGCAAAGATCGTCCTTGACCATTTCGCCAAGACCGGCGTCGAGGGTTACAAGATCGAAGCGGTCTACGCCGATGCGCAGAGCAAGCCTGACATCGCGATCAACGAATCCGTCCGCCTGCTCGAGCAGGAAAAGGTCGACATGGTGCTCGGCTTCTTCTCCTCGGCGCAATGCGTGCCGGTCGCCGCGCGCGTCGAGCAGCTCAAGAAGTTCATGTGGATGACGACCTGCATCTCGTCGGCCGTGTTCAACGAGAAGGGTTACAAATACGTCTTCCGCCCGCAGGCGAGCGGCGACCAGTTCGGCATGATGACGATGGATTTCATCGCGCAGAACGCCAAGGCGAAGTTCGACAAGGAGCCGAAGGATCTGCGCGTCGCCATCATTCACGAGGACGGCGCCTATGGCGTCGATGTGTCCAGGGGCAACGAGGCCGGCGCGAAGAAGGCGGGCTTCAACGTCGTGATGAAGGAGGGCTATTCGGCCACTGCGCCTGACCTCTCTGCGCTGGTGACCAAGTTGAAGCGCGCCAAGCCCGACGTCATTTTCCACACCGGCTACAACCCTGATATCACGCTGCTGCTGCGTCAGGCGCGCGAACAGGGGCTGAAGTTCGGCGCGCTGATGGGGCACGGTGCGGGTTACGGCGTCTATGAGAAACTGAAGGAAGGCATGGGCGCGGATGCCACCTACATCTTCAACACTGACCCGATCTCGATTTGGCTTGCCAACCAGAAGACCATGGATCCCAAGCTTCCGCCTGTGATCAAGATGGTCGGCGAGGAATTCGACAAGATCCGGCCCGGCGTCGCCATCCGCTCGGCGCATGTCGGCATCGGTGCGTCCAACACCTATGTGTTCATGAATGACGTGCTGCCGCGCGCGATCAAGAAATATGGCGGGGTCGATCCGGATGCGCTGCGTAAGGCTGCACTCGACACCGATATTCCCGAAGGGGGCACCATGCTCGGCTTCGGCGTCAAATTCTACGGCGAGGGCACGCCGATGGCCGGACAGAACGAGCGCTCGTTCCCGGTCGTGATCCAGTACATCGACGACAAGTCCTCCGTGGTGTGGCCCAAGAGCCAGGCGCAGCGCGAGGCCGTGCTGCCGCTGCCGAAGGGCACCACCTACAGCAACCAGTAGCGCCAATGCGCGCAGAGAGGAGAGCGGGACGGTGCTGGAAGTCAGCGGGCTGGTGAAGCGGTTTGGTGGCTTCACCGCCGTCAACAATGTGTCGTTCAAAGTCGATCAGGGCGAGATCCTCGGCCTGATCGGACCCAACGGCTCGGGCAAGAGCACGATTTTCAATATGCTCTCGGGCACGCTGGCGCCGACGTCCGGTTCGATCCTGTTCGGCGGCTCCGAGATCGCAGGCCTTCCGCCGCACCGGATCATCAACAGCGGCATCGGCCGCACCTTCCAGATCCCGCGGCCGTTTCGTCGCCTGACGATCTTCGAGAACGTCGCGCTCGCCGGATTCTACGGCCAGGGCCGCCACAGCCGTGCCAGGGCCGAGGAGGCGGCCGAGCGATCACTGGCGATGGTCGGCTTGCCGACCGATCGCCATGCCAGCGTCGATGGTCTGGGCGCAGCCGGCCTGAAGAAGCTCGAACTGGCGAAAGCGCTCGCCACCGCGCCAAAACTTCTGCTGGCCGATGAGAGCCTCGGCGGCCTCGACGAGGCCGAGATGGGGCAGGCGGCCGACATGCTGCGCAACATCCGCGACGAGCTCGGCATCACCATCATCTGGGTCGAGCATATCATGGGCGTGCTGATGCGAGTCGTCGATCGCGTCATGGTGCTCGACCACGGCGAGAAGATCTCGGAAGGCTTGCCGAGTGCCGTTGCCGGCGATCCCCGTGTCATCGAGGTCTATCTCGGCACCGATGCCGAGACCACGCAGGCCGCGGCCGCCGCAGCGCGCCGCCGCGCGGGGGTGCAGTGATGCTGGAGCTCCGCGGTGTCAATGCCGGCTATGGCACGTTCCAGGCATTGTTCGATCTCGATCTCGACGTGAGGGCGGGTGAGGCTGTCGGCGTCATCGGGCCGAACGGGGCCGGCAAGACCACATTGATGCGCGTCATCTCCGGCCTGATCCGTCCCTCGCGTGGCTCGATCAGAATGGAGGGCGTGGACGTGGTGGCCACGCCGCCGCACAAGATCGTCAGCCTCGGGATCGCGCATGTGCCGGAGAATCGGCGGCTGTTTCCGCAGCTCTCGGTCGACGACAATCTCAAGATGGGCGCGTTCATGAAGGAGGCGCGCGACCACTACGCCGAACGGCTGGACGTGGTGTTCGAACTGTTTCCGCGCCTGAAGGAGCGCCGCCACCAGATGGCCGGCACCATGTCCGGCGGCGAGCAGCAGATGTGCGCCATCGGCCGCGCGCTGATGTCGAATCCAAAGCTGCTGCTGCTCGACGAGCCGTCGGCAGGGCTCGCGCCAGTCGTGGTGCAGCAGGTGTTCGAGCTGGTGAAGCGGATCCGCGCCAGCGGGCTGACCGTGCTGATCGTCGAGCAGAATGTGCAGCAGGTGCTGCGGGTGGTCGATCGTGCCTACCTGATCGAGGCGGGCACGATCAGGTCCTCAGGCACCTCGGCCGAGATGCTGGCAAGCGACACGGTCAAGGAAGCGTATCTCGGGGTGTGAGGTTCATGCGGGCATGCAAGCGTTTTTAGACATTTTTGACATCTACCTGCTGGAGGCCGTGATCAACGGCATCCTGCTCGGCGGCGTGCTGGCGCTGCTCGCGCTCGGGCTCAATTTGATCTTCGGCGTCATCGACGTGACCTGGATCTGCTACGCAGAGCTGGTGATGATCGGCATGTACGCGATGTATTTCCTGGTGCAGTATTACGGCATCAGCTATTTCCTCGCCGCGCCGCTCACCATCCTGCTGGTCGCGGTGCTCGGAGCGGCGCTGCATTACCTCGTGATCGCACCGCTGCTCACCGCGCCGCCGATCAACCAGTTGCTCGCGACCGGCGGGGTGCTGTTCGTGCTGCAGAGCTTTGCCACCGTCGCCTTTGGCATCGACTTCCGCAACCTCGGCATCCGCCTGCCGGTGCTCGCCTTCGGCGAGATGAATTTCAGCTACGCACGGCTTCTGTCCTTCCTGGCTGCGCTGGTCGGCATGGTCGCGGTTTATCTGTTCATGACGCGAACCTTCACCGGCACCGCGATCCGGGCGATCTCGCAGGACCGGCAGATCATGGCGCTGATGGGCGTCGACACGAAGCGGATCTATCTCATCACCTCCGCCATCGGCGGGGGGCTGGCCGGGCTCGCCGCCTGCCTCCTTGTGCTGCAATATGACGTGCATCCCTTTGTCGGCCTGTCGTTCGGGCCGATCACCTTTCTGATCTGCGTGCTCGGGGGCTTGGGCAATTTCATCGGCGGCTTCATCGCCGCCTTCGTGTTCGCCGAGATCATCTCGCTCGGCGGCCTGTTCTCCGATCTCGAATGGGGCTATGTGCTCGCCTTCGCCTTCTTTATTGTCATGATGTTCATCCGGCCCGCGGGCCTGCTCGCGAGGCGCCGATGATGGGGCGGGGACGGCTTGCAGCTTGGGCGATGGGGTTGGCGGCGCTGGTCGCGCTGCCTTTCGTCTATCGCGATCCCTATCATCTGCACATCCTGGTGCTGATCCTGATCTGGTCGTTCGCCTATACGTCATGGTCGATGATGGGGCGGTTCGGCCTGGTCTCGCTCGGCCATGGCGGGTTCATGGGGATCGGCGCCTATGTCACCGCGCTACTCTGGAATCACCTGGGATGGTCGCCCTGGATCGGCATCCCCATGGGCATGGTCGCAGCCGGCGCGCTGGCGCTGATCGTCGGCTATCCCTGCTTTCGCTTCCGCATCACCGGGCACTATTTCGTGCTGGTGACGCTCGCGCTCTCCGGCATCGTGCTCCAGGTCATCACGGCGACGCGCGACTATACCGGCGGCTCGCTCGGCTACACGCCGAACCGGGCCGCGGGCAACAAGCTCTGGGCGCTGCAATTCGACGACAAGATCACCTGGTATTTGATCGCGCTCGGGGTCTGGCTTTTCGGCATCGTGGTCTGGCACTGGGTCGATCGCAGCATGGCCCGCTATGCGCTGGAGGCGATCTCGGAGGACGAGGACGCCGCGGCCGCGGCCGGCGTCGACGTGACCGCGGAGAAGCTGAAGATCACGCTGCTCAGCGCGCTGATGACGGCGCTTGCGGGTGCGATCTACTGCCAGTACCAGATGTTCATCACGCCAGACACGGTCAGCGGCATCGCGGTGTCGCTCCAGATGGTGTTCGCGGCCATCGTCGGCGGCCTGTTCGTCTCGCTCGGCCCGACCTTTGGCGCCATCATCACGATTATGCTGGCTGAGACCCTGCGCATCGGCTTTGGCACCAAGGCGGTCGGCTGGGACAATCTCGTCTACGGCGTGCTGCTCGTGCTTTTCATCATATTCCTTCCGAAGGGCATCCTTGGTAGCTTGCTCGATCGATTGAAGCCGCAACGCAAGGTGCCCCGCGCTCATGAGCAAGAAGTCGTCCAAATCGCTCGCCCAGGAGCTTGACCGCTACATCACGCCATTCCGCTATGATGGTTCGGGCAAGTTTCATCTCAAGGACCACAAGACCGACGAGAAGGGCGACCTCGACAAGGAGAAGGCGCAGGAGATTCTCGAGGCCAACAAGAAGCGGCTGATCGCGTTTCAGGAGAAGCTCTACGCCCAGGACCGCTGGTCGGTGCTGATCGTGTTCCAGGCGATGGACGCCGGCGGTAAGGATTCGGCGATCAAGGCGATCTTCGAGGGCATCAATCCGCAAGGCTGCGCAGTCAGTGCCTTCAAGGCGCCGAGCAGCAAAGAGCTCGACCACGACTTCCTCTGGCGCCACGCGGTCGCGCTGCCGGAGCGCGGCCATATCGGCATCTTCAACCGCTCCCATTACGAGGAATGCCTAGTGACGCGCGTGCACCCGGAGATCCTCGCCAAGGAGAAGCTGCCGCAGAAGGTCCTCACCAAGAACATCTGGAAGGAGCGGTTCGAGGACATCTCTGCGTGGGAGCGCTATCTCTCGCGCAACGGCACTGTGGTGCTGAAATTCTTCCTCAATCTGTCCAAGGACGAGCAGCGCGAGCGCTTCCTCGACCGGCTGGAGGATCCGTCCAAGCAGTGGAAGTTCTCCATGGACGACATCAAGGAACGCGCGCTGTGGCCGCGCTACCAGGCGGTCTATCAGGACATCGTCCGGCACACGGCAACGCCGCATGCGCCGTGGTATGTCGTGCCGGCCGACCACAAATGGTTCGCTCGCGTCGTGATCGGGTCGGCCATCGTCGCGGCGCTCGAAAAGCTCGATCTGCGATTCCCTCATGCCGACAAGGCCTCGCTGGGCGAATTCGACGAGGTTCGCAAGGCGCTGGAGAAAGAGGAGAAGGCGGGCAAGAAAACAAAAACGCGAAAACAACCCCATGCACAGTAGCCGGGGATAGCGAAATCAATGACTTGAAGGCCAGCTCGATCGATTGCGGATTTGTCGAAGCGGTTTGACTCGTCGGGCAAAACAGGGGTATGATGTCATCATCCCCAACCTCTTAGTACCCACGCGCCAACCCGTAGCAGACGCGCTCTACATTTGCGGGAAGGGCAGTCTCGTAACTCGTCCACTTCTCGTGTTTCGGCAGCGGTGAATCCGTCGCGCTGGAATGGAACGCGCCCTCAAATGTGATTTGCGCGCCGTTGATCTTGCTTGACAGTCTTGCGTCACGGGAGGACCATCCCAATGGTCGCAAACAAGCGACGCGCAACGTCCACATCAAGAGCAAGGGGAGGTCTATGACACCACCTCCGCAGAACCAGCCGCGTTAAGTGCGATGGAGCTCGTTCGGACTATCGCATAGCGGCAGAAACGCGAACGGCACGCCGGGCCAAGGTCTAGTGGGCTGCATCAGTGTGGCATAGCCCCTACCTGCCCGGCGCTGTACTCTGCATCAGATCGATTGCATCACAGCGATCATGTCGGATGGCCGTGACAAGGCCGCCGCGCTTTTGACATCCTGCTTCTCTCCTCCTCCTCATCGCGTCATTCCGGGCCGACTCCCGGAATGACGCAGGGCGATCGCATATCAGGGCGATCGCATATGACGTCTCGGCGGCACCTGAGCGAGCGCCCTCGTCCTTCGAGACGACCGCTTCGCGGCCTCCTCAGGATGAGGCTCAACTGCATCCATCTGCATTGAAATGCTGCCGCATACTCTTCCCTCGGCCTGAGTCCGCGGTTCCCGCTTCCTGCACCGCGGCAAATGCCAAGAGAATGTCGCCTCATTGGCCAACTTCCGACACAGCGCCCGGGCGAATAGCGTCGATCCGACATGATGCATGTGCTTCGGCGGTGACGGTCCCGACGTCGCCGTCGCATTCATTTTTCCCAGGGAATCCCTCGTGTCGCATAAGCTTGCCTCCGCGCTTCTCGCCGCGCTCTTGATCGCGATCGCATCGCTCTCCGGCGTCAGCGCCGCGCCGCCTGCGCCTGCGGCAAACAGCGCTGCCGCCTTGTCGCCCGATGAGGCCAAGCGCGCGCTGGAAACGCTGCAGGACGACAAGAAGCGCACGCAGATGATCGACACACTGCGTGCGATTGCCAATGCGTCCGGTCCACAGCAGCCTGTGCCCGAGCCAAAATCGCCGATCCCGCTCGCGGCCGACGGCCTCGGTGCGCAGCTCATGCTCACCGTGTCTGAGGAGATCGGCGAAATTTCGCGAGACGTCGCCGATATGGCCAGGACGCTCACGCATTTCCCGGCGTTCTATTACTGGATCGTGCGGACCGCGAACGATCCCGCGGCCTACAATCTCCTGATCGAGATCGCCTGGAAGCTCGGTCTGGTCTTCGGCTGCGCCTTTTGCGCCGAATGGGTGATGTTCCGTCTGATCCGGCGCCCCGTCGTGTTCCTGGAAGGGCGCATGCCGCAAACGGCCCGTCTCCCGGTGCAGGTGTTGCCCATTGCCGATCCGCCGTCATCGGTCGCCGATGTCACCCCCGCCCCCGAACTGCACAGGCGCCGCCACAGCCTGGCGCGGGCTTGGCAAATCATGCTGCGGCTGCCCCTCGTGCTGGGACGCTTCCTGCTCGAGCTGCTACCCGTGTTGGTCTTTGTCGGCGTCGCCACGGCGCTGCTCGGCACCGAGATTGGCGAGCCCACCACCGTCCGCTTGGTGATCCTCGCCGTCGTCAACGCCTATGCGTTCTCGCGCGGGCTCATCTGTGTGGTCCGTGTGCTGGCGGGACCGTTCGGCTTGTTTCCGGTCAAGGCCGAGACCGCCGCTTATATCGAGATCTGGGCGCGCCGTATCGTCGGTGTCGGCGTCTCCGGCATCGCCTTTGCGAATGTGGCGCTGCTGCTCGGCCTGCATCGCGGCGGCTATGCCGCGCTCCTGCGCATGGTGATGCTGGTCGTGCATCTCTTCATCGTCGTGATCATCCTGCAATGCCGCCGCCAGGTCGCTGAAGCCATCCGCGCGCCGGCCGACCGGCAGGGCATCGCGGCGGGACTGCGCAACCGCATTGCGGGCGGCTGGCATTATCTCGCCATCGCGCTCGACCTGGCGCTGTGGGCCGTGTGGGCGCTGAACATTCGCAACGGCTATTCGTTGCTGCTGCAATATTTCGTCGGCACCATCGCGGTGGCGCTGATCACGCGCGTCGCCATCATGCTGACGCTCGGCCTGATCGACCGCGGCTTCCGCATTAAGCCGGAAATCCTCCAGCGCTTTCCGGGCCTCGAAATCCGCGCCAACCGCTACCTGCCGCTGCTGCGCAAGATTGTATCTGGCGTCATCGCCTTCATCGGTCTGGTGGCCGTGCTCGAAGTCTGGGGCGTCGACGCCATCGTCTGGTTCTATGGCGGCCAGATAGGCAGCCGGCTGATCTCTGCGGTGGTGACGATCGGACTTGCCGTATTCATCGCGGCGGCGATCTGGGAAGCCAGCAACGCGCTGCTGGACCGCCAGATCAACACGCTGTCGCGCGATGGGCACTATGCCCGCGCCGCGCGGTTGCGGACCTTTCAGCCGATGCTTCGCACGGCCTTGCTGTGCGTGATCGCCACCGTCGTCGGCCTCACGGCGCTCAGCGAGATCGGCGTCAATGTCGCGCCGCTGCTGGCGGGCGCCGGCATCGTCGGCATCGCCATCGGTTTCGGTTCGCAAAAGCTCGTGCAGGACCTCATCACCGGCCTGTTCCTGCTGCTGGAGAACACCGTCCAGGTCGGCGACAGCGTCAGCGTGTCGGGGCTCTCAGGCGTAGTCGAGAACGTCTCGATCCGCACGATCAGGCTCAGGGCCGGCGACGGTGCCGTGCACATCGTGCCGTTCAGCGCGGTCACGACCATCACCAATGCCAGCCGCGGCGCCGGCAATGCATCCGTCAGCGTCAACGTCGCCTACAAGGAAGATACCGACCGCGCCGGCCAGATCCTCAAGGATATCGTCGACGAGATGCGCCGCGAGGTCGAATTCCGCAACCTGATCCGCGGCGATCTCGAGCTCTGGGGCATCGACAAGGTCGACGGCGCCATGGTGTCGATCGTCGGCCAGATCCGCTGCACCGAGGCCGGCCGCTGGCCGGTGCAGCGCGAATTCAACCGCCGCATGAAGCAGCGTTTCCAGCACAACGGCATCGAGGTCGCATCCGCCACCCAGACCATCCTGATGCACATCGCGCCGCCGGCGGATAGCGCCGCTCATCTGACGCCGCGTCGAGCGGCAGGATAGGGCGTGCACCCCTAAACGTCGGCTTACCAATCCAAAGCGGAAGTCTCCCACCTTGCGTGTGATCGGCGGCTCGTGACCCCAAACGGACATTTGGACTCGCCGCCGACGTGAGCGCTAGCGGCTCTATTTTGGAGCGCCGGTCTGGTTACCCGAACCGGTGGTCTGTTCGCTTTCCGGCCGGCCCGGAGGGTGCGCAGAAGCGCCCGGCTTGTCTTGATCTGCCACGAACCCGGACTGTCCGGAATTGCGTGTCTTGAGCCCCTTGTCTGCATCACGCTGCATCTGCTCGTTGGGCTCGCTAGTCTTGAGCCCACTGTCTACACCACGGTGCATCTCCTCCTTGGTTTGCTCACTAGGTGCGGCCTTTTGCTGTTGGGCCACTGCTTGGAAGGCAATCGCGCTTCCGGCAACGACTATCATCGCGAGAGTTGCTGTTCGCATGCTTTCCTCCAGTGTGTTGCCCCGTCTCCCTAAACGCGCGGACTTCCCAGTGTTTCCTAGTTCCGATTGCTATTTCAAAAGGTACGCCGAACGATTGGATTGGATGGGCTAAAAATGTCGCCTATTGGCCGATTTTGTTGCAAAAGTTGGCTGCAATGGATTTGGCCGCTGGGCCTTTCGTTGAGCCGCGCTTTGAAGCGCTGGCCCTGACGCATTTTA
>NZ_JBEPRI010000016.1:0-174515 GCF_040548265.1 Bradyrhizobium sp. F1.13.3 | reverse complement strand
AACATCAACTTCTTCATATTTTCGCTCCATCCACGTTTCACCCGAACGACACCGGTTCTTTTTCTGGTGTCCGGCATTCCCGGCTCGAATCTAGCTGATCCGACCAGCATGCGACGTGCCCAGGCGGCAACAGTCGGGTAAATTCAGCAATAAGCATGCTCTGGTTGTGGCAGAGACATTGACCAATCAACCAGGAGTCCAGGTCCTGGAGTTGCGCTCGGATGTCGCGTTTGGCCCGTGGCCGACCCTCGCTCACGTGGCCGGGCGGTCGAACCGCATGTCGATGCGCGGATTGTTCTTGAAGTCGTCAGCCGATTGCGCCTCGTTCCATCGGGGAAGTATCAGGCAAAGCACTGTGTTCTCGCGGCGGGATCCACGCCAGGACCGCGCTAGTCATGCTCGTACTGTTCCGAGAGGAACTGGCTAATCGCGTCGAACGCCTGGAACCGGTTTTTCTCCAGCAGAACCATGTGCGTGCCTTCGCCGATCTCGACCCATCGCCGATATCGCGCCTGTTCCAGCGAGAGGAAGAGATCCTGTGCCGAGCTGATGGGCACGTCGCGGTCCCATTCGGCGTGGACCAGAAGCACCGGCACGCGAATGGCGCTGGCGTCGTAAAGGGCCTTGCCGGCGGCCCAGTATTCGCGGATGTCCAGGATCGGGCCGTTCACGGCCCGCATGAGCGGACGAGCTCCTGTGCTAGCCTGCGGGTCTGTTGCGAGCGAGATGTTCGCCCACAGTTCGAAGCCGCCTGCTGGAATTAGACTTGGTCGCGCTGCTTCGGGCGCTGCCGAAAGCCAGCGCTCCCTGAAGTCCAGAACAGGGACGTTGCGATAGGCTCCGAGCCGGCCGCCCGCATCGATCGGAGCCGGGCCCTTCAGCAACCATAGCGGCGCCACCAGCGCGAGCTTTACGATCTTGTCGTTATTGTCTGTCGTGTAAGCACCGGCCACGGAGCCGCCCCAGGACATGGCGACCAGATTGAGCCGCGTGATGTTGCGCTGCTTCAGGATGTATTGAACTGCGCTGGCGAGATCGCGCACGCCGATTTCGGTGCGCACAAGCGGCTCGGAGTCCTCCGGCGGCGCATCCATTTGGTGCGGACGCGTCGATCCGCCATAGCCGCGCACATCGAGTGCAAAGACGTCGTAGCCGTGCCCGGCGAGATAATCCATGAAGGAGACGCCGCCGAGCGGTGCGTCGAACAGACTTTCTGACGAATAGGTCGCGCCATGCATCATCAGGATGGTTCGCTCGGCGGAAAACGTCTTGAGCGCCGCTTGTCGCTTGTTGCGCAAGTGAAGCGAGATGCCGGCCGTGTCGCTCGGGATCATGAGATCCTCGACCACGATGTCGGGCCCGTCTGCGCATACGGAAGTTCTCTGGTCCATGGTCGGTCTCCTTGATCAGAGGAATTGCCAGGCAAAGCGATCGCCGCGACGGTCGATGCGTCCGACGGACGATTGTGCGAAATGGGTGGTGAAGACGGTTGCGCCAAGCTCGGCTGCGTCCTCGAGCACGGCGGCGCGCGAGCGCAAGGCGGCCTCAGGGAATTCGCAGAAGCAGGAATTGAGCGAAGGCTCATACACCTGCAGCGGATGGTGCATCACGTCGCCGGCAAAAAGCGCCTGCTCGCCCCGTGACACGAGGCGGATCGACGCGTGATCGATGCTGTGGCCAGGTGTCGGAATGAAGGAGATGCCGTCGAGGACCTCCTCACCATTCACGGAGATGAGCTGGGCAAGCCCTGCCTCGATCACCGGCCGCACGCTGTCGTCATAGACACGGTCAGCCGGCTTGCGCACTGCCGGGCCGAGGGCAGGGCCCGGGCGGGCTGCCCCTGCGGGCTCCGTGCCCGCCGCGAGGCTCTCGCCGTAGGCCTGCTCGATCCGGGAGAAGACGTAGGTCGCATTCGGGAACGTCGGGATCCAGCGATTGTCGACGAGTCGCGTGTTCCAGCCGACGTGGTCAGCGTGGACATGAGTGAGTAGAACGTAGTCAACCTGTTCCGGGGTGACGCCTGCCGCGGCCAGCCGCGCCAAGAAGGGCTCGCTTAGACGATGGAGTGGCGGGATGTCGGGCCGGTTCTTGTCGTTGCCGGTCGCCGTGTCGATCAGGATCGTGTGGTGCGGGGTTTTGACCAACCAGCTGTGGATGCTTTGAATGAAGGTGCCCGTCGCAGGATCGAAAGAGCCCGCCTCGAGCTGGTCGCGATGGCGCTCCAGCGCATCCGGCTCGGCGTCAGGATAGAGGGCGCCGAACTTGAATGCGGCAAGCCGCAGTTCATCGATCCGCGTGACGGCTGCATCGCCAACGCGATAGGTTTTCGTCGCTTGCGTCATCAAGGTCCTCCACTCCAGGTCGTGGCTGAGCCGGCCTGATTGCCGGCGACGCCGTGACCGTGAAGTACGAAGCGCGCCACGCCGCGGGGAGGGCCGTGGGCTCGATAGGTCCCATCGACCCCGTCGATATCGAAAGGCTGTCAGCCCGGCTTTTCAGACCGCCATTTTGCCTTTACCTCTCTCATCGCGGCTCGTCCGGCCGCGATCATGTGCCTTGAACGGAGGAGGACCGATGCCGGATGCGGAACGCGGTTCAGGTCGGCCGGCCGACGACACCGATCTCTCCGAGATCGACCTTGGCCTATTGCTCGCCCTGGAGGCTCTGCTGCGCGAGCGGAACGTCACGCGCGCGGCGTCGCGCCTGAACATCGGCCAGCCGGCGCTATCGGCTCGGTTGAACCGGCTGCGACAGGTCTTTGCCGACCCGTTGTTCGTGCCCGCGGCGGCGGGCCGCGGCGTCGTTCCGACGACGAGAGCGGTGGAGCTGCAGGCCGAGCTGGCGGACGTGCTCGGCAAGCTCCGTCGCATGGTCGAAGGGCCGGCCGTATTCGACCCGGTCCGCAGCCAGCGCACCTTTGTCGTTGCCATCCATGAGAATCCAGCCGTGACGCTGGCGCCCGGATTCGTCGCGCGGTTGACCTCGATGGCCGCACGGGCGCGGCTGGCCTTCGTTCATCCCACGCGCGACGTCGTCGACCGGCTTGAGCGGGGCGAGATCGACATTCTGGTGACGGGGGCTGACGGAGCACACGGCGATCTGATGCAGCGCCCGCTTTTCGAGGACAGCTTCCTCTCCGCCCAGCGCAAGAGTCATCCCCGCGGCAACGGGGCGCTTGATCTCGATCGCTTTTGTGCGCTCGATCATCTGCTGATCTCTGCCGACGGCGGCGGATTCTCGGGCCTTGTCGACGACGCGCTGGCTGCGCTAGGCCGTTCCCGACGCGTCGCCGTCTCGATTCAAACCTATGCGCTGGCGCCGGTCATCCTTGCCCACAGCGACTGTATCTGCACCCTGCCGCGACGTTTTCTGATGCGATTTTCCCACGAGCTCGATCTCACGCCGCCGCCGCTCGATCTGCCGCCAGCGCGTATCGTTGCGCTGTGGCATCCGCGCAATCAGGAGGACGGAGCTCATGCTTGGCTACGCGAGTGCCTGTATCAAGCGGCCGCCTCCTGATTCGACTTGGTCAACCGCACCAGGTCACGCATTCAGGCTTGATGGTCGTCGGGACTCTCAATCAGCGGGTCCCGTGCCACTATTGCCGGGCGGCGATGGCCGTGATCTCGAGTTTGACGCCGGGACCGAGATCGGCCACGCCGATCGCGGCGCGCGCCGGCAGATGAGCCTCTGCAAAATGCGCCTTCCAGGCCGCATTGAACTCTGCCTTCTCCTTGAGGCTCGCCATGTAGATGGTCACCTGCAAGACGTTGGTCAGATCGGATCCGAGGGTCTTCAGCAGCTGCGCCAACTGCCCGAGGACGTCGTTGGCCTGGCCCGACATATCGAGGCTCGTGTCCTCGGGGACGATTCCACCGATGTAAAGCACGCCATTGTGCTCGACTACTTCGTGGAGCAGACCTTCATAGGGCAAGACGCGCTTGATCATGACGGGACCGATGTTGTGTGTGAGGGGCCGGGATATCGCACATTTCAATGTCAGTGTCGTTGCAAGAGATCTCGCGCCAAGTTACCGAAAAGTTTTACCGAAAGACGGGCCGCGCGGCTCCGAATGAAGCCGACTAGAGTGTTGAAAATAAAGGGACAAATCAGTCGAAAAATCACCGCCGTTGGTTCCCTCGAACGTTCGCCAATCTGTCCTTGCACAAGCGTCCGGCATTTTCGCCGGCCCTGAGCCGACGACATCGAAGAGCGGATCGCTATACTGCGACCCGGATCACATCGGTGCGGCCGGGACAGTGCCGCGACCGGAACAAGGAATGCGACGATGGACGATACGATTGGCTTCCCCGACCCCGGCCTCGACCTGTCCGACGGCTTCAAGCCGCACACCTCGCATTGGGGCGTGTTCTCGGCACGTCAAGGCGAGGCCGGGCTCGAGGTCAGGGCGTATGCGGGCGATCCCGATCCGAACGGCATCATCGGCAATTTTCCCGGCGCGCTGCGCCATCAGGCGCGCATCACCCAACCGGCGATCCGCCGCGGCTGGCTCGAACGCGGTCCCGGTCCGGACGATCGCCGCGGCCGCGACGAATTCGTCTCCGTCAGCTGGGAGAAGGCGCTCGATCTGCTCGGCGACGAACTGGCACGCATCCGTGACACGCGCGGCCCCGGCGCGGTGTTCGGCGGCTCCTATGGCTGGTCGAGCGCGGGCCGCTTCCACCACGCCCAGAGCCAGGTGCATCGCTTCCTCAACATCGCCTTGGGCGGCTATGTGCGCTCGGTGAACTCCTATTCCTCCGGCGCGTCCTCCGTGCTGCTGCCGCAGATCCTCTGCGGTTACGAGGACATCACCAAGCGCAACGTCACCTGGGAGCAGATCGCTGCCGACACGGACATCGTGCTGGCGTTCGGCGGCATGGCGCTGAAGAACTCGATGGTCGCAGGCGGCTCGATCAGCAAGCATGTCGAGCGCGGCGCGATGGAAGCTGCGCGCCGCCGCGGCTGCGAGTTCATCCTGGTCAGCCCGTTGCGCGAAGACCTGCCCGTGGAGGCCGGCGCGGAATGGATGACGTGCGTGCCCGGCACCGACACCGCGCTGATGCTCGGCATCGTCCATACGCTGGTTGCGGAAAACCTGCACGATCAGGCTTTCCTCGATCGCTACACCGAGGGATGGCCCGTCTTCCTGCGCTATCTCACCGGTGACAGCGACGGCCAACCCAAGCATGCCGAATGGGCCGCTGCGATCTGCGGCGTCGACACCGACATGATCCGCAAGCTGGCGCGCCGGCTCGCCGGCAAGCGCGCGCTCATCACCGTCTCCCATTCGCTCCAGCGCGCCGAGCATGGCGAGCAGCCGGTGTGGATGGGCATGGTGCTGGCGGCAGTGCTCGGCCAGATCGGCCTCTCCGGCGGCGGTTACGCCTATTCGTTGGGGGCGATCGGCTATTACGGCCGCCGCGTCAACGACGTGCCGGGGCCGACATTGGGGCAGGGCCGCAACGCTGTCCGCGATTTCATTCCGGTGGCGCGCATCGCCGACATGCTGCTCAATCCCGGTAGCACCTATCGCTACAACGGCGAGACGCGCACCTATCCGGATATCCGCCTCGTCTACTGGGCCGGCGGCAATCCCTTTCATCACCACCAGGACATCAACCGCCTGCGCAAGGCGTTTGCGAAAGTCGACACGCTGGTCGTGCACGAGCTCGCATGGACTGCCACGGCCCGGCATGCCGACATCGTGCTGCCCTCGACGATGACGCTGGAGCGCGAAGACATCGGCTATTCCAGCAACGATCCTCTCATGGTGGCCATGCACCGGATCGCCGAGCCGTTCGGCCTTGCGCGCGACGACTACGAGATCTTCGCCGATCTCGCCGACCGTCTTGGCGCGCGCGAACCCTTCACCGAGGGCCGGACGTCACGTCAGTGGCTGGAACATCTTTATGAGCCGACCCGCGCCTCGCTCGAAGCGCGCGGCCTGGAGGCCCCGAGGTTCGAAGAGTTCTGGCGGCGCGGCAGCCTGGTGGTGCCGCAACAGCCCGACGACGGCGGCCGGCTGCGCCGCTTCCGCGACGATCCCGTCAATCACGCTTTGCCGACGCCGAGCGGCCGCATCGAAATATTCTCCGCCAAGATCGCGGGTCATGGCGATGCGGATTGTGCGGGCCATCCGGTCTGGCTGGAGAAGTCCGACATGCCTAAGCCGGGGGCGCCGTGCTTCCTGGTCGCGAACCAGCCGGTGACGCGTCTGCATAGCCAGCTCGATTTCGGTGGACATTCGCTTCAAAGCAAACATCGCGGGCGCGAGGTCGCGCGCATGAACCCGCAGGACATTGACGCGCGCGGGATCAGGGACGGCGACATCATCCGGCTGTTCAACGAGCGCGGCGCCTGTCTCGCCGCGGTCCACGTCACCGACGGTATCGCGCCGGGCGTGGTCCAGCTCCCGACCGGCGCCTGGTACGACCCGATGGACCCCGAAGACGACGCGCCGCTCTGCGTGCACGGCAATCCGAACGTGCTCACCCGCGACGTCGGTACCTCGTCCTTTGCGCAAGGCTGCACCGGCCAGCTCACGACGGTCGAGGTCGAGAAGTTCACCGGCAATCTGCCGCCGATCCGGGCTTTCGATCCGGTGTAGAAAAAAAAGGGGCCGCCCTGTGGGTGCAGGGACGGCCCGAGTGGCTCGCAGGCCCGGGAGGATGAGGGCGCGAGCGGATGCTTACGCGGCTGCGCTGATCCAGTCCCTCTCCGTCGAAGGACGACGCGGAGGGAGTGCTTGCACCTCTTGCCGTTCGCCCTTGTTGGCGAGGCGCCAGCGTGCCGGAGATTGATCGCTGATGCGCTTGAAGACGGTCGAAAAATGCGCCTGCGTGCTGAAGCCGACCGCAAGCGCAATCTCCGCCAGCGGCCGCTCGGTGGTCGCCAGCAACGTCTTGGCCTGCTCGATCCGGTGATTGAGCAGATATTCGCGGGGCCGGAAACCGGTCGCGACGCGGAACTGCGCCGCAAAGTGCATTCTGGACAGGCCGGCGACGTTGGCGAGTTCGGACAGGCTGATGCCGCGGTGGAAATGATCGGCGACATATTGCTCAACCCGCCGCAGCCGCCATTTCGGCAAGGCATTGACCTTGACGCGTGGCAATTCCAGGCGCGCGAGATGCATCGCGAGGGTTTGGCCAATGCAGCGCGTAAACTCGTGGTCCGCGGCGTCGCCAAGTTCGATCAGCGCCTTGGCAAGCTCGGCTGCGAGCGGGTCGCGCAACAGGACGAGATCATTCAATCCTTCGGTCGCCGAAGATTGCTCCGGAAAGTGATCCGCGGAGATGTGAAAGTGCAGGAAGGCGCATGGCGACTGGAATTGCACCGCGAGGGGCTTCGACGGCGCGGTGAGATACAGTGTGCCTGCGGGCATGGTGCCGTCGAAAATGACCTGACGATCCCGGGTGAGTTTCGCGCGCGTGGCCTTCAGTGCGATGCCGACGAAATAGCGATCGTCAGGCGTCGTCGCCTGGTGCAACGAGGTGCTCCGCGGGTCCTCCCATCGCGAGATCGCGATGTCATCGGCGGCCGCCCCGGTGCGCGGATCGACCTGACGCCATTGACGCTCCCGAATGATCGCTTGTGTTGCCTGGGGGATCTCGCAATCCCCCGAGCCGCCCGGAAATTCAATCCAGGCTTCAGCCGCCTGCAAATTGGTCAACATCGTTCGTCCTCTCCGGGCTTCCTCCGCTGTTTGCGACCAGCAAACGCGCAAAGCCCCACGTTTTCCATGGTGAGAGGATAGGGGTGAGCTGCGCTGCAAGCTCGTTAGTGGTGATTAGGATGTGTTAGTTTTTGTGGGAGCGCATCAGGTGCGACATCCCGTCTCAGGAAACGCCTTTTTTGCAAATTTTATCAGATATTTGCGCCTCCCTGATCCGACTCGGGAGAGCGCAGAACATCCCGTGGAGATCGATGCGGCGGTGTGAGTTCTGTGCAGTGCCCTCGCTGGACCTCGCACGAGTGCCGGGTATAGTCGCGCCGCATTTCCATGGATCAGCTGTCAGGATGAGTCAGAAGTGACCGAGCTCTCGACCGGACACGGCCCCCGCGGCAGCAACGCCGCGACGATCCCAGCTTTCGATGCCGTCGCGTTCGGGCCCTTTTCGCTTCGGTCGCGGCTGCTGGAGAAGGATGGCTTGCCGGTCAGGCTCGGCAGCCGCGCGACGGATATCTTGCGCCTGCTGGTCAGTCGCGCCGGCGAAGTGGTCCCGAAGGACGAAATTCTCGGCTATGCGTGGTCCGGACTTTCCGTCGAGGAGGTCAGCCTGCGCGTCCATGTCGCGGAGCTGCGCAAGGTGCTCGGCGACGGAAAGGATGGGGCACGTTACATCACCACCATTCCGGGGCGGGGCTATTGCTTCGTCGCGCCCGTGCGGCGTGGCGAGCGCGCGGAGTTGCCTGCGCCGGCGTCGCGTGCGCCTGGAAGCGCCGCCCCGCCACCGTCGCTGCCGCGCCGATTGGACCGGATGGTCGGGCGGGATGACGCCGTGGCCGAGTTGGCGGCCCGCTTGCTCCGCGATCGCTTCGTCACGCTGCGAGGGCCGGGCGGCATCGGCAAGACCACCGTTGCGACCGCGCTCGCGCACGAGATGTGCGATAGCTTCGACGGCAACGTCCATTTCCTCGAATTCGGTCCGCTCAAGGACGCGGCCCTGGTCGCGAGCACGGTCGCCGCCGCGTTGGGCCTCGTCGTGCACCACGATGACCCCTCGGCCAGCATCGTCAATTTCCTGCGTGGCCGCCGGCTGCTTCTCGTGCTCGACAGCTGCGAGCACGTCGTCGAGGAGGTCGCGCGCCTTGCAGAAAACATCTACCGGGAGGCGCCCGGCATCGTCATCCTCGCAACCAGCCGCGAGTCGCTGCTGGTGGAAGGCGAGCAGATTTTCGAGCTCGTTTCGCTCCCTGGGCCACCGCAGGACACCCGCCTCAGTGCCGGCGAGGTGCTGGCTTATCCCGCTGTGCGCTTGTTCGTCGATCGCGCCGTCGCGGCCGGGCATCGCGACGGCATCACCGACGACGATGCCGAGGTCCTAGCCCGGATTTGCGGCAAGCTCGATGGCATCGCGCTGGCGATCGAGCTGGCTGCCGCACGTGTCGGTCTCTATGGACTGCGCGAGATGGCTGCGCTGCTCGACAATCGGCTGCAGCTCGAATGGCGCGGGCGGCGAACGGCGCCGCCGCGGCAGCAGACGCTCGGCGCTACGCTCGACTGGAGTTTCGGTCTGATCGGCGAGAACGAGCGGATCGTATTTCAGCGCCTCGCCGTCTTCGCAGGTCACTTCACGTTGAAGGGCGCGATAGCGGTCGCGGCCGGCGCGGAGATGCCGGAGGATCGCGTCGTCGAGGCGCTGGAGCAACTCGTGGTGAAGTCGCTGGTTTCCGTTCAGCCGGACGGCGCATCGCGGCGCTATCGCCTGCTCGACGCAACGCGCGCCTATGCCCTGCAGAAGCTGGCCGACGGCGGACAGCTGGCCCAGGTCGCGCACCGTCACGCTCTCTATGTTCAATGCACGCTCGAAGCGGGCATGAAGGATAAGGAGGGCAGCGATCATGCGTTACGTTTGCAGGAACGCGCGAGCCTGCTCGCCGATGCCCGCGCTGCGCTGCAATGGGTTTATGCCAACGACGAAGGCGCCGGCTTGCGCGTGCCGCTCGCCGGCAGCTGTACAAGGCTGTTCGTCGAACTCAATTTGCTGAACGAGGCGCGCATCTGGTCCGATCGCGCACTCGCAATGCTCGACGAGGCCGACCGGGGTGGCGCATGGGAGCTCGAACTTCGGTCGACGCTCGGTCACGCCTTCATGTTCACCGAGCGCAACAGCGAGCAGGCGGAAGCGGCGCTCAAGCGCGGGCTGGAAATAGCGGAAGCGCTTTCCGATCACGCCAACACATTCAGGCTGTTGTCCCGGCTCAACATGTTCTATCGCCGAACCGGTCGCTATCGGCATCTGGTGCCGACTGCGCTTTACGCCGAGCGGATTGCCCGCGTCATCGGCGATACCGCGGGCATCGCCGGGAGCAAAGCGCTTCTCGGCGTGTCATATCACCTCGCGGGAGACCAGGCCGAGGCGCAAGCCCATCTCGACCAGGGCCTGCGCGACGATGCTGCGCTCCGCGGGACCCAACCCGGGCATTTCGCCTATTCACGCACGCCGCAGATTCCGCTCGCACGCGTGCTGTGGCTGCGCGGTTTTCCCGATCGTGCGCTTGAATGCGTCCGGCCGCTTGTCGGCGCTTCAGCGCCGCATGACGTGGTCATGCATTGTATCGCATTATGCTGGTCCGCTTCGGTGTTCGGCTGGCTCGGCGACTGGTCGTCAGTCGAGGCCATGACCGATCGCCTGGCCGCGCATGCGAGCATGCACGGACTCGTGCCCTACGAAGCCGTCGCGACGGGTTTTCGGGCGCAGAGCATGATCGCTCGAGGCGAGGTCGCCGGCGGCGTCGAGCTGATGCGGAGCGCGCTTCCACGCCTGCACGCCGATCGCTACGAACTCTACGCCTCGGCGTTCGCCGCGGATCTGTCTCGGGGCCTGGTCAGCTTGGGACAATTGACGGAGGGCATTCAGGTTCTTCACGAAACCATTCTGCGGGTCGAGCAGGAAGGCGGCGCCTTCGACATGCCCGAGCTGCTCCGTCTGCGCGGAGAGCTGGAGGCCCATGGCGGCAATCCCGACGCGGCCGAGGCAGATCTTGTCGCCTCGATCTCGCTCGCCGAACAGCAGGGCGCGTTATCCTGGCGGCTGCGGGCCGAGATGTCGCTGGCGCGCCTTCGAATCCGGCAGCGTGTGCAAGATCCGCTCGAACAGCTCGCCCAAACCTATGCCCGGTTCTCGGAAGGATTCGAGACCGCCGACCTCATTGCAGCACGGCGCATGCTGAACGAGCCGGCGGCCTGAACAGTCGAAGCGACCGTGCCCTTCTCGCTGCTGAGCGCGTCCATCAGCGCTCAACCCTTGTGTCCACCCAGCCGCCCCAGGAAGTCGCGGACAAGCGAAGCGATTTCGTCGGTGGCTTCATCCAGCGCGAAGTGGCCGGCCTCGAGGATGTGAACCTCGGCATCCGGCACATCGTCGCGATAGGCCGTGGCGCCTGCGACGGTGAAGGACGGATCGTATTTGCCCCAGACCACAAGGGTCGGTGGCCGCGTCTGGCGCAACCAAGCCTGCCAGTTTGGATAGGAAGCGACGTTGGTGCGGTAATCCAGGAACAGCGTGGTCTGAATCTCGGCCTGGCCGGGACGCGTCAGGAACGCGTATTCGTCGATCCAGGTGTGGGGATCGTAGCGCTCGGGACGCGGGCTCGAGCCGAGATGCCGCTGACGCGTCGCCTCCAGGGACGTGAAATTGGCCTTGAGCGCCTCGATCTCATGTGCCGGATCGGCCCAGTATTTCCTGCGCGCATTCCAGAGAGGGCTCAGCCCCTGCTCGTGCGAAACCGCGTTCTGGATGATGATGGCGCGCACGCGTTCGGGATGCGCCAGCGCCATGCGGAAGCCGACAGGACCTCCATAGTCCTGCATGAACAAGACGTAGTCGGTAAGGCCGAGCTTCGTTGTGAGCTCGCCGATTACGGCGGCGAGGTTGTCGAATGTATAGGTGAAATCGGACGGCGGCGGCGCGCTGCTGCTGCCGAAGCCGGGATAGTCCGGCGCGATCAGATGATATTTGTCGGCGAGCAGCGGCATCAGCGGCTCCCACATCCGCGACGACGATGGAAACCCGTGGAGCAGCAGCACCGTTGGAGCGTCGGTGGGTCCAGCCTCGCGGTAGAAGATCTCGAGGCCGCGGATGTCGACCTTGTGATAGCTGATCGAGCGCCGGCTCGATCGCAGGTCCTGCGCCGAGGCCTGCACGGCCGCGCAGGCCAAAGCGGCCGAGAGGGCAAGTGCGGCTGGAATGTTCATGTCATCGCTCCGATCCGGCATGTGGGGTGAAGATCTACGCCGAGAGGCACCATCGCGGGCGCCTCTCGCACTGTGCGCATCCGAGCTTTACGAAGCGCGTGCCAGCGGCTTGCCCTTTAGGGCGGCCAGCAGGGCCTGCGCGGCCGGACCCGAGGAGTGCGGGTTCTGGCCCGTGAGCAAGAGGCCGTCGGTGACGACGTGAACGCCCCAGTTTGCCGTTTTCGAGAAGACGGCGCCGAGCTTCAGCATTTCGTCTTCGACCAGGAAAGGCACCACTTTGGTGAGGCCGACGTCCTCCTCTTCTCCGTTGGTGAAACCGGTCACCTCCTTGCCCTGGACCAGTGGCTTGCCGTCGGGCGTCTTGACGTGGCGCAGCGCACCAGTCGAGTGGCAGACGACGGCGACTGTCTTGCCGGCGGCAAGGAAGGATTCGATGAGCTTGATCGAGTCCTTGTCCTCGGCGAGGTCCCACATCGGGCCGTGACCGCCTGGATAGAAGACGGTGTCGAAGTCTTTCTGGTTGACGCTGTCGAGGCGAACCGTCTTGTCGAGCTGAGCTTCCGCGGCTGCGTCGGCCTCGAAGCGCAGCGTTAGGTCGGTGCGGAATTCGAGCTCGTTGCTCTTGGGGTCGAGCGGGGGACGGCCGCCCTTTGGCGAGGCGAGGGTGATCTCGGCCCCGGAATCCCTAAAGACAAAATAGGGGGCGGCGAGCTCCTCGAGCCAGAAGCCCGTCTTGCGCCCGGTGTTGCCGAGCTGGTCGTGCGAGGTGATGACCATCAATATTTTCATGACCGTTCTCCTTGAGTGCGTTTCCTGCGATGACGCACTCCATTGCGGTGGAGATGCGCCGATCTCGTCCGAGCACGTCACGTCGTTCGTTGCTCGCGATCCCAATCTGCACTGAAGGCCGGCTGTTGGCTCGTTATGTATTGTTAGGCGTTGAGAGCACGGAGATGTCGCGCGTGCCGCTACTCGAAGACGGCGTCAAAGATCTCGACGTCCATCAGCACGGGCTTGGTGACCACGGTTCCATCGGGCCGCAGCGTCTGCGCGCGTCGGAGCGTCGGTACCACGATCCCGCCGAAGCTGTCATGGGCCCAGGAGTAATGCGCGACCTTCATCCCGAACAGATCGTGATCGGTCCGCCGTTGCAACGCGTTGTCGTCGAAATAGAAGATCTGCTCGGGCGCGAGCGTTATCAGGCCCGGCGGGAACTGCGCCCGCAACCGCCGCCATGACTCGTTGTTCTCCTGCCACGGTGGCAGTTCCTCCACCACGACATCTGGATGAGCGAGCAGGAATGGATTGGTCAGATAATTCCAGATCGCGACGCCGCAGAAGAAGACGAGATGCAGTTCGTCCACCAGCGTGGGCGAACCGGCCTCGGTGAACGCGAGGCTTGGATTGCGCCAGGTCCGCAGGATCTCACCCTCGAGGCTTTCGATCGTGATCGCGTCCGGCTGAAAAGAGCCGGAGTGTTCGCCTCCGGTGATGCCGGTGAAGCGGACCGACTGGGTGCGGGTCGAACCCTCCGCCGTCACGTCCTTGAATTCGCTGGCATGTCCGGTGCTGGAGAACAGCGTTCCGGCGACGGAGAGGTGAAGCGTGAACCGGCTCAAGCTATTCCAGCGGGCCATTCCGCCGCTGGCATCAATTACATCGTCAAGAAGCGCCATGTCCCGCCATATCCACCATGAAGTGCCACCACCATGGCGGGGCGGATGCGGCTTGGCGTGTTAGAATTTGTTAGGAGTTGCGAGCGGATATCCTCGCAGTATCCCATTGAAGATACTCTCAATTCAGCGCCGTAAGGAGCTCCCTGGCGGCGACGAGATCACGAGTCTGGAGGCCCTCCTGGTACCGCGAGACGAGGGGGGCGAGCAGGGCGCGTGCATCTCCGGCCTTTCCGGCCTGGCGCCAGACCCGGCCGAGACTGATTGCCCCCCGCAGCTCCCAGCCGAGCGCGCATTGGCGGCGTGACAGATCGAGCGAGTCCCGGAAACAGCTTTCGGCCTCCGCGGCATTGCCCGACCGGGCGAGGATGTCGCCCTTGACCCTGAGCATCTCGGGCATGTCGAAGGATTCGCCATGAGCGGGGATCTCCGCGATGGCACCATTGATGGTCTGCAAGGCTTCGTCGGCCAGGTTCTGCGCCACGAGTCCCTCCGCGAGCGCGGTCGCAAACACCGTCGTCATGATCCGGTGTCGCGTCGCGTACAGCGTGGCCTGGCTGCGGCGGAGGTGCTCGATGCCGGCGGCGACGTCGCCGCGGCGAAGCAGCAGCTCACCCTTCTGGCCGATGCCGACCGCGTGATAGGGCCCGAGGAAGTGCCGCGCGGAATGATCGATCAGCCGCTCGATCAGGATTTCCGCATTGGCCAAGTCGCCGACCCAGAGGAACACGTAGATGGTCCAGATCAAGGAAATACCGAGAGTGAGCGGTTGCTCGAGCAGCTCGGCTTCGCGAACGGTGTATCTGGACGCCTCGATCGCACGATCGGGCCGGCCGGTGAGCCAAAGACCGCGTGCCAGCGCCACCAGTGCGACGATGCGGTCGTCATAGCCGAGATGCCCGATATTCAGCCACTGCGAGCCGGGATTATGCAACATCGCGCTCTCGCAGAGCTGCACCGCCTTCTCCTGGTTGCTGGTCAAATGATGAGCGACGCCCAGCATCCACTCGACGTTCAACGTGCTGGCGGGATCGTTCAGCTTCCGCGCGACGCTCTCGCCCTGTTCGCCGGTTCCGAGTGCTCCGTGAAAATCTCCGACCCTGGTGAGGTAGATGTGCAATCCGCGCAGCAGCCAGAGCTGCCAGTGCAGATCCTGGAGCTCCTGGGCAAGCTGGAGACTGCGCGTGAATGCCGAGCGGACCGCTTCGGTATTGCCCTGCGTGAACATCGCGGAGACGCCGAGTGCGGCCTGCAAGATCATTTCATTGCGGCCATCCACCGCGCTCGCATCGAGGGACGCCAGCGCCTGCTGGGTCCAGCGGTAGCATTCCGTCAGCAATGTCAGCTCGAGAAAGAATTGCGCCGCTGACGCCGCCAGATCCACGCCGATCGTTCGGTCCCCGCCGTCTGAAAAGCTCCAGGTCAGCGCGGCCCGAACATTGGGCAGGTGGTCGGCATAGGGAAGGAAGCCGCCGGCGCTCTGCATACCCGTGGATTGGAGCGCGATGTCGCGCAGGAAATCGCGAAAATATTCGGCGTGGGCGCGTGCGACGCGGTCAGCTTCGCCGTTCTCGACGAGCTTCTCCGCGACGAAGGCACGCGTCGTATCCAGCAGGCGATAGCGCAGCCGCCGCTCCGCAGGCGAGGTCGCGATCAGCGATTTGGAAAGCAGATTGGAGATCGCCTCGGCGGCTTCTGCCTCGCCGATGCCCTGACAGGACGAGACCGCAAGCGCGGCTTCCAGCGTGAACGGCCCGACGAACGCCGACAATCCGCGCAGCGTTGCGCTTTCGGTCGCCGGCAGCAAATCATAGCTCCAGGCGAGCGCCGCACTCAGGGTGTGGTGCCGCGGGACAGCGGTGCGCCGCCCGCGCCAGAGCAGTGAGAAACGGCTGTCGAGCAGCGAGGCGGTCCCGGCAATGCCGTAGGCGTTCACACGCCCGGCCGCGAGCTCGATCGCGAGCGCGATGCCGTCCAGCCGACGGCAGATATCGGCCACGAGCGGCGCATCCTCTTCGCTGAGCTCGAATTCGCTCAGGCTCTCTGCAATGCGTTCCACGAAGAGCTGAGTTGCGGGATAGGCAAGGATGTCGGCGATGCCGAGTCCGTCGCGCTGCGGCGGGCAATCCAGTGGAAACAGCCGATGGACACGCTCACCCTCGGCGCGGAAGGATTCGCGGCTGGTGGCGAGAATATGCAGCCCGCCTGCTTCCCGGACGATACGCTCCGCCAGAGGGGCGAGATCGTCGAGGATGTGCTCGCAATTGTCGAAGACCAGCAGGATCCGCCGGTTGCGCAGGAACGTCAGCAACCCCGGCATCGGGTCGTCGGAATTGACTGTCAGGCCCAGCGCGGCCGCAATCGTTCCCGCAACGAGCCGGGTCTCCCTGAGTGCGCCGAAATCGACAAAACACACCTGGCCGTCGAAAGCCTGGAGCTCGCCATGGGCCACCGCCAGTGCGACCGACGTCTTGCCGATCCCGCCGGGGCCGACGATCGAGACGAAGCGATGCAGGGCAAGCTCGGCGGAGATTCTCTCGACCGCATCGTCCCGCCCGATCATCTTAGAAAGCGGCGGGGGCAGCGAGCGCGGCGAAGCAACGGGCTGGCTGGTCCGGTTCTCCGAAGGGGCAGCCCGGAGCAGCGCGGCGGTGAAGCAATAACCCCGCCCGGGGACGTTGACGACGTAGCGGGAGCCTTCGCCCGGATCGCCCAAGGCCTTGCGCAGTGTCGTGATGTGAAAGCGCAGGCTGCCTTCGTCCACATTCACGTCGGCCCAGACCCGCCGGATCAACTCACGCTTGTCCACGACCTCGCCGGCGCGCTCGGCGAGAAAAACGAGAATGTCGAGCGCACGGCCGCCGAGGTGAACCGGGGCGCCGTCCTTCTCGAGCAGCCGCGCCTTTGCGAACAGCCGGAATGGCCCGAAAGCAATGGCCGAATCCTGGTCGTTAGTGTCCGGCACGGGCCAATCATTCCAGTGAAAGAGCTGAACTCTGCACTTTGATCTACCAGAAGGGAACCCTGAGTAAACTGGTCGAAAGTGGCGAAATCGCGTGGAGGGTGCCGGCAACTGGCCGCTCGCGCGCGACGATCCGTCGCAAATTGTACTCAAACGCGAGCATCTTGCGAAGCGATCGGGACAACCCCGGCAGCGTGGCTGACCGCCCGCTCACACTTCGGAGTCCGGTCGTCGTACCCTCATCATAACAGAATCTTGCAACGTCTAACGAGCAATGCGCGCGAACTGCATCCAGTATCCGTTCCGAGTTTGACGCTAATTTCAACGGGGAGGCTACGATGTCCGGTATCAATGCTCGGCCGAATGACGACGTCATTCGATCTCAATTTGTGGCCAGTCTTGACGATCAGTCGCGTGACTGGGAGCTGGTGCTGCGGGAATCCCACCATCGGATGAAGAACACGCTGACGATACTGGGTGCGTCAGTCCGCCGCGATTTCACCAGGACAGGCACCAGAGACGTGTCTCTTGCCGCGGACCGGCTCGAGCGGCGCATCGTCGCCTTCGGCAGGCTCTATCAACTGTTATCCGACAATGACGACCATACGGCGATCCCGGTGGCGGCCTTCTTCGAAAACCTGTGTGGAGCGATTTCCGAGGCGGTGCTGGAGCCGGCGGGCATCCGCTGCGAGGCTGCGATCGAAAGCGGCACGCTGCCGGCGTCGCAATGCCACCGGCTTGCGCTGATGCTGACGGAGCTGGTGACGAATGCGGCCAAGCACGCCTTCCCGAACAGGAATGATGCAATGATCCGCATCGAGATGGCCAACCGCGACGGCGCCTGGTTCTGCACGGTAACAGACAACGGGATCGGCGCGACCGGCCCGCTTCAGGGCACCGGCAGCCGGATTCTCGAAGGACTCGCACGCAGCATTCACGCCCGGCTGCAGGGCGAGGCGGGAGAAGACGGCACACGTGTAACGATCGTGATGCCGATCGCAGCTGTTTGAAGCTCGTCTTGAATCCAACCCAGGGAGTTCGACATGGCCACTACAGAAATCGACCGCGACGCCTCGGCCAAGCTTTCCAACAAGTCTACCGATAAATTTGCGAACAAGCCTTCGACATCGCGTGGCGTTGATCAGAGGCTCGAGGTGATCGTGATCCCCGTGTCCGACGTCGATCGCGCCAAGGCCTTCTACGCGCGTCTCGGTTGGCGACTGGACGCCGATTTTGCCTCTGGCGATGACTGGCGCGTAATCCAGTTCACGCCGCCGGGCTCGGCCTGCTCGGTGATCTTCGGCAGGAACGTGACCGCGGCAGCGCCGGGCTCGGCGCGAGGCTTGTACCTGATCGTCTCCGATCTGGAGGCGGCGCGAACGGATCTGATCGACCGCGGCATCGAGGTCAGCGCTCCATTCCACGGTGCCGGCGATGTTCACGCCGGGACCGACGAGCCTTATCTCTCCGGCAGCGTTCGGGTGAGCGGTGCTGACCCGAAGCGCGGCAGCTACGGCTCATATGCCTCGTTCAGCGATCCTGACGGCAATGGCTGGCTGTTCCAGGAGGTCACGTCGCGATTGCCGGGACGGATCGCGGGCGACGATACGACATTCGCTTCGCAGGCTGCGCTGGCCGCAGCACTGCGCCGCGCGGCGGTGGCACATGGCGAGCACGAGAAGCGGACCGGCGGGCACGATGAGAACTGGGCCGATTGGTACGCCGATTACATTGTCCGCGAGCAGGCGGGCCAGCCGCTGCCATCCTGAGCTGGACAGCACGGATTCTTCGACTGATGCAAGCCGACACGGCGCGCGATGACTGAGCTCATCGCGCGCCGTGTTGTTTTGGCGGCGCGCATCGCGGCTCGCAACGGCTAACGCGGTCTAACAACCCATAACGAGCAAATTGCCAGGGCCTGCGCCAATCTCTCTGCATGACGAACCGAGGCGTTGATGTCGAATTCGGTCAGCGTCACCGACCAAAGCCAGGGAGATCGAACATGACCACGCAAGCACGTACCGACATTCTCAATCCAGACCGCCGTCAACTGTTGACCCAGGCCGCGATGACCGCGGTCGCCGCAAGCGTATCGAGCCTGCTGCCGCTGCATTCCGCGAAGGCGGGCGTGAGCGGGGCGGTTCGCCCGTTCCACGTCAGCGTGCCCGAGCAGGATCTGCTCGATCTTCGCCGCCGTCTCGCGGCGACGCGCTGGCCGGATCGTGAGATCGTTGCCGATCAATCGCAAGGCGTGCAGCTGACGACAGTGCAGCAGCTCGTGCGTTACTGGCAGAACGACTACGACTGGCGCAAGATGGAGGCGCGGCTGAATGCCTTGCCGCAATTTGTCACCGAGATCGACGGCGTCGACATCCATTTCATTCACGTTCGCTCGCGTCACGAAAACGCACTGCCGATGATCGTCACGCATGGCTGGCCCGGTTCGATCATCGAACAGATGAAGATCATCGGCCCGCTCACCGACCCCACCGCACACGGCGCGACGGCGACGGACGCCTTCGATCTCGTGATCCCCTCGTTGCCCGGTCACGGTTTTTCGGGCAAGCCGACGGAATTGGGTTGGGATCCCCAGCGCGTCGCGCGCGCCTGGATCGTGCTGATGAAGCGGCTCGGCTATAGCCGCTATGTCGCGCAAGGCGGCGATTGGGGCAATGCCGTGACGGAGCAGATGGCGGTGATCGCGCCGCCGGAGCTGCTCGGCATCCACACCAACATGCCCGCGACCGTTCCTGACGACATCGCCAAGGCGCTTCAGCCCGGCGGATCGCGGCCGTCGAACCTCTCGGCCGACGAGCGCCATGCTTACGATCAGCTCGATGACTTCTACAAGCACGGTCTCGGCTACGCGATCGAGATGTCCAACCGGCCGCAGACGCTCTATGGCCTGGTGGATTCGCCGGCGGGCCTCGCGTCTTGGATGCTCGACCATGATGCGCGCAGCACCGCGATGATCGCTCGGGTGTTCGACGGCAAGACGGAAGGGCTGTCGCGGGACGACGTGATCGACAACATCACCCTCTATTGGCTCACCAACACCGCGGTGTCGTCGGCGCGACTGTACTGGGAGAACAAGCTGGTGTTCTTCGAGCCCAAGCACATCAAGATCCCGGTCGCCGTCAGCGTCTTCCCGGACGAGATCTACGCCGCGCCGCGCAGCTGGACCGAGAAGGCCTATCCGAAGCTGATGCACTACAACCGTCTGGACAAGGGCGGCCATTTCGCAGCCTGGGAGCAGCCTGCGTTGTTCTGTGCGGAAATGCGCACCGCTTTTCGACCGCTGCGTCAGTCGATCTGAGACCTGCGAGGACGCGCATTTCCGCGCGTTCCCTTCTTCCCCCACCAAATAGGAATGCAATCATGAACCGCCCCGAACGCACATTCACGATCGACCAAATCCGCGTGGAACGTCGGCTGCCGTCGTATTGGCGTGTCACCTTCGACATGCCTCCCGTCAATATCTTCGGCCCCAAGCAGCTTCCGCTTCTCGATGACGTCGTCACGGCGATCGAGACCGATCCCGAGGTGAAGGTCGTGGTGTTCGACAGTGCCGTCGAAGGCTTCTTCATCACGCACTACGACTTCCTCGCGCCGCTGGAGGATTCGCTTCGGATCCCGCCCGGGCCGACCGGCCTGCAGGCGCTGCCCGACATGCTGGTGCGTCTCAGCCGCGCGCCGGTCGTCTCGATTGCCTCGATCAGGGGCCGCGCGACCGGCGTCGGCAGCGAACTGGCGCTCGCGAGCGATATGCGCTTTGCCAGCCGCGAAAAGGCGATTCTGTCGCAATGGGAGGTCGGTGCGGGCCTGGTGCCCGGCGGCGGGCCGATGGCGCGGTTGCCGCGCCTGATGGGCCGCGGCCGCGCGCTCGAAGTTCTGCTCGGCGCCGATGACATCCACGGCGATCTCGCCGAGCGTTACGGCTATGTGAACCGGTCGTTGCCGGATGCCGAACTCGACAGCTTCGTCGAGGCGCTGGCCATGCGCATCGCGTCCTTCGACAAGGAGGCGATTGCCGAGACCAAGCGCCTCGTCGACGTCGCAAGCCTGCCGCCGGATATCGAGATCAAGCCGGAATGGGACGCGTTCCTGGCCTCGCTCGGCCGCCCCGCGAGTCAGACCCGCATCAAGGCGCTGATGTCGCGCGGCTTCCACCGCGCTGGTGACGTCGAGAACCGGCTCGGGTTCCACGTCGGACAGATCGGTAGCTAGCTGAACCGCTGCGGCGCTCGGCCGTTTGGGATTGGGGACAGGCGGTCGTGCCAATGTCGCTTTCGTCCGGTACCGAGCGCCGGTGCTGAAAAAATCAACCAGGAGAATTGAGATGATCCGCAAGGCAACAGCAGTCTGGAAGGGCACCGGTCGCGATGGCACCGGTCAACTGTCGAGCGAATCCGGCGTGCTCGCCGCGACGCCTTATTCCTTCAAGACCCGCTTCGAGAACGAGAAGGGGACCAATCCCGAGGAGTTGATCGCGGCGGCCCATGCCGGCTGCTTCACCATGGCGCTGGCCTTCGGCCTGCAGCTCGCCGGCTTCACGCCGGACGAGCTGTCGACGGAAGCCGCGGTCAGCCTCGAGCCCGAAGGCAAAGGCTTCAAGATCAGCAAATCGGCGCTGACCTTGCGTGCCAAGGTGCCGAACCTCGACGACGCCGGTTTCGCCAGGATCGCCGGCGAAGCCGAGAAGAACTGCCCGGTGTCGAAAGTGCTCAACGCCGAGATCACGCTTGACGCCAAGCTGATCTAGGGCGGGCTTAATTTATGTCCATCTGGTTCTGGTTGGGAAAGCTGAGGTCGTCGAAGCTTTGGCCTCCACGAGAGGAACCGGATGGACAAATGCCCGGCTTTCGGCTGGGCCGCCATAAGCATAGGATGCGACGGATGCGGAACGGACAGCCGCATCAATTGGGAGTGGAGATATGACAACGGAACGCGCAATTCTGGCCGGAGGCTGCTTCTGGGGCATGCAGGATCTGATCCGCAAGCAGCCGGGCGTGGTTTCCACCCGCGTCGGCTACACCGGCGGCGCGGTGAAGAATGCCACCTACCGCAATCATGAAGGTCATGCCGAAGCGATCGAGATCACCTTCGATCCCGCCAAGACCAGCTTTCGGACCATGCTGGAGTTCTTCTTCCAGATCCACGATCCGACCACGCTCAACCGCCAGGGCAATGATTTGGGTACGAGCTATCGCTCGGCGATCTTCTATACGAGCGATGAACAGAAGCGGGTCGCAAAGGATACGATTGCAGACGTCGAGGCCTCCGGTCTTTGGCCTGGCAAGGTCGTGACCGAGGTCGCGCCCGCGGGCGAGTTCTGGGAAGCCGAGCCGGAGCATCAGGATTATCTCGAACGTTATCCGGACGGGTACACCTGCCACTTCATCCGCCCCGACTGGAAACTGCCGCGGCGCGGGGCTGCAGCGGCAGGCTAGGCTACTTAGCGCGCGTTCAGGTTCGCAATTGCGCGATCAGGTCGCGTGCGATGCGCATATCGGCGAAGTCTGAGCCCTCGGCAAACGCCCCGGAGACATGATCGAGAACCGCCAGAGCCTCCGCGCTCTGGCCAGCCGCGATCATCAACCGTGCCAGGCTGACCGCGCTTCGCAGCTCCCAGAAACGCGCGCCTTGCTGGCCGGCAATGGCCATGGCCTCGCGAAAACGCGCCTCGGCATCCTCTGAATGCCTGGCGCTCCTGAGCATCAACTCTCCCTTGATGCGGATCAGCTCCGGCAGATACCAGAGCTCCTGCCGGTCGTTGCAGCGGGTCAGGACATCCTCGATCACGTCGAGGCCGCGATCGACCTGGTCGGCCTCTCCGGAACACGCGGCGAGCTCGCCGAGCAGGGGCAGGAAACGCGGCAGGAAGCGCGCATCGCCGGCGCGATTGAGCTCCTCGCGCAGCAGCGGCAGGCCGGTCGTGACGTCCCCGCGCTTGACCATGACTGCGGCGTTGAAGGCGCGTGCCCACAGGCCCCACAGCCGGATCGCGTGGCGTTCGGTGTGTTCGAGCAGCTCGGCGCCGTGACGCTCCGCGGCGTCGAAATCGCCGGACCAGAAGGCGATCGGACAGGCGGCTTGTCCGAGCACGCTGCAGAAGGTCAGCGCGTGGCCATTGGCCCGGCCTTCCTCGATGTTCCTGGCCGTGAGGGCCTGAGCCTGATCGGCCAGGCCCTGAAGCCACAGGATGCGAGCCCGAAAATATTGGGTCGAGATTCTCAGATCGAGCGGGAAGATCTTCGGCTTCTCCGCCAGCACATGCAGCGATGCATTGACCCGGTCGATGCGCAGCCGCGCCTCGTTCTGGTCCCCGAGATAGTGCAGCGCGACGGCCATCAGCCGGTCGCCCAGCATGACATCGGTCTTGTCGGGCGAATTCGCGGCTGCGTTCGCAAAGCGATCGGCGAGGGCACGGGCTTTGCCGAACTGTCCGTTGTTGAACTGGTCGATGCACAAGCCCCAGAGCGCCCGCAGCCTAAAATCCTTGTCCTCGAGCCTGTCAGCAAGCTCCAGGGTGGTCTCGAGGATCGGTCGCGCCTCGCGCGCGCGGCCCTCGCCATACATCAGCGACCATCCGAGCGCCGACAGAAGCTGCATCCGGATGCGGTCGTCGTCGGCGGTATCCCCGAGCGCCGCGAGCGCCGTTCTGCTGCGCTCACGGCATTCCGCGAACAGCGAAAGACGCACCCATAGCGTGACCGCGGCCGCCGTCAGCGCGATACCGAGTGTCGCCTCGCCGTCGGGCCCAAACGCCCAGTCCAACGCCGCACGCACATTGTCCAGCTCCGCGCCATAGATGCTCAGCCATTCCGGCAGCGGCGTCGAAATATCCGCCTCCGCGCGCTCGAACAAATCGCGAAAATGCGCGGCATGACGCCGCGCGAACTGCCTGGCTTCGCCGAGCTCGTTGAGTTTTCCGTATGCATAGGTCCGCGTGGTGTCGAGCAGCCGATAGCGCAGCGTCCGCGAGCCGGACGGCGAAATCAGCGATTTGGTCACCAGGCTGTCGATCGCTTCGAGAGTCTCGGACGCATTGAGGCCGTCACCGGACGCGATCGCCGCAGCCGCCTCCGGCGCGAAAGGCCCGGCAAAGACCGACAGGCGTCGCAGCGTGGCGCTCTCTGCGGCAGGCAGAAGGTCGTAGCTCCAGTCGAGAGCCGCGGCGAGCGTCTGGTGCCGTGGCACGGCGGTGCGCCGGCCGCGCCATTGCAGCGAAAAGCGGCTGTCGAGCAGAGATGCCGTCCCGGCGATGCCGTAAGCATTGACGCGGCCCGCCGCAAGCTCGATCGCCAGCGCGATGCCGTCGAGACGTCGGCAGATGCTCGCGACGAGCGGCGCCTCTTCCGCGCTGAGCTGGAACGGGCCCGAGCTCTGCGCAATGCGCTCCACAAAGAGTTGAGCTGCGGGGTAGGCAAGGACCTCATCGACAGCAAGCCCTTCGCGCTCGGGCGGACAATCCAGCGGGAACAGCCGAAAAATCCGCTCGCCTTCGCTGCGAAACGACTCGCGGCTGGTTGCGAGAACACGAAGCTGCGGCGCCTCGCGAACGATGCGCTCGACGAGCGGCGCCAAATGATCCAGCACATGTTCGCAACTATCGAAGACCAGCAGGGCCGGGCCGGTCTTCAGAAGCGTCAGCAGAGCCGGCGTCGGATCCTCTGCGCTGATGGTCAGTCCGAGCGCCGAAGCAATCGTGGTCGCGATGTGACTGGCATCCCTCAGCGGACCGAAATCGACGAAGAAGACTCGCCCGCCGAAATCCTGGGACCGGCGATGCCCGACGGTGACGGCGACCGAGGTCTTGCCGATGCCGCCCGGGCCGACGACGGTCATGAAGCGATAGAGCGAAAGTCCGTTCGAAATCTTCTCGATGACATCTTCCCGGCCGACCATCCTGGTGAGTTGAGCGGGCAGGGAGCGGGGAGGGGCGGCTTCAGCCGGGAGCGGGGCGGCCGGCGGAGCTGCTTGAGCGAACGAGGCGACAAAACAATAGCCGCGGCCGGGCACGTTGACGACGTAGCGGGCCGACTTGCCGGTGTCGCCGAGCGCCTTGCGCAGCGCCGCGACATGGAAGCGCAGGCTGCCCTCGTCGACATTGACGCCAGCCCAGATGCGCTTGACCAGCTCTCTCTTGTCGACGACTTCTCCGGGGCGTCCGGCAAGGAAGATTAGAATGTCGAGAGCGCGGCCGCCGACGTGAAGCGGCGAGCCCTCCTTCTCCAAGAGTCGGGACTTCGGAAAAAGTCGAAATGGCCCAAAGGAAATGGCCGAGTCTTCGCTACGATCTGGCACGCGCCATCGCCCCCTCGAAGGGAGTCAAAAGGTATTACTTTTTGGTCTACCAGAACGAGGCGTACAGTAAACTGGCCGAAAGCAGTGGGCAGGGTTGGCAGCCCTGCGTGGACGGATGGCTCGCCGAAATAATGCTTGAAAAATAACGTGTTAGGCCGACGTGACGATGCGATGACGCCGGGGTTCATCCGGATGGAGCATTGACTGTGATGCCGGATTGCTGCGATGGCATGGTCCGGGAGCCGGTCCCGCCACCACATTGACTGCCGACTTCCGGAATTTCCAGCATGGCCTCTTTCACGCGGCGACAATTCGTGCACGCGTTGACAAGCGCAGCGGCGCTCGCCGCGCTTCCCCGCAACGGACAAGCCGCCGACTATCCGTCCCGTCCCATTCGCCTGGTGATTCCCTACGGAGCCGGCGGATCGGGTGACCAGATCGCGCGCCCTTGGGTGGACGGGATGCCATCGCTGCTCGGGCCGACCTTCGTCGAATATATCGGCGGCGCGGGCGGCGCCATCGGGACTGCGGCGATCGCGCGCGAAGAGCCCGACGGCTATTCGCTGCTGCTCGGCAACGGCAGCACGCAGGTCATCATTCCCATGACGTCGGCGAATCCCGGATATTCCGTTGGCGATTTCCGCGCCATCTACCGCCTGATCAACAGCGCACTGGTTTTCGCCATCAATCCTTCGGTGCCGGCCGCAAACCTGCGCGAGTTGATCACCTATGCGAAAGCCAATCCGGGAAAGCTGTCCTATGGCACGCCGGGGATCGCCACCGGAAACCATCTGGTCGGCGAAGCCTTCAAGCAGCAGGCCGGGGCGCTGGACATCGTCCACGTGCCCTATCGAGGCATCGCGCAGGCGACCAACGACCTCGTCAGCGGCCAGATATCGCTCGTCATTGCCGTCATGTCCGTTCAATTGCAGCAGCTGGCTCAAGCCGGGAAAGTCAGGCTGCTTGCGGTCACCACCGAAACGCGGCTGAGCGGCGCGCCGGAGATCCCGACCGCCGTCGAATCCGGCATGCCCGGCATCCGATATGAGGGATGGTTCGGTCTGTTCGCACCCAAGGACACCGACGATGCGATCATCGATCGGGTCGCGCAGGCGACGCGGCTCGCCATGGCCGATACGGCGCTTCTGGCGAGCTATCGCGCCCAGGGCATGGAGCCGGACAACGATTCAGGCCCGGACAAATTCCAGCGCATCGTCGAGGCCACATCCGCAAGCCTCGCGCCCCTGATCAAATCGATCGGACTGAGCAATTTGTGAGGCCGCTCAGCCGTCGGCGCGCGTAACGATGCGCGCCGACAGCGTGACGAGGCCCATCAGCACAGCCAGGAGCCAGAACGCCATCGGCAATCCACCAAGACGTGCGACGAAGCCGACACCGGCGGGGCCGACGAGAACGCCGGCGTAGCCGGCGGTCGTGATCGCCGCGACGGCGAGCCCCATGGGCATCACCGTCTGCCTCGCCGCCCGCCGGAACAGCACCGGCACGAGGTTCGATGCACCGAGGCCGATCAGCAAAAAGCCGGCCACGGCGACCGCCACGACGGGAGCGGTGAGCAGAACCACGAAACCTGCGATCGCAATCAGGCTGCCCCAGAACAATGTCGTGCGGTCTCCGATGCGTGCGACGACGGCGTCGCCGCCGAGCCGCCCGATCGTCATCGCGACCGAGAACACGATGTAGCCGATCCCGCCTTGCGCTTCGGAAACGAGACCCGCGCCGATGACGAGCAACGCGCCCCAATCGAGCATCGCGCCTTCGACGAGGAAGGTGATGGCGCAAAGCAGCGCGAGCAGGAGCACGGCGCCATGCGGCAACACGAACAACGGCCCCTCCTGCACCTGCACGGAGCGAAGCAGCCGCGGCCAGGCCGCCAGCGTCGCGATCAGCATCAGGACGGAGCAGATCAGTGTGCAGGCGAGCGCACCGAGTTGCAGCGAGAGCAGTGCGGTCATGAGCGCGGCCCCGGCGAAGCCGCCGATGCTGAACAGCGCGTGGAAGCCGGACATCAGCGGACGTCCCGCGGCGCGCTCCACCTCAACCGCGTGGATGTTCATGGCGACGTCGATGGAGCCAAGCGCGGCGCCAAATGCGAGCAGTGCCAGCGCCAGCGTCATGGGCGAGCTCGCGATTGTCAGCAGAGGCAGGACCAGGGCAAGACCGAGCCCGCCCGCAATGATGATCGGCTTGCTGCCATAGCGCGCGCTCAGCACGCCGGTCAGAACCATCGCGACGACCGAGCCGATGCCGAGGCTGAGCAGGAGCAGTCCGAGGATGCCGTCGTCGACGGCGAGCCGCGCCTTCGCGAACGGCACCAGCGGTGCCCAGCACGCGATGCCGAAGCCCGCGACGAGGAAGGCAAGCCTGGTCGCAAGGCGTGTCGCCGGCTTGTCGGCAGAAGACATGGGAACTCCGGGAGGGGGAATCAGGGGCAGGGGCAATCGACAAGCCGCGCAATTGTCGCGTCTTTATGTCCGCGGCAGACTCGGATTGTCGCAGGCGGCCCGTGGGTGGCCGCAAGCGGACACACAGGCCTTTTGGCTCGTCACCGGCATCTCGGCGGCGCCGGTGGGCTGCGCCGTCAGACGAAACACCCTGACAGCCCGACCTGCGCCGGTGTCAAGCCGTGCGCGCAAAAATATTCCACTTTACCGAAATTCGGAAATGGCGTATGTGTCGCCTATCCCGGCTCATCCTTGAGGGGCGATCTCGTTGTCGTCTTGATTGCGAGCCGGGCTTGCGGTGGACGCGGCAGCGTCGGCATGAGAGGTGCGGGCAGGGCGGGTAGTCCCTGTGAGCCCGTGGCCACGTGCGGACGAGCGGCGCTGTGAAGTTCGTCTCGTCGGTATTTCGATGGCTACGTGCACGATGCCGTCGAACCCTGCGGCGAAATGGCGAATGCGCGTACGGCAAAACCGTGTGGTCCTGTCGTCCAGCGGTTTCTTCAGGCTGTTGAGGACGTCGTAAACACCTGAAACAAAGGCATTATCCGGGTTCTTCCCAAAGAACGGAAGGCGCGGCCGAAACTGCTAGGCCCTATTAGGCCCTAGTCTCACACCCTGCCGTTTGGGCGGGAATTCGACTGCGGACGGCGAGGTTTGCGCTGGCCCGGACCGCGTCCGATAGATCGCCTGTTCGCGGCGCGGGCCTGCTGGATGCGGTGGCCGGGCTTGCTTGTGTCCTGTGGCCCTGCGCTGGCGGGCTTCTGTACGGGCCCCCGGGCCTCCGGTGAGGCGGCCAGGCTCCTGTGCTGGCCGAATGAACGGAGTATTTTTTCTGCTCTGTGGTGCGCTGGCGCGGGGTGGCCCGTGTCGGGGAACCGGGGACTGGTCCCAAAGCGCTGGAGGACCATCGTAGATCGCGGTGGCCCCTTGCGCCAAAAACCCCTATGCGAAACACTGTTCCGCGCAAGCGCCCATGAGAAAATTTTGCGATCCATTGGGGAGTGTTCAACGTGAACCGATCAACCGGACTATGCGCTCTTTTGTTTTGCAGCGGCCTCCTAACTTCGCAGGCAGAAGCTTTCGATTTGAACGGAGCTTGGGCGACGGGCACCGACCAGTGCAAACAAGTCTTTGTCAAGAAGGGCGATAAAATCAGCTTTGCTCAATTTTCCGAAGAGTTCGGCGGCGGCTTTATCGCAGATGGAAATGACGTCAGAAGCAAAACCGTCCGATGCACCATCATGTCGAGGAAAGAGACAGGCAACACTATCGATTTTCGCGCCGCGTGTGCCTCGGAAATCATGGCGACAAGCGTTAATCTGCGGCTGACAATCCTCGATCCCGACAGCGTATCCCGCATTTTCCCGGATCCGGCTTTTGCAGGAATGGAGCTTACCTTTAACCGTTGCTCGATGTAATTGCTCTCTCAACTGGGGATCGGTCCCCATCGCTTACGAGCCTTGGCGCAGTCGCTGTCGTAGGTCGAGGTCAAGTTGATGTAGTGCGATAGCACCGCCTATGCGCTCGCGCGGCTTACCCGGTGTCCTGTGGCCCTGCGCTAGCGGCGCGCTGTTGGGCCTCCGCTGCGGCCTCGACGCTGGCGCGATGGGTGGCGCGCTCGACGCTGGCGTGGCAGCTTCTCATCTTCGCGGACGGCAGGGAGATAATCATGCCTGATAGCTATCGCGCCACCGAACATCTCCGCGATGGGCGTCCGATTGAAATCCGGGCGCTTCGGCCAGATGACGAGGACGACCTACTCGCGGCAATCGGGCGCACGAGCACGGAGGCGCTACGGCGGCGTTTCTTCGTGGCGAAGCGCGGCTTCTCGCAGACGGAAATCGATTTCTTTATGAGGATCGACTTCCGCAATCACGTCGCCCTGATTGCGCTGGCTGACGAGGATGGCCGTCCCACCATCGTCGGCGGTGGGCGCTACATCGTTGTTGAACCCGGCAGTGCCGAGGTGGCTTTCATGGTCATGGACGGCTATCAGGGGCAAGGCATCGGGTCGCATCTGATGCGGCATCTGGCGGGCATTGCGCGCGACGCGGGGTTGACGGAATTGATCGCGGAAGTGCTGCCGGAGAACACCGCCATGCGGAGGGTGTTTAGCAAGTTCGGTTTCCAGCCTGCGCCCAGCCGGGAGCCGCAGGTCATTCACCTTGTGATGCAGCTCATTTGACAACGGCCCGTGGTACGGGCTGACGCCTGCCCGTCGCTCCCGGTCGCCTGTCCGTGGTCGTGATGGTGGCGCGCTCGTCGTGGTGATGCCGCGATGACCTGATGCCGTCCGCTGTCGGTGCTGGTGCCTGCCGTCCGGTCGCCTGTCGTGGTGACGATGGCGCGGTGATGGTGCGAGCTGGTGGCCGATGCGGCCTGTCTGCCGCCGTGCTGCTAAACCTGCCGGATTTGAATTGCCGTCAGGTTTAGCTGCCGCTGCCGGTCGCGAGCGCTGGCGATGGTGACGCGGTGGCGCGATGCCTTCCCCGTCCTGTCGGAGGCGCGATCTTCTCAGAACGGGACTTGCGCAGTATCATTTGGAGTGAAATTATTAACGTTCATCCAGTGCGGGCAGAGGGCGAAGGAGAGCCAATGCGCTATTACCCCGGCAAGGCCCTCGAAGAGAGCCACCGCAGCACACTCGACGAGCATCCGTACGCAAAACGAGCCGTGCAGGAGCAGATAAAACGTTCACGCGCTCAGATCGCCGCATCTGAAGAACTTCTGCGCCGCGCAGCGGTCGGTACCTCCGGACCTGCTGCGATACCTACGGCGGCAGATTGCCAAGAATTCGCTGCTGCGTTCAGAGGGAGGGCCGCTGAACCCGGCACATCCGAGCGGACAGTGAGCGTCTTGAGGAATATATCTCGCACTTTCAGCGGTCTCGCGAGCCAGCTTGCAATACTGGAGGCTGCGGATAAGGCAGACCGCAGCGCCTCAATTTAAAGCACGCTATTGCATGTTTTGATCAAACCGTTTCCCGTCGCCTCCTACTAAGGGGAATGGACGATCCTGACGACCGCCCTCCGGGCAAAGACGCGCCGGAGCGGAAACAATCACGGATACAGCAGGCGCGACAGCTAGTCGCCGAACACATTGACGACCTGCGCGCCCTCCTCGAAAAGCTCCGGCGCAAGATGAACTAACGTCGTTTTTGACGCTGGATACGATAGGAGCTTGGCCGCTGTCTGCTGGCCCGGCTCTGGCGGCGCGCCGTACGGCCTTCCTTGCGGCCCGCCCTGAGGCGGACCGTTGTCGTGTAGAGCCGGGCGACCGACTACTTCGCGGTGCTGGTAGTGGTGGTGCCATCGCGCGCGTCCCGTCGTTCGTTTCGCCCCGTGCGCCGCTCCTGACGCCGCTCTGTGCGTCCCGTGCGTCGTTCCTGACGGCGTTCCGCTCGGCCACTTCGTCTATCCTGTCGCCGCTCGGTGCCGGATTTCGGCGTATCTGCTGGTGGCGTCGTTGGTGTGGTGGGCGTTTCGGTGGCTTGGGCTTCCGCCTCCGACGCGGTCAGAACCGCCGACGAGGCGACCACTCCAAATGCAGCCGCGCATCCAAGGAAAGCGAGTGCACTGCGACGACAGACTTGCTTGTCTTCCGAACCTTCATCCATTTTCGTGTCCCGGCTTCGCGCCCCGAGAGCATCTCACCCAACGCAGGTAGACAGGCTGTTGATGTAAATCAACCGGGCCACGGGCTTGGCAAACACCTCATGAGCCAGCCGGTGAGAGACGACATCATCATGCACAGCGATCTGAAGACACCAAAGTCGGCTGCCGTAGCAGGGATTATGTTCTCCCTGCTCATGTTCACGATCTTTGGGCTGCTTCGACGTTCCATTCCGACTGACCCTTTGGAGCCCGGTGCATGGTTAGCCGCCGATACGAACTCAATTGAACTTGCGTTGAACTTAGTTCCTTTCGCCGGGATCGCCTTCTTGTGGTTCGTTGGGGTGCTGCGTGATCGTCTTGGTCATCAGGAGGATCGATTCTTTGCCACGGTGTTTATCGGAAGCGCCATGCTGTTTCTGGTTATGCTGTTTACCGCAGCTGCTGTGATAGGCGCAGTCATGCTTTTGGCTTCCAAGACCGAACCGAATGAATTGATAAGTTCCGGCATATTTCGATATGCCCGCTCAGCCGCATTCATCGTCAACAATGTGTATGCTACCAAGATGGCTGCGGTCTTCATGGTCTCAACGTCAACTATTGTAATCTATACAAGCATCGCCCCGCGTTGGATTGCTTATATCGGCTACCTGTTTGCGTTATTGCTACTTATCGGGAGTTACTACATTGCGTGGAGCTTCGTGATATTGCCCGCATGGGTCTTTCTGATCAGTGCGCATATCTTGGTCGACAATTTACGGAAGCATGGAGATGACATCGGCGCGCGATGACGAGATGCCGTCCGCTGTCGATGATCGTGCTGCCGTCCCTTCGCCTGCCGGGGTGACGATGAGGCGGTGATGGTACTAGCCGTTGCCCCGTCCCGCGGCTGGCCGCTGCTGCCGGGCGCGAGCGCTGACGAGGTGACGCGCTGGCGGTGCGCGCCCGTGCCCCCCTAACCGCGCGTCGCAGTGCGCGGGTTCGATTGATCCACGTCAAGCTCACGCGTGGAGTGAGCCGCAATCTCGCGGGCAGGGCTCAATGAATTCATGGAAGGGTTCCATCATGCTCCGCTATATTCTCGCTCCTCTTGCCGCTTTCGTTTTGCTCATCGTCTGCTTGATCCCCGATGATGCCGAGGCTCGGCGCGGCGGAGGTGCCTATCGGGGTGGCGGCGGTTATCGCGGCGGTGCGGTCGCAGTTCGAGGACCGCGGGGCGGCGGCGCTGTCGCAGTGCGCGGCGCAGGCTACCGTGGCTACGGCTATCGTGGCGGCTATCGCGGCTACGGCTATCGGGGCTACGGTGTGGGAGCGGCAGCGGTCGGCGCGGCTGCCATTGGCACTGCTGCGTACCGCCGCAGTTGCTACGATGCTTACGGAAACTATATTTGCGCCTATTAATCCGTGGCGACGCGGATAGCGCGGCTTGGCCCTGTGTGCGCGCAAGCGCTGGCGGTGACTGTCCCCCGATGGCGACCCTGCGCCATCGGACTGCAGGTACTGTGGGGAGCACGGCAACTTGCGGGGACCGCGCGACCCCGACCCTTCAGGAAATCTGCTGCGAGAACATCAGTGGTTGCAGTTACAGGGAAGGCGACGCGCGTGCTTTACCGCTGCGGCCCGATGCCGAGCGAGTACCGGAGGGCAACGAGATCCCCAAAAACACACGCCTGGTGTCGTCAAGCCGTTAAGGTGACTTCCGTCTACCTTTTGCGATGAAGGCGGAACGTATGATCTTCAAAAACTTGCGGTTCAGGGCACGTGCCCGCGTCAACATAGCCATAATGACCTTTGCAATGGTCGTTGCTGCGGTATGGGCTGTCGCATACTTCCTGCAAACTGCCCCGCGACGTCACATCGTTCTGGCTTCGGGATTGGAAGATGGCCTGCTCCACCGGTACGCGAAGCGATATGTCGAAATCCTCGCTCGATCCGGGGTCACGGTAGAGGAACGAATTACCAACGGTCCCGGGGACAATCTACGGCTACTGCAAGATCCACAGTCGGGTGTTGACATCGGCTTCACGCAGGGCGGTATCGCAACTCTTCCGGAAGCCAAAAACGTAATCATGCTCGCGAGCCTCTACTACGTACCAATGTGGATTTTCCACCGCAGTACGGACGTGCTTACCCATGTTAACGAGCTGCGCAACCACCGGGTTGCCGTTGGTGTGAGCGGTAGCGGCGCTCGTTCATTGGGGGAACACGTATTCGCGCTTAACGGTCTCACGATCAACAATATGTCGATGCAGCCGCTGAGCAACAATGCCGCACTGCTCGCACTGCAGTCGGGCGAGGTCGACGCCGCTATCTTTGTCGATGGAGCGGAAAACCACGCCGTCTGGACAGCGCTTCACGATCCAACTCTGAAGCTGCTAAGCTACAGCAAGGCTGAAGCCTACCATCGACGGCTCAGTTTCATCAGCAAACTGACATTGCCACCCGGCGTGGTCGACTTGGCGAACAACATTCCGGAGCGAGAGGTCGATCTTATTGGCACCAAAGCGATGCTTGCAGCCCGTGACGGTCTCCACCCCGCGCTGATCCACCTGCTGGTAGACGCCGCAGGTGAAATTCACGGCAAACAAGGGCTTTTCGAGCAGGCCGGAGAGTTTCCGGGAACGACCCAGGTCGATCTGCGCGTCTCGACCGATGCCGACCAGCACAAGCGCTTCGGGCGGAGCTTCCTCTATCAATATCTTCCTTTCTGGGTCGCGACATTGGCCGAGCGCGCGATCATTATACTGCTCCCTCTGGCTGCCGTTCTGCTTCCGCTCTTCCATTATTTTCCACAGTTGCGCCGTTGGCATGTTCGGTCACGGGTCTATCGATGGTATGGCGAGCTAGCTCTGCTTGAGCAAGATGTTGCCGCGCGAACGGGCACTTTGCCGACGGAGAAGTGGCTGGCTGACTTAGAACGCATTGAGCGAGCGGTGGCCCGAATACACACACCGGCTGGGTTCGCGAGTGAGGCTTATACGTTACGCGAGCACATTGGCCTAGTGCGTCGCGCCATCATCGCCCGGAACCATTTGCCACCGATCATGTCTGGTTAGGAAATGGGAACAAAGAAAAAGAAGATGGCTGAGAACGCCAGTATCCGATTCGTCACCAAGTCTTCTCGACTACGATCCGCTAAGACCGTCAGCGCGTCGGCACTGGCGCTACACCATGAATTGCAGCCGGACCTACACCGGCAAGCGCGAAGCCGAAGGCGTGATCCAGCAGCAAGCTGGCCGCTTGCAGCTCGATCTGAGCCGCGTGGCATACCTGCGTCACCTTCGTCGCGAGCGACGGCAGTCGCGGCGCACTGAGGCTGACGCGGATCACGTCAAGGTCAAGACCGAGGTGCTTCAGTTGCGCCTCATGCAGGGCCGGCGTGAACTGGTGAGCCGTGAAGCGCCCGAAACCATGATCGACGACATGGCTGGCCTTGTGTTGACGAAGCTCAGCGGTTGGCCTGCGCGTATTGCGGGTTCAGACCTTAGCCTGCGACGGAGAGCCGAAAGCCATACTGCGCGAGTTGCGCACCGACATTGCCGAGCCCTGTACCAAACTGGCAGACGAACAGGATGAGCCGCCGCTCGACTAACGAACGGGGAGCCCGTGCCCCCTGTTGCAAATTTAGCACGAATGCCTGGAAATCAGCGATGCCGTACCATTTTGCAGTTGCGTGAGATGGACCCGAATTCATCCCGGTAATAGCCTCAGCGACATAGGTGGTTGCGTTCCTGTTGCGGCAGCGGGGTTCGCGTGAGTATTCAGATCACAGTTTTGAAAGTGTTGGCGGGCCACCCTCAGGGCCATGCATCGCTTGCAGACCTGAAGCAGTATCTCGCGGTCCTGACTTGTAGCGGGCCCGACTGGTCTCAAAGAATGAAGCGGCTCGCTGCGCGTGCGCCGGAATTGGACATTTTTACCAGCGGCTACGTGCTACGAGAGCCCAGCGGATGGCAGATCACGGCGGAAGGCCGTGAATTTCTCATCTCGATTGAAGCGCCATTGGCCGAACCGGCGCTCACGCCAGTCGCGCTGCCGGAGCCGGTTGTTTGCGAAACGACCGAGCTTCCGACCAATGTCGTTCGACTGGTAGATCACAAAGCTCAACGACGGAGGCCCGCTGCGGCCTGAAGCTTAGCGCAAGCAAGTCGCCGCGCTCGGCACCCTCCCAGTCAAGTGCGGCGACCGACAAGGCCGGTCCACGAATTCGAACGCTACAATCGGCTGCCGCAAATGCTCCGAACTTCGCGGCTATCCCTCCAATTGCAGCCATCTGGTCGCACGGCGACCTAACAAGATTTCAATCGACGATCCACCATCAACGTGGTGGCCGGGTGAGCCACCCCGCACCCCTTGGACGACGAAAGGCCGTTCTGGGTTTAGTTCATGTGCCATGTTTGGCGGCAGTCGTATAACGAGCTTGATCTGCGTCAAGCGACCGTACGGCGAAGCGGCTGTCCTATCCGCCGAATGGACAAGCGGCTCGCCCCCTCCCTTGTGCGGGCACCCCGTCCAGCGCAATCTCAGCTAGGGTCTGCGTCATTATGTCATTCTTCACGGACCGTGACCTCGAATGCCTCGCCAGGTTGAAAGCAAACTGGCGTCAGTTCTATTGTAGTGAACTCAAGCGCCTGCAGAACGAAGACGCTGACAAACGTTGGAGCGACAAGACGCAAGGGCCCCATCACGTCTCTGGTGTGCTCGCGGTGACTCCGTGGTCGAGCCGATCCATCCCAAGGCGACCCCGGTTCTCTTGCTGATGGAGCAGGAAAAGGAGCGTGTGGATGCGGGCACCTCGCAGACCATGCTGCGGAAAGCCAAGGCGCATCGTATAGGTCAACGGACAAATTTCACCGCGTCGTCGGGGGCTACCGAACAGCGTCGGCGCGCCGGCCCTTGCCCCGTGCCCGACGCGGATCGAATTCATCGACCGAGTTCTGCCAAGCAGCGATCTCGTCTTCGAACCAGACGCGCCTGTTCGGGCTGATATAGGTGCAGGTCGGGAACCGAGCTGCCTTGATCATGCGATAGAGCGTGGTGCGGCTCACCGGGATGATGTCCAACACCTGCGGCTCGGTGAGCATGCGGCGAGTATTTGACTTGGGCGTGACATCAGCGCTCGTCTCATTGGCCGTTTTCTTCGCCCTGATCATTGCTGCCTCATGTATGAAACCGTGAGTGCCATCAAGCTCGAAAGAACTACTCAGACTGAGGCTCGAGCCCCTCGTTGAACTTGCCAAGCTCCTTCAAGGCCAGTTCCGCACCAAGCTTCGCAGCTTTGACGAGCAGGGCCTCCAAGGACAGAGGCTCCCTGTCTCCAGTGGTGAGCTGAGCAGACGTGACGTAGATCTTGTTGGTTTTCTTGTCCAAGGTGAGAAACAACTCCAGGCTTTCCGGGCCCTGCAGCGGTTGCGTCAAGCGCCAGTGCTGAAGGCGGAGAGCAGCCTCTTCCGAAATCGTCCTTTGATGCTTCGCCGCAACTTTGGCGAGCTCCTGATACTCGCTTTCAGCAATTCGGAATTGCAGTACCGGCCTCCGCCGTGTTTTGCGGGCGGTTCGGGTTGCCTGGGGCTTCTTTTTTGCGGTCATGAGCCTGCTCCTGTCCGGTGTATGGATATCAATACAAGTTCGTCTTGACAAGTTATGCGTGGTAGTGAAAACAAATCCAGCGCTATGTACGCTTCTGAGCTTCGTTTTGCGTTCTGGCTCGGCCGGTATGAGAGTACGCCATGAACCCGCTTCTCCGGCATATTGCCGAGGCTTGCGGCGGCGCGATGCGGAGCTCCACTGGAGTTCTCTGTCGTTGTCCCGCGCATTCGGATGAAAATCCGAGCTTGTCGCTTGGGTACAGCGCTGACGGTGTGCTGCTTGTGCATTGCTTCGCCGGTTGCGATCAGTTGGCAGTCATCGACGCACTGAAGCGCCTCGGTCTCTGGCCGGGGATGCAGGCTAAAGCGGCGAAGCCTGCAGTGGCCATCGCTAAGGTCGCTGTGGGTACCGGCACCTCCCGGTCTGCAGAATGGGCAGCGACGATCTGGAAGAATTCGTTCGCTGCAAAGGGCTCGTTGGTTGAGACCTACCTGCGGCGGCGGGGGGTCACGGTCACGATACCGCCCGCCATCCGCTTTCACCTTGGGCTGCAACACCCCGAGGGGGCCCGCTGGCCCACCATGGTTGCGTTGGTGACCGGCGCGCGCGGGAACACGCCGATGGCAATCCATCGCACGTTCCTTTCGCGCGACGGCACCTCGAAGGCAGCCGTTGCCACTGCCAAAATGATGTTAGGCCCCTGCAAGGGCGGGATTGTTCGCCTGGGTGGGCAGGGCGGCGTTCTCCTCATCGGCGAGGGAATCGAAACGTGTCTCTCGGCGATGCAGGCGACCGGACACCGGACTTGGGCGGCGCTCTCGACCTCGGGTCTGCTCAATCTCGATCTGCCGGATAATGAGCTGGACATCGTCGTCCTCGCCGACGCCGATCAGGCGGGTGAGGCGGCGGCGGGGCATGCCGGGCGCCGCTGGGCGCGAGAGGGACGCCGGGTCAAGATCGCGCGTCCACCGCAAGGAGTGGATTTCAACGACGTGCTGAATGCTGCCGCCGGTTGGACCCAAGCCCAGAATTTGCCGCGCGTGCAGGAAGCCACCCCTCGCAGATCGAGCTACGAGAGTGCGTTGTCATGGCGGTGAGTACTGAAGAATGCGAGCACGCCTTTCCGCGGTTTCTCTGTCTGCTTTGCAAGGAAATTGATCCCGGCGTGGGCGGCGCTGTGGCGACCGTGCCAACCATCGGCGAGCAAAATATCCTGATGGCGATTGCGGCCGCAGAGGAGGTGCGCGGGCCCCCGGATGAATTGGTCGCTGCCCACACGGGTTTCACGCCGCACGCCGTCATGGCGGCCGAAGCGGAAAACCGGGCGGAGCTCGAGGCGGAGCCTGGGGCCCGCAAGGGCGCGCTTCGCAAAGGGACGATGATGGACCAGAGCAGTGCTATTGTTGCTGCAAAGCGTACGCAGGCCAATGTTCTGGTCGAACTGGCGCAAGCCGCCCGACTGTTCCACGCTCCAGACGGAACAGGTTTTGTCGATCTGACCATCAACGATCACCGGGAGACGTGGCCGATCCGCTCAAAGGGTTTCCGCCACTGGCTCACGCGCCTCTACTATGAAGAGGAGGCGGGCGCCCCGAGCTCGGAGGCGTTGCAGTCCGCATTGAATTTGCTCGAAGCAAAGGCGCGCTATGATGCGCCGGAGAGGCGGGTCCATACCCGCGTTGGCGCTTTTGGCAACAAGCTCTATCTCGATCTCGGCGACGAAGCATGGCGTGCCGTGGAAATCGACTCGACCGGCTGGCGCGTTATCGACAATCCGCCCGCGAGGTTTCGTCGTCCGGCCGGCATGCTGCCGTTGCCGGTACCGGTGGCCGGCGGATCGATTGAAGCTTTGCGACCCTTTCTCAATGTGAGATCGGAGACCGACTTCGTCCTTGTGGTCGCCTGGGCGCTGGCCTGCTTGCGCAATAACGGTCCTTACCCGGTGCTTGCGTTGGCGGGCGAGCAGGGCTCGGCCAAGTCCACCTTCACGGCGATCCTGCGATCCCTCCTTGACCCCAACACTGCGCCATTGCGCGCACTGCCGCGTGAGGATCGCGACCTCTTTATCGCCGCCAGCAACAGCCACGTGCTCGCCTTTGATAACGTCTCGGGCTTGCCCGCCTGGATTTCCGATACCCTCTGTCGCCTGGCCAGTGGCGGCGGCTTTGCCGTCCGCCAACTCTACACCGACAATGACGAAGTCCTGTTTGATGCCAGCCGCCCGGTCATCCTCAACGGCATCGAGGAGATCATTGATCGCCCCGACTTGGCGGACCGCGCCGTCTTGTTGACGCTGCAGCCGATCCCGGAAGAGCGCCGCCGCCCGGAACAGGAACTGCGTGCTGCATTCGAAGCTGAGCGCCCCAGGATCCTCGGGTCGCTGCTCGATGCTGTGGTGATGGGCCTCCGGCGTTTGCCCGAAACCCATCTGCAGAAGCTGCCCCGTATGGCTGACTTTGCACTGTGGGCAACGGCATGTGAGGTCGCGTTTTGGGCTCGCGGCACCTTTCTGTCCGCCTATAGCGGCAACCTCGACGAGGTTGTGGAAGGCGTGCTTGAGAAGAACCCCGCTGCCGTGGCGCTCCGGGCCATGATGGAAACACAGACGGTATGGGCGGGGACCGCCACGGAACTGCTGGACGCGCTCACAAGTCTGGTGGGGGAGCGCGCGGCCAAGACGAAAGACTGGCCCAAGGTCCCCAATACGCTCTCGGGTAAGCTCCGCCGGGCCGCGACTTTCCTGCGCAAGGTCGGCATCGATATCGACTTCGGCAGGGACACGAAGCGCCTCCGGACCCGTACCATCACGGTCACGAGGATGCAGGCTGCTGGGGCAGAGAAGCAGGGGCCCGGAGCGTCCGCTGCGTCCGCACCGTCCGACAGCACGGCAATCACCGGCACGGACAACGCTTTTTCTGCCGCGTCAGCATGGACGCAGGACGCCCACGCGGACGATGTCACCAGCCGCGACGATCAGATCGTCCGCAAGATCAGCTTGGATAACAATGCTGCGGACGGTGCGGACGGTGCGGACGCTGTGCACCCCCTTGAATCTGAGTCCAAGGAAGTTCCGGTCGATCACTGGACTGGACGGATATGAGCGCCGTCGAAGCCCTGAATGCGGCCCGCGCCGCAGGCATCGAGCTCTCCCTCGATGGCGAGGATCTTGTGCTGAGCGCAGCCGCAGCGCCGTCAGAAGTAGTGATCGAGGCCCTTTCCCGGCACAAGGCCGAAATTGTGTCGCTGCTCCGGCAAGACCAGTGGTCGCCGGACGACTGGCTGGCATTTTTCGACGAGCGGGCAGGCATCGCGGAGTTTGACGGCGGGCTGCAACGAGCAGCTGCCGAGGCGCGCGCCTCTGAGTGCTGCGTCGCCGAATGGCTGGATCGCAACCCGGTTAGTTCACCGCCTGGACGCTGTCTCCACTGCGGTGCCAGTGAAGGCCCCCTCGACGAGCTGGTGCCGTTCGGAATCGAGCCGCTTGGCCATGCCTGGCTGCATTCGCGGTGCTGGGCGGCATGGCATGAGAGCCGCAGGGCTACGGCCATCGCCGCCCTATCGTTCCTCCTGGAGGAGTAAATGGACGATCCGCTTAGCTCGGGGTTGGCGCGACCCTGAAACAGAGTTGGCACCGTTTAAGCGGAGAGGCGCTGATGAGGAGACGATGACGGCGGAGGAGTTCTGGCGTACCCCAAAACGGCCGGACAGAAGATCGAGGTCGAGACCTGCGAAGTCATGTGGGAATCTAAAGGCGAGAAACTAATTCGATGAGATGACGGACGCACACGGAGAAAGTCATGCGCGCGAAAGCGAAACGTGATCCGGCAGTTAAGAGCGCCGAAGATTCTGGTGCTAGTGTCCCGCACTGGCATTTCGTGCTCGCTTGCTGTGCGGAGGCGGTTCCGGCCCTGTCTGCCGAGCCTCCCTCCACCTTCGAGGGTAACCTCTTCAACTTTCCTCCCGCCCAAATGATTGTATTGGCGGAAGCCTTGGAGGCCATTATTCGGTCCGGCAGATGCGCGACGATCTTTTGGGAAGAGGGCAACCCGTCCGAGGATGCTGACGAGGCGGTGCAGATGATCGGAAAGTTTGCCAGCTTCCTTCGGCAACACGCGCGCATTTCACTCTGCTGAGGCCACGCCGGAGGAGATCGCCAATGTACGCAAGCATCACGAAAGATCATATCCTGAATTTGTTGGAAGTGTTCGTCGCGGCGATCGAACTGGATCAGATCCGGGTCGACGCCTTGCCGGAGGGGGCCTTTCACTACGACTACTCGGACAACATGTGGCGGCTCTGGCGCCGCTGCCATCTTGAGTACCTCCGCTTGCTGCTTTCGACCGTGGATACGGTCCAGCCGGCCGTCTTGGAAAAGCTGGGGTGGATTGCCACTCACTACGAGCCCAAGATCGTCCGCGAAAGGTTGCGCGACTTACTTGGATCTGCAGCGTCAGGGGATGCTCCTCGCGAGGATGTCGCCACTGCTGCTCTCTTTTTCGAGCGGTTGATCCAGGATATTTCGGGCCATCCCGAAGGAAAATCGGTTGGGCAGGAGGGCAGGACTTCAATGATGCAGTGGCTGCCGATCACCGATCCGCTGCAAATCGCTGACGATCCCGAATGCGACTATCGGTTGGGAGTGCACGCTTTTTCTTAGTGCATTGCCATCAGTCTAACTCCAGTCGCGTGCGTAACCACCCGTAACCAGGCTTTCGGTTCTCCTCCCCGGTGGTGTTCGCCGAATCCATTGGTAATCGGCGGATTGCCCCCTGTGCCGGCTATAGAAAGCCAGGCAGCAGAGTCTTGAGCCAGTGCGTAACCAGCGTAACCAGGCTTGGACCGGGATGATTTGCAGGCGAGGAGAGAGGCTGCAGCAACAATCTATAGTTCTGGAGTCAATTGCGGAATAAAGTCAGATTTCTATGTCCTGCAATAATGCGAGGCAATGATGGGACGACCGCTCGGAAGCTTGAACCGCGAAAAGCCCTTCAACGACGCACTTCGGATCGCGCTGCGCAACCGGCCGCTGGCACTGCGCAGGGTTGCAGATCAGCTGCTCGACAAGGCGGAAGAGGGTAATCTCGCCTATATCCGTGAACTCGTCGACCGCCTGGATGGCAAGGCCGTGCAGGTCGTTGATCGGCAGGACGTTCCGATCCACGAGCTCACCGATGCCGAACTCTATCGCATCGCTGCGGGCGGGGGAGTGGGTCCGGACACGATGCTGCTGATCCCGCCCGCAAAGGTCAGGTCAGACGATCCGGGTTGAGAGACACCTTATCTGTAAACCGCAGGCGGCTGAGCATTCTGATGACTTGGGTTGCCTGCCATTTGCCGCCTCGCGCCGTCGTCAAGCCTCGCTCATTCAGGATCACCGAAATGCGCTTGGCAGGAATATTGCGCAGTGGCTCGAATACGGGCCGAAAATGCTCCGCACGCACGTCCGCTTCAGCCTTGCGGGCTTCTCCGATTGCAGCATTACCGAGCACCTGTCCACGAGCCTTGGCGGCTGCAAGTGCTTCCCTGGTGCGCTGTGCGATGCGCTCGCGCTCCTTCTCAGCCACCGCCGCATGAACATGCAACATGAACGAGTCCACGTCGGGCCCGAGCTCAGTGACGATGAAGGGGATTCGCTGCACCATAAGGCCGCTGATGAAGTGAACGTCACGGCTCAATCGATCCAGCTTGGCAATGATGATCGGAGCCGCGCCAGACTTGCCGCCTCGACCGAGCTTACGGGCGAGCTTCATGGCGGCTGCGAGCTCAGGCCTGCGCTCCAGCGCATCGGCACCTTTACCGGTCTCGACCTCGCGGTACTCAGCCTCGATGCTGTAGCCGTGCTGTGCGCAGAACAACCTGATTGCAGCGTGCTGCGCCTCCAGGCCGAGACCGCTGCGGCCCTGCTTAGGTTTGGACACGCGAATGTAGGAAACTGCCGGTCGCATAGAAGATTTATCCTCCAAAGAATTACGCGTGATCGCACGTTCATCTGTAAACGTCATGGAATCTATCTGATCGATGCGCAATTCGGAATCCACTTTCTTCGGAAAATATCGTCGTGCGCTGACTCGCGGTCTTACGGCTGTCGCCGAGCGCGATGACGCGTTTGCAAGCGCATGAGGCTGCAAGATCAGACCAGCCCGAGATTTCTGACCGAAGGGGTGGGGGAGGGAAAAAATTCGCGGAAAGCATGCTTGTGTGAATAGAGCCTCCGCCGAAATCGAGGCTCGAATTTGAACAAATCGTGCGGCGCAGGGGCCATCCGTTGATCGTCGTCTCGGGCTCTTCTCTCCGAGCCGCTGGTCCGCCTCGCAAACCATTTTGCCCCATTTCCGGCACCTTTGCCGATCAACAAGTTAGAAGCTGCCTATGGGCTTGGTCTTTGACCTCCTGCTCCGTAGGACCTCCGATTGGACTTAGCGGTGAGGCGACGCTGTCGCAGCGCCTCTTTCATACCCGAGGGATCCAGCATGAAACGCATGGTAGTGACCGGCATCGTCCTTCTCTCGCTCTCTTCCGTGGCTGAGGCGCATCGTCTCTCCGGGAGCGCGACTTACTATGGCGGCAGTGACCGCCTGTGCGGCCGCCGAACAGCCTCCGGGGGCGTACTCAACTGCGCTGCAATGACAGCCGCTCACAGGACGCTGCCTTTCGGCACCGTCCTGATGGTTCAGAGCGGTGGTCGGTCGGTCCAAGTCACGGTGACCGACCGCGGTCCATTCACCGGCGCGTTCCTTGATCTATCGCCTGCGGCCGCGAGTGCGCTCGGCTGCCGCTGCACCCATCGCAGCGTGACCGCGACCATTGTGCAAATGGGATCCGGTGGGACTTTGGTCGCGAGTCGTGGTCGCCAACGTCCCGTCGCTGCGGTGGCCATACCGGGGTTCTTCCAACCGATGCAGGACGGCATGGGTCCGATGGGAACGTTCGGATCGTCGATGGCGATGGCTCCTGCGCCCCGGCATCACCGTCGCCACTAATACCGGAGCGCCGTTGGCATCCGGAGAGTTGCTGATCGATTACTCGACGAGCAGGCGGGGCAGAGCCATAGTCAACAATCGCATATCGAGGAGTCCCGTGATGCGGTTGTCAAGTTTGGCTATTGTCGCGCTGACGATGACCCCGCTGGCGCATGGACCGGCCAGAGGGACAATGCCTGTTTGTCAGCGAGGAGCGGACGACCGCACATGATCGCCAAACCGACGCGATTGGACCCGAAGCGGACTTGAAGCCCTCCCTGTCCTTGGCGAAACCGTTGGACGTCATCGGTCCGGCTTGCAGATCACTTTGAATGATTCCGGTTTGCTTCCTGACCATCAGAGGCAGAGCGGAGTGTCGCTGATGGCACGGACGTAATACGTCGCAGTTTGCACAGCTCCAGCTCGAGGCGCGAAAGAGTGCTTACGAAGGTCATGAAAGCGAGGAGGACAGCGGTAGCAACCCACGAACAAAAAAACCCGCCGAAGCGGGGTTGTTGATGCAATGTAGCTGGTGAATGCTAGCCTTTAGACATGCACTCTTTGACATACGCGCGCTTCTTCGACATATGAAGCCCCTGCGCAGAAGCCTCCTTCTTGCAAGCCTTCTGCCTCGTAAGCCACTCGGGGTTCTGTGTCGCACTCCCCGCAAGTGCAGGCGTAGCGAGGGCTGCTGCCAGGACGGCGGCTGTGATAACGCCAATGTATTTCATAAAATCTCCAGAAGTGTGATGCATCAAGGACATGTTAGGTTCGCTGGTCACGAAGGCAATGTAGAGGGCGCTCAAAATACGATCAAAGCGGTTCGCTTTTTGAGTAAGGAGGAGGCACTGTGACGAAAAACCATGCAACGGCTCGCTGCCTTCCGTCTTGATTGCGGCAAACCGCGCTCGCCCCGATCCAATCATCCTTTTGAACACTACTTTTTAAAGTAGGCGATCATCTCTTCGACCATCACGTAGCCGGTCACGTAAATGCCTACGCCAAGTCCGATCAGGACGAATGCAACCCACACCCATAAGGGTGTTGCCTCCCGCTGCTGTTTCATGCTCCCCCCAAACCCGGCTTGCCATTCAATGCAGCTGCGCGGTCGAAACAAGGGACACCCCGCCGGCCTCAACCCATCGTCTGCCCATTGCGGCGCGGAGTCGAGTGCGATCAACAGTGAAGGGACGTGCGGCGGGGCTCCAGAACTGTGACAAGCGTGAGCCTCCATCGCCGCTTTGAGCCTAACCGGGCTCGCATTCGCGCTGCTCTCAACTGAAGCGGGACTGGGAGAGGATAGCTCGCAGCACCGCATCGGGATTTGGCCCCTAGCTGACCTGCCGCGCGCGGCCGATGGAGGACCGCTTTGGCCCTAAGCCGTCATCGTGGCCGTGTTTCAGGTATGGCCCGGTCCGCTAACGCTCGCGCGCCAGCAAAGTCCAAACAGGCGACGCACCGTCCCAGCCGCGAAGGCGCCCCGACAGCCGCACCTTCAGCCCGGCTTCCGTGATCCGCTCGACAACAAGATGCAGCGCGATCACGTCGCCCTCTGACAGTTCCACACAGCCACGCTTCCGCGACCACACCGCGCCCGGGAAGCGAAACAAGTTCGCCTTCAGCCATCGGCCGCCGCGCTCCGACAGGGGTTGTAAGTCGACCTGAGCACCGGCCCTAGGCCGCAGCATGACATCTACCCGTCGCAGCCAATTCGGAATCCACCCCATGCGAATGACTAGCCGTTTACTTTCCACGTTTGTCCAGGCTTCGTCCGTCTGAATTAATGTGCGCCCGCAGGCGAGGGCATCGCTCTTTCAACTAGACTGGAAGTTTACAGCGCCGCGCCAAACCAGCGCCTAGCCCTCAGCTGAAGGTAGCTGAAAGACGTATCTCGTCGGCTGACAGGGCTAAACCGGACGTCGATTAGGTTGGCGCCAACTGCCGCTGTGACCCGTAGCGGACGTTCGCGACTGGCGATGAGCGCGGCTGCTTCGGCCGATGTCAGCTGCAATGTCGCTGAATGACGCTGAATGACGCTGAATGACGCTGAATGACGCTACCGCTCGCCCCCATATGCTTTTTTATTCGTCCTGAAGGCCAAAATGGCGAACTTTAGTGGCTTTCCAAAGGTCGACCGCAATCACGCAATGTGTGGCAGCTATTATCCCAAACGATGCGTTACAGGTCGGCCATTCGTCCACGCGCAGGCCGCAGCGTCAGATAGCAGGTACTTTAGTACGCTGCGGAGCTCCGTTCAGATGAATAAGAACAGCCTCTCGTATGTCACGGTTGGCATATAAAGAAATCTTAACAACTTAAGCGCGTAATACGTTGGATTTGGCGTGACGATATTAGAATAAATTTGGGCCAGCCAATGAGGGCAAATTCTGCGGCCGATCTCATTACTGAGTTGGATGCCGCCATCGCGAAGAGCTCATCCGAACGTTGTGCGCGCATGCTCTGGCGCACCACTGAGCTGCTCGCTGACGGTAATCACCAATTACAAGAACCGCAGGTCGGCTTGCTTGACGACGTTCTAGTTCGCTTGGCCCGGCGGATCGCGCCCGGGACGCTCGCCGAGCTCAGCACGACGCTCGCCGAGCTGGGTACCGTTCCGATGAAGACCCTGCGATGTCTCGCCTCAAGCGGCGATCCGGCGATCGCAGTCCCAATCCTTATGAAATCTCCCGCCCTATCGCCGGCTGATCTCGTGGCGATCGCGACGTCCGGCAGCGAGGATCACCTTCTCGCCATTGCTGGCCGGCGCAGGATCGAAAGCCCAGTGACTGAGGCAATATTGCAGCGCGGCAGCAGCAAGACTTGTCTGGCCCTCATCGGCAATTCGGGCGCTGAATTCTCAGGCGCGGCCTATGCCCACTTGATCGGTCGAGCTGTGGAGGACGACGAGATCACGAAGGCGCTGACACTGAGGCCGGACACCCCGGACATGGTGGTTCGCGAGCTGCTGTCGGCATCGCCGAGGCCGGCAATTAAGGCTTCCAGCGCAAGCGCGCCTTCGCAAGTATTAGCGACGGCAAAGCAACCTTGCGACGCTGAGTACGCCGCCGCGAGGCCGGAGATCATATCGCTTAACCGGAGCGGAAAGCTGAGCGATTCGACTGTCAATCGGTTCGCGATTCGGCGTGAGACAGCCAACCTGTTCACGGCGTTGTCGGTGCTGTCGGGAGCACCGATTGAGGCCATCGAGCAGGTGATGGGAGAGTCCGGTTACGAAGGCGCGGTTATGGCGTGCCGGGCATCGCGCTTGAATTGGCAGACCACGCTGGCGGTCCTCAACATTCGCGGCGCGGGGCTTTCACCAGGCGAACGCGTGCGAGCGCAGGAGCTGTTTGAAACGCTTCATCTCTCGACTAGCCAATGGTCCGTTCGTTGGGGAGAAATCTCCGCGCGCGCCCACCGCCGCACTGCAAGATCGGCAGGAAAATAATGAAATTCGACGGTCGCAAGGCGTCTCGGGTGCGCATGGACAACAGACAGCCCGTGAACCTGATGGGCTCCGACGGCACATGGCGGCGAAGCTGCGTCTTGCTAGATATCTCGAACACCGGCGCCAAGATCGAAGTCGAAGGGTCGCTCGATGTTCTCTCGGCCAAGGAGTTCTTCATGCTGCTGTCGTCGACGGGACTGGCCTATCGACGCTGCGAGCTGGTCTGGATCGACGGAACCACGGCTGGCGTCCACTTTATCCAGGCAAATGGCAAGAAGGCCCAAACGACGGTGAGCGACAGAGGCGCGCACAAACCAGCTTGAGCCGAGCAGTCTCATCCAAGTGAGCCAATGACCTTGTACCACCGACGAGGCATTCACACCGGCACCCGACGAACGAAGGCACCAGTCATGCTCGTGCACGTATTGGCCGACACTTCCGAGAAGCTCTTCGGGCTCTGCTCGCTTTTTGGAGAACAGTTTACCGTTGCCGGCGAGCGGCTCGATGTAGAAGCAAAGCTTCCGCACGATGCTGCTGCGGTCGTCGTCCGTGCCGACCTGCGAGCGCTCGAAAACATTGCCGCGCTGAAAAAGAGAGCTGCGCGGTTGGCCAAAGCAAAGAAGCGGATCTTCCTCGTCGAGCAAATCTCCCACGTTTGCATCTCGCAAGCTTATGCGCTCGGCGCAACAGCGGTGTTGCGTGGCAAGATCGATGCGGCCAAGCTCCTGGCCGCCTTGGCCGATCCCGTCGGCCACGGAACTGGGTCGAGGAGCGGCATCTCACAGCCTGACAATGCGGTTGACGCCGCAGCAACCGCCATTGCATCGATGTTCACCTCGATCACCCTCGGGGAGCGGGTCGACATCGCCGGTCCCCAAGAGGCGGGCCGCAAGATCACCAACCGGATTTCCGAGCATGGGTTAGCCGAATGGCTGGCCACGGTGCGGCGCCATCACGAGGGAACGTTCCAGCACTGCCTGCTCGTCACCGGCGTCGCCGTCGATTTCGGCCTGAGTCTGGGGTTCCGCAAAAGTGACCTTGAACGACTCTCCACTGCTGCCATGTTCCACGACATAGGAAAGGCGAGGGTGCCCTTGGCTATTTTGGATAAGCCAGGGCGCCTCGACGAGGACGAGCGAGCGTTGGTCGCAACCCACCCGGCGGCGGGTTACGATGTGCTGAAAGGGCACTTGGACATCTCACCCGAAGTCCTCGATGCGGTCCGGCACCATCACGAATATCTCGATGGCAGCGGCTATCCTGACGGCCTCTGCGCCGAGAACATCACCGACATTGTGCGCGTTCTAACAATTTCGGATATCTTTGCGGCGTTGATCGAGCACCGGCCGTACAAGCCGACAATGCCGCGCGCGGCAGCATACGAGGTTCTCTGCGGCATGAAGGGAAAGCTGGACAGGGCGCTAGTCGCCTCCTTTACGAATGTCGCGCTTACCAGATGAATTCTGGCGGACCCTATGAAGGCGGTACAACTTTTCACCGACGGTGTGATTGGAGGCGGTCTCCTTCCATGCGCTTCCGCTTCTGGTCCTAAGCCGAAGATCGGTTCAGCCGCCGTGATGTCCGCTGTCGCTGGTTACCCGGACGCCGAGCTGTACTTGGCTCGCCAGTCGCTTGTGACCCACCTCGGACATCAACAGATCCGCGCGAATTCTTTCGCCGGACCGCCGTTTCTGCATAGTCGATAGTTTCAACTGCACTTAAAGTCGCGGCGGATGCGGCGCGCCGTTCCCTATGCACGCCTCGTTCATGGCCGGTCGCCTCTTCCACAACATGCCCAGTATGATCTGAATACATTTGTATCGCTTTCCCAAGGGAAGGACATCCCATGCACCCAGCAATCATGGCAATTGCGGTGAGTACTCAGATGTTGACACCCATTTCCGATGCTATCCCCAAACTCAACGTCGAAGCTACCTGCAAAGCGGCCGTAGAAACCGATAAGGAAATGGGTTTGGCGTTACCTCAAAGTTTTGACAAGTGTATGAGCGATGAGGATTCAGCGCGACAACAATTGGGCCCCATTTGGTCGTCGTATACGCCGGCTGTCAGAAGCGAGTGTGAGGGAGAGGCGACGATCGGAGACGCGAGTTATGTCGATCTCTTGACCTGTCTTCAAATGACTGATGGATCAGGGACGACCTCGGCAAGTGCTTTGACGGGTGCGAGCCGAAAGAAAAAGACACCAAAATAACCCGTCCGGACTGGAAGCCATTTTTTACAGAGGTCACCACGCGTCCGAGTGTCGGCGCCGCAGTTTAGGAGAGAGCTGCGCGAACCGCCGCACGCGTTTCCAGTGGGTTGGCGGAGCCATCGCACATGTCGCTTGGCACTTCTCGGAATTTCAAGGTGGTCGCAGTATTTCCGTTTTTGGGGAGGGCTGACATTCGGCCGCTAAACTCCCTAAGTCCGACTGTGGCCAATTCGGACGTCGAACTTGTCTCCGATTTAACTGCGCGGTTAGGAAATACCGCACCGATGCGTTTGCGCCGGCGCGGTATAAGTTTAGCTCGTTTTTTGCACCGCCGGCGGCTTCCACGAGCCGTTCAGGATCGAAGGCGACTCATCCTTCGGCCAGTACATCTGCAGCATCGGAATGAACTCGCCCTTCGGAGCCGGAAGCCAGTTCGCCTCCTTGTCCTTACCCGGCGATTCATTCTGGAAGTAAAGCGTCAGCGAACCATCGGCATTGAACTTTGGATTGTCGCGCAGGCTGGCGGTGAATTTGTTCAGCGGGTTGGGAACGAACCACCAGCCCTGGTCGATCATGTACATGGTGATCGACCAGAAGCCGTTGACCGGCGGCCTCGCATCCTTGGCCGGGCGTGGATCCATTCTTTGCTTATGATGCGAACTATCTGATCGACAACAAGGCCGGGATCATCCTCGATGCGGTAGGCACGCGCGCGAACCGTGCGGTTGAGATTGCTGTCACCCAGATCATGGTGGACCGTGTTGAGCGTCGCTTCGATCTGCGCCCCAAGAGATTGGCAGGCGACACGGCTTACGGCGCGGTCAGATTGCTCAAATGGCTAGTGGATCGCAAGATCACGCCGCACGTTTCGGTGTGGGACAAGTCGGCACGCCCCGATGGCACCTTTAGCCGAGCGGACTTCGTCTTCGACAAAAAGCGCAATGTCTATGTTTGCCCGGGTGGCGCGGAACTGACCAGCACCGGCAATATCGATCAAGGTCACATCGTTTACTACAGGGCCAGCAAGAGCGATTGCTCTGGCTGAGCCTTGAAGCCCAAATGCACGACGGCGGTCGTGCGCAAAATTACGCGTGACGTCAACGAAGATGTGCGCGATCATGTCCGTGCGCTGGCCAATACGGAAGCCTTCGAGCAATCGCACCGCGAGCGCAAAAAGGTCGAGATGCGGTTTGCTCATATGAAACGCATTCTCAGGCTCGACCGGCTTCGGCTGCGGGGCCTGAATGGCGTCAGGGACGAAGTGCTGCTCACAGCCACCGCGCAGAACCTGAGGCGGCTGGCCAAGCTAATCTGCCGTCCCCCGCCACAACTGGCAGTCGCGTGCTGAAATCCACCAGCAAAACGGAAACCGCCGACACCCCGTACCAAAAAAACCGCCGAAACTCCAAAGCCAAGCTCGCCCCCAAGTCAGAAACGAGTTTTGCAACACAATCAGAGGCAAACCGGACGCCGCCCCTAAGTTCACCGCCGCCGCTGGGCCAGTGCAGACGTTTTCGGACCGATCCGGTGATGACATACGTAGTGCGCGATGCGCTTCGCTCAACGGGCAGCGCAAAGGCCCGGTTTGATGGGGTTCTCTCCGAGCCTCTGGCTCCGCTTCGTCGCGCGCCGGTTCGGGATCGAAAACCGTCACAGACGAGACGCCGGCAACGAATACAACCAAAGCCTGAGTCGGATGGTGAAATTGAGGCGCAGGCAGCCCCGCGTATGCACGGCGATCCGCGTTGGTCTGCGGATCACCTCAGAACGCCAAGATAAGCAGTGCCACCAGCACGAGGTTGAATGTGCCTAACGCTAGCACGGCGACGTCAAAAACGCGGGTCAGGCCGATCATAGTGTCCCCCGGATACACGCCAACCGGGTGCAATAGTAGAATTGCCACGAGAGGAAGTCTATGCGGCTTGTGCCTCAGCACCCGATAATGGAAGGTTCCCCACGCACACTGCAACTAATCGATAGGGAAGGTCACCTCAGGAGCCGAGACCACTTATCCCAACACCGCTGAAGAAGCCAGGTCAGTTAAGAACTCTTGATCCATCTCAAGTCTTGGAAGCAAGTGCGACGTCAGCTTGGTCCGTTCATCGCTCTTCGAGGAGGTGAGAATGATCAGGTTGATTGCAATTGGCGCGTTCGCTCTGTCTCTCGCGGTGTCGGCGCAAGCCACGCCCGTTGCTCCCGTGCTCGCGCACCCGGACAGCATGATCACGGAAATCGCTGCTGCCTGCGGAGCGGGCAGAACTCGGGTGAACGGCGTTTGCGTGGCACGAACAACCGTCCGGCAAACCCGTCGAGCCGTCCGAAGGTGTGCGACCGGAATGACGTGCTAGCGTTTTGGTCGATGAGCCAGCAGTGTGGCTCGCCCCTAGGATGGCGAAGAGGCGAAAAATCTTGCCTTGATTGGTTGCCCCGTGAGCCATGATCAAAGCCCAGCCGCGGTCGAAAAGATCCGTTTAGGCGGTGCCCTCGACGACGTGATCATCGTTCCACTTGCTTTGATAGCGATCGCCGCGAACAAGATCCTGCGTTTCACTATCGCGGTTTTAATGCGATTGCTCGACTATACTTTTCCTCTGGTCATGGAGATTGTCTGGCTTCCGCTTTTCGCGGCCAAGGTTCTGGGCAACCTAATCGTCGGTGTCACCACCGGTGCGCTGTGCATCCTTCCTCTATCCGAGACGAGGCGTCGAAAGTGGATCGTGTCAATGCGCCGTCGCTGGTCGTGGCTACGGCGCAGAATTAGCTATCGGGCGTTCGAGCGAACCCTGCAAGTTGCCTTTGCAAAAGGTATGGCGTGGGTGTTTCGAAAATGTCGTCATCTCACCCCGAACTCTGCATTGCTTGTAATCGTGGCTGCGGTAGTGTGGCTTCCGATCTCTTTCGGGGTCGCGACAGTGATGCATGCGGTATTGTTTGCCAAATTAGCGTCTTGGCCAGCCTGGATGCAGCTTTTGCATCCGTTGGCTACGGTGATCGCTAAGAGCAAGCTTCTGGTATTGCCGGTTTATCCGGCAGCGTGGCCGCAGGCGAAGAAAAGTTCGTTCGCTCGGCTCATGGGCAGGGCCTACGAAAACATCCAGCGTCAGTACGTCATTAAAAAGCTAGGCTACCGTTATAGACAGGCTGATACGGTCGGCCTCGCAGTGCTTCACGCGTTGATGCGCTCAGCCTGTTTTGCGTCGCTCGCTGGATGGCTTCGCAATGCGCACGTCGCTGAACATCTTGGCGTGGAAAGACCCACGCAGAAATTGCGTTCGTTCTTCTCCCGGTGGTCGATCAAGTTTTCAGCCGAATATTACGAAGCACAGGAGCGGCAAGCTTCGAATGTTCCGCGATAGATCGCTGCGAAGACACTGCCGGGCTGGCTACGGAGATAAACCTGTTGCAAGATGCACATAGCCGCCCCGTTCAGTTCCCTGCCACTCCTCCATTTGTCCTTTTCTCACGCAGTTCCAACCCGATGGCGAACGCGCGATGTTCCGTCTTCATCTGATCATCGCGTGCGAGAGTTTGCGCATCAGACGGGGATACGGAGGCCGCCCTCTGGAGACGTTTTCTGACAGCAGCGCTACAAAACCGAGTGGCGGCCACCGCAACATTCTGCAGGCTGATGGGTGAACTGCCCTTTGGCTCCAATAGTCGGGCGACTTCTTGGTAGAGGCATTCTTCTCTATCGGTGACTTCGGCCGCATCTACAATCGCGGTGGCCTGGATCGGGTCAAGCTGCGCGTCGGTTCTGCATGATGCGCAAAGGATTGCCACCACAATGAAGAGCAATGCTCGCGTCATTTTCATCTCAGAAACCGGAAAGCTCGATAATTACCAGCCTGTCCCGATTCAAAAAAGGGCGATCGCCGAGCGGAAGGTTGATCTAAGTCAACTCCGATGTGTGCCTGGAGAAGAGTCGGCACGTTTCAAGGTGCTCGGGGGTCAAGGGCGGCGGTGGTGGCACCAGCAATATTACCACTATCAAGTGGCTTGTAACCGCTTTCTGAACGCGTTGCTGGTCCGTTATCCAGTGCGAATTGCTCAGCCCGAAGATGCGGCTTGATCTGAATCAATTCTGCCGACGGCAGAGAGCAGCATTCCTGTTGGCCCAAGGCATCTAGGGAACGCTTTTCGCCGCGGCTGCGACTGACCACAAGAGACATGGGCCGGGACAGGCGTAGGAGGAATGCCAGTCGAACTCGGTTTGCTGCAGGGGGACGTGATGCTCGAAACAGTGCTGGGCAGTGCAAGGTTCTTCCGGCGAACTGGTCCGCATCCACTCGCGCTCGTCGCTAGCACGGCGCGGGGTGTGGCAGACGAACGTGAACTATTGCTGGAAGGTTTGGCCCCTTTGCAAGCGGCCGGACCGACTCAAGTGAGCTTTCTAGACAATCGCCGTTACGCTTCCGCCCTGGATCAAACCTCCGCCGGCGCGGTGCTCGTTCACCCTGATATGGTTTCACGAGTACCAGCGGCAACTGTGGCGATCCAAACGAGCGAACCGTATGCGGCTTGGGCCCGCGTTGCTGCGCTGTTCTACCCTGTACCACCGCCACGTCCTGGTGTTCACCCTTCGGCAATAATAGCGGATGGTGCTCAAATTGATCCTTCAACTGAAGTTGGACCGCTGTGTGTGATCGAAAGCGGAGCGGAGATAGGGCCGGGCTGTCGGATCGGTCCTTGCGCGGTGATCGGAAGCGGCGTCACCATCGGTAGAGACTGCCGGATTGGCGAACATGTGAGCCTGAGTTACGCGGTGTTGGGAGCGCGCGTTTACGTATATCCTGGCGCGCGGATTGGGCAGGAAGGGTTCGGATTTGCCTCCACCAGCGACGGGTTTCTCTCGATCCCCCAGCTTGGGCGAGTTATTCTTGAAGATGACGTTGAAGTTGGTGCCAATTCGACGATTGATCGCGGATCATCGCGAGACACCGTAATTGGAGCTGGCTCCCGCCTCGATAACCTCGTGCAAATCGGTCACAATGTTAGTCTCGGCCGCTGTTGCGTCGTAGTTGCGCAGGTGGGGATCTCGGGTTCAACTGTACTTGAAGATTTCGTCCGCGTTGGGGGGCAGGCTGCTATGGCAGGGCATCTTCGAATAGGCCGAGGTTCGGAAATCGGAGCGCAGGCGGGCGTCATTTCGGATCTAGCACCCGGTGCTAGGGTTCTCGGAAGCCCTGCCCAGTCGATAAAAACCTTCTTTCGACAGATTGCCACGCTTAAGAAGATCGCCGCCCAGAGGAACTGAAAAGGCGGCCACACTGCCTTGATCTACCTCAAGGTGGTGAGCGGCGATGCGCGTTGTGGACGAGTCGCAGGAGGAGCCTAGGCTTACGGGGCTTTGGTAATTCCTTAGGGTAAAACGCGACCCGTCACTGCCGGATGAACACCGTTGCAAAGGGTGGTCGCGGCGCGACGTAGAAACGCGCTGCGCATCTCACACAGGACAAGTGCTCGGCGATATCAACGCGCAGTCCGGATCGCAATTGGTCCGATCCGCAATCCGGACACTTCCCGACGTTTAGAGATCTAAGAATGTCTGTCTCGCTCATGGCCCACGACGGTCAGACGCCGAACGAACGCTTGATGTGCTTCGCCATAACCATAGCCGCCTCAGTATACTTTCCATTTGATACTTGCTGATCACACAGCAACAAAAAAAGCAGCGCGACAACGGCGATCATAAAGCCTTTGAGCATAACGAGTCTCTCCATGAAGAGACTGCCAACCGAGCAGATCTTGATAATGGTAAGTTCAAACGAGTGTCGCCGCCGCGACGATCGCAATGGTCTCAACGTTGGCAAGGACCTATTAAAGTTCCGTAAAACAGAACCAAAGGGGCGAGCGCCCTCGATCTTCGGACAATCAGTAACCTCGAAGAGCATACCTTAGCGAAGCATGTCAGCCTCTAGGTTGGCAGCGTGCGCCCGCCAAGCTCATGAAAGCTCAGTAGTCCATCGGCCAAAAAAGAGGGCTGGGATTGAGGTTAGGCGATGGGTCGTGCGCTTGTCGGCTCAATGATGAATCGGCGGTTAACGGGCCGTTCTAAGGGGAGCAGCAGCGGGGAAGCGGTGCACTCCAGCCAGCGCCCATCAATTGGGAGCATGCCTTTGACAGGTCGGTCAATACAGTTGACGTAATCGGCGACACCTGTGAACGCGCGTCGGCCTCAGTTGTAACAAGAGGTTCGGCTATTGATTCGCTAGGTATTCCAGCGTTCCTCGGCTCGCCCAACGATCCTTAGAACTCACAACTTGGATCAGCCGATGATGGGGGTGCAAGGGCGCTTGGTCTCATCCGGGCGCCCTTGTGCTGAGGTCTTAAGCCCCGCGCCGGACGTACAACACACCTGCCCGAAAGCGGCGGACGAACTGATCAGATACATCCGGTGGCAGATTTGGCTGAGATCATCAAACGATCCGTTCACCATGGTCCCGAGCTCGTGTGCCGACGCATGCTCTGCCCAGCGGCGACCCAACTCCAAACCTCGTTGCCGATCTGCGGTTGCCTCCATCGTTCCGGGCTATTTCCGCGTCTGTGGCCCCGGCGAAGCGGATGCTGCGCCGGGGCCTGTACGTTCTCGCCAATCCTGGAAGCTTGGGGGCTGAAAGAATCGGCAAGGCGCACGCCAGACAAGCAGATCCGCCGTCTTTGGCTACTGCACTTTGTGCCAATGGGCGAATGCTGCGGCCGGAGTCGCTGTCCGGCTGCCGCCATAACGGCTGACAGGCCCGTGCTGCGATCCATCATTCCATGATCAGCCGAACGTCGTGCATCGGACAGCCCCGCGCAATGCTAGTAACATCGGCATGCTGAGTTGTTTCTCATTGGTTCTGAGGATACGGAGCTTGCCCGCTTACGTTGCCTCTCACGGACCGGCCTCTGATCAGTTACAGCCTTTGAAAAATTGCAGCATCCAGATAGCACCGTGCGAACATGTCCTCCAACTTCGGGCCCCGAAGGAAGATCATGCGAGGTGACAACCCCCCCTGCGTTGATATCCAATTCCGAACTGGAGCTGGGTACATCAAATACATCGTCCGTGTGGCTTCTGGATTTGTAATATGGCGTCCACCAGGCCCGAGGTCCCAAGCCGCGTGGAAAGCAAGGTTTGCCTTTTCGGTAACGCAGATCCTGTTTGATGGGACCTTCGAAAGCACGATCGTGCAGGCGGAGGCGCAGAGCCCATCAATGACCACCGTTTGGCCCGTGTCCTTCAACTGATCATATCGATCAACGTAACGTCCGATCAAGCCACCGCGATCATTGGCGATTCTCACCACGGCGTGGCTCTCGCCTGCGCATACGAGCAAAATTGCCGAAGCGAGCAACAGCGCAAGTATTTTCATTTTGTAACTCTCCGTAGATATGGCAGCGGCTTTGGAGCTGGCGGTGAGACCCATGGCTCCGCGTCCGTGAGGTGAGCGAGATGCAACGCGTTGCCGGGCAATTGCTGTGTGCGGCCTTTCCGCTTCAGCTATCAGGAGCAATCAGAACGAGATTGCCGACTGGTAGGAACAGAAGTTGATCTAAGTCAACAAATGGCGAACCGGGAAGTCATTGCAGGTTCGTCCGGACCTTCCTTAAATCTCCGGATACACACGCGTGCGCAAGAAAGTGGTTGAACGTTTCGATGCGCAGTTGGGGCCCCGCGCGCATACTGCATGTCCTTCTGACGGTCTAGAGCGCGACGGTGAGTGTCCCTGCAAAGAAGATCATATGGTAACCAGCTTCGGGCGCGGCTCGCCAACATGTTCAAGCCGGCCAGGAAAGAACATCTAAGGTTAAGACGAACAGCATTGGGCGGCTCTTCAGCTGCAGCATCCGTTTCCGCGCGACCGCGCTCTTGGAGCAAGCGGCCAATGCTACATTCCAAAGACGGCCCTGTAGCTCGTGAGTTGGTGTTGACCGCTCGCGGGAAATTGTCCCTCACTGAACGCCAGATTTGTTCGCGAAGAATGAAGCGATACCATCAGCGCAGCTTTGGGGGCTGCTTGCGCAGCGTTTCCAGATAATCCGGTAAAGCGTTCATAGCGGCTCGCCAACGGGCTCATCGGGGAAGCGCCTGCGCGACGAAGCTCTCAAATACTGGTGCGGCGTCCTCAATCCTGTGGCAGCAGCAGCTATCGAGTGAAAGGTTTGCACTGAGGTCGAATAGCTCCAGCCAAAACAGTGGTACGCCACCAAGATCGACCTTGGGACCGCGCATCATGCGGATTTCGCAGCTTGCGACCATCGTCACTGAAACGGATGCTGCTGGATCATCGTCGGGAATGGACGAGAGCCGGACGTAGGCCTGCGCGATCTTCAGTTGCGTAAGCGCAGTTCCGGACGTGCTGCCATCGATCAAAATTGGTGTCCTATGATACTTTTTGGACGTGTTGACCAAACGCGCGGGTGGCCTGCATGGACGAGGTGGGGGCCGGACATAGCAGCTATCAGGAGGAACGCGTTTGCTAGAAGCCGCCAACTTTTTGGTCTTTGCTGCCAAAAACTGGTGTGGCGCAAAGCCTCAGCAACGATCCCGCCCGTCACACGCAAAGCGCGCCATCAAGGGGGAGAGGTAATCCGGTGGCCGTTGGGGAGCAGTCAGCAGGTGTGGATTTTACTGAACCCTCTCGCGGCTGCAGACCCGACGGCGGCAGCTCCTACGGCAGGCCGCCACACCCGATGAGCCTCAGCCATGGCAGTAGCCCGCGAGCAAGTGCATCGTGCCGGATTAGGCTCAACGCTGTCCGACCCCACACCGGGTAGCCCGTTTGATTTAAATCAAGATCGGCAGAGAGTCATTCAGTTCCATGGGCGCAGCCGACGCGTCTTCGTATGGAAATGTGGTGGTCGTCTCGTGATTGCTCGCTACAACTGTGATCTTCGACCGACGGACAGGAATGAGCATGCGGTCGGCGGAATGCCTAAGTGCGATACCTAGCGCGACCGGCGGGATTGCTCGGCTGGCCTGCGCGCGCGTCGCTGAGTCTGGCAAAGACCCAGCTGCGCTGCTCTCCGAGGCAGGACTGACGCTGAACGACTTCCGCGACCCCGCAGTCCGGCTCGAGGTAGCGACTCAGATCAAGTTTCTGGAATTAGCTGCCCAAGAATTGCAGGACGACATCCTAGGCTTCCGGCTCGCCCGGAGCTTTGATCTGCGTGAGATCGGCCTTGTCTACTACGTTATGGCTTCCGCGGAGAATGTCGCCGGCGCGTTTCGTGCCGCGGAACGGTACAGCCGGATCATGAATGATGGAGTCCGACTGCGTTTCGACAGGGAGGGGCATACTGCGACCCTTGCCCTCGAATATGTCGGTGTCGATCGAAGGGGCGAGCGGCAACAGATCGAATTCTGGATCGTGACGCTGGTACGGATCTGCAGGCAGGTGACCGCCGGTCGTCTGGTGCCGTCGCGGGTGCAGGTGAGGCATCTGCGAGCCGGGGTGCCCCCCGAATTTAGAACGTTCTTTGGCAGGGACGTCGAGTTCGGCGCCGACGGCGATGTGATCTCTTTTCCGGTGCCGGTGGTACTGCTTCCGCTGGTCGGCTCCGACGGCTATCTGCACGATTTGTTGCGACGCTATGCGGATGAAGCGCTGATACGCAAAGCGCCGCACGGCGCGACCGTCCGTTCCAGAGTCGAGAAGACGCTTACCACACTGCTGCCTCACGGTAGAGGCGTCGCGAAGGAAGTCGCGCGGCAGATGGGACTGAGTACCCGCACCTTGTCGCGCAAGCTTGGCGAAGAGAAGACGTCCTTCGCTGAAATCCTTGACCAGTTGCGGGCGGCGCTCGCCAAGCGCTATCTCGATGAGGAGCAGCTACCCGTGTCTGAAGTTGCCTGGCTGCTTGGTTATCGCGAACTGAGTTCCCTAACACACGCGTTCAAGCGATGGACCGGAATGACACCACGACAGTTCCGGTCAAGCTCTCATCGCGAGCTGAGTGGCAGCGAAAAGCCCTAATTGCCTCGATTAGTTCGACGAGCGGAGTACTTGCCCGGGTGCGGAGCGGAGAAAGTGTGACGTCATGGCGCTCGGGTTTGCAGGCCGCCTCAAGGGCTATTCATAGTTTATTCAAGGACGATGCCCTTTGGTGCAATTGCGAGTCCCTCTACCCTGCTGCAGCTTGCTCCGAAGTAGTTCACTTCCAAGAGGGGGAGATCATGTCTTGTCATGCCTCGATCCGACGGCACTTCACGGATCCGTCAATCACGACCGAAGATAACCGCGAGACGTCGCTGGCGCAAGAATCGCGGCGAGGTTCTATTTTGATGCTCGCAGGATTCCGAACCGAAGTTGAGACCCAATTGGTGATCGATCGACTCTTGAGTGAGTACTTTACGCCCGAATCGCGGCAGGCGTAATCGCCACTTCGCGGTGTCTTGCGCCAGTGCACGCCATCCTTCCTTCGCGAGGACATATCTTTGCTTGAGCCGGGATGGTTGGCAGGGACATTGCTTCGCCGGCGTTGATCTAGATCAACTAGGCAGTCGCCACGACGCCCGAATACAGTTGTGGTCACGGGATGTGTGATCACGCTGTTGCTTGGTCTGGTACCCAATCGTTGCTCAGGAGGTCATCACAATGAGGTGCAGATTGCTTCTGCTTGCGCTGGTCTTAGTCTCCTCAGCTTTTGCCAGTGAGGCGCGCGCCACGACGGCCGATATTCGCAGCATCACGTGTGGCGAATATCTTGCCATGTCGGCTGCACCGTCGAGCAAGTTTTCGGCTTGGATGACCGGCTGGTTTAGTTATGAAAGTCGGAGGACGTTTGTAGATTTTGACCTGCATCGGGCAAATGTCACAAGCGTAAGAGCGTGGTGCCAATCCAACCCAACTGCCAGTGTGATGGTAGGGCTGGAAAAATCGATAGGCGTAAATGCGGTGCCTACTGCTACGCTGGATTTTAACAAGATCACTTGCGGAACTTGGTTGGCATACGGTTCAGCGGACCAAGATTTTGTAAGATACTTCATGAGTGGCTATTACAACGCAGCGGCAAGCAACAGTGTATTGGATTACGACCGCCTGCAGCGGAATTCCAGTGCGGTCGTCGCGTATTGTAAGAAAAACAAATCCCGCACTCTACCGACGGCCATTCAGAACAGAGCCACCTAGGTCGAACCAGTTTGCAACCGCTTGCGAGCAACGGATCGCGCCCTGCATTAGCGTAGCTCCTGCGTAACAGCGCAATTCATTTGAGTTTCGCTCACTGTGGCATGTTGGACTGGACTCGGTTCACCGTCATTTGGGTTTTTGGCAGTTCGTTCTGCTCTGATGAGCACGCATGTGCGTTAGGCTTACCGATAAACGTTTTTAGCAGGAAGCCAACCGCCCACGTCCCGTTCTGATCATTGCACATGTCGCAGTACTGATTTTTTGAGGTCTGCCAAAAGGCGGTAGTCATTCGCCATCTGCAACAGTTTCTCCTTCATCGGCGATCCCGGCGGCAGCGCGGCCGCGTCCTCACGCATCGCGTTCTCAACTTCATCGCACTGAGCCGCGGTCAGCGGTTTTTCACACATCGGTCCCCTCTGCGCCAATCTCTCTGATTTGAACCAATTCAGGACGGGGCGCTCCGAATGCTTCTTTTGTGCGCGCGCTGAGAAGCTGTCACAGGCTTGTCACACGGCCTATGCGACTTCGGCGCATCTCACAGAAATTTATTTGCCGTTTTCGCATAGCGTAGCCGCTATCGCTCGGTTAGGATTATTGTCATTGCACCCGGAGCGTGTACGCATTGATTTAGCGGGCCCAAAGTGTCGCGGAGCAAAGTACTCGGTTTCGTCGATCCCTTTCCGTACGCGGCAAACGTCCGCTCGGCTGACATTGAGATATTTCCCACGGTTAAAGGCAAATTCAGTGCTCAGCTGACGCAAGTAACGTTCGCCCAACTGTGGATGCAGCGCTTCGAGGAAACTCTCCCGCGCATTCACAGAGGAACGATTAAGCCTGATCGCAAGGTATTCACCTTCCTCACCGAAGATCAACCAGAGGTCTACAACCGCGGCAGGCTGTTTTCGTTCGGTGAAGTGTGCGCCAATGACAGCGACATGCAGCATGTCGTGACGACTGGAAATTATCGTCTTGGTGGCATTTCGCTCAAGGTTGAGGAGCTTGCCGCGGCGTGTGAATCGGTCATGGGCGTCGAGTTCCGCCCAGAGCAATGCAATGGCTTCCTTCGGCCTGATCCAGAGCTGCTGAAGCGCTTTTTGGAATTGCATGCATTGGTGGGAGCCTTCGCCGCGACCACCCCTGAGCTTCTAGAAATTCCTGAACTCGTCCGTTCGGTTGAGCATACAGTGACGCACGCCTTCCTTGCGTGTATCGTTGATTGCAGCTCGTCGAAGATAAAGGAGAGCGGGCTGCGTCAGAAGGTTGTCATGGACCGGTTCGAAGCCTTCATCGAGGCACACCCAAACAGCCCATTGTATCTCGATCAAGTTTGCATGGCCGTCGGGGTCGCCGAGCGAACGTTAAGGAGCGCCTGCGAGGACCATCTAGGGATGGGACCGATCCGTTACCTGACCCTGCGGAGAATGCATCTCACTCACCGTGCATTGCTGGCGGCGCTACCAGGTTCCGCGACTGTTACGCAGATCGCGACCGCGTACGGTTTTTTCGAGCTGGGTCGCTTCGCAGTTGCGTATCGCGAACTATTTGGTGAGCCTCCGCTCGCCACCCTGCGTCGCCCGATGCACGAGCGAAGTGCGAACGCAAATCGTCGCTCAGCGATCTTATCGTCTCGCAATGAAAGCCGAGGGCTGATTTGGACGCACTGAATGGGTGCCCTTGCATCATCGGGTTAGGGTCATTCGCGCGAAAGTTTGGGGCATCCTGGGCGGCATAGCGGATGAAACATACTTGGTACGTCACCTATGAAGTGCCCGCTGATGGCACACTGCTAACACGCCGGCATCCGCGCCTGACAAAGATGTTTGTAACCGAAGCAGAAGCGCGAGATTTTGCGCGGGCCAAATACAATGCCGGACTGATCGTCACCGCCGGGACCATACTCCCGCATCTCCCGAGAGCATTGATTCCTTCCGAGGAAATTCCATGCTGGCTTACGCCGACCAGATGTTGACCTAGCGATTCGATCCGATCTGCTAGCATGGTTCATCTCGCCGAGGACCTTCGCCAGTTCGTCAGGTGAACATCGGTCCTTGAACTCAGCCCACGCCGCCGCGAGCCGCTCCTTCGCTTTCGAGCGTGTCAGCATCGCCGAACGGCGGATGAGGCTTTGATGTTCCACAAAGATACGCCGCCGGGCTTGAAATGCAGCATCCCGGCGGCGCCCTGTATCAAACTGGGGGACCAGCAATCCCAGTCACCAATGAATCTGCAATGCTTGTGCCACATAGACATGACATAACCGCAAATACGAAACGACCTCAGCTCCGGGGGCTAGGGAGAAGCTGAGGCCGTTTGTACTTGCTTTGAGGTTGGAGGAAATCCGCACGCGAAGAGCCCCTAACTGGGGCTTATATGCGCTCATTCCACCGCTCGCAGACCTTGCGCCGTCGGCTCATAGCGCTGGCCGTGCTGTTCCAGCCAGCCGCCTTCGACCATTTTTTTCGCGCTACAGGCATCGAACATACCGGCTGAGTGCCGCCTGGGTGTAGAGACTGTCTCTCCTACCGCCCGGCGTTGTTGAGCCGACTTGCGTTCAACCGGGCGCGATAATCTAAGTTAACGACCGCTCTCGACGTTGATCGCATGATGCGACGTCAATTGATTCGGGGCTCAAAAATGACACAGCCAAAAACAGAAGACGCTGACGCTGATCATCGTCGGCTTATCGATGAGGCCCGTGCCGCGCGAGAGCAGGCGCGCGCGCTTTCAGAGGAAGCCGCAAACGCCGTATACGAGCTACGACGATCCATACTGGAAAGCGCCGGAACGCGAGTTGAGACAAGCGCCCAGCGCGAGGACGGGCCCGTGGAAATGGCGGAGGTTCGGCAGGTAGTGCGGGAATATATCGACCATCAACGTTCGCTTATGCGCGGCTCTCCACGGCTTCGCCCACTGAACGATCCACGCGGGCGGTGAACTTAGGATGGCCTACTTTGATCTTGCCGCGGTTTGTGTAAGCTGGAGCGCACTTAACATAGACTAAGGCCTTCCATGTCCGCGCTCGCCAGGATTGTAATCCGGCTTAGGTCGATCCTTAGGGTCCGCGGGTGGGCGTCATGGACGGCGATAGGGCCAAGTTCCGTCGCGAATATGAAGAGTGCCGCAAGGAGGCACGCGCAACCAAAGAACCGATCGCCAAGGCGCAGTGGCTCTTGTTTGCAGGCGAGTGGCTGAAGCAGGCGCATGCACGACTTATGATCCATGCTCGACCGACGTGAAAGAAACAAGCTCTTAGCTCCGAGCTACCTCAGGTTCGCGGTTAACTCGAAGCGATTGGTTTTCGACGACTTGCCGGGCCGAACCTGCTGGCCATGATCCTGTTCGAGAAGTTCGGCCAGCATCAGCCCTAGACTTCGCGGAGCTGGCGAAGCCGAGAGGGTCGTCTATCGAGACGCCGCACTCAAAGCTCAGACGGAAGACTTGGTCGTAGCGTATCTTGTCGATCTAGATCAAGCGTACTGCGCAATGCGTCACGACCCGCCGATCACGCTCAGCGTCAGAGGTCCCGCTTGCCTTGTTAGGCCGACCTCTGTGTCCTGGCGACGATTCGTTAATCGTTCTGTTGTCGAGCCTCCGGATCACGCCACGCGGGCTGTCGATATATTCCTGGACGACTTGGCGGGCCTCGATCATTCGCGGCGAGAGATCGTCGGGCTGGATATCAGCTTCCTAACATCGATTGAGGTGCCGGCCTAAAGGGATCGAAGTGGTTTATGCGGCTCGCTGTTATAATCATTCTCACCATGTGCTTGCTGTTCGCGCTAAGACGACTTAACCGGTTCGACAAATGCTTGCCGCAGCAAAGTTATACTCCGTGTTTGACTCGAAGAATTTGGATCGTGCCCGCGCCGGCAGTCACGCGTGTGTCGCCGAATGGACAGGCGGAGAAGCAAGCTCGCGGAGTATGGTGACTAGCTCCGCGTGAACGGGCGATGTTCGATCACTGAACGCCTCGATTGGATTGGTTTCAGTGAGCCGGTTGATGCGCGTCAACAGGCGAATGCGCTGACGGCGGGTAAGTTTGACCTCGGACGAGCGCCAGCGGAAGAACAGACGAAACAGTTCGCCGTCGCCGAAGAGCTGGTTAAGCTCGTGTGTCGTGACGTAAGCAAGGAATAGGACCATCAGCCATAACTGTATTGATAGGAAACGGGCCAACGGGAACTGATCCGCGAAATGGTCACCGAAGTCGGCGACCGCGCCTCCTGCAGCGACGAAGTAGACGAGTTCCTCGGCCAGCCGCACGATCAGCACGCAAAACCAATAGATCGCGCTCTTGAATAAGATGGGCTGGATCAATGGAGCACCGTCGAATCGGCGCATAAAGGGCAGATTGTCAGTTACCAAGACGGCCTTTCCGATTAGCAGCGCTGCTACTAACGCTATGAAGAAGCCGCTGAACTCGATGCCGTGCTCCTGCAGTATCAGGTGTTTGGTCCATAGGATTAGGTTGAAGCCGACGAGGAAAAAAATCGTCGGAGGAAGTGCATGCCTAACCTGTGCAAGCCACCAATTGATGGCCCGCCGTACAAGCTTAGTCAGCGAGGAGGCCGTAATGGCAGGCTGGCTCATGCGTAGCTCTCCAAGGTTGCGCCGAACTGGCCGTGGCGATCACCAAGGTGTTGACAGGCTAACGGCAACTCCTCCGAGCAGTCTTTTGGCTCGGGCGCAGGTCATTGACCTAAATCAAAGATAGAAGATCGCGAATGGGTGCGACGGAAGTCAATGCGGCGATCCGAGCAACGTGGAAAACCGTCTTCCCGCGAATCTCCAATTTCGTCAGGTGCTTTGAGTTTGGCTGGACAGCAACGGCGGCGCCTTCCGCTCGTACGCAACGCCGGCATAACACGGTCCAAATCAGTAATGGCTGGCAATCGGCTGGCCGGCGCGTAGACCCTCCGCAGCATTCTTGGGACGCTGCTGCGCGTTGGGGATCTTGGGTAGGGCGACATCGACCTTCCTATAAGGAATGCTGTCGAGCAGATGCCGGATCAAGTTTAGACGTGCGCGCCGCTTGTCGTCGGCGGGGACGATGTGCCAAGGCGCCCATGGTGTGTGGGTGGACTCGATCATGCGCTGGTAGGCCGCCGTGTAGTCCCACCAGCGCCGCACCGATTCAGTGTCCATCGGGCTCAGCTTCCAGTGCTTCATCGGGTCGTTGATCCTGGCCTCGAACCGCCGCCGCTGCTCCTCCTGGCTGACATCGAGGAAATACTTGAGCAGGGTGATTCCGTTGTTGACGACCATCTCCTGCTCGACCATGGGCACCATCTTCATGAAGCGCTCGTACTGCTCGTCAGTGCAAAAACCCATTACTCGCTCGACCCCGGCCCGATTGTACCACGAGCGGTCGAAGAGGATGATCTCGCCCGCCGCTGGAAATTGCGCAATGTAGCGTTGGATGTAGACTTGGGTCTTCTCGCGGTCGGAGGGGGCGGGCAGGGCTACATGGCGGAAAACCCGCGGACTTGTACGAGCGGTGATCCGGCTGATCACGCCGCCTTTACCCGCCGTGTCCCGGCCCTCGAAAACAACAATGACACGAGCCCCCTGGTCTTTGACCCAGGTCTGGAGCTGGGTTAGCTCGACTTGAAGCTTCGCCAGCTCCTCCTCAAAATGCTTGCGGGGGATCTTGCCGTTCTTGCCGAGTAACGCGTCTGGCGCCTGGACTACCGCGCGATTCTTCTGCTTGCTTTTCGACGCCATCGCCAATCCTCCCTGCCAAAAGGTATTCATCCCTTACTCAAGTCGATCTGCCGTGATGCCATTGATCTATCTCAACGCTTCTCACAGCAATTGGCCTCCATCCCGGAGGAGGTGACCGCCTGCAAGGCGAGTAGCCTTGGACGGTAAGGGCAGCGACCGGTGATATGGACACCCCAATAGTCGCAAGGTCGCCAGCTTGCACTTGACGGATTGCTATTATGTCGTCTTGCATTATTGACCGTGGAGGTTGGAGAGCGCCATGTGCCGCGAAACTGCCTACCACGACGCAGGCGTCCGCCGGACGGACGCCGACACACAGCGAGCCGGCAGTGCTGTGGAGTCTGTCGAGCCTCGGGCACTCGCTCGTCACGGACTCCCACGCACACTTATAATTTGGCTTGCTGAAGTTCTCACCCCCGGTAGCACCGATCGGACAGGCTTTCCCCGAAAGCCATCGAAAGCATTCAGCGACCCTGCGTCGACGAGGCTGGGCCAATTCTTCGGGTCGGCGGCCGATCAGCATCCTGGCCTTTCCGGCTTCAGCCTCTTGAGCGGCGGGCGCGAGGCTTTCATCGTTCGTCTGGCGTTGGCCGACTTGGCCGAGCGTAGCCTCGACATGCAGTACTACATGTGGGATGGCGATACGACCGGTCGGATCGTCGTCGACCACGTGATGAAGGCTGCCGATCGCGGCGTCAGGGTGCGCCTCCTCGTCGACGATCCCTTCTACAAGGACAGCGATTCCGTCAAAGCGTGCCTCGACGCTCACCCCAATGTTGAGATCCGTCTGTTCAACCCGCTCACTAACCGGCGCTGGTCAATTCTCGATTTCATTTTTGATTTCGGCCGGGTCAATCGACGCATGCATAACAAGTTGATGGTTGCTGACAACGCGGCCGCAATTGTCGGTGGCCGCAACATCGGTGACATCTATTATGGGGTGAACACCATTGCTAATTATCGCGATCTGGACGTGTTGGCAGTTGGGCCTGTCGTCCCAGATCTCTCGAGGGTTTTCGACCAGTACTGGAACAGCTGCTCAACCGTGCCGATCTCAGCCATCGTCGATAGCGAGCATGGCGCAGACGATCTCGATGTCGTCATGTTTCGATTGCGTGAGGCGATTGCGGCGGCCGACTATCCTTATCCAATCGACCATGACCTCGACCAGTTGGCGACCCAGAGCGGCGAGCTTCGCGACAATCTCGTATGGGCTAACGGCTATATTGTCGCCGACGATCCGGAAAGCATCGCCCCCGGCAGGGAGAGTGATAATGTCATTGCTTTCATCCGGGAACGGATCGCACATCTGAAAAAGGAACTTTTGGTCGAATCGCCGTACTTCGTCCTGCCGGCCGGAGCGCAGGCGACCGTTAAGGGGCTGCAGCAGCGGAATGTTCGTGTGCGCGTACTGACGAACTCGCTCGCTTCGAACGACATGCTTCCGGCCCACTCAGGCTATGCCAAGACCCGACGGCGGCTGCTCGGGCATGGTATGGAGCTATACGAACTGCGCCCGGACACTGACGCTTTTCGGTCTGGTTGGTCGCTCGTTTCCGGGCGGTCACGAGCGGCATTGCATGCCAAGGCCATGGCCTTCGACGGTGAAGCCGTGTTCATCGGTAGCTTCAATCTCGATCCGCGCTCTGCCGTGATCAACACCGAAGCGGGCCTCTACATCGAGAGTGCAGAGCTGACTAAAAGGCTGACTGACTACATGGGGACCGGTGTGGCTCCCGAAAATTGCTACCGCGTCCTCCTCGATCCGAAAGGGGAATTGGTGTGGGAGACGGAGAGGGACGGTCAAAAGGTGAGCTATCGGGACGAGCCCGACGCTGGCTTTCGAAGACGTTTGGCTGCCAACCTATGTAAGCTCCTACCTATCGACTCGCAACTTTGACGCTGGTTCGTTCGCGACCGACGGCGAGCAACAGCCATGACTTCCGAACGAGGCGCAGAGGCCGCTTGCAATTGTGGCCAGCACACTATCCGCGGCAACCCTAGCGGGTTGGCATTCCACGCCCCCCGTCGAATCGCAGTCCCCGGGCTGGAAGTCTGCGAAATGACTGCCGTTCTGCCGCCTGTGATGCGTCGCCGCGCGTTCAAACAGGCCCATAGCTTGCATTCGCTCGCATGCGAACTGGGCGGGCACGCTGAACCGTTGCAGCGCTGTTGCCCGGCCCCATCACGCTATGCTCTGCTTTGACGTGGAATTGAGCGCGCATCTCGGCACCAACGCTAGTCGTTAAAGGTTGAAAGGCTTGCTAATGTGTCGATCAATGGTTGCTGACTTATCGTAATGAAGCCGACATTTGGGCGGTCCAGATCGAGTATTACGAATATTACGCTACAGACTAGAGCAGCCGTAATGAGAACAGGAGTTCGAGTCCGGAGCGGGTCAAGCCCGCTTGCATAGCCCGCAAAGCCGCACGCAACAGCAGCCATGCCGGAAAGCATTAGTAAGACAATGTGCGGAATGAAGTTTTGCAACGCCGCAAGACGCTTTCCTTGGTCGTCGATCATCTCGTTAAGCGCTTGGATAAATAACCCTGTTGGCACCATACTATTATCTTTGGCAGAAAGAGCTATTACCTGCTGCCATAGCGCTTCTTGGATCGTGTTCGAACGATCAACAAGTGTCGGAAGTTCCGCAAAAGGCTTGCCGGCCGGAACGATCCGTATCTGGGCATATTCCCGAAGGAGCTTCAGTGATTCGGCCCGATGAGGTGCTGGCAGGAGGCGTGCGCGCAGAGCCGTCGTGCCAATCGCGTTCGCTTCAACGAGAACCGCTTCGCGCCGAGCTTCGAAACGCGTGAGCGCCATCAGAAAAGTGAACCCAATAATCAAAGCTAGCAATCCCAAAAGCGATTGCTCCAGCGCAGAGATGTTGGCGCTCGCGCCGTGACCCTCGGTCCGTATTCCCAGTCGCCATCCAAATTCGCTCGCTAGAAAGACAATGGCGGCGCCAATTGAGAAAATGACGAGAAAGTAGAAGTTGTACAGTTGCCCCACGACCTCACCTTGAAAATTCCCCCGGTCGCTTGTGATGCTCAGAACACCTGATCATACTTTTGATCGAGATCATGGTCTTGGTATTAGTCATCCGCTGACCGGAGCGCGAGCGGGCCTCCACTGCTACCCACAGGGCTTCTGAACATTCATATATTGTATTGTCTCGCAGCCGGCCGTCGCCGGATCGCACACAAATGTAGACACATGATCGCCATTGCCTTGATATACTTGAGTTTTTTTTGGCCTAAACCTTCCCTGCGCAGGGGGATGGCCTGGCCCGAGACCTGTGATGGGCTCAGAGTTGGTCGGATTGGCGCAGTCAGGCGACGAGCCGTGGCCCTCCATGCTCCAGGCCCTCGGCGACAGGCTCGCCGACGATCCGCCGCAGCTCGGTGGCGATTCCGTCCAGCACCGCCCGCTTTTCCTTCATCCGTTGGGAGTGGTTGTAGACCTTGCCCGTGACGGTCGGCACGATGGTCTCGCCCTTCTTTGTCACGGCGTGGTCAAGGCATTTGGCGATGGCAGCATCGTCAAAGCCAAGATCGCCGGCCAATGTTGCCGCTGTCCGGCGCAGGTCGTGCGGCGTGAACCGCTTGAGTCCGAGCAACTCGCAGAGACCGGTGGTCTTGGTCTTGTTCTTGTTCGTTTCGTGTTTCATGCCGCGCAGCGCGTCGGCCATCGCTTTGCGGTGGATCGGCTGGCCCTTGTATATCGGGCTCTCGAATACGAACTGCTGATCATCCGAGGTCAGCGCCTCCTTGATGATCTCAAGAGCCAGATCCGACAACGGCTGCTGGATCACCCGCCGCTTCTTGACCCGCTTGAGAGGTACGTCAAAACGCGGATATTTGCCTTTGATGTCAAACAGCTCGTCGCGATGCGCACCGAGCACTTCGCGTGATCTCAGCATGGTCACCAGCTCGAACTTGAGCGCGAGGCGGGTGCGGCGGTCATAGGGCAGATCATTGCGGTCGAGGCCATGCCAGAAAGTCCTGATCTCGTCCTCGGAGAGAACCCGAGTGCGCGGATGCTCGGGATCGAGCTTGGGCAGGTTGATGCAAGGGCTGGCCGTCACATAGTCGCGGCCTGCCTCCGCCGCCCAGTTGAACAGGCCCGACGCTGCCTTGCGCATGTGGCGCGCGTTGCTGACCGAGGGCCTGCCAAACTTCCCCGCGACGATGTCGTTCGATAGCGTCGCGATGTCATGCTTTGTGACATCGCCCGCGAGTGTTTTACCAAGCCGGGCACCGAGGAAGCGGCGCAGGTGGGTCGCCGTGTTTTCCCAAGCCTCCAGCCGGGGCCGCATCTCGCCGTCCGGCTTACGGACCAGCGTCTTCATCCACTCGATTCGCTCCTCGATGATTTCGGTGACCGTCTTGCCACGCCGCGCTTTCGTCGCCTTCTGGTCGCGGAAGGTCTCGGCGATAGCTTCGGTACCCAGTCCCTTGAGGCCGTAGACTTTGCTACGGGCGTCCTCGACCGTAAATGTCTCGGGATTGTAGATGCCGAGCCAGCCGGTGCGCAGCTTTCCGGTCTGCCGGTCGGTGAACTTGAACGAGAAGGTTGCCACGCCCGCCGTGGTGATGCTGACATAGAGACCAGGGCACTTCCGGTCGTAGAGCTTGGTCCGCCTGGCGACCCGCTTCTCGCACAGACGGTCGGTCAGGATGACGCTGCTATTGCGGCCGCGCTTGCCGACGGGGGAGGGGGCGATGCTACTATCCATGTGGTTTCGGCTCCTAAGGCTTGGGACCAAAGGGCTCGGCTTTGAGGCTTTCAGTTTGTCGTGCGGACGCTGAAAGGCTTAGGGCCGGGCCCTTAATTTGGTGAAGCCCGCTGAAACAGCCTGTATCAGGGTAGTCGAAAAGCTCCTGTTTTAAAGTCTTTTGTTTAGTTTCGGCGTGTTTCACCGAATGCCAAAATATAGACGTGTGGTCCTGGCCGTCGTTGCTACGGTCAAGCTGTCGCGGAGGTGTGTGCGAGCCCAACCGGGCAGACAGCATCATCCAATTCGCGAGGCGAGGGAGGCCAGAAGGAAAGTTCGGCTCCCGGGAGAGCACGGCATAAGCCGTCCAACCATCGCGCAGGGAAGGCCGAGTGATTGGCTACACCTGTATGCTGCTGTGCGGTTTTCCTGCGTGTGCTTTTCGCGCAGCGGACCGCGGGTGCCAGCCGGCACCCGGCCTTCCCTGCGCCCTCTTGGACAAGAGGGTGGAATGACCAGGCAAAGCTCGGGCGAAACGCGCCGCGAGGACGCGAAGCTGTGTCTGCAATTCAAAATGCGAGCTCGAAGAGTGGCGCTACCGCCTCATACTCCGTCATTGCGAGCACAGCGAAGCAATCCAGCCCGCGGCCGCGGAGGGATACTGGATTGCTTCGCTACGCTCGCAATGACGATGGGGAGAGAGTGGGGGCGGCACGCCGTTCTAGCCGCCGAGTATCCGCCGGCAAGCGTCGACGAACACCTGCGCGCCCGTGACGATGTCGACGTCGGCGGTGTTCTCGGTCCAGTGATGGCTGATGCCGCCGATCGACGGTACGAACAGCATACCCGCGGGCATGACCGTCGCCAGCATCTGCGCGTCGTGGCCGGCGCCGCTGGGCATGCGGATGGACCGTCCGCCGGCCGAGGCCTTGCTCGCGGCTTCGATCGCGTCCTGGATGCCCGCGTTCATCATGGCCGGCGCGCCGGTGCGAATCTTTTCCAGGGTGACGGTGCAGGGGCCTTTCGCGCTGGCCTCGTACACCATGCTCCGCAGCAACTCCTCCAGCCGCGCGATAACCGATGGATCGTCGTCGCGGATCTGGAACAGCATTTCGGCTCGCCCCGGAATGATGCTGGGCGCGCCAGGATCGAGCGTGATGCGGCCGGTGGTCCAGACCGTGCGCGGGCCGCTTGTATCAGGGAAACGCTCGTCGATCGCGACGCAGAATTTTGCCAGCGCCAGCCCGGCATCCTTCCGTGCAGCCATGCGGGTGGTGCCGGCGTGATTCTGCTCACCGACGAAATTAATCTGGTATTGCCAGATGCCCACGATGGAGGTGACGACGCCGATCGCAAGGCGACCGCTTTCGAGCGTGTCGCCCTGCTCGATATGCGCTTCCAGATATCCGACATGCCGGCCCGGCTCGGCGGTAATGCGCGGTCGTCCTGCCAGCCCCATGTCGGCGAGTGCCTCCCGCATGCTGCGGCCGCTGGTGCGGTCGCGTGCGACATCAATGTCGGCCTCGGTCACTTGCCCGACATAGGAGCGCGAACCGAGGAAGTGCCCAAAATGTCCTTCCTCGTCGCACCAGGCGGCAAGTTCAACCGCGCCGTCGAGCGAGGGATCGGCATTGAGCACGCGGGCCGCTTCGAGCGCGTAGACGACGCCGAGCGGGCCGTCGAGCCAGCCGGCGTAGTTCTGGCTTTCGAGATGCGATCCCGCCAGCAGCTTGGGTCCCGGCTTTGCGCTGGTGCCGAAGCCATTGCCGATGCCGTCGATCGCGGCGGTGAGGCCCGCGTCGGGCAGCTTCCGCACCAGCCAATCCAGCGAAAGCCTGTGCGGCTCGGAGAAGGTCGGCTTGTGCACGCCGGTCTTATAGGCGCCGATGGCACGGAGCGCATTGAGATCGGCGAGAACGCGCATCCCGTTTGCGCGTGAAAAAGTGTCAGGCATGCTCGGCAACCTTCAACGCCTCGGTGCGGATCTCCTCGACCAGCCGTTCCTTCAACTGGACAAATTCGGGCGTGGTCTTGATCTTGTAGGAGCGCGGATGCGGCAGGTCCACGTTGATCTCGGCCTTGATGCGGCCGGGGCGCGCGCTCATGACGATGACGCGGCTGCCGAGGAAGATCGCTTCCTCGATGTCGTGGGTCACGAAGAGCACGGTCTTCTGGTCGCGCTCCCAGATCCCGAGCAGCATTTCCTGCATCAGGGCGCGAGTCTGGTTGTCGAGCGCGCCGAATGGCTCGTCGAGCAGCAGGATCTTGGGGTCATTGGCGAGCGCGCGCGCGATCGCGGTGCGCTGCTGCATGCCGCCGGAGAGCTGCTTTGGCCAATGGTTCTCGAAGCCGGACAGACCGACCTGGCGGATGAAGGCGTCGGCGATCTTGTTTCGCTCCGACTCGGACACCCCACGCTCGCGCAGGCCGAAGGCGATGTTCTCGCGCACCGTCAGCCAGGGAAACAGCGTGTAGGACTGGAACACCATGCCGCGGTCGGCGCCCGGACCGGTGACCTCGCGTCCGTCGAGCACCACGCGTCCGCCGGTCGGGCGATCCAGGCCGGCGACGATGCGAAGCAGCGTGGACTTGCCGCAGCCGGAAGGGCCGAGGATGGTGACGAAGTCGTTGTTGCCGATCACAAGATCGGTCGGCTCCAGCGCCCTCGTTGGGGCGTTGCCGTGGCGCGCGGGAAAGGTCCGCGAGACCTGTTCGATCTTGAGGATCGTCATGCGAGCCTCCAGGGAAACAGCCACGCGTTGAACGCCTTGAACAGGAAGTCCGAGACGAGGCCGATCAGCCCGATCACGATGATGCCGAAGATGATCTGGCCGGTGTTGAGCAGCGCCTGGCTGTCGGTGATCATGTGGCCGATGCCGGAGGAGGAGCCGATCAGTTCGGCGACGATGACATAGGTCCAGGCCCAGCCCAGCACCAGCCGCAGGATCTCGGCGATCTCCGGCGCGGAAGAGGGCAACAGCACGCGGCGGATGATGCCGCGGTCGCTGGCCCCCAGCGTATAGGCGGCCTCGACCAGGTCGCGCCGCGTGGTACCGACGGTGACGGCGATCATCAGGATGATCTGAAACACCGAACCGATGAAGATGACGAGCAGCTTCTGCAGCTCGCCGATGCCGGCCCACAGAATCAGGAGAGGAATGAAAGCGGAGGCCGGCAAATAGCGCGCAAAGGAGACGAACGGCTCGAGGAACGCCTCGACCGGCTTGTACGCGCCCATCAGCACGCCGAACGGCACCGCGATGATGGCGGCCAGCACGAAGCCGCCGACGACGCGCCAGATTGTCATGCCGATGTCGAACAGGAAGCCCTGTTTGACGATCAGATCGACGCCTTCCTGCACCATGGTCAGCGGGTTGGCGAGGAACACCTTCGACACGTGGCCGCCGAAGGTCGCCCAGGACCAGAGGGCAACGAACACCACGAAGAACGCAAGGCCGTAAGCCACGCGCTGCCTTGACGTCACGGGATCGAGGGGACGCATCAAACTGTCTATCCGGGCGGTGAACAAGTTTGCCGGCCCCGCCGCGAGACGGGGCCGGCGGCTCCTAGGAGACTTACTTGATATAGCTCGCGTCGAAGAGATCCTCGACCTTCGGCGCGGCCTTGATGATGCCGATCTCGAGCAGGAGGTCGGCGGCCTCCTTGTTGAAGGTCAGGAAATCGCCGGCGAAGAATTTCTGGTTCGCAGCCTTGTCCTGCCAGCGCAGATACTTTGCCGAGTTGCCGAAGGCCTCGCCGGTCTGCTTCACGTCGGCGCCCATGATCTCGTAGGCCTTGGCCTGGTCCTTGGAGATCATTTCGAGGGCCTCGAAATAGCTGTCGGCGAGCGCCTTGGCGGCCTTCGGGTTCTCGGTGAGGAATTTCGGCGTGCAGCCGAACGTGTCCATGACCATCGGATAGTCGAGCGTGGTCGCGATGATCTTGCCCTTGTCGGGTGCGGCACGAACCGTCGACAGGTACGGCTCATAGGTCATGGCGGCATCGTTCTGGCCGGAGACGAAGGCCTGCGCGGCCGCAGCCGGCTCGAGGTTCACGACGGTGACGTCCTTAACCGACAAGCCGTTCTTCTTGAGCATCCAGGCCAGCGCGAAATAGGGCGAGGTGCCGGGCGCGGACGCCGCAACCGTCTTGCCCTTCAGATCCTTGATCGCGGCGAGCTCGTTGCGCACGGCCATGCCGTCAGCGCCGTAGCTCTTGTCGAGCTGGAAGATCTGCTTGGTCGCGACGCCGTTGGCGTTCCAGGAGATCCAGGTCTCCACGGTCGTTGCCGCGCACTGGACGTCGCCGGAGGCGATCGCGAGATGGCGATCCTTCTGCGGGATCTTCTTGATGGTGACGTCGAGGCCGTTCTTCTTGAAAATGCCGGCTTCCTTCGCCAGCGTCAGCGGCGCGAACCCCGTCCATCCGGAAATGCCGACGCCGACCTTGACGTCGTCGGCGAGCACGGAAGTGGAAGCTGTGAGAGCAATGATTGTCGCAAATACTTTCGAACTACGCATGATTGTCGTCCTCTTGCCGATCGATGGATTGACGTCCTGTTGATCTTGGTCGGTCCTCATGGACCGTTGCGCGAAGCGTTGCACGATTTGTGCCGACATCGTCCTCTCAGCCTCCCTTGAATCGGGCGACAAGGCGGTGAGAGTCACCGGGATAGAGCAGCCGCACCGCGGTGATCGTGCGCGCGCTGCGCCAAGTATAGCGGTCGATCACGAGGCAGGGTGCGCCGACGGCGATGTCGAGCGCTTCTGCCGTGCGATCGTCCGCAATGATAGCGCTGATCGTATGCTCGGCCTCGGTCCATGGAACATGGTGAAGCAACCACGAGCCGGGCGGCTCACGCGAAAAATCCGCGGTCGCCGCATCCGGCACCGACGCGAGATCGATCAGCCTGTCCTCGACGGCGAAAGGCACGTTGTCGGCGCTGTGGCGGCAGGTGATCGCGACCACCTTGCCGGCCTTCTTGACGCCGAGGCGGTCGCGGTCGGCAGCCGTTGCGGCGCGGAGCTTGCGGCCGATCAGCTCGTAGCCGTAAGCACGCCCGAGCGCGGTGATCTCGGCGCGCATGTCGGCGATCTTGAGCACGGCAGACTGGTGTTGCGGTCGGCGGACGAAGGAGCCGGCACGTCGCCGCCGCTCGATCAGGTCGGCTTGCGCGAGCTCCGACAGCGCCTTGTTCACGGTCATGCGCGAACAGCCGTAACGCGCGACCAGTTCGTGCTCGAACGGGATGCGATGCCCGGGCGGCCACTCGCCGGTCAGGATGCGGTTCTCGATATCGGCGCGGATCCGTTTGTAAAGCGTGGGCTGGTCGGTCGTATCAGTGGCGAGGCTCATGCAACGAGCCTCCGCACCGATGCGTTGAAGTGTTCGCGCGCGGCCTGGCGCAGTCTGTGCCGGCCGCCTTCGACGACCTTGTCGCCGCCGGCCCAGACGCAATCGACCGCACCGCTGCCCGCAGCAAAGATCCAGCCGTCGAGGACGGCGTCGCGCACGCGCCCCGCCAGCGAGGGATGGGTGATGTCGAGCGAGACGATGTCGGCGCGCGCACCTGGCGTGAGACCGACTGACATCTGTGCCAGTGCCCGCGCACCGCCTGCAAATGCATGATCGAACAGGGCGCGTCCCGTCGAGCGGCCTGCGCCGGCAGAGAGCACGTTGCGCTTGCGGTGCTTGAGCCGTTGGCCATATTCGAGCTGGCGCAGCTCGTCGGCGACGCCGACCAGCACATTGGAATCCGTGCCGACGCCAAAGGCGCCGCCGGCACCGACGAATTCGCGAGCCGGGAAAATGCCGTCGCCAAGGCTCGCCTCGGTGATGGGGCAAAGGCCGGCGACCGCGCCGGTCTTGACGACGGCGGCCAGTTCCTCATTCGTCGTATGGGTGGCGTGAATGAGGCACCAGCGTTGGTCGACGGGCGCGTGTTCCAGCAACCATTGCACCGGACGTCGCCCGGACCACGCCAGGCAATCCTCGACTTCCTTCATCTGCTCGGCGGCATGAATGTGCACCGGTCCGCCATCCGCGAGCGGAATGATCGCGGCAAGCTCGGCCGGCGTCACAGCGCGCAAGCTGTGCGGCGCGATGCCGATATTCGCGCCCGGCAATTGCTCAATCGCCTTGCGCGAGGCAGCCATCAGCGCGGAAAATTGATCAACCGTACAGATGAAGCGGCGCTGGCCGGCATGCGGTGCTGCGCCCCCAAATGAGCCATGCGCATAGAAACTCGGCAGCAACGTCAGCGCAATACCCGAGGCTTCGGCGGCCTGCGCGATGCGTGCGGCCATTTCGCCGATGTCGGCGTAGAGCGAGCCGCCGCGATCATGATGTAGATAATGGAATTCGCCGACGCGGGTAAAACCCTGCTCCAGCATCTCGACATAAAGCAGTGTCGCGACCGCTGCGACGTCGTCAGGCGTCATCGACAGCGCGAAGCGGTACATCGTCTCGCGCCAGGTCCAGAAGGTGTCGGTGCTATCGCCGCGCAGTTCTGCGAGACCCGCCATGCCGCGCTGGAAGGCGTGGCTGTGCAGGCTCGCAAGTCCCGGAAGCGCAAGGCCGTGGCGTTCGTCGCCGGAGGTCGGCGCCACGCCCGGCGTCACCTCGGCGATCGCGCCGCCGGTGATCACCACCTGCACGTCATTGGCCCAGCCCGAGGGCAGGAGCGCGGAGGCGAAATGCAGTCGTGTCATGTTTCTATGCCGGCTGGACAGAACCGCGACACGATTATATGTCTAGACATATAAGTCAAGCATCCCACGCGAAGGGACAGTTGCATGGCAGAGCGCTTCGACCGGATCTGGCATAACGCCCGGCTCGCCACGATGCGGGCCGATCGTCCCGATCTCGGCGAGATCGAGCACGGTGTGATCGCCGCGCGCGGCGGCCGTATCGTCTATGCGGGTGCGCAGACCGATTTTCCGGCGAGTGCCGATGCAGCCGACCGGATCGATTGCGAAGGGCGTTGGATCACGCCCGGTCTCGTCGATTGTCACACCCATCTGGCCTATGGCGGCAACCGCGCCCATGAATTCGAGTTGCGCCTGAAGGGCGCGAGCTACGAGGAGATCGCGCGCGCCGGCGGCGGCATCGTCTCGACGGTGGCCGCGACGCGCAAGGCAAGCGGGGCCGAACTCACAGCAAGCGCGCTGCCGCGGCTCGATGCGCTGATTGGCGAGGGCGCCACCACGGTCGAGATCAAGTCCGGCTACGGCTTGGATACCGAGACCGAGATGCGGCAGCTGGCCGCCGCGCGAAGCCTGGGCCGTCAGCGGCCGGTCGCGATCCGCACGTCGTTTCTTGGCGCGCATGCGTTGCCGCCAGAGGCCGATGGCGACAAGGATCGCTACATCGATCTCGTCTGCAGGGAGATGTTGCCGGCGGTCGCGAAGGCGGGACTCGCCGATGCCGTCGATGCCTTCATGGAGGGGATCGCATTTTCCGGAGAACAGACCGCACGGGTGTTCGAGACCGCGAACCGGCTTGGACTGCCGGTCAAGCTGCATGCCGACCAGCTCTCGAACCTGGGCGGTGCTGCGCTCGCCGCGAAATTCTCGGCGCTATCGGCCGATCACCTCGAGCACACCGACGAAGCCGGTGCAGCGGCGATGGCGAAGGCCGGAACGGTGGCCGTGCTGCTGCCCGGCGCCTTCTACTTCATCCGCGAGACGCAAAAACCGCCGGTCGAGGCGTTCCGCAAGCACGGCCTTGCCATGGCGCTCGCGACCGACTGCAATCCGGGCAGCTCGCCGCTGACTTCGCTCCTGCTCGCCATGAACATGGGCGCGACGCTGTTCCGGATGAATGTGGCCGAATGCCTTGCCGGTGTCACCCGCGAAGGCGCGCGAGCGCTCGGCGTGCTCCATGATACCGGCACGCTTGAGCCCGGCAAATGGTGTGATCTCGCGATCTGGGACATCGATCGCCCCGCCGAGCTGGTCTACCGCATCGGCTTCAATCCGCTGCACCGCCGGGTTTGGAGGGGACAATGACGAAGCCGGGCGCGGCGATCGTTGTCAAACCGGGAACGGTCAGCCTCGATGGTCTCGCGCGCGTGCTCGAAGGCGCATCTGTCGTTCTCGATCCCGCGTTCTGGCCGCGCGTCGACGCGGCCGCGGAGATCGTTGCAAGGGCTGCGCGAGCCGATGCTCCCGTGTACGGGATCAACACCGGCTTCGGCAAACTTGCCTCGAAGCGCATTCCGCCCGACCACACCGCGCTGCTCCAGCGCAATCTCATCGTCTCGCATTGCTGCGGCGTCGGCGCGGCGACCCCCGAGCCGATCGTCCGCCTGATGATGGCGCTGAAAATCGTCTCGCTCGGGCGCGGCGCCTCTGGCGTGCGCCGCGAGGTGATCGAGCAGTTGCAGGCCATGCTGGCGCGGCGCGTCTCACCGCTGGTGCCGCAGCAAGGTTCGGTCGGCGCTTCCGGCGATCTCGCGCCGCTCGCGCATATGACCGCCGTGATGATCGGCGAAGGGCAGGCGATCGTCGACGGCCAGACGGTGTCGGGCAGCGAGGCGCTCGCGGCCGCCGGCATCGTGCCGCTGACATTGGGGCCCAAGGAAGGGCTCGCGCTGATCAACGGCACGCAATTCTCCACCGCTTACGCCGTTTCCGGCGTGCTGCGCGCATTTCGCCTGGCTCGCGCCGCGCTCGTCACCGGCGCGCTGTCGGTCGATGCGGCGATGGCCTCGACTGCGCCGTTCCGCCCCGAGATCCAGGCGCTACGCGGTCATCCCGGCCAGATCGCGGCCGCGGCAACCTTGATGGCGCTGCTCGACGGCAGCGACATCCGTCTGTCGCATCTCGAAGGCGACGAGCGCGTGCAGGATCCCTATTGCCTGCGCTGCCAGCCGCAGGTCGCGGGCGCTGCACTCGACCTCATCGTGCAGGCGGCGCGGACGCTGGTCGTCGAGGCCAATGCCGTCACCGACAATCCGCTCGTGCTGGTCGAGACCGGCGAGATCGTCTCCGGCGGAAATTTCCATGCCGAACCGGTGGCCTTCGCCGCGGATACCATCGCGCTGGCGCTGTCGGAGATCGGTGCGATCAGCGAGCGGCGCATCGCGACGCTGGTCGATCCCGCGCTCAATTTCGGCCTGCCGCCGTTCCTCACCCCCGATCCCGGTATCAATTCCGGCTTCATGATCGCCGAGGTGACGGCGGCCGCGCTCTATGCCGAGAACAAGCAGCGCGCTTCTGCCTGCTCGATCGACTCGACGCCGACCAGTGCCAACCAGGAAGACCATGTCTCCATGGCCGCGCATGCCGCGCGGCGGCTGTCGGACATGGCCGATAATCTCGCCACCATCCTGGGCATCGAGCTGCTGGTCGCCGCCCAGGGCATCACGCTGCGCGCGCCGCATGCAACCAGCGCGCCGCTCGCTGCCGTCATCGCCGCACTGCGCGAGCAGGTGCCGGCGCTCGGCGACGACCGCTACATGGCCGGCGATCTTGCCAAGGCTGCAGCGCTGGTCGAGGCCGACGCGCTGCCGGCTGCGGCGCTCGCCGTACTTTCAACTGACCCGTTTCCGACGCTTGCCTGACGAGGTGTTCCGCATGAACCGCCGACTGGACAATGACCGCACCATCCGCGCGCCCCGCGGCAGCGAAATCAGCGCCAAGAGCTGGTTGACGGAAGCTCCCTTGCGCATGCTCATGAACAATCTCGATCCCGACGTTGCAGAACGTCCGAGCGAGCTCGTCGTCTATGGCGGCATCGGCCGCGCCGCGCGTGACTGGGAGAGCTTTGACCGGATTATTGCGGCCTTGCGCAAGCTCGAAGCCGACGAGACGCTGCTGGTCCAGTCCGGCAAGCCGGTCGGCGTGTTCCGCACCCATGCCGATGCGCCGCGCGTCCTGATCGCGAACTCCAACATCGTGCCGCACTGGGCGACGCTCGATCACTTCAACGAGCTCGATCGCAAGGGCCTGATGATGTACGGCCAGATGACGGCCGGCTCCTGGATCTATATCGGCAGCCAGGGCATCGTGCAGGGCACCTACGAAACCTTCGTTGAAGTTGGCCGGCGCCACTATGGCGGCAGCCTCGCCGGCAAATGGATTCTGACCGCCGGTCTCGGCGGCATGGGCGGCGCGCAGCCGCTGGCTGCGACCATGGCGGGGGCCTCGATGCTGGCGGTCGAATGCCAGCCGAGCCGCATCGAGATGCGGCTGCGCACCGGTTATCTCGATCGCCAGGCCGCGACGCTCGACGAGGCGCTTGCGATCATGGCGGAGGCGGCGAAGACGAAGAAGGCGGTCTCGGTCGGCCTGCTCGGCAATGCCGCAGAGATTTTTCCCGAGCTGGTCCGCCGTGGTGTCAGGCCCGACATCGTCACCGACCAGACCAGCGCGCACGATCCAATCAACGGCTATTTGCCGAAGGGCTGGACACTCGCGGAGTGGGAAGCCAAGCGCGCCGCCGATCCAAAATCCGTGGAGCGCGCCTCGAAAACTTCTATGGTTGAGCACGTCCAGGCCATGCTGGATTTCCATGGGCAAGGCATCCCGACACTCGACTACGGCAACAACATCCGCCAGATGGCGCAGGACATGGGCCTGAAGAATGCCTTCGATTTTCCCGGCTTCGTCCCCGCCTATATCCGTCCCTTGTTCTGCCGTGGCGTCGGGCCGTTCCGCTGGGCTGCGCTGTCCGGCGATCCCGAGGACATCTTCAAGACCGACGCCAAGGTCAAGGAGCTGATGCCTGATGACAAGCACCTGCACAACTGGCTCGAGATGGCCAAGGACCGCATCAAGTTCCAGGGCCTGCCGGCACGGATCTGCTGGGTCGGGCTCGGCGATCGCGATCGCCTGGGCCTTGCCTTCAACGAGATGGTGGCGCGCGGCGAATTGAAGGCACCTATCGTGATCGGTCGCGATCATCTCGACAGCGGCTCGGTGGCGAGCCCCAACCGCGAAACCGAGGCGATGAAGGACGGATCGGACGCCGTGTCCGACTGGCCCTTGCTCAACGCGCTGCTCAATTGCGCCAGCGGCGCGACCTGGGTGTCGCTGCATCATGGCGGCGGGGTCGGCATCGGCTATTCCCAGCATGCCGGCATGGTTATCGTGGCCGACGGTACGCCGGAAGCAGCGAAGCGGATCGCGCGCGTGCTCTGGAACGATCCCGGCAGCGGAGTCATGCGCCACGCCGACGCGGGCTACGACACAGCGATCGACTGCGCCCGCGACAAGGGTCTCGATCTGCCGAGCCTGGCGAAGTAGCCAGGCTCAGTCGCGCGCCAGGAGCCTCGGCATGGTCGTCTTCGCGCCGTCCATGAAGGTCTGAACTGCATCGCGGACGATCGCGTCGAGATCGGCCGGGATCGGCGTCGCGTAGATGAATTTGCGGATCGCAAGATAGAAAATGCGGCCGTGGAGGCCCCAGAACAGCTCGGTCTCGCGCTCGCCGAGCGGATGTGTCTTTGCTTCGGGCAGTTTCAGGTCGTGGCGCAGCTCGCCGGCCGCCGGCTCGATGATCTCGCGCCTGATGATGTCGAGATAGCGGCCGGTGATGCCGAACGACTTCATGCCGGAGAAGACGAAGATCCGCACCCAATTGTACTCGAACACGCGTTCGACATAGTCGAGATAGAAGCGCGTCAGCCGGGCCTCCAGCGATAGCGAGCGGTCGCGGATCATCGGACCCCAATCGGGCGACCAGCGGCTGAGATAAACCTCCTGGTAGACACGCTCGATCAGCGCTTCCTTGCTCGGGAAGTGGCGATAGATCGCGGAGTGCGTGATGCCCAGGCGCTTGGCGAGCTCGCGCGTCTGCCCCTCGAAGCCGCGCTCGGCGAAGAAGCGGATTGCCTCGTCCAGGATTGCGCGCTCGCGGTCGGCCGCACGCATGTTGCGGCGCTTTGGCGCGGACTTGCTGCCTGTCTCGGCCCGCTTCCGGGCCGGTCGCTTCGTCTTCTGCGCTTTTCGGGCCATTTCGTCGCTGAATCGCACGTCCAGTTGTCTTCATAGCCCAACGCGCGTTTGTAACCAAATGGTCATTTCCTGTTGACCGGCTTCCGACGGCGTGTAAGGATTTTGAGACCAGATGGTTACAAATCTGGCGTCCCGGCTGATGAGCCGAGGGAATCGAGGAAACGGCGGTGAAGGCGAGGGCTTTCAGCTATTTTCGCGCTGCGACGATCGACCAGGCGTTGGACGCTCACGCGCGCGCCGGCGACGATGCGCGTTTCATTGCCGGCGGCCAGAGCCTCGTGCCGGCGTTGTCGCTGCGGCTGCAGGCGCCACGGCTGCTGATCGATATCACCCACATTGCCGAGCTGCGCGGCGTCAGGCGTGAAGGCGCATTCTTGCGCATCGGCGCGCTGACGCGCCATTGCGAGATGCTGACCGAGCCGCTGATCGCCGAATTCGCGCCCCTGTTGCATGCGGCTGCGCCCTTCGTCGCCCATCCCGCGATCCGCAACCGCGGCACGTTCGGCGGCAGTGTCGCGCACGCCGATCCGGCTTCCGAATTTCCGGCGATGACGCTGGCGCTCGGTGCCGAGATCGAGATTGTCGGCCCTTACGGCAGCCGGCGCGTCAAGGCCGACGACTTCTTCGTCGACCTGTTCGAGACGGCTTTGCAGCCCGGTGAGCTGATCACCGCGGTCTTCGTCCCGCTGTTCAAGGCCGATCAGCGCTTTGCATTTGACGAATTGGCCCGGCGACGCGGGGACTATGCGTTGGTCGGTTGCGGCATGCTCGCGACCTGCACCGGCGACCGCATCGACGACATACGGATCTCGTTCTTTTCCGTCGGCAACACGCCGACGCGGGTGAAAGGAACGGAGGCTACGCTCATCGGCTTGAGCCTTGGCGCTGAACGCATCGCCGCAGCGCAGGCCGCGCTCGAAGGTGATCTCGCACCACCTGATGGCGACGAGGTGCCGCCGGCGATGCGGCTCCATCTCGCCCGCGTACTGCTCGGACGCATGCTCGGACGTCTCGGAGCGGGTGCATGAGCGGCTTCGACGAATCCCTTCTGGATGATGCGGACGAGACCGTGCGCGTTCGCTTCACCGTCAACGGCCGCAAGGTCGCCTGCGAGGTCGCGCCGCGCGAGACGCTGGTCGATTGCCTGCGCAACGTGCTCGAGCTGACAGGCACGCATGCCGGCTGCGAGATGGGCGCCTGCGGCGCGTGTCTTGTGCAGCTCGACGGCCGGGCCGTGCACGCCTGCCTGATGTTCACGGTGCAGGCTGACGGCGCCAGGATCGATACGATCGAAGGGCTCACCGAGACCGGCGTAATCGCCGACCTCCAGGCCGAATTCCACCGCCGCAACGCTCTGCAATGCGGCTTTTGCACCCCGGGCATGCTGGTCAACGCCCACGAACTCCTCTCGCAGGTGACGCGGCCCAGCCGTGAGGACATTCGCGATGCGCTGTCGGGCAATTACTGCCGCTGCACCGGCTATGAAGCGATCGTCGATGCGATCGACGCCGTGGCAAAAGCGCGAATCGAAAGCGGAGGCCCGACATGAGCGCGCCGCTGACCTCGCTCGATCGCCCGAATTCCTATATCGGCCGCTCCGTGCCGCGCCCGAACGCCAAGCGGCTGCTCGCCGGGCGCGGGCGCTATGTCAGCGATCTCAGGCTGCCGCGGATGCTGTATGCCGCGTTCCTGCGCAGCCCGCATGCGCATGCGAAGATCATCTCCATCGATGCCGGGCGGGCGAGCGCGCTCGAAGGCGTGCATCTCGTTGCGACCGGTGCCGATCTCGCAAAGATCTGCACGCCCTGGACCGGCACGCTCGACCATTTCAAGGGCATGACCTCGGCACCGCAATTGCCGCTGCCGCTCGACCGCGTGGTCTGGGCCGGGCAGGCGGTGGTTGCAGTCGTTGCCGAGAGCCGCGCGATCGCCGAGGATGCGCTGGAGCTGATCGAGATCGACTACAAGGACCTTCCCATCGTCGCCGATATCGACAGCGCGCGTGAGGCCGGCGGGCCGCTGATCAATCCGGGCAGTGCCAACAACGTCTGCTTCCGTAGCCAGCTCGACAACGGCAGCGTCGACGACGCCTTTGCACATGCGGCCCATGTGGTGGAAGAGGAATTCTGTTTCGGACGCCATACGGCCGTGACCCTGGAGCCCCGCGCCATCGTCGCCGACTACGATCCCGCAGCAGGTGCGCTCACCGTGCACCACGCGACACAGACGCCGTATCAATTCCAGGACCTCTATTCGCGCCACTACGGCATCCCGGAGGCCCGCGTTCGCGTGATCGCGACCGATATCGGCGGCTCCTTCGGGATGAAGCTGCATGTCTATCACGAGGACATGGCCGTGGTCGGCCTTTCGATCCTGCTCGGCCGTCCCGTCAAATACGTTGCCGACCGCATCGAATCCTTTGTCTCCGACATCCACGCCCGCGACCACCGCGTCCGCGCCCGGATGGCGCTTGATGGCAAGGGCGAGATCCTGGCGATGGACGTGCTCGACCTTACCGCGATCGGGGCGTTTTCGAGCTATCCGCGTACAAGCGTGGTGGAGGGCAACCAGGTCATGCGCCTGATTGGCGCGCCCTATCGCTTCAAGAATTACCGCGCGACGCTCGAGGTGATCTTCCAGAACAAGGTGCAGACGAGCCAGTATCGCGCGGTCGGCCATCCCATCGCCTGCGCCGTCACGGAGCGGCTGGTCGACATGGCCGCGGTGAAGGTCGGTCTCGACCCCTTCGCGATCCGAGCGCAGAATTTGATCGCCGACGATGCCTATCCGCAGACCTCCCCGACCGGCTACCGCTTCGAGGCGCTGTCGCATCAGGCCTGCCTGAAGCGGCTGCACGAGATGATGGATTATGATGCGCTGCGCTCCGAGCAGGCAGAGTTGCGCAAGGGCGGCGTCTATCGCGGGATCGGCATCGCGGCCTTTGTCGAGATCACCAATCCAAGTCCCGCGTTCTATGGCGTTGGCGGAGCCCGTATCTCCTCACAGGACGGTGCGATCATCAGCCTGACGCCATCAGGCGAAGTGCGCTGCCTTATCTCGGTCACCGAGCAGGGGCAGGGCACCGAGGCGATCATCAGTCAGATCGTCGCGGATCAGCTCGGCGTCGCGCAAGAGCACGTCAAGGTCATCACCGGCGATACCGAGGTGACGCCGCATGGCGGTGCTACCTGGGCCTGCCGTGGCGCCGGCATCGGCGGCGAGACTGCGCTCCAGGCTACGCGCGCGCTCAGGCGCAACATCCTGGAAATCGCCGCGCTCATCCTCCAGGAGCAGCCATCGGCACTCGACATCATCGATGGCGAGGTCGTCGACGCCGGCACGCGAAATCAGCGGATGCCGGTCTCCGAGATCGCGCGCATTGCGTATTTCCGTTCCGATACGCTGCCGCCGGGCACGCAGGCTCAGCTCACCGTGAGCCAGCACTTCGCGCCACAGGGCTATCCTTTCGCCTTCACCAACGGCATCCAGGGCTGCTCGCTGGAGGTCGACGTCGAGACCGGCTTCATCAAGATGTTGAAGCATTTCATCGTCGAGGATTGTGGCCGGATCATCAATCCGATGCTGGTGGACGAGCAGCTCCGCGGCGGCATCGTGCAAGGACTGGGCGCGGCGCTGTTCGAGGAATGCCGCTACAGCGAGACCGGCCAGCTCGTGAACGGCTCGCTCGCCGACTACCTCGTCCCGATGCCGATGGAGATGCCTGACATCGTCATCGCCCATATCGAGACACCGACCGCCGACACGGAGCTTGGCGCCAAGGGATGCGGCGAGGCGGGGACGGCCGCGGCGTCGGCCTGTGTGCTGAACGCCGTCAACGATGCGCTCACGCCGTTCGGTGCGACCATCAATTCCTTCCCGATCACGCCTGCAAAAGTCCTGAAAGCCCTGAAGCGAATCTAAAAAAGATAGTTGGAGGAAATCATGCCCAAGTCCGGTAGGACCCTGAAAATATCCCGCCGCACCGCGCTCGCCGGTCTCTCCGCAAGCGCGGCACTGCTCGCCATGCCGCGGCTCGGCCGCGCCGCGGACGAAACGATCCGCATCGGCTTTCCAACCCCGCTGACCGGCCCGTTCGCCGCGGAAGCGCGCGACCAGGTGAAGTGCGCCGAGCTTGCGGTCAAGCTCGCCAACGACAAGGGCGGCATCGGCGGCCGTAAGGTCGAGCTGCTGGTGCGCGACGACAAGCTCAATGCCGGTGAGGCCGCGACCCGTACGCTGGAGCTGATCGAGAAGGACAAGGTTCATGCCGTCGTCGGCGCGCTCTCCAGCGCTGTACAACTCGCGGTCAACGAAGTCACCCGCGCCCGCGGCGTGATCTATGTTTCGATCAGCCAGTCCGACACCATCAACGAGGCCAAGGATTTCAGTAAATTCACCTTCCATGAAGCGCTGAACCCGCACATGACGACCGCCGCCGTGGCACGGCAGACCCTGAAGAAGGGCATGAAGGTTGCCCATCTGGTCGCCGATTATGCCTACGGCCACGAGATGCTGCGCGGCTTCAAGCGCGCGCAGGCAGCGATCGGCGCGGACAATGTCGGCGAGATCCTGCATCCGTTTGGCGCTGCCGACTATTCCACCTTCATGCCGCGCCTGATGTCGATGCGGCCGGACGTGCTCTGCATCTCCAATTTCGGCCGCGACCAGGCCAATGCGATCAAGCAAGCGGTGGACTTCGGCGTCAAGCAGCAGATGAAGATCGTCGTGCCGGTGATCCTGCACAACCAGCGGCTCGCGGTCGGCCCCGACGTGTTCGAGGGCGTGGTCGGCGGCGCCAACTATTATTGGGGCCTGGAGACGCAGAGCAAGTCCGCTACCGCTTTCAACAGCGCCTTCAAGGCAGCCAATGGCGGCGCGATACCGACCGATTACGGCGCCTACGGTTATTCCGGCGTCGGATCGCTTTTGCAGGCCATGCAAACCGCGGGTGGCACCGATACCGACAAGGTGGTCGATGCCCTGGAGAAGCTGCAATACGACCTGACCAAGGGTCCGCAGCATTACCGCAAATGCGACCACCAGTCGGTGCAGCCGGTCCTGGTGCTGGAGTCCAAGAAGAAGTCCGCCATGGCCAACGACAACGATCTGTTCGCCATTCTCGCCAACGACACGGGTTCCGATGACATGCTGCGCAGTTGCAGCGAGCTGGGCCACGCGACCTGAAGCCTGGGCAATGGACCTGTCGCTGATCATCATGCAGCTTCTTTCCGGGATCGCCCTTGGGGCGGTCTTGGTGATCACTGCGCTTGGACTGACGATCGTGTTCGGCATGCTCGGGGTGGTCAATTTCGCCCATGGCGCGCTGTTCATGATCGGGGCCTATGCGGGGCTGTACCTGGCTTCGCTCACCGGAAGCTTCTGGTGGGGATTGCTGCTGGCGCCCATCCTGATCGGCGGCTTCGGCATGCTGATCGAGTTCGTCCTGATCCGCAGGCTCTATGGACGCTCGATCGACGATCCGCTGCTGCTCACCTTCGGCCTCAGCTACATCCTGGTCGAGGGCGTGCGGATCGTGTTCGGCAGCGACGGCATCCCGTTTCCAACCCCGCCGCAGCTGATCGGGGTGCTCGATCTCGGTATCGGATTCTTCCCGCGCTACCGCCTGTTCGTCATTGCGCTGGTGGCGATGGTGCTCCTGGTGCTCTGGCTGACGCTGGAGAAGACCCGAATCGGCTTGATCGTGCGCGCGGGGGCCCGCGATCCCACCATCATGCAGGTGCTCGGTGTCGACATCGGCCGGGTCTGGCTCGCGATTTTCGGGCTCGGCGTTGGGCTGGCCGCGCTCGGGGGCGTGCTCGCGGGTCCCATGCGCAGCGTCAATCCGGAGATGGGATCGCTGGTGCTGGCGGAAGCCTTCGTGGTGACCGTGATCGGCGGCCTCGGGTCGATCGTCGGGGCGGTGGTCGCAGGCCTCATGGTCGGCATCTCCATCAGCCTGGTCGCGCTGTTCGCGCCGGAGATGGCAACCATCGTTATGTTCGCGCTGATGGCTGTGGTGCTGCTGATCCGCCCGCAAGGTCTGTTCGGCGTCAGAGGGAGGACGGCGTGACGTCACCATCGGGCGGCGAAGCGGTCGCCAAGAGCACCTCCAGCGGGCTCGGCCGGCTTCTCGACCAACGCGTGTTGCTCTCCATCGCGGTGCTGGCCGTGTTGCCCTGGCTGCTGCCGTCCCAGGCGCTGGCCGTCAATGTCCTGATCTACGGCGTCGTCGTGATGGGCTACAATCTGCTGTTCGGCTACACCGGGCTATTGTCGTTCGGCCAGGCCGCCTTCTTTGGCGCGGGCGCCTACTTCACGGGTATCGCGATCGGCCGTTACGGCGTGCCCTGGTTCGCAGCGGTGCCGATCGCTGTTCTCCTCAGTACCGGCCTCGCCGCCGCGATCGGCATCGTCTCCACGCGCACCCGCGGCATCTACTTCTCCATGGTAACACTCGCGCTGGCCCAGCTCGTCTATTACGTGGCGCTCCAGGCCTCGTCGTTCACCGGTGGCGAGAACGGGCTGCGCGGCTTTACTGTCGATCGCATCAGCCTGTTCGGCTTCCCCGTCAATTTCCTCGACCCGGTCAACAAATATTATGTGCTGATGGCCTTTGCCGCATTGGCGATGTGGTTCCAGTCGCGCATCCTGAACTCGCCCTTCGGGGCCGTGATCGAGGCAATCCGCGAGAACGAGCAGCGGGCGCGGGCCTGCGGCTATGACGTCGAGCGCAGCAAGCTGATCGTGTTCATGCTGTCGGGCGCGATCTCCTCGCTCGGTGGCTGCATGCTGGCGCTACATCTGTCGATCGTGCCGCTCGACATCCTGCACTACCAGACATCGGGCATGATCGTGATGATGGTGCTGCTCGGCGGCGCGCGCAGCTTCTTCGGGCCGTTCGTCGGCGCGGCGGCGTTCCTGATCCTGGAGGACGTCATCTCGGTCTGGACCCCACACTGGCAGCTCTTCGTCGGTGCGATCTTCGTCCTGTTCGTGCTGTTCCTCCCCAAGGGCATCTGGGGCACGCTGCTCGACACATTGGGTGTCGGAAAGGCGCGGCCATGAGCGGCGAATTGCTTCGTGCCGAGGGGATCGGCAAGCACTTCGGCGGCTTCGTCGCGCTCGAAGGCATCACCGTGTCTTTTGCGGCCGGACAGCTCACCTCGATCATCGGGCCGAACGGCGCCGGCAAGAGCACGTTCTTCAACATCCTCTCCGGCGCGCTGACACCGACGTCAGGCAAGCTGCATTTCAGAGGACGCGAGCTGAACGGTCTGCCGCAGCATCGGTTCGTGCATCAGGGCATCTCGCGCTCGTACCAGATCACAAACATCTTCCCGGACCTGTCCGTGCACGAGAACGTTCGCGTGGCGGCGCAGGCATTGACCGTGAGCTACGACATCTGGCGCAACCGCGCTCGACTAACAGAACTCCATGCTCGCGCCGATGTTGCACTTGACGCAGTCGGGCTGCTGGGCAGGCGCGCCGAATTGGCGAAGTTCCTGTCGCATGGCCAGCAGCGCGCGCTGGAGATCGCGATCGCGTTGGTCTCGGAGCCTGAGTTGCTTCTGCTCGACGAGCCGACCGCCGGCATGGGGCCGGAAGAGACAAAGGACATGGTCGCGCTGCTCGAACGGCTCGCCGAGAAGCGCACCGTGCTCCTCGTCGAGCACAAGATGAAGATGGTGCTGGGCCTATCCAAGCGCGTCGTGGTGCTGCATCATGGCCGCCTGCTTGCGGACGGCGCGCCCGATGAGATCAGGAGCAATCCGGAGGTCCGCCGGGTCTATCTCGGACAGAGTGAAGGCTATGGCTGAGACAGCGCTGCTCGAAATCAGGGATCTCCACGCCTGGTATGGCGCGAGCCACGTCCTTCACGGCATTTCCTTGCATGTGCAGCCCGGCGAGGTCGTTGCCCTTGTGGGTCGCAACGGAGCCGGGAAGACCACCACGCTGCGGTCGATGATGGGCCTGATGCCCAAGGCGACGGGTCGCGTGCGCTTTGCGGGCCGGGAGCTTCTACAGCTGCGCGCCCATCAGCGCTTCCATCTCGGCCTGGCTTACGTTCCCGAGGAGCGCCGCATCGTCCCCGGTCTCTCCGTGCGCGAGAACCTTCGTCTCGGCCTCGTCGCGGCAGGAAGCGACATCGATGAGCGCGTCGCGATCGACGAGATCGCCGAGACTTTTCCGCGCCTGAAGGAGCGTCTCGACCAGGAGGGTGTCACGCTGTCGGGCGGCGAGCAGCAGATGCTGGCGATTGCACGCGCCTTGATCGCGAAGCCGAAGATGCTTCTGCTCGACGAGCCATCGGAAGGCATCATGCCTGTCCTGGTCGAGGAGATGGGCGTGCTGTTCCGTCGCCTGCGCGACGAGGGCAAGACGCTGCTCCTGGTCGAGCAGAACGTCGAATGGGCGCTGCGGCTCGCCGACCGTGCCGTGATCATCGATCAGGGTGAAGTCGTGCATCAAAGCAGCGCCGCGGCGCTGCTGGCGGACAAGGATATCCAGGAGCGCTACTGCGCGGTCTGACTTTAGGCCACGACCCTGGCTCCGGCGCCGCCGAGGCGCTGGCGTTCCTTTGCGAGATACTCGTCGATCGCGTCGCCTTGCATGGGCTTTGCGAAGTAGTAGCCCTGGATGAAGTCGCATCCCAGCCGGCGCAGGGTATCGAGCTGAGCGCGGGTCTCTACGCCCTCGGCCACGCAGGCGATCTCCATGTCGTCACAGAGGCCCGTGAGAGACTTGATGATCTTGTGGCTCACTGCATTGTCGTTGACGTCGGCGATGAAGCTGCGATCGATCTTGATTTTGTCGAGCGGCAGCCAATGCACGTGGCTCAGCGAGGAATAGCCGGTGCCGAAATCGTCCAGCGAAATGCCACACCCCATCGCCTTCAATGCCGCGATCGACTGCTGCGCGCGTACGAAATCGAAGGTAACGGCGGTCTCGGTGATCTCGAAATCGATCCGGTGCGGCGGCAGGCCGCTCTTCTCGACGATGGTGATCAGCGGCAGGATGCCCTCGGGCGAGCAGACGTCGTGGGCGGACAGGTTGAACGACAGACGGATGTGGTCGGGCCAGGTCTTGGCCGTCGCGAGCGCGCGTACCAGCAGCGCCTGCGTCAGCGGCCTGATCAGGCCGATGCGCTCGGCGGCCGGAATGAAGTCGGCCGGCGAAACCAGGCCGAGGCGGGAGCTGCGCCAGCGCGCCAGGACCTCGAAGCCGGCGGTGTGCTCGCTCATGGCGTCCACGATCGGCTGGAACACCAGGTCCATCTCGGTGCTGAAATCGGCGGTGCGCAGCAAATTCTCGATGACGCCGCGGCTGCGGATCTCGGCCTCGAGCTCGCTCGAGAAGATTACGGTGCGGCCGCGCAGATGGCGCTTGGCATGATAGAGGGAATAGTCGGCGCATTCATAGAGCGCTTCCGCCGTCGTTGCCGATTGCGGGAATAGCGCGAAGCCGATCGAGCAGGACAGCCCGGTATGGGCGGTGTCGAGCTGGTAGGGCAGCTTGACCCGGTCACCGATGCGTTCGCCGAGCCGCATCAGATCCGCATCGTCAGGGTCGCCGCACACGACGAGGCCGAACTCGTCGCCGCCGAGCCTGGCGAATTCCACCCGCTGGGGGCCGAAGCCCTCGCAGACCTCGCGGATGCGCCGGCCCGCTTCGATCAGAACGCGGTCGCCGACCGAATGGCCATAATTGTCGTTGATCGGCTTGAAGCCATCGAGGTCGATGATCCCGACCGCGACGCGAACGTTCCTGCGCTCGGCATCGGTGAACGCGCTCGACAGCTCGGCGAAGAAGCGCCGGCGGTTCGGCAGCTCGGTGAGGGAATCGAGATTGGCGAGGCGGAAGTTCTCGTCCGAGAGGGCTTGGGTGGCCGCCTGCTGCGCCAGCAGCGATTTGCGGCTCGCGACAAGGTCGGCGAAGTCGCGATAGTAGATGAACAGCACCGTGACCATCGCACCGGTGACCAGCAGATTATTGACGGCCATCGCCTCCAGCGTCGGTTCGCCCGTCGCGAAGTAGAACAGCACGTAGGGCACGTCGACGACCAGCGTCACGATCAGTGCCGCCGAGCGCAGATGCATCAGCGAGAAGATGCAGCCGATCACGGTCACCGCCATGTAGAAGGCAACCTGGCTCTTGGCGAAAGCATCGCCGTAGGGATACAGGGCAAACGACCAGAGAGTAAAACCCGCCGCGATCGGCGCTGCAATCCAATTGGTGAGGCGCAGGTTGCGCAGGATGTCGGCATCGTTGCGGACGACACCGCGCTGGCGCAGCCACCAGAATGTGCGAAAGCCTGTCACCGCGATCAACACGGCCGGCACGATCATACTGAGCGAGGCCGGCGCCAGCGGCACATAGGTATAAGCCACCGCGATCGTGTTGGTGATCAGGATGAAATAGAGCAGCGGGATCTGTTTTGAGAAGGCGTCGAATTGCGCGCGCATCAGCTCCGGATTGTCGGCCGGCACGCGAAACAGCTCTACAACGGCAGCTAGATGAGACTTCAAATTGGTGACAGGCATTGCAATATCAGCCCTGAATTCCCTCAAAACGCGGGCGATCTTGCACGGCGGGGGTAAAGGGGGCGTTAGATTGGCGTCCTCGCGAGAGGTTCGACGCGCCGCGGATCTTCTCGATCCGCGCACCGGTGAGACCGCGTTAACGATATCCGGCGGCGGAAGCGCGGTGATTGGCTGAAAGAGACTGCATAAGTAGCGGCTACGCTCTGCTAACCATATGCGCGCGAAACGTATTGTCGCACCGACAACAGTGCGAGCCGGCATGGCCGCTTCACCTCTCCCCCGGAGAAGGAGAGGTGAAGATAGCGCGAGACGATCGCTGTTTTCTCGAGCGCCACGTGTCCCGTAATTTCGCGACAGTGCGCGGAATAACCCTCCCTGTCCGATTTGAGCATGGCGGCCATAGCTGCAATGCGGCCGGCTGGGGTTTGACCGCGCGCAGGCGGCTCGTCATACTTTGCGCCAAGGCGAGCCAGAAAGACTCGTCAACACCGGGAGCTCAAATGACCAATTCATTCTCCGTTGTTGCGGGGACGCTGATTTCCCTCGTCTCTTCCACATCGATTGCCTTCTCGCAGCCGGCCTGCGTCACCCAGAACATGGTGGTGCCGCCTGGGGCCAACACCGTCGACAAGGCGGGCCCGTTCTTCATCGATACGGCGGGTCTCGATTTCAAGACGACACCTCCGACGCGCGATCCCTCCAATCCCAACTATCCGCGTGCCACTGAGCTTCCTGACGGAACGCTGCCGCCACCTGGTGCCGAGGGCAATTTCATCATCGGTCCCACCCACAATCCTGCGCCGGAGACGATCGCGAAGGAGGGCGTGCCGCGTGGGACGACAAAATCCTTCACGCTGTCGTCGAAGGAGAGCACCATCTACAATCCGGGTCTGATCCGCGACGATCTTGCCGGCTGCACCAATTCCTCGATTATGACGACCGTTACAGCGCCGGATGACAAGTCGCACATGATCGTGACCACCAGCCATCCCGGCGTCTGGTCGCGCACCATCGACGTCTATGTGCCGGCGCAATATGTGCGCGGCAGCGAGGCGCCGTTCATCGTGGTCGGCGACGGCGGCTCGAACGCCTACAAGGATCTCGCCGTCACGCTCGACAATCTGATCGCGCAGCGCCGCGTGCCGCCGATGATCGCGATCCAGATCGGCAATGGCGGGCAGGACGCGCAGGGCAGTCAGCGCGGCCGCGAATATGACGCGGTGTCAGGCGCCTACGCGCAGTTCGTCGAGCGTGAAGTGCTGCCGCTGGTCGAAAAGAACGCCGAGGTCAGGCTGACCAGAAATCCCGATGGGCGTGCGACCATGGGGCTGAGTTCGAGCGGCGTGGCAGCCTTCACCATGGCGTGGTTCTATCCCGATCTCTATCGCCGCGTGCTGGCGTTCTCGCCGACCATGGTCAACCAGCAATGGCCGCATGACCCGTCGCTACGCGGCGGCGCCTGGGAATATCACAGCGCATGGACGGGGCCGGCCACACCCAACCTCATCTCCAAGGCGGGCGTGCTCACGCCGGCCGAGCCGCCCGGCGTGCCGCTGATCGTCGCTGCGCCGACCAAGCCGATCCGTTTCTGGTTCTTCGGCGGCGACCAGGACCTGTTCTATCCGAACCCCACCATTCCCGACGGTATGCACGACTGGACCCTCTCCAACGCGCTAATGGCCAAGGTGCTGGCGGAGAAGGGCTACCATTATCAATTCCTGTTCGTGCGCAACGCCAAGCACGTCGACCGCCCCACGATCGCGCAGACGCTGCCGTCGGCGCTGGAGTGGGTCTGGAAGGGCTATCCTATCCCCTGAGTGAACGGCCTAGCGCCCGATCGTCACGCCGGCGGTCAAGCGCATGGCGTCCTTGAGGCTCGTCGCGTGCTTGTCGTCGAGGATATCTCGCGTCAGCACGGTAGCCTGGCCGGGCGTGTTGAGGATCGTCTCTCCGCGCGAAGAGGAGAGGCGGTCGGCTTTGTAGGGTGAGGCCTGATCGGTAGCGGGCGCGTGGCGTTTACTGGATGCGGCAAAGGCTCCTTGCGAGACGCAGAGGGCGGCAATCACGACCAGCCGCAATGATTTTGCGGGCATGCGATCTCCCAAATTCAGGGCGTCAGCCTAGCATATGGGCTGGTCGTCGCAGGGAATAAAGGGTCAGGCGAGAGCGGCCTGGCGTTCCCGCATTGGTTCGCGGACCCGATCGGGTTTCCCGGGCTCGGCCAGCCGCGCAAAACTACGCTGGCTTGCATGCGCGGGTGCTTCGACAATCACGCCCTCGCAGACGATCTGTCCGCCGAGCATCCGGAATTCCAGCTTGTCGTAGCGCGGCATCGTCTCGCCGAGCCCGGGCGGCAACAGCCCGACGCTTCCCTGGATGTTCAGCGTGGCATCACCGGCGCCGTGGAGGCGGGGATTCCACATCCTGATCCCGGTCTCCGCCCAGCGCTGCCGGATCAGCGCGGCGCGGTCGGCGGGTTCTGCGATCTTTGCACGAACCTTCGGCGCGCTGGCGATCTCCAGAGTGGGAGCCTCGAGGGCCAGCTCCGGCGCAACATCCGTGACGACGCTGGGCGTGTCGGCGAGGACGTCCGCGCCGCTGGGGGACGGATCGCTGGCGATGCTGTCTTCAGGGACATGCTCCGGCGAGATGCCGCGATCGGCGAACGCGACATACGTGTCGTCGAGAGTTGAGCACGGGTCCATGTCGACGGCAGAGGAATGCTCCTCGTTGACAGCGAGAGCGGGGGCATCGACGGGGACGACCTCCAACTCGACCTCGGCAGACGAGGCCTTCTCCGCGACAACGGGCTCAAGGTCGGCCGCGAGTTCGGGAGATGGATCGCTGTTGATGATAAGTACGGGGACGTCGACCGGCTCGCGCTCGACGTCGATGGTCGCGACCGACGCTTCCTCCTCGACAACGAGCTCGACGTCCGCCCCCGTCTCTCGGGATGGTTCGTCGCTGCCGCTGATATCGGCTGGCGCTTCCGACGGGCTCTCCGCGATGACAGGGCTGGCGCTGTCGTCTTCGGCGGCTGAAGCCGCCACCGCCGCGTCGGAGTTCAAGGTATCCGCGCCAATGGTAGTGTCGAGAGCCGGGGCGGCTTGTGCAATTTCGGCAACAATGGCGGGTGAGGCGTCTGCGGCATCAGGCGCGACGTCGATGCTGCCGCCGTGCGGCGCGGGCCGAAGCCGGGTGAACGCCCATTTCACCGCGGGGATGCGGCGCAGCAACGATATCAGTCTCGAAAGCACAGGGAGTTGTCCAACAGGTACTCGGCTTGAGGCCATCGCTGATTCGCCAGCAATGTAAAAATCCCCGGCTGTCACACTGATGTCAATGTAGGTGGGACCAATTGCAGAACATCCATGCCTTCAGAGCGCGCGGCTGCGATTTGGCCGGCGTGACTGTAACCAAGGTGCAGCAATACGATTCGTTCGACACCGACACCTTCGCACATGACATCGACAAGCTTTGACGGCACGAAGACTTCTGGAGAGGAGACGATCGCCCCTCTCCAGGATTTTCGATCGATACCGGCCTACTTTCCGGAGCCGGAGCCGGAGCCGGAGCCTGCGCCGCCGCCGGCCTGGCTACCCATGTTGTTCGTGTTGCTGCCACCGGCCGCGGGAGTCTGCTTGCCCTTGCTGTCGGCGGCCTCGTTCTGCATGTTCGACGACGTGCCGGTCGTCATGCCCTTGGTCGCGGGGCCCCGCGACGAGGGGCCAACGTCGCCCTGGCCGGATGCGCCGGGGGCGGGTTGTGTCTGCGCGACGGCGCCGCCGGTCGCCAGCGCCATGATGCACGCGGATGCCAAAATGAGCTTCTTCATCTGGTTTCCTCCTGGGTTGATCTGACGACAACTTACGCGCGGAGCGGACGTTCCTCACCGGGCAGTGCCGCGAGGATCTTGACCAGGCGCGCTGCGGCGCTGGTCGGGTTCCCTGTACGGCTCTATCGACGGTAGAGTTTGGAACATCCGGCATCTGGTGTAAGGACGAGGCATGAAAAGGCTACTGACTCTCGGAGCGGTTCTGCTCTGGTCCACGATCGCATTCGCGCAGGAGCGCGCCATCACCGTGGCCTCGACGACGTCAACGGAACAGTCGGGGCTGTTCGGTTACTTGCTGCCGCTGTTCTCGAAGGCCGCGGGCATCGACGTGAAGGTCGTGGCCGTCGGCACGGGCCAGGCGCTCGACATCGGACGGCGCGGCGATGCAGACGTCGTGTTCGTCCATGACAGACCTGCCGAAGACAAGTTCATGTCCGAAGGAGAGGGCGTGAAGCGCTTCGACGTCATGTACAACGACTTCGTCATTGTCGGGCCGAAGAGCGATCCCGCGAAGATCGCCGGCGGCAAGGACGTGGCCGAGGCGCTGCGCAAGATAGCGTCCGCGAAGGCGCCGTTCATCTCGCGCGGCGACAAGTCCGGCACGCACGCGGCCGAGCTGCGGCTGTGGAAGGAGGCCGGCATCGACCTCGGTGCCGCCAAGGACGGCTGGTATCGCGAGATCGGCCAGGGCATGGGCCCGGCGCTGAACATGGCGTCGTCGTCGAATGCCTATCTGCTGTCGGACCGCGGCACCTGGTTGTCATTCAAGAACCGCGGCGAGCTCGCCGTCCTGACCGAAGGCGACAAACGGCTGTTCAACCAGTACGGGGTCATGCTGGTGAATCCAGCCAAGCATTCGAACGTGAAGGCGCGGGACGGGCAGGCCTTCATCGACTGGCTGATCTCTTCTGGGGGGCAGGAGGCCATCGCCGGCTACAAGGTCGGCGGCGAGCAGCTATTTTTCCCCAACGCGTCCCACTAGCAGGAAGGCAACGGTCGACACTGCGACGCTGAGTGCGAGCAGGATCAGCCCGAGCCCGAGCGCCAGCGGCAGGTCGCCCTTGCTCGTCTCCAGCGCGATCGCCGTCGTCATCGTGCGCGTGAAACCGCGGATGTTGCCACCGACGATGAGGATGGCGCCAACCTCGGCAATCGCGCGCCCGAAGGCTGCGAGAAAGGCCGTCAGCAGCGAGGTCCGGCCCAGTGCGAACAGCAAGCCGATGCTGCGCAGCGTTGACAGCCCGTCGATCCGTGCCAGGTCGCCATACTCCGCCCACAGCAGGCTCGCCGGCCGGTGCACCAGTGCCACCACGATCGGTGTTGCGAGTAGCGACTGCGCAATCACCATGGCCGTCGGCGTGAACAACAGGCCGGCGGGCCCCAACGGGCCGGAGCGCGACAGCAGAAGATAAAGCGCGAGCCCGACCACGACCGGCGGAAGGCCGAGCAAGGCATTGGTCAGGACGATGATGACCTGCCGCCCGCGGAACCGGGTGATCGCAAGCAGGGCCCCGAACGGCGCCCCGATCAGAAGCGCGACGATGCTGGCCGTCAGGCTGACGCGCACCGACAGTCCGACGATGCCCAGAAGCTCTGCGTCGGCCTCGCCGATCAGCGTAAATGCGGCGCCGACGGATCGCGCGAAGTCGTTCATCCGTGCCTGAGCTTCGGCGCCCGCCACGATGTCTCGGGTGCGTCGATTCCGGGACTGCGGAGGTGTTTCACGTACATTTCCCCGAGGACATCGTCGTGCAAGTCGGCGGCGGAGCGGTTTGGTAACCCGAATTTGACCGGAAATCAAAGCCTCGCGCGGCATGGCACGAGGTGGCGTTCGGCCCCATCGTTTGACGCTGGCCGATGCCGGGACCCTCAGGGCTCAGATCAAGCCGCGCAGCACTTCAACAAGCCGGGCACACTCGGCCTCCGTTCCGACCGTGATGCGCAGGAAGTCCTCGATGCGCGGCTTTCCGAAATGCCGCACCAGAACGCCGCGCTGGCGAAGCGCCGCCGCGAGATCTGCTCCGCTCCGGCTTCGATGGCGCGCGAAGACGAAGTTGGCGAGCGACGGCAACACCTCGAAGCCGAGTTGTCTGAGGTCGCGGGCCAAGGTTTCGCGGCTTGCGATGATACGGGCACGGGTGTCTTTGAACCAGCCGTCGTCCTCGATCGCGGCGACGCCGCCGGCGATCGCGAGGCAATCGACGGGATAGGAGTTGAAGCTGTCCTTCACCCGTTCCAGCGCTTCGATCAGCGGTCGTTGGCCGATGGCAAAACCGACCCGGAGGCCAGCGAGCGAGCGCGACTTCGAGAAGGTCTGGATGACCAGTAGATTGTCGTGCCGTGCAACCAGTGGCACGGCGCTCTCGGCGCCGAAATCGACATAGGCCTCGTCCACCACCACCAGCCTGCCCGGCTGTTCGGCCAGCAGTGATGCGATTGCGTCGCGCTGAAGGGCGATGCCGGTAGGCGCGTTCGGATTGCAGAGGAGGATGGCGCTCGATGGCCTCCTGTAGTTGGAGATATCGATCCTCATCGCACGATCGAGCGGTACCTCGTCATGCGCTATGCCATAGAGGCCGCAATAGACGGGGTAGAAGCTGTAGGTGACGTCGGGGAATAGAAGCGGCATGTCGTGCTTCAGAAGAGCCTGGAAGGTGTGGGCCAGAACCTCGTCGGAGCCGTTGCCGACGAACACTTGCTCCGGCGCCACATCGCAATGGGCCGCGATCGCCTCGCGCAGGCGCGTTGCGCGCGGATCGGGATAAAGGCGCAGCCGCTCCGCGGCCGATGCGATCGCCGCCAGCACGCGCGGCGAGGGCGGGTGGGGGTTGTCATTGGTATTGAGCTTGACGCTGCCGTCCTGCTTCGGCTGCTCCCCGGGGAACGTAGGGCGAAAGCGTGTGGACGACCGGACTCCAGAAACGGCTCATGATCTCCAATCCGAATTTCATCGGGCACAGTAGGGTATGCGGGAGCTCGGCGGAAGTGCACCTGCGTTCAGCATTCCGGGCAAATCCGCACGAGGCTTACTGCCGGAGACGTTCCCGCAAGCGCGACCCCTATGCTAGGGTCGTCGCACCACCGCCCAGAATGAAAACAAGAACGAAGGCTGGCGCGCCCCAAGGCGCTGAACGGCCGAAAAGAGAGGAACACATGCCGGGTGCAGCCCTTCCCACCGCTCCTTCGATTCCGACCGCGCCCGTGACGTCAGCCGTTCTCGACCGCTTGCGGACCATCGTCGGCGACAAAGGCCTGATCCTGGATGAGCAAGACAAACAGCCCTTCGTGACCGACTGGCGCGGCGAACTGGCGGGGCAGGCCGCGGCGGTCGTGCGTCCGGCCAGCACCGCGGAAGTCTCCGCTGTCGCCAAGCTCTGCTACGACAACGGCATTGCCATCGTTCCGCAAGGTGGCAACACCGGCCTGATGGGCGGTGCCACGCCGTGGCCCATGCACCGCGGCATCGTGCTGTCGCTCGGTCGCATGAACCAGGTGCTGAATGTCGATCCCGTCGGCTATGCCATGACCGTGGAGGCAGGCTGCATTCTCGAGACGCTTCAGGACACAGCTGCGCGCCACGATCGCCTCTTTCCGCTCAGCCTGGGTGCTCAGGGCTCGTGCATGATCGGAGGCAATCTGTCCACCAATGCCGGCGGCGTGCAGGTGCTGCGTTATGGCAATGCGCGAAATCTGGTGTTGGGTGTCGAAGTCGTGCTGTCTAACGGCGATATCTGGGACGGCCTGCGCGCACTCAAGAAGGACAACACCGGCTATGACCTCAAGCATCTGTTCATGGGGGCCGAAGGGACGCTCGGCATCATCACCAAGGCGGTGCTGAAACTCTGGCCGGCGCCGAAAGACGTGTGCACGGCATGGCTTGCGATTCGCGATCCCAAGGCAGCCATCGACCTGCTGTCGGAGGCGCATGCCGCTTCCGATGACAATGTCGGCTCCTGTGAGCTCATCAGCCGTGCGTGCACCGACATGGTGCTGCGCCACATTCCCGGCACCCAGGATCCTCTCAAGGCTCAGACCGAATGGTATCTCCTTCTCGAATGGTCGTCGGCCAGGCCACGGCAGGACGGCGGCACAGGCATGTCGGACAGGATGGAGCAGTTCCTGGCCGACCAACTCGAGGCGGGCCGGGTGCTGGATGCGGTGATCGCGCAAACCGAAGCGCAGTCGCGCAACATGTGGCGGATTCGCGAGGCTGTCGCCGAGGCATCGCGCACCGAAGGTCCGGGCTTGAGCTACGACGTGTCGGTCGCGGTCTCCAGGATTCCCGAGTTTATCGACAGCGGTCTCGAGGCCGTGCTCGCAATCTTGCCCGCGATCCGCCCCTATCCGCTCGGCCACATCGGAGACGGCAACGTACACTTCTCCTTCATGGGCCCGAAGGGCATGGACCGCGATACGCTCTCCCAGTATTCCGCGGCGATCACACGGGCCGTCAACGACCTCATCACCTCGATGGGCGGCTCGATCTCGGCGGAACATGGCATCGGCATCGAGAAGCTCGACGAGCTCCAGCACTATCGCTCCCGGACCGAGCTCGACATCATGCGCACGATCAAGCGGGCGCTCGATCCCAAGAACATCATGAATCCGGGCAAGGTGCTTCGTCTCGGTTAAGCCGTTACCGCCGCGAGCCCGGCTCCCGGGGCAAGGGATGCCGCAGATAGGCCGGGCCAAACGGGCCGGGGCGCGAAATCATGCCGTTTCGCGACCGGAAGGCGGCTTTATTCCCGCCTTGGATGCTTTAAGGAAGGACAGGATCGGGTCGCACCCGGCCGGGGGCGGTGCTAGACCCTGATCCAGGAACAATGGGACGGGGCCGGTATGGCACGTCCCGCAAGGATGAAGGATTTGAGGCAATGATCCAAACCGTTGGCATCATCGGGGCAGGGACAATGGGCAACGGCATCGCGCAGATTTGTGCCGCGGCCGGGCTTTCGGTCGTGATGGTCGATATTTCCGATGCGGCGGTGAACCGCGGGATTTCGACGGTCGGCGGCAGCCTCGAGCGTCTGGTCAAAAAGGAGAAGATGTCGGCGGGCGATCGCGACGCCACGCTCAAGCGCATCACCGGCACCACCGACCGCGCCAAGCTCGTCGACTGTGACCTCGTCATCGAGGCCGCGACCGAGAACGAGGAACTCAAGGTCAAGATCCTGAAGGATCTCTGTGCGACGCTGTCGCCGCGCACGCTGCTCGCCACGAACACCTCGTCGATCTCGATCACGAAGCTCGCCGCGGCGACCGACCGCCCCGACCGCTTCATCGGCATGCACTTCTTCAATCCGGTTCCGGTGATGGCGCTGCTGGAGCTGATCCGCGGCCTGCAGACCTCCGACGACACCCACGCCAAGTCGCTCGATTTCGCCAAGCGCGTCGGCAAGGTGGCGATCACGGCCAAGAACAGCCCCGGCTTCGCCGTCAACCGCATCCTGTGCCCGATGATCAACGAGGCGATCTTCGCGCTTCAGGAAGGGATTGCGACGGCGGAAGAGATCGATGCCGGCATGAAGCTCGGCTGCAACCATCCGATCGGGCCGCTGGCGCTCGCCGATCTCGTCGGGCTCGACACCATGTTGTCGGTGATGGAGGTCTTTTACAAAGGCTTCAACGACCCCAAATACCGTCCAGCCCCCTTGCTCAGGGAAATGGTCGACGCCGGCCATCTCGGCCGCAAGACGGGGCAGGGCTTTTACACCTACAGCGCCTGACAATGGCGCGGGCGGCGGGCCTTGAGTGCTCGCCGCCAGACCGCGCGATTTGCGCTGCGACAAAGACGCCGCGCGCAATCGGCCCGACAATGTCGAACGGGCGGCCTGCGGGAACAACGGAACGGATAACAAGGGACATTTCGGATCGACTGAAGGCCGAGCGCGAGGCTGCGACCGCGCGGCGGAATTTGCTGACCCAGGATGCAATCGAGCGCACGGGGATCACCGAAGAGATGATCGGGGAACTCGTCGCCCGCTTCTACGGACGCGTGCGCGAGGATGAGCTGTTGGGGCCGGTGTTCGCGGTCGTGCAGAATTGGGACGAGCATCTGGCCAAGCTCCGGGATTTCTGGTCGTCGGTCGTGCTGATGAGCGGCCGCTATCATGGCTCGCCGATGCGGGCGCATGTGCCACTGAGCCTCGTCGGGGATCATTTCGACCGCTGGCTCGATCTGTTCGAACAGACCGCGCGCGAGGTCTGCCCGCCGCAGGCTGCCGCTCTGTTCATCGACAGGGCGCGCCGCATCGCCGACAGCTTCGAGATGGCGTCGGCGACCTTGGCCGGTCGCATCGCTTCGCCGCGCCACGTGCTCCGCTCCTAGAATATAGAATGCCTACCTGAGAAATGCGCAAGCCGCACTGATCTCGCTACGATCGCGCCGAGCGTCGGCGCATTGCACCAATACCGGCAGCATTGACCTGATCTGCAAAATCATCATGCCGGTCGCGCAGCGTGACGTTGCAATTCAAAATATGCGCGCAAATGCGCGTGTTCGCGTTCAATCAGTGCGAGCAAAGCTGTATTGATGCACTGCGGGAAAAAATCTCTGCCTTTTTTTTGGCAGAGTTCCAGCGCCTGCTTGCAACATGTCGCGTGCATCGTTCAACACATCCTCTTCACCCTCCGACAATACTGCGGAATCCGAAGCTGACGCTTGCAGGGAGCAAACTCGGCGGACGCTCCTGATGAGTGCGCTGGCCACCACGGCGTGCCTCGCCTGTTCCACGCAGGTCCACGCGGGCGAGGATGCGCCCGGCTCCGACGAGCGGCCTCAGAAAGGCGATCTGCTCGTATTCTCCGAAGGCGATCAGGAAGGAAAGCCCGTCACCGCGGCCGATCTGCCGGCGGGCGGACCGCCGGTGCATGCCTGGCCGAAAGATCCGAAGACATCGGTCGTGCGCAGCGCCTCGCGCCTCAACGAGATCCTGATCATCCGCCTCGACCCCGCCGAGCTCGACGAGCAGACGAAAGCGCGCGCGGTCGACGGCATCATCGCCTATTCGGCAATCTGCTCGCATGCCGGCTGTCCGGTCACGGCCTGGGTGAAGAGCGATGTCGGCGACAAGGAAGTGCTCAAATGCATGTGCCACAACTCCGAATACGATCCTCGCGCGGGCGCGCAGGTCGTATTCGGGCCGGCGCCGCGACGGCTCGCTGCGCTGCCGCTGACGCTGGCTGACGGCTCGCTCAGCGTCGCCGGAAACTTCATCGGAAAGGTAGGTGGCGCGCAGCCGGGATGATGGGCGTGCGGGTTGTGCCCGCGTCACGAGAGACCGCATCCGCCGATGGGCGGACGACGGGACGAACGACAAGAATTCAAACAAGAATTCAAACGGATGAAAAAGGGGAACGCCATGACCAGGAAGCAGTGGTTACTGTCCGGCTTCGTCGCCTTCACGTGTCTTGCCTCGACTCTTGCCTCGACCGCCGCCGTATCAGGCCCGATCGAGAATTATTCTCCGGTCACCGCGCAGCGATTGGAAAATCCGGAGCCCGCCAACTGGATGCTTTACCGGCGGACCTATGACGGGCAGGGCTACAGCCCGCTCGACCAGATCAACGCCTCCAACGTGAAGAACCTGACGCCGGTCTGGACCTTCGCCACCGGCGTCGTCGAGGGCCACGAGGCGCCGCCGATCGTCAACAACGGCGTGATGTTCGTTGCGACCCCGATGGGGCAGGTGATCGCGCTGAACGCCAAGACCGGCGACGAATATTGGCGCTACAAGCGGCAGCTCCCCGACGATCTGTTCCAGTTGCATCCGACCAGCCGCGGCGTCGGCCTGTGGGAGGACAAGCTCTATCTCGCCACCACCGACGACCATGTCGTCGCGCTCGACGCCAAGACCGGCAAGGTGGTGTGGGACACCAAGGTGCAGGACTACAAGAAGGGCCAGTACATGACCCTGATGCCGCTGATCATCGACGGCAAGGTCATCGTTGGCGGCTCCGGCGGCGAGTTCGGCGTGCGCGGCTATGTCGCCGCCTATGATGCCAAGGACGGCAAGGAGCTGTGGCGGACCTATACCATTCCGGGCGAAGGCGAGCCCGGCCACGATACCTGGCAGGGCGACGACTGGAAGAACGGCGGCGGCTCGGCCTGGATGACCGGCAATTACGACAAGGAGACCAAGACGATTTATTGGGGGGTCGGCAACGCAGCGCCGTGGCCCGGCGAGATGCATCCCGGCGATAATCTCTATACCTCCTCGGTGCTCGCGCTCGATCCGAACACCGGCAAGATCAAGACCTATCACCAGTATCACCAGAACGATTCCTGGGACTGGGACGAGGTCGAAGCGCCGATGTTGATCGACCTGCAACGCGACGGTCGCAACATCAAGAGCCTGGTCCATCCGGGACGCGATGCGATCTTCTGGATACTCGAGCGCACGCCGACCAAGATCAACTACGTTGCCGGCTGGTCGTTCGTCTCCACCGACGTCTGGAAGGGCATCGACGCCGAGAGTGGCAGGCCGATCGTCGATCCCGCGCACAAGCCGATGGTCGGCAAGCGCGTGGAATTCTGTCCGTCGCTGTGGGGCGGCAAGGATTGGCCGTCGGCGGCCTACAGCCAGAAGACCGGCCTCGTCTACGTGCCCGCCAACGAGAATTTCTGCGGCGGGTTCACCGGCGAGAAGGTTCCGCTCAAGCCCGGCGAGCTCTGGCTCGGGACCAAGCCGGAGGACATAGGCCTGAAGACGAAGCCGGGTGCCGATCATTTCGGCGAGCTCCAGGCCTGGGATCCCGTCACGGGCAAGAAGATGTGGCAACACAACTTCCCCAAGTCGCAGCTGTTCGGCTCAGTGACGGCGACCGCGGGCGATCTCGTCTTTGTGGGCGGCACCAACGACCGCAACTTCCGCGCCTTCAACGCCAAGAGTGGCGAGCTGCTGTGGGAGCAGAAGACCAACTCCGGCATCATGGGTATGCCGGTGTCCTATGAGATCGACGGTACGCAATACATCGCGATTCAATCGGGATGGGGCGTGGATGCGCAGCGCATCCAGGATGCACTCGTGACCAACAATATCGGGATCGAAGCTAACGTGCCGCAGGGCGGCGTGATCTGGGTGTTCGCGCTGAAGAAGTAGGCTCCGCTGGCGGATCGAAAGAAGCGGAGTGTCAGGGGGCAAATGCGGCGGACGGCAACGTCCGCCGCATTTTGCGTCGGCGTCTTCCCTTCTCCCCTTGTGGGAGAAGGTGGCGCGAAGCGCCGGATGAGGGGTTCTATCCGCGCATCGCAATGTGCGAGACTCGCGCAGGCATACCCCTCACCCAAGCACGATCGTGGCAACCGGCGTCGCTGCCCTCTCCCGCAAGGGGAGAGGGCACATCGATGCGCTTCGGCGAAGAAGTAGAGCCGATAATCACGGCGTCAAAACGCCGATGCGCAGATCGCTATTTCCCCTCGCGCTCGACCTTGTCCTTTTCCTTCTGGTTCATCTCACGAACCTTGGGATCGGGGTTGTGCTGCCCGGTGGTCTGGGTGGTCGAAGGGGGCGGGGCATTGGCGTTGGGCAGGGAGTTCTGGTCCGGCGTGCTGGGGCGCGTCGCCGTGGTCGGCGGCGTGGTGTTGCTCTGGGCGTATGCGCCAGTGGCCGTCAAAAGAAAGGCGCCCGACAGCAACGAGACTGCGAGCGCCCTTGAGATGTTGGTCATCGATCTGCTCCTGTCAGATCGATGCAAACGGCGCGAGGCCGCCTTGTGTTCCCGCCTTTATGCTTCCAATTGCTTGCCAAGCGGCAGGCTGCGGATGCGTTTTCCGGTCGCGGCGAAGATGGCGTTCATCAGCGCCGGCGCGAATGGCGGGACACCGGGCTCGCCCACGCCGCTCGGCGGCGTGTCGGGTCCGGGCGGCACGATGTAGACGTTGGTTACCACAGGAGATTCGTCCATCCTGAGGACCTGGAAGTCGTCGAAGTTCTTCTGCTGCACCTTGCCGTCCTTGAAGGTGATCTCGCCGTATTTGGCGAGGCTCAGGCCCATGATTGCAGCACCCTCGATTTGCGAGGCGATGCGCTCGGGGTTGACATAAGTGCCGCAGTCGATGGCGGTGTCCACCCGCGGCACCGTCAGCTTGCCCTTGTCGTCGACGGCCACCTCGACGATGGTCGCGATATAGCTGACGAAGCTGCGGTGCACGGCGATGCCGAGGCCATGGCCCTTCGGCACCTGACGGCCCCATTCGCCCTTCTCGGCGACCAGCTCGACCACCTTGCGCAGGCGCGCGGTGTCGATCGGATAGCTGTCCAAGGGCTCGCCGTAGTTCCACATGTCCTTCACAGCAGGCTTGACGATGCGCGGGCTGCCGATCAGCGCGAGCAGCGTCTCCTTCTGGTCGCGGCCGGTCGCATGGGCGATCTCGCCCACCATCGACTGCACCGCGAAGGCGCGCGGGATGTTCGAGACCGAGCGGAACCAGCCGATGCGGGTGAACGCCGCGGCCTCCGGGTTCTCGCAGGAGATGTTGGCGATCTCGAACGGCATGTCGACCAAGCCCATGCCGAGTTCGAAGGGGGCCTCGTTCTTGGCACCCGCGGCGAACGTCGAAGCGATGGTCGGGGCGACGCTGCGGTGGCGCCAGGCGATCACCTTGCCACTCTTGTCGAGCCCCGCCTCGATCCGTTCCACGGAGACCGTGTGCAGGAAATCGTGGCGGACGTCGTCCTCGCGCGTCCACTGCACCTTGACAGGTACGCCGAGCTCCTTCGACAGCAGCGCGGCCTCCAGCGCAAAGTCGCATTTCGACTTGCGGCCGAAGCCGCCGCCGAGCAGCGTGACGTTGACGGTGACATTGCCCTCGGGAATGCCGAGCGTCTTCGCGACGTCCTCGCGCGTACCGCCCGGGCTCTGCACCGGCGCCCATATCTCCGCCTTGTCACCCTTGACGTCGGCGACCGCCACCGGCGGCTCCATGCTGACATGGGCGAGATGCGGCAGATAATATTCGCCGACGACGACCTTGTCGGCGCCCTTCAGAGCAGCCTCGGCGTCGCCTTCCTGGCGCACAACAAGGCCCGGCTTGCGTGAGGCCTCCTCGAGCTCCTTGCGGTAGGCGATGGAGTCGTATTTGCCGTTGGCGCCGTCGTCCCAGGTCAGCTTCAGTGCGTCGCGGCCCTTGATCGCCGCGCCGGTGTTGCGCGCGATCACGGCAACGCCGCCGAGCGGTTGGAATTTCGACGGCCACGGCCAGCCGCGCACCTGCATCACCCTCTCGACGCCGGGGACCTTCAACGCCGCGTCCGGATCGAACTTGACCAGCTTGCCGCCTGTTACCGGCGGGCGCGCGATCACAGCATACTTCATGCCAGGCAGCCGCACGTCGGCACCGTAACGCGCCTTGCCGGTGGTGATGTCGTGGAGATCGACGATGCCGATCTGGCCCTTGCCGAGATAGCGGAAGTCCTTGGGGTCCTTCAGCTTGAGCCCTTCGATGCTCGGCACCGATTCCTTGGCGGCGTCCGCTGCGAGTTCGCCGAAACCGAGCTTGCGGCTCGTCGCGCTGTGGACGACTTCGTGATTGACGGCCTTGACCTCGGTGGCCGGCACACCCCAGCGTTTCGCGGCGGCTTGCTCGAGCATGGTGCGGGCGGAGGCACCGATCTGGCGCATCGGCATCAAATAATGCCGCGTGCTGCGCGAGCCGTCGGTGTCCTGGTTGCCGAACTTGACCTCGTCGCCATGGGCCTGTTCCACCTTGACCCTGGACCAATCGGCTTCCATCTCCTCGGCCACGATCAGCGGCAGGCTGGTGCGCACGCCCGTGCCCATCTCGGCGCGGTGGGCGAGGATGGTGACGGTGCCATCGGGAGCGACCGCGACGAACACGCGCGGATCGACCACGACGCCGTGCGGCATCTTGCCGGCGCCGGTCTCGTAGGCGAACGCCCGGCGCGACATCACGGGCGCCGCGAGCACGAAGCCGCCGGTGATGCCGAGCCCCTTCAGGATGCTGCGGCGCGAAACCTTCTCGACCTTGATGTTCTTCTCGAAACCACGAAGCTTCTTCGGATTGTCGATGAAATTCATGTCACACTCCCGTCGATGCGAGATGGACCGCATTCTCGATGCGCTGGTAGCAGCCGCAGCGGCAGATGTTGCCGGACATCGCTTCGCGGATCTGGTCGTGCGACGGCTTTGGATTGTCCATCAGCAGCGCAGCCGCCTGCATGATCTGGCCTGCCTGGCAGAAGCCGCATTGGGGAACGTTGACCTGGCGCCAGGCCTTCTGCACCGGGTGATCGCCGTTCGGATGCAGTCCTTCGATCGTCGTGACCTCGCGGCCGGCGACGTCGTTGATCGACGTGATGCAGGCGCGCACGGCTTCCTTGTCGACGATGACGGTGCAGGCGCCGCACAGGGCCTGGCCACAGCCGAACTTGGTGCCGGTCAGCCCGGCCTCGTCACGCAGGAACCAGAGTAGCGGGAGATCCGGGTCGCCGTCCCAGCTCTGTTCCTGGCCATTGATCTTCACCTTGATCATGATCGTCCCTCGCTCTTCATAAGCTTGCTGATTTCAGATTTTCCAGATGCCGGTCGGTGCAGTGCCCGCTGCCCGGCGTCGCATTCCGGCGGTCATCCCGCGCGGGCAGATCCCGGCAGGAATCAGGAATGCCAATGTCATGCCCGGATGTGTTCGATACCTCCCGTCGTGTTCTTGATTATTGAATTCGCGCGGCATCGTCACGTCGCGATCGTAGCGGGATCGCTTCAGTCTGGCGTTCACAGCCAAGTGTTCTTGAGTCAGCTGTTCTCGATGGGAAAAGATTGCAACGAAGGTTTGTCAAAAGCAGGGCGCCGCATCACTCCGCGCGCCTCTCGATGCGGGCACAATGAAAAAAGCTTCGTCCGCCAGAAGACCTGTGCGGACGAAGCAGGATGCCTCAGTCGAGGGAGGGAGAAACGCAGGCGCCGCGGACTTCAAGCAGGAAGCCGGCGGCCCTGCGCAGTCATTCAGAGACCAGGACTGAGGGAGCTGACGGCCCTCACAGAAGCACAGTCGAGAAGCGGCGGCATCGCCGCGATGGTCCCGGGGCCGGCTCCGTCCGCTCGCTGGCTGTGGTGGAACCAGCGAGCGGGCGGGGCGCGGCAAACGTCAGGCGGGCCTTGCTCAGGCAGCTTTGGCCTTCGCCACGTGGGTCGCGATCGCGTCCATCAGCGCCGGCGACAGGCAGTCATAGGGCTCAAGTCCAAGCTCCTTGAATCGAGCCCGTATTCCGCCCATCTGCTCCGGCTTCACGCCCGATTCGATCACCGACGAGACGAAGGCGGCGAATTGCGGCGCCTGCGAACCCTGTTCCTGGAACAGTTCGGGGTGGATGAAGTCGAGGCCGTAGAACGGGTGACCCTTGTTCTCGATGCGGCCGTACATGTGCGTGCCGCAGGCCTTGCAGGCGTAGCGCTGGATCACCGCCGATGGATCGACGATCTGGAGCTTGTCGCCGTTCTCGAGCACGGTGACGTTCTGACGCGGTACCACAGCGACGACGGAGAAATTCGCGCCTTGCGGCTTCCAGCACTTGGTACAGCCACAGGCGTGGTTGTGCGCGACGTCGCCCTTGACGGCGACCTTGACCTGATGGTCGCTGCATTTGCAGGCGAGCGTGCCGCCGACGAAGCTGCCGCTGCCCTGTTTGAGGCCGTTATCGATCGAGGGATGGAGTGCAACAGTCATGGGTCGATCCTCCTTGGGGGTGACGCTTTTCGAGCTAGAACACGACGACTGAACGGATCGATTTGCCCTCATGCATCAGGTCGAAGCCCTTGTTGATGTCTTCGAGCTTGAGCGTGTGGGTAATCATCGGGTCGATCTGGATCTTTCCGTTCATGTACCAGTCGACAATCTTCGGCACGTCGGTGCGGCCCCGCGCGCCGCCGAAGGCGGTGCCGCGCCAGTTTCGCCCGGTGACGAGCTGGAACGGGCGGGTAGCGATCTCCTTGCCGGATTCGGCAACGCCGATGATGATCGAGGTGCCCCAGCCGCGATGGCAGGCTTCGAGCGCCTGGCGCATCACTGTGGTGTTGCCGGTGCAGTCGAAGGTGTAGTCGGCGCCTCCGTCCGTCAGGGTCACGAGATGCGGGACGATGTCGCCGGTGATCTTCTTGGGATTGACGAAATCGGTCATGCCGAACCGGCGTCCCCATTCCTCCTTGGAATCGTTGATGTCGACGCCGATGATCTTGTCCGCGCCAGCCATCTTGGCGCCCTGAATCACGTTCAGGCCGATGCCGCCGAGGCCGAACACGACCACGTTGGAGCCCGGCTCGACCTTGGCGGTGTTGACGACGGCGCCGACGCCAGTGGTGACGCCGCAGCCGATGTAGCAGCTCTTGTCGAACGGCGCGTCCTCGCGGATCTTGGCGACCGCGATCTCCGGCAGCACAGTGAAGTTCGAAAAGGTCGAGCAGCCCATGTAGTGGTAGATCGGCTTGCCCTTGTAGGAGAAGCGGCTGGTGCCGTCGGGCATCACGCCCTTGCCTTGCGTCGCGCGGATCGCGGTGCAGAGATTGGTCTTCTGGCTCAGGCAGCTTTTGCATTGCCGGCATTCCGGCGTGTAGAGCGGGATGACATGGTCGCCCGGCTTCACCGAGGTCACGCCAGGACCGATCTCGCGGATGATGCCCGCGCCCTCATGGCCCAGGATCGACGGGAAGATTCCCTCGCTGTCGAAGCCGTCGAGCGTGTAGGCGTCGGTATGGCAGATGCCCGTCGCCTTGATCTCGACCAGGACTTCGCCAACCTTCGGTCCTTCCAGATCGACTTCGACGATCTCGAGCGGCTTCTTGGCTTCGAAAGCGACGGCGGCACGTGTCTTCATCGTAAACTCCTCAAATCCAGCAGGGCGCCAAGAACCAGGTCCTGGTCGGGCTCCGCACGTTCACTTCTTGCCCATGCACGAATCTTCGTTCTTGGTATAGGCGTCGTTCTTGTCCTCGTGCTTGCCGGGTCTTGTGCGGCCCCAGGCCTCGTTGGACCGGGCGCGCAGATAGACGTAGAGATCGTCCATGTAGCAGGCGACGTTCGGGTTATCGCCGAAGGCCGGCATCACGTTGTCTGCGGCAGTCGAGATGTTCTTGCGGCCGGAGGCGACGACGCCGAGAAAATCGGCATAGCTCATCGTCTTCAGCGAATCCTTCAGCGCCGGGGCGTAGGTCGAGCCCATTCCATCCGGGCCGTGACACACATGGCAGTCCGAGTGATAGCGGCGGTATCCGGAATAGGTGTACCAGTCGACGGATCCGTCAGTGACCTTGTAGGTTGGGTTGCCTTCCTTGTCGGACCATTCGCCGGTTTCGTTCTGCTTGACGGCAGTCGGGTCACCTGAGCCGTCCGCGACGGCAATTCCCCCGGACGCGACCAAGAACATCGCAGCAATGGCAGAGCAGATTTTACGCAAGAGATTTTCCTCGGAAGGCATTCGGTGAGACGAGCCGGCGCGTGGAGTTGATCCACGCGCCGGAGCGATGCTGAGAGGTCTAGTTGGGCAGCGAGAACACGGTCAGCGTACCGCCGAGTGCCGTGTAGTTGCTGAGCGCCGCGTAGCCACCGACTGCGCCGAGACCGGCGGTCGGATCGGTCAGGCCTGCCGCCAGACCGATGCCGGCCCAGCCGCCCACGCCGGAGAGCACTGCGACATACTGCTTGCCGCCGTTCTCATAGGTAGTGACGTTGCCGATGATGCCGGAGGGAGTCTTGAACTTGTAGAGCTCCTTGCCGGTCTTGGCGTCGACTGCCTTCAGGTAGCCTTCGAGCGTTCCGTAGAACACCACGTTGCCCGCGGTTGCGAGCGCACCCGACCAGACCGAGAACTGCTCCTTGTTCGACCAGACGATCTTGCCGGTCTTGCCGTCCCAGGCGATGAAGTTACCCATGTGGGTTTCACCCTGCGGCGGATACATCGAGAGCGTCGCACCCACATAGGGCTGGCCCGCGGTGTAGCTCACCTTGAACGGTTCGTAGTCCATGCAGACGTGGTTGGTCGGAACGTAGAACAGCTGCGTGTCCGGCGAGTAGGCTGCCGGCTGCTCGTCCTTGGTGCCGAGCGCGGCCGGGCAGATGCCCTTCACGTTGTGGTCCTCGCCCGCCTTGTCGGTCGAAGCTGCGTCGAGCACCTTCGGGCGGCCGTAGGTCGGCGAGTTCTTGTCCATGTCGACGCCGGAGGTCCAGTTCACCTTCGGATCGTACTTTTCGGCGACCAGGAGTTCACCGGTGGCACGATCGAGCGTGTAGCCGAGGCCGTTACGATCGAAGTGCGTCAGCAGCTTGCGCGGCTGGCCGTTGATCGCCTGGTCCGAGAGGATCATCTCGTTGACGCCGTCATAGTCCCACTCGTCGTGGGGCGTCATCTGATAAACCCACTTGGCCTGGCCGGTGTCGGGGTTGCGAGCCCAGATCGTCATCGACCATTTGTTGTCGCCGGGACGCTGCTTCGGATTCCAGGTCGAGGGATTGCCCGATCCGTAGTAGACGAGGTTCAGCTCGGGGTCGTAGGAGATCCAGCCCCAGGTGGCCCCGCCGCCGATCTTCCACTGATCGCCTTGCCAGGTCTTCAGGCTCGAGTCCTTGCCGACCGGCTTGCCGAGTGCGGTGGTCTTCTCTGCGTCGACCAGGATCTGATCATCCGGCCCTTCAGAGTAGCCGCGCCAAGCCAGCTTGCCGGTCTTGATGTCGTAGGCGGTCATATGGGCCTGAACACCGAACTCGCCGCCGGAGATGCCGATCAGCACCTTGTCCTTGACGACGAGCGGCGCCGAGGTGCCGGTCTCGCCCTTGCCGGGATCGCCATTCTTGACGGTCCATGCAACCTGACCGGTCTTGGCATCGAGCGCGACCAGGGTGGTGTCGGCCTGATGCAGGAAGATCTTGCCGTCGCCGTAAGATACGCCGCGGTTGACCGTGTCGCAGCACATCACGGGGATGACGTTCGGATCCTGCTTCGGCTCGTACTTCCAGACAATCTTGTTCTCGTTCGAAAGGTCAATAGCGTAGACCTTGTTCGGAAATGGCGTGTGGACGTACATCATGTTGCCGATGATCAGCGGGCCGCCTTCATGGCCGCGCAGCACGCCGGTCGAGAAGGTCCAGGCGACCTGGAGCTTGCCGACGTTTTGAGCATTGATCTGGTTGAGCTTGGAATAGCGGGTATTTGCATAGTCGCCCGCCGGCATCACCCAGTCTTTCGGGTTCTGCGCCATCTTGTTCAGCTCGTCATTGGCTGACGCGCTGCCTACGGCGAGAGCCGCCGCGGACCCAAGAAAGGTCGCCAGTAGTACCTTGCGCATAGTCATTCCTCCGTTGTCTCGTTTATTTTTCCGAAGCATTGCTCAATCACCGGGCTTCTCGTCCGGTGTCTGCTCGTGCAGGGCGGTCACGTTTGGGACCAGAAACGATGCTGTGGTGCTTTCTCCTCCTGATGAGAGCTACGGGTCCACGTGCAGGAGCGGCCCGTTTTTGTTGTTCCTGATGCATCCGTAGCGACTTCGCCACCGGGAAACTTGCCCAAGAGAGAAGCTGGTTTGCTTGACAGCGCACGGCCGCGAAGATTTTGATTTTGCAGTAGCGAATTCAGCGGCTTCCGCAGCGGTTTGGGACCGCCTTCCACGCTTAGGTTCCCCTTGACGGCGCAGCAACTAAGGCGGAGGATTAACTTTCAAGGGTGGCAATGGAACGATGGCGCTCGTTCCACAAGATCGCTCAAAATCGAGGTAAACGTCACGCAATCACGGTTCAGGGCTCCGGCAGCGCGGCTCGCGATTCGCGTCAAAATCTCCGGATCAAACCAGTGGCTGGATTAATGTCCGACACAATTCACACGCTCTCGACGACGGGAATGACGCCGAAGCGGCAGATCCAGAGCTGGATCGACGGGCTGACGAGCCTGTGTGGGCATTTCGACGTCGATCCGCTGGAAGCGTCTTCGCTCGAAGGCCGCATCGACTACACCAGCGTCTCGCGCCTGAAGCTCTGCCAGATCGAGGTCAGCCAGCATCGCATCGCGCACACGCTGGCGCGCGCCAAGGCCAATGAACACCCGTATATCAAGATCCATTTCCAGACTTACGGCGTGTCCTATTTCGAGCAGGAAGGCCGCCACATCGAGCTGAACCCCGGCGACATCATCGCCTATGACGTCTCCTGTCCGCATTCGATCATCAGCCCGGCTTTCACGCGCCACGACGTGGTGATCGTGCCGAAGGCGCTGCTGCGCGACCGCGGATTCCCGTCGCAGCGGATGCCCGCCTGCAAATTGACCTCACGCACGGGGACGGGGCGGATCGCCCACGATTTCGTGCATGCGACCTTCGACGAGGCGGCCAAGCTGTCGGCGAACAGTGCAGTCGGGGTCGCCGATTCGCTGATCGACCTCTTGCTGCTGCCGCTGCGCGAGGCGGACACGATGCTCGATCGCGTCGGGCCCGAAGCGACCTATGTGCGCGCGCAGTTCTTCATCCGTGAGCATTTGCGCGATCCGGATCTGTGCATCGACCAGATATCCAACGAGCTCGGTTGCTCCAAGCGCTATCTGCACATGCTGTTCTCGGAGCGCGGCACAACGGTGAGCGACTACATCTGGCAGGCGCGTCTTCAGAATTGCCGCCAGGAACTCGAGGCCCACGCCGGCAAGACCATCACTGACGTCGCGTTCTCCTGGGGCTTCTCCAGCTCATCGCATTTTAGCCGGGTGTTCCGGAAATATTTCGGCGTGGTGCCGTCCTCGATCCACAAGGCGCAGCAGGGCGCCGTTGCGGCGGACGAGCATTAGGCGAACGCCAGGTTCGGCGCCGACGACGACGGTTGGCCGTCACGCGCCCGCGCTGTCTCTCACGCCGATATGGCGATGTAGGGAATGCTGGTCAGGAGAGCGACGAGCAACACCGCGTTGCCCAGCATTCCACTCCAATGCAGTCGGCGTAGCCGGCGCGGGGCCTCGGCATCGCCGGCGTCCCTGGCGCTGAGCTGTTCGTCCATCCGTTGCATGAACCAGCGGCGTCCGTAGATCGCCAAGGCCGCAAGGAGGCCAACGCCCATCGCGGCGACCAGACGACCGTCGAGCAGGAAAGCGACCGCTCCAATGAGTCCGGCAACGCGCATCACCAGAAAATGGGCATTGAACATTCCGCGCAAAAGCTGGGCGACGGGCTGGATATCCAGCTTCACCAGCAGGAAGGCCGGAGATGCCAGCGTGAAATAGCCCATCGGAAAGAGCAGGATGATCATGACGGCTACGGCAACGCCATCCGGTGTCATGGGATCTGCCTTTCTTCTCCGCGCCGGTGAAACCTTCCCGCCAGCGTCGCACAATCATAGCGGGAAAATGCGCTTCCGGCACTAGGCTTTGGTCGGATGCCGCGCCGCGAAGGCCGTCTTGCCTCGCGGTTCAGGAGGGTTCGAGGCCGAGCGACCGCGCGCTCTCGATCCAGATCGGCAGCTCGCGCTGATACAGGGCGTTGGTGTCCTTGAAGCCGATCGCGGGCTCGAGCACGAACGTGTTGAGAACCTCCTTCACCTTCGGATCGCTGTTGGCAGCGACGCAAAGCTCCGCCAGGCGGTCGACGACCGGCTGCGGTGTCGCTTTCGGCACGGCCCAACCGGAGAAGCCGCTGACGGTGAAGAATTTCGACGTCGCGCCCTGCTCGGGCAGGGTCTTGATATCAGGGATCGCGTCGACCTTCTTCGAATGCACCGCGAACACGGTGCCACGGTCACTCTGCAAAACCGATTGCGCTGCCGTGTAGCTGCCCATGGCGACATCGAGCGTACCTTCCAGCATGCCCGTCCACATCGGGGCTTCGCCGCGATAGTGAATCGGCTCGATGGCAAGGCCGTATTGCTTGTTGAGCTCGTGGACCGTCATATGCGGGGCCGAGCCCGCGCTATAGGTGCCGAAGTTGACCTTGCCGCTCTTGCGCGCAAAGGCGACGAAATCCTCCAGCGTCTTGACGCCGGTTTTCGGGTTCGCCACCAGCAACAAGCCGGCGCCCGGAATGACGCTGACGAGCGTCAAATCCTTGTCCATGTCGTAGCCCGGAGCCTTCATCACCACCCGGTTCATGATGTAGGTGGTCGAGATCGAGCACAGGATGGTGTGGCCGTCGGGCTCCGCGCGGGCAACCTCCGCCGTCCCGATCGCGCCGGCGGCACCGGGCTTGTTCTCGACGACGACGGTCTTTCCGACCTGCTTGGCAATGAATTCGCCATAGGCGCGTGCGAGCAGGTCGGTCTGTCCGCCGGCGGGATAGCTGCAAATCATGCGGATCTGCCGCGATGGCCACGCAGCCTGCGCCGAGGCGCCGCGCGAGACGAAAGGCATCGCGAGTGTGGTGGTGCCGGCGGCGATGAAGTGGCGGCGATCGAGCCTTGTGGACATGATTCTCTCCCCGGATTGTCGCCGACGGTACTGCATCGGGTCGCCTCTGCCATGGGTGGCAGGCGAGACAGATTGGCGCATTCGAAGGGCCGCGCTTAGTGCGCCAAGTGTCCATTAGCGCTGAATGATCTTCATCCAGACGTCACCGAGGACCGCAGGCTCCCGCGGCGGCAGATAGGTCAGCCCCGCCTGTGTGCCGAATTCGGCGATCTTGCCCTCGGCAGCAAGCCCGGTCAGCGCCTTGTTGACGGCGTCGATCAGCCCGTGATCGCTGGCCAGCCCGACATAGCCGCGGTTGGCCCCGATCGGATAGTAATAGCCGGAGGCCGTGATCGCCGTATCGGGGTGCGCGGCGCGATGGGCGTCGAGGCGGCCGAGGTCGATCAGCGTTGCGTCATAGTCGCCACGGGCAAGTGCGCCGAGGAGATCATCGCGGCCGGGGACGAGATGGGTGATGTCATCGATCAGGCGCCCCTTGTCGAAGGTCATGAGGATCGCATCGCCGAGCGAGCCGCTCTCGATGACGAGGCGCAGACCGGCGAGGTCGCCGATATCGCCGATCTTGCGACCCCGCGCCTTCGGTCCGAGCACGACCGTCATCGGCGAGTAGACATAGGGCTGGCTCGGCGCGAGCACGCCGAGCGCGACGCGGCGGCGCCGGTCGTCGCGCGTGGCGCCGGCAAAATCTGGCAGGCGCGCCGTTTTCATGCCGGGCTTGACGAGGGAGTCGGTCGTCAGCGCATAGCCGCCGACGAGCGAGCAGCGCCCGTCGGACAGCAGCGCATTGGCCTCGAGCTGCGGGCTCGAATCCTCATCCAGCTTGCTCTCGAACCACTGGATCGTCAGCGGCCGTCCGAGCCGGTCGGCTAGCGCCTGCGCCAGCAGCACGTCGAAACCCGAGCCCGGCTTGCCCTTGTGATGCACCGAGAGCGGTGGCCGGTCCTCGTCGAGACAAATCTTGAGCGGGTCGTCGGCCGCGCGTGCAGCCGTGACCGCCACCGCGAGTATCGCGGCAATGCCCCACGCGGCCAGCCAGCGCGTCATGGTTTTCTCCGGCTCGAGACGAAGGCCCAGAGATTCCCGATCTCCTCGTCGCTGAGAATGTCGGCCCAGGGCGGCATCTTGTTGTTCTTGCCGTTCTTCACGGTGGTGACGAAGCGCGTCTTGTCGTCGGGGAAGGCGCGCAGGTCCGGCGTGATGGTGCCGGGATTCATCATGTTGGGGCCGTGGCAGTGCGAGCATTTCTCGGCATAGGTCGACTTGCCGTGGTCGATCTGCGCCTGCACGGGATTGCCGGTTGAGTCATCCGCGGCACGAACGGTCGCCGCAAGCGCGACCGTCAGCACCGCGACGGTGGCGAGGATCGCCACCGTCTTGTGGGATAGCATTCTCAGCATCGTGCCGTGGTTATTGCTTGACCGCAAAAACCCAAAGCGAGCCGCCGGGCGGCACTTTGGCCAGCCGTTCGTCGCCGGAGAACAGCGAGTAGACGCCGCCATAGCCGCTCGTCACCGCGACATACTGCACGCCGTCCTGCTGCCAGGTCACCGGTTGTCCCTCGATGCCCGAGCCGGTCTGGAACTGCCAGAGCTTCTTGCCGGTGTCGGCATCGAAGGCCTCGAACTCGCCGGTCAGCGCGCCCGAGAACACGACGCCGCCCGCGGTCGACAGCACGCCGGAGAAGCGCGGGATGTCGCTTGGTGCTTCCCACTTCGCCTTGCCGGTCATGGGATCGATCGCCTTCAGATGACCGCGCGGGCCGTCACCCCATTCCCAGAGATCGGTGAGGTCCATGCCGAGATACCATTCACCCTGCTTGAAGGTGGCGGGTTCGGTCTTGTACCTGCCGCCGAAGGCGAGCGTGTTGGCGTAGGCGAGGCCGGTCTGCGGATTGAACGACATCGGCTCCCAGTTCTTGCCGCCGAGGATCGACGGATAGACTGTCACCTTCTTGCCCTCACGCGCGTCCTTCGACACGTCGGTCTCGATGGGACGTCCGGTTTTCATGTCGATTCCGGTCGCCCAGTTGACCTTCACGTAAGGATTGGCCGCGAGCAGCTTTCCGTTGGTGCGGTCGAGCACGTAGAAGAAGCCGTTGCGGTTGGCGTCCATGAGCACCTTGGTCGGCTTGCCCTCGACGTTCATGTCGGCGAGGACCATCTCGGCTACGCTGTCATAGTCGAACGGATTGTTGGGCGAAAATTGGTAATGCCACTTGATCTTGCCGGTCTTGGGATCCATAGCCAGCACGGAGCAGGTGTAGAGGTTGTCGCCCGGGCGAACCGCCGAGTTGAACGGTCCGGGATTGCCGATGCCCCAATAGACCGTGTTCAGCTCGGGATCATAGGAGCCCGTAATCCAGGTCGAGCCACCGCCGAGCTTCCAGGTATCGCCCTTCCAGGTGTCGCCGCCGGGCTCGTCGGGGGAGGGGATCGAATGGGTGCGCCACAGATGCTTGCCCGTTGCCGGATCCCAGCCGTCGATGAAGCCGCGGGTGCCGAACTCGGCGCCGGAGATGCCGGTGATCACGACGCCGTCGGCGACCAGCGGCGCCACCGTCATCGAATATCCCTCCTTGATATCGGCCGCCTTCTGCCGCCACAGCTCCTTGCCGTCCTTGGCGTCGAGCGCGATCACGTTGGCATCGAGCGTGGTGCGGAACACCTTGCCCTCATAGAGCGCGGCGCCGCGGTTGATGATGCCGCAGCAGACGATGCGCGGCGTTTCGGCAGGATACTCGACCTTGGATTTCCAGATCTGCTTGCCGGTCTTGGCGTCGACCGCCATGGTCGCGTTGTGCGACGTCACGTAGATCACGCCCTGGTACACCAGCGGCTGCGATTCCTCGCTGCGATCGTCGTTGAAAGAGTAGTTCCAAACCGGGACAAGGTTCTTGACGCTGTCCTTGTTGATCTGGTTCAGCGTCGAGAAACGCTGGAGATTGTAGCCCATCCCGTAGTTGAGAACGTTCGATGTATCGGTCGCACCCTTGACCAGCTGCTCGCTGGTTTGTGCATTTGCACAAGACGATGCAAGCATGACGAGGCCCGCGGCCATCGCAAAGCGTTTCATCCGTTCCTCCCAATATGCGCGCCTATTGACGCTGCGACAGCAACACTCCGCCCGAATGCAAAACGCGTCAATACGAAAGTCGCAATCGCGACGCCGATATGGTGGGCGACCGGATGTCGTCACCTGACGGAGACCTGACAAGCCATGCTCACTTGTGCGCAGGCGCTGAAGAAATTTCGCGGCATGATGCAGAGCGCGTGCGCGACGGCAGCGGTCGGGCCGACGGGTTCCGCAAGTTGTGCCGAGCGCAGGCTGCAATTCGGGGCTTGAACCGAGGCTCGCTTGTGGACTTATGTCGTTTCGATCCGGTTCGAATCGGAGCTCTTGGTGAGGGAGATTTTCATGATATCGCGTCGCTCTGTTGCACTTGCGCTCACAATTGCGCTGCTGTCCGGTCCGGCATGGTCGGCCTCCGGCAACGCGGTGAAGACGTTCGATACCGACAATGACGGCACGCTCGATCTTGCCGAGGTGAAGAAAGCGGCGGCCGCGTCGTTCGCGAAGCTCGATCCCGATCACGATGGCACGCTCGACGCCCGCGAGCTACGCGGACGGTTAACGGCGAAAGAACTCGCCGCCGCCGATCCCGATCGCGACGGGACTCTCACGCTCGACGAATATCTCTCGGTGGTGGAGCAGCGCTTCAACGCGGCGAATCCCGACAAGGATGGAACGCTGGATGGGAAGGAGCTGAACTCGCGCGCCGGCCGTGCGCTGCTGCGCTTATTGCGGTGAGAACAGCGCCGCTTGACTGGGAGCGAAGGCGAGTTGCCCGAGAGAGAAATTTGCAAGCACGATGCGACAGTTCGCTGTGTCGACGGCGCGATTCCAGACTTGCGCTGTGACTGACGCAGCCCTAGGTTTTGGCCGGCGCGATGTCGCGCTCAATCCCTTGGGAGTCCCCGAATGGCCTGGAAAGCTCCGAAGATCGTGGAAGTGCCGGTCGGCATGGAAATCAACATGTACGCCTGCGCCTTGCGCAAGTAAGACCACAAGTAAGACTGATGACCTGCCGCGGCTTCGATGGCAACCACCGTCGAAGCCGTGGTAGTGTCGGGGATGCGCGCGAGAGCCCATACATTCTGGACCATAGCCGCCTGCACCGTCGCGCTCGCGCCGATATGCGTCAGCGCCGAAGAGGCCTTTGATACCGAGCACATCTTCGGCTTCATGATCGGCACCGACGTCGGCAATCCCGGCGAGCGCGAATTCCAGACCCAAACGACAGGACGATTCGGCAAAGGCGGCGGGACCTATCGCGCCCTCTCGCAGGAGGTCGAGATCGAGATCGTGCCGCTGCCGAACTTCCGGATCGAGGTCGGCGGCACCGCCACGCTGCACGACATCACCGGCGTCCCCGATATCGGCGACCGCCGCCAGTTCAATTTTCAGGGCGCTTCGCTCGACCTGCGCTATCGCCTGCTCGATCGCGAGCGCGCGCCATTCGGGTTGACTGTCGCCGCCGAACTCCATGGCGACCGCATCGACGAGACCTCGGGCGCAAAAGGGCGGATGTACGGTACCGATTTCACGCTCGCCTTCGATCGCGAGCTGATCCCGAACTTCGCCATCGGGGCGCTCAACCTGATCTATCAGCCCGAATGGGCGCGCTTCGAGATGGCGGGACTGTCCGAAAAGAGCTCGACCATCGGCGCGGCCTTCGCCGGCCTCGTGCGCGTGCGGCCCGATGTGCTGCTCGGCGGCGAGGTGCGCTACTTCCGGCAGTATGAAGGCATCGGCCTCGGCGAGTTCGCAGGCCAGGCCCTCTTCGTCGGTCCGACCGCTTATTTCCAGCTTTCCGAGCGCTCGCGCCTGACCATGAGCTGGAGCATGCAGGCCTGGGGCCGTCCGGCCGGGTCGGGCGGCAATCTTGACCTCGTCAATTTCGAGCGCCACCAGGCAAGGCTGGTGTTTGGGGTCAATTTCTAGCGCTCGCACCCCGGTTGGGGAGAGGCGACGGGGCAATTCCCGCTTTATTTCTCGCGGCCGGATTGAAACTTCCCGCTGCTCGGAGCGTAACCTTTTGTGCTAATCTTCATCGCCTCTGCGAGGATCCCGGCATGAACCCGATCGACCTGGTGGTGACTGTGTGTGCGGTGCTCTCGCCTGCGACCTGCGAGGAGCAGCATCTGGTGTTCAACTATGCGGGGTCGCCTACGCAATGCGCGATGGCCGCGCCTCCCTATATCGCGCAATGGGTTGGCGACCATCCGAAGTGGCAGGCTGTGCGGTGGCGCTGCGAATATCCGCACCCGAACGACAAGGCGTGAGCCGCCGGCGTTACTTCGTGCAGTCCTTCAGATCCTTGTCGGCGATCGAGAACACCGCATCCGCCTTGATCTCGATGTCGCGCACGATGCACTGCCGGGTATTGGGATAGCTGACCCTGGCGTCGTAGCGGCCGGGCTCTACGCCGGTGATGCGCAGCCGCTCGTCGTGGTCGACCTCCTTGTCCTTGTCGTTCAGGCACTGGTTCGGCCCCCACTCGGTCTTCCCGGCTGGCGAGAGCTGGAAGCCGGAGATCGTCTCCGTCGTCAGATTCCAGAGCCGGATACCCTTGCCCTTGGCCTGCGCGAGCGCCGCGCCCGGCATCGCAACCAACAGGATGCCGATCGCAATCAGCGTACGCCGCATGGTGAACCTCCCGCAAGGATGTCGTTGGTCCAATTGACCATGAGTTCTCATTTCGATTCAAGCTGCAACGCCGCGAGCTCGGCCCTGATCCGGCCGAGCTCGGCCTCGCTGCGCCCCGCGCGCGGGATGGCAATCGGCACCTCCCGCACGACGCGCGCCGGTCGCGGCGACAGCAAGAACAGGCGGTCGCCGAGCCGGATCGCGTCGTCCAGGCTGTGGGTGACGAGCAACGTCATTACCGGACGGCGCGCCACCAGCGTCGCGATCTCGTCGCGTAAACGGCCGGCGAGTGCGTCGTCGAGCGAGGCGAGGGGCTCGTCGAGCACGAGCAGGTCAGGCTCGACGGCAAAGGCGCGGGCGAGCGCGACGCGCCGGGCGAGGCCGAGCGACAGCTCGCCGGGAAAGTGGCTGCGATGCGCGTCCAGCTCCAGGATCCTGAACAGCTCGGCGAGCTTGGCATCAGTGACATCGGGAGCCGCGAGCCGCACATTCTGCTCGACCGAGCGCCATGGCAGCAGCCGCGGCTCCTGGAAAACCATGCCGATCCGCGCTTCCGGCGGGCGCGAGACGCGTCCCTCGAAATCGCGGTCGAGCCCGAGGATGATGCGAAGCATCGTGCTCTTGCCGCAGCCGGACGGACCGATCAGCACGCCGACCTCGCCGGATTGAAGCGCGAAGCTGACCGGCGCGAGCACCTCCTGCGTTCCGCCCGCGGCACTCCTGAACCTCTTGCCTGTGATATCGACCTCAAGCCGCACGGGGTCGCCACCGTGTTGCGCGGGCTTCGAACGGTTGCACCAGCGCGGTCTCGATCACGAGCACGACGGCGGCGAAGGTCAGCGAATAGGCCAGCAGCCGCGGCGTGTCGAACAGCTGGAAAGCAACGCCGATCTCGAAGCCGACGCCGTTTGGCCGGCCCAGGAGTTCGGCGACCAGCACGATCTTCCACACCAGCGACAATCCGGAGCGGGCTGAGGCTGCAATATAGGGTGCCAGTTGCGGCAGCACGACGTGGCGGAAGGCCCGCCAGCGCGGCATCGCGAACACGCTCGCCATCTCGTCCAGCGAGCGGTCGAGTGCGCGCGTGCCCTCGCGCAGGGTGACGATGGCGGTCGGCAGCTTGTTGATGGCGATCGCCGCGACCGCTGCGGCTTCAGTGAGCCCGGCCCAGATATAGGCCAGCACGATCACGACCAACGCGGGGAGGTTCAGGAGCAGGATCAGCCAGGGATCGCCGAGCCGGTCGGCGAGCTTCACCCGTCCCATCAGATAGCCGATGGCGCTGCCGAGCGACATCGCCAGCACGAAGGCGAGGCTCACGCGCGCGAGCGTGGCGCCGAGATGCAGGAACAGTGCGCCGCTCGATGCTTCCGCGATGACGACGTCGAGCACGGCGGGCGGGGACGGCAGCTTGGCGGCGCCGACGAACAGCGCGGCAATCCACCAGATCGCGAGGAACAGGGCAAACGACAGAAGACGCAGCACCTCAGTCTCCGGGAACTGCGTGATAGAACGTGCCGGGATCGAGTTCGGCGGCAGAGCCCACGAGGTCGCGGCCGCCGGTTTCGGCCAGCACGCGGTAGAGCACGCGCGCGTCCTTTTCTTCGTCATCGATGCTCCGGCGCGGAATGCCGTCGCGATATCGCTCGCGATAGGTCTTGAGCAGTGTGGCATCGCTCGTGCCGGTGAGCGGCGCGATCTTGTCCCAGGCGGCATCCGAGGTCACCAGCAGCTGCTTGGCCTTGCGAGTCATCGCGATGAAGCGCGCCACGGCGTCGCGATGACTTGCCGCCCAGCTTTCGTCGAAGACATACCCAACTGCGGAGACCGCGCCCTTGGCGCCGAGTTTCGGCAGGATGTCCTCGATGCCGGCAAGACGTCTAAAACCCTTGGCCTCCAGCTGTGCGCAGAAATTCCAGAAGTTGAGGCTCGCATCCATCTCGCCGTCGAGCGCCTTGGCGGTTATCAGCGGCGGAGCACCATAGACGATGGTCGCCTCCGACTTCAGGTCGATGCCGTCCTGCTTCATGCGCGCCTGGAGCAGCAGCCAGCTCTTGTCGATGGGACCACCGCCGACGGCGAGCTTGCGGCCCTTCAAATCGGCCAGCGACTTGATCGGCGAGGAGGCCGGTACCATCACCGCGCCGAGCGCGCTGGAATAGGGATAGAAGGTGAGCTTGGCGCCGAGCGTGCGCTCGCGCGACACCCACAACCAGTCGGACAGGATGATGTCGGCATTGCCGGCGCGTAGCGCGATCTTGCCGGCCTCGGGGCTCGCAAGCTCGCTGACGTCGAGCGACAGGTCGGCCTCCTTGTCAAGGCCGCCGGCGCGGATCGCGGCCAGCTCCCAGGAGAATGTTCCGGTCTTCTGCACCGCAAGGCGGATGGTATCCGCGGCGCGGCCGGGCCCGGCTAGTGTCAGCGCCAGCGTCACCGCGAGCGCCAATGATCGGCCAAATGCTCTCATCACCTTGTGAGCCGTTTCCTCTGATAGAGTGCTTTTCAGGACAATACGCATAGCATAGCTTCCGTCGCAACCAGCGGGAGGACGCTCATGAATCTGGCCGGACAGCTACGACCGATTGTCGCCGCATTGGCGGTGTGGGCTGCGACCGCGCTCCCTGCGCAGGCTGAAGAGGCCAATGATTATCCGACGTCGGCGCGTGCCGAATACGTCTATGGCTGCATGAAGGCGAATGGCGAGAGCCGGCAGGCGATCGAGCAATGTTCCTGTTCGATCGACGTGGTGGCCTCGATCGTGCCCTATGAGCGCTACGTCACCGCCGAGACCGCGCTCAGCATGTCCCAGGTCCGCGGTAATCTCGGTGTCCAGTTCCGCACGTCAGAGCAGGCGAATTCCGCGGTAAATGATCTCAGGCGCGCGCAGGCGGAAGCCGAGGTGAGGTGTTTTTGACCGTTGCCGCGCGGCTTCGCTTCCCTCGTCAAGATCGCTTGCGGAGCTTCGATGGTATGATCCGACGAGCTTGCTTGGTAGGATATCTCGATGGACCGGCACGGCGTTGGAGTGCACCGGGCGGTTGCTGATACGCCCATCATCGATGATGCAAACGCCGATGCGCCTCTAGTGCGTCGCGCAAGACGGCTCCCGCTCGGCCCGGCATTGGGAATGATCGCCGCATTGTCGGCGGTCTCGAACTCGAGCGCGCAGGAGGCCGAGCCGCGATCGTATTCGAATACGCCTGTCGGGTTGAATTTCCTGATCTCGGGCTACGTTTACGCCCAAGGCAAGCTCGCGTTCGATCCCAGCACCGCGATCGCCGATGCCACATTCCGCTCCGATACCGGCGTAGTGGCCTATGTTCGGTCCTTCGACGTAGCCGGCCAGTCGGCCAAGTTCGACGCGATCGTGCCGACATCGTCGTTTGCCGCGCATGGGCTCGTCAACGGCGAGCCGCGCGAACGGGAGATGTCCGGTCTGGGCGATCCGCGATTTCGTGTCTCGGTCAACCTGTTTGGGGCTCCCGCGCTCTCGGCGAAGGACTTCGCCAGCTACCACCAGGATCTGATCGTGGGCGTAAGCCTTCAGGTCTCCGCGCCCCTCGGGCAATATGACAGCACCAAGCTGCTCAACCTCGGCGGCAACCGTTGGTCCTTCCGGCCCGAGCTCGGAATTTCAAAGGCATGGGGACCATGGACGGTCGAGCTCGCCCCTAGCGTGACCTTCTTCAGCGACAACACCGACTTCTTCGGTGGCAAGACGTTCTCGCAGGCTCCGATCTATGCGGTGCAGGGACATGTCATCTATACGTTCCAGTCCGGCATATGGATGGCGCTGGACGGACTGTATTTCGCCGGCGGCAGCACGATCCTCAACGGCATCAAAAACGACAACGAGCAGGCCATTTCGCGCGCGGGCGTGACGGTTGCGTTTCCGATCGATCGGCAAAACTCAGTCAAGCTCTCTGCCAGCACCGGCCTCACGAGCCGCACGGGAAGCGAACTGACAGCTGTTGGTATCGCATGGCAGTATCGTTGGGGCGAAGGATATTGAGGGAGGCTGATGGACGCCCTCACGTCCCCGGCTTCTCCACATCCCACTCGTTGCGGAACACGTGTCCGTCCGTATCCTTGGCTTCCGCGCGGAAACGCCTGGCGCCGTTGGACACATAGGTGAAGCGCAGATTGGGATCTTCCGAGATCGAGATGCCGCCTTCCATCGAAAGCACGGGGCTGTCGTCCTGCGTCAGCTTGAGCTGGTTGACGAAGAAGGCGGGAATGTAGAGCTGCGTGACTTGGTCCATCTGCAGCCCGGAATTGTTGGGATGGCCGATCATGATCTGCGCCTCCCGCATGCGGCTCGCCGGGGCCTCCTCGCGCGCGAATTGCCGGTAGCGCATCTGCCCGAGCCGGTTCTGGGCTTCCTCGGCATTCTTCCCCGCCGGTGCGGAGCAGCCGCCGGAAGCCTTCACATAGACTTTCGAGACATAGAGCTGGCCGTCGCTGAGTTCGGCCACCGCATGGACGTCGGTGTAATTGTTGACGCGCACGCGCGTCGAGATTTCGGTGACGTTGGCATCCGGTCCGAGCTCGAACTTCGCGGCCATCGGCGCTGGATTACGATCGATCACCAGCGTGATCGAACGGATGCGGCGGGCATCGCCGGGCGAGAGCTTGCTGCGCAGGGTCACGGGCACGATGGCCGCGTCCTCGGCGCGATACGGCATCTCGATGCCAATGACATTGCCGCCGTCATTCATCGGACGGTTGCTGAAGATGTCCTGCACCAGTCCCGGCCAGGGATCGTAAGCTTCGTCAGCCTGCACCGGCACGGCGAATGCAATGCCGAGGAGCAGGGCGATCAGAGGCAGTCGGCGCGTGCATCCCGTCATGGTCTTGGTCCCGCGGACGAAGCAACGTTTCGCGCATCGTAGCGCGTCCGCTACTCCCATTCAATTTCCGAAAATGCTGCGGTTGCGTTGCGGGCGTTGTAGTCGTCGAACAGCTCCCAGTGCGGCCGTTCCGAGGCGGCGGCCTTGTCTGCGGCGGTTCGGATCGGCTCGCCCTTCTTGTTCGATGCCCGGACGTCCGCCAGCAGTGCCGTCAGATAGCGCCGTTCATCGGTCAGCGCTGCCGGCCATTCGCTCACGGGCCCGTGACCGGGAACGACGCGCTGCGCCGGAATGCTCTCGAGTTCCCCGAGGGTGCCCAGCCAGCCGCGAATGCTGCCGTCCATCACCGGAATATGGCGGAGGAAGACGAGGTCGCCAGTGAACAGCGTCTTCGTCATCTCATCGAACACGGTCAGGTCATTGTCGCTGTGCCCGGCCGGCCAGGCCCGCAAGGTCAGGCGGCGCGCGCCCAGATCGAGCGTCATTGTGTCCGTGACAAGCATTGTGGGGGGCACGATTTTCACGGGAGATATCAATTCGTCGCCCATGATGCGCTTAAAATTGTCGAGATAGTACGGCCCGCGCGCAGCGAGCGCCCGCGGCAGCCTGCTGTGACCGACGAAAATGGCGTTCCCGACGGCGAAGGCCGCATTGCCGAAAACATGGTCCGGATGGCCGTGGGTGTTGATGACGTAGCGGATCGGCTTGCTGGTGTTGGCCCGTACCGCCGCCAGCAGCGCCTCGCCCTCGCGAACGCTACCGCCGGTATCAATCACCGCCACAGCATCCTCGCCCACGATGAATCCGACATTGGCGATGTCGCCCTCGTTCTCGCGGGTCATCAAGGCGATGGTCCCGGAGTGTACGAAGATTCCCGGCGCGACTTCGCTCACAGGCAATTCGGCCGCTGCGGCGCATGCTAGCGTCACCAGCAGGGACAAGGCTGCGATCACGAGGGCGATGCGAGACACTTTTCCGCCTCAGTTCAAAGGGTTGCGCGCATTGCACTGCAACAAAAAAAGCCAGCACACAGTCTGGCAAAACATGGCGCGTCATGCGTTGCATGGCTAGCATTCAAACAAGCCTAGGAGGAAGCGCGATGACGGAGGCCGGACGACATCGTCGCTGGTTGTTTTCACTGAGTATCCTGGTTGCATCTTGCGCGTTCGGCGACGTCGCCATCGCGCAGACCAACGACGCCGGCGACCTCTCCTTCGAATTGGTCGATCCCAAGGTGCTGCGGGTCTGTTCCGACCCGCGCAATCTGCCGTTCTCGAACGAGAAGGGCGAGGGGTTCGAGAACAAGCTTGCCGAGCTGTTTGCGGACAAGCTCCAGAAGAAGCTCGACTATGTCTTTTTTCCGCAGGCCACCGGCTTCGTGCGCATGACGCTTGGCGCGCATCGCTGCGACGTCATCATGGGCTTCCCCCAAGGGGATGACCTCGTACAAGGCACCAATCCCTATTACCGCACGAGCTATGCGCTGGTCGCGAAAGCAGGAAGCGGGCTCGAGGAGGTCGACACGCTCGAGGATACCAGGCTGAAGGGCAAGCATGTCGGCATCGTCGCCGGCACGCCGCCTGCGACCAACATGGCCATCGCGGGACTGATGGGTGATGCAAAGCCGTATCCGCTGATGATCGACACGCGCTACGACAATTCAGCGCAGGCAATGATCAATGATCTCACGGCGGGCAAGATCGACGCCGGCGTGCTGTGGGGACCGATGGCGGGGTTCTACGCAAAGAAGGCGGGATCGCTTCATGTCACGCCGCTGGTGAAGGAAACCACCGGGCCAAAACTGGTGTATCGCATCGGCATGGGCGTGCGTGGCGCCGACCAGAACTGGAAGCGGCAACTCAACAAGCTGATCCAAGAGAACCAAGGCGAGATCAACAAGATCCTGCTCGACTTCGGCGTGCCGCTGCTGGACGAGAACAATCGGCCGCTCGGCGCGGAGACGGCCAAGAAGGCACCATGACATGAGGCGGCATCTTGCCGCTGTGTTGGTAGCCGCCATGCTGGCGGCGCCGGTCGTTGCGCAGCAGGAGGAGCCGTTCGAGCCCGAGGGTTATCGCACCGATAACTACCGCGCGCCTGTGCCGGCGACGCTCGGCGGCGCGCGCGTGCTGTCGACGCCAGAAGCCGAGGCGATCTGGCACGCGAAGAGCGGCGCCTTCATCGACGTGCTGCCGCGCGCGCCGAAGCCGAAGAACCTTCCAGCGGGTACCGTCTGGCGCGAGGCGCCGCGCAAAAACATTCCGGGCAGCGTCTGGCTGCCGGATACCGGCTACGGCGCGCTGCCGCAAGCCATGGACGACTACTTTCAGCGCGGCCTCGCGCGTGCATCACACCGCGACAAGACCGCGCTGCTCGTGATCTATTGCCTGGCCGATTGCTGGATGTCCTGGAACGCCGCCAAGCGCGCGCTCGCGTACGGCTATTCCAACATCGCCTGGTATCCCGATGGCACCGACGGCTGGGAGCGTGCAAAGCTTCCCACTGACGAGGCGCAGCCTGAGCCGCGGCCGGAGCAGTAGGCAAGAGATCGTCAGCCCGGGCCTGTCCCGGGCACCCACGTTCTTCCTGCCGCGTAGCTACGCGCGGATGGCCGGGACAAGCCCGGCCATGACGCCGTGTCGCACATAGGAAGAGGCGAGGAAAAGCCTACTGCTTCTGCAGCTTGGTCAGCGTGCCCGTGCCGTTATTGTCGGTCGCAGAGTAGCTCACCCTGTCGCCGGCGTGGACAGCGTCGAGCATCGCGGCATCCTTGGCCTTGTACTCCTGGAGCGCGCCGGCGCCGCCTGCGCTGCCGCCGACTGTGCCCTTCTGTGTCTGCTGGATCGAAATCGTGCTGTTGAGCCGATCGATCCGGGTGACCATTCCGGTCAGATCGTCAGCGAATGCGCTGCTTGCGAGCATGCTGATGGCCGCAGCGCCTGCGAGGATGAATTTCGTGGTTCCCATCGAGGCCTCCCGATGCCTTGGATTACCCATCGACAAGACATCCTAGATCGATTTGGTTCCGGCATATAGCGCGGCGGCAGGTTAATCATCGCAATGGAGGCGCGGGAACCTGCCGCAAGCGGTCAACGAGGCTGACGCTATTCCATTTCCTGCTGGATTACGCGTCCGAGCGCAAACAGCCGCTGGTCGATTGTGGTGGGAACCTCGCAGACGAACCGCACCACCTTGTAGCGGTCCTCGAAAATGCGGGTCTTCCAGATCAGCTCGTTGCTGAGCGCATCGACTTTGGCCTCGTCGCGCGGCGTGGCGCCCTGGAGCGCCTGGAGTTGGACACTCTCCTCACGGATCTTGTCGGCGGCTTCGCGCTGCTTGCGGCTGACGCGTTCGAGCCCGCTCATGACTTGCGAGCGCTGAGCGTTGAGCGTGTCGAACAGGCCTGCGAACAGAAGTTTTGCATTCGCGGTCTTGTCGGCCGCGGAGCCCGCCAAAAACTCCTTCACCAGCTTCTCGGCCTCGTCCAGCGGCGTCTTGCGTGCCGACAGTTTGGCGACCAGCGCGCTGACTTTGGCGTCGTCCTTCCACTTGTTCTGCACGTCGTCGAGCGAAGGACCAGCCCATACTGCGGCGAGCGAAATTTCCGGCACTTTCGCCTGCGTGCAGGGCCAATCCGGATAGCGCGGATCGGCCGCACGTGCCGCCGTGCTCGCGGCTGCAAGCGTCAGAGCGGCCATGGCCAGAACCCGAACCGTCATCCTTCGCCTCCCGCAGGGCCCCGTCGCGCCAGCCCGCGCGAGGGATCATAGGCATAGATCGCGCCGATCATGAAGACGATTGTGCAGGTCGCGACCACCGCCAGCGAGATCCAGTTGATCTGTCCGTACAGCGCGAACCGGATCAGCTCAACCGCGTGGGTGAACGGATTGGCCTCGCAGACATAGTAGAGATAAGGGCTGCCTTCCTGCACGCGCCAGAGCGGGTAGAGCGCCGATGAAGCGAAGAACATCGGGAAAATGACGAAATTCATCACGCCGGCGAAGTTCTCCAGCTGCTTGATGCCGGAAGAGATCAGCATGCCGAGCGAGCCCAGCATCAGTCCGGACAGGATCAGTGCCGGCAGCACGGTGAGATAGCCTGATAGAGGAGGGGTGATGTCCCAGAACCAGGCGATCAGCAGGAACGCATAGACCTGGAGCAGCGACACCGCGGTGCCCGCGAGCAGCTTGCAGAACAACAGGTAGCCGCGCGGCAGCGGGCTTACCAGCAGCGTGCGCATGTTCCCCATCTCGCGGTCATAGACCATCGAGAGCGACGACTGCATGCCGTTGAAGAGCTGGATCATGGCCATCAGCCCGGGCGCGATGAAGACCTCGTAGAGGATGTAGGTCTCGTAAGGCGGGATGATGGAGATGCCGAGCACCTGGCGGAAACCGGCGGCGAAGATGAACAGCCACACCAGCGGACGCACCAGCGCCGAGACGAAACGCTCGCGCTGGTGCAGGAAGCGCAGTCCCTCGCGCCAGATGATGCCCATGAGGCAGGTCATGTATTCGGCGGCCGAGAAGCCGCGCGGCGCCTCGCGGGTGGTGATGCTGCTCATGCGCCGCCGCCCGGCAGGGTCTGCGCGCCGGTCAGACGCATGAAGGCGGTGTTGACGTCCTGCGCGCCGGCTTCCGCGACGACGCGGCTCATCGGCCCCTGCGCCAGCACCTTGCCCTGGTGCAGCACCACGAGATCGTCACCGGCCATGATTTCGTCGAACAGATGCGTGGCCCAGAGCACGCCGATGCCTTGCTCGCTCACGAGCTGGCGCACATGGCTGATGATGTCGGCGCGCGCCTTGACGTCGAGGCCGACGGTGGGCTCGTCCAGCAAGAGCAGGCGCGGCCGGTGCAACAGCGCCCGGGCGATCTCCAGCCGCCGCATCTGCCCGCCCGAGAGATCGCGCACCTTGCTGCCGCCACGCTCGGTAAGCCCGATGCGGCCGAGCAGCTCGGCGGCTCGCGCGCGGGCCTCGCCGCGGCTGATACCGTGGAGTGCGGCGTGATAGAGCAGGTTCTGCGTCAGCGACAGATCGAGATCGAGCGTGCGCGGCTGGAACACGACGCCGAGCAACCGCAGCGCTTCGCCGGGGCTTGTGCTGATATCGTGGCCGAAAATGCCGACGCGGCCGGATTGGATGCCGAACAGCCGCGTGATCAGCGAGAACAGCGTGCTCTTGCCTGCGCCGTTGAGGCCGAGCAGGGCCGTGAAGCTCGCGGGCTGTACGTTGAAGGACACGTCCATCAGCGCGCGGCGCGGGCCATAGGCGTGGCTGACGCTGTCGATCGACAGCGCAGGCGCGGCCGCCGGATCGGGCCTTGGTGTTTCGCGTTGTTCGGCGATGGGAGCAGGGCTGGTCATGGCGCGATCGTGATACCCCAGGGCAGCTCGCCCACCTGAATGGTCTTGATCACCTTTTGCGCGGCGACGTCGATGACGGAGACGTCATTCGACACGCCATTGGTGGTAAGCAGAAATTTCTCGTCCGGCGTGAATGCCATGTGCCAGACCCGCTGTCCGACCAGCAGATATTTCGTCACCTTGCGCGTTGCGACGTCGACCACGGCGATGCGGTTGGCGGGTCCGAGCGCGATGAAAGCGGTCTTGTCGTCCCGGGTCATGCCGATGCCAACGGGCTGGATCGCCTCTTTCCTCAACCCCGGGATCTCGAAATTGATCTTTCCGGTCACCTCGTGTTTGCCGGGATCGATGATCGAGACGGTGCCGCCGATCTCCGAGGACACCCACAATTCGGAAGCGTCGTGCTTGAATTCGGCAAAGCGCGGCCGCGCGTCGACCAGCACGTTGGCGACGATCTGGCGCGACGACGTGTCGATGAAATGCGCCATGTTGGTGGTCTCGGACGTGTTGATCAGCGTCTTGCCGTCCGGGCTGATGGTCATGCCCTCGGGCTCGACGCCGACCTGGATGTCGCCAAGGCGGGCGCGCTTCTCGAGGTCGATCACGGTCACCGTGTTGTCGTTCTCGTTGGCGACATAGAGGATCTTGCCGGCGGCATCCTGGGCGAACAATTCCGGGTCGGGCCCGGAGGGCAGGCTGTCCACCACGCTTTGCCTCTTGGCGTCGATCATCTGGATGGTGTCGTCGTCGCCGACCGCGACCATCACGAACTTGCCGTCGCGCGTGAAGTCGATGCCGCGCGGGCGCTGGCCGACCTTGATGGTCTTGGTCACCGTCCAGCTCTCGGTGTCGATCACCGACACCGTGTTGCTCTTCTCGTTCGAGACATAGGCGATGAACGCATGCGCGGGCGCCGCCGCCAGCGCCAGCCCGGACAGCAACCCAACACGCCACGCGCGCAACGTCCAAGTCCTCACTTTAATGTCCTCACTTCAGCTTGCATTTGCTCTCCGGGCGGTCATAGCCGAGCGTGTCGAGCTCGGAGACCTGATGCAGGAAGCCTTCCTGCGGCGACACCGACACCACCATGCGGCCGTCGACCAGCAGGATCGGCTGGCGCAGCTGCAGGTTCCAATCGCGCAAGGTCAGCTTTGTCCCCTTGAAGGCGGCGACCGAGAACTCCGGACCCTTGATGAAATCGGTGACCTTCTTGATGTCGCCGGAATTGGTGCGCGAGGTGGCCTCTCCGATCATGCGCACGGCCGTCCAGGCCTGCATGTCGAGCGCGGTCATCCGCCGCGCGTTCAGCTTGACGAAGCGGTTCTGCATCTGGATCGCGCCCCACTGGTCCTGCGCGGCGTCCCAACTCCGCGGCACCAGGCCGGCCGAGCCTGCGACAGGCCGCGGATCCCAGGTGCGATAGGGCAAATAGGCGCCGAACACCTCGCTCTCGTCGGCGGCGACTAGCACGTCATAGGCCGGTGCCTGTTGCGTGAACGCCGGCATCTGGCGCTGGATCAGCGTGACGCCCGAGTCGGTGCGGCGCGCGCCGCCCTTGTCTTCGAAGCTGCGCTCCTGCACGATCTTGGCGCCGAACCGCGTCGCGGTGCGGCGGAGCGCATCGGCGAACAGTCTGTCCTCGTCATGCGAGCCGACCACGAGCAGCCAGCGCTTCCACTGCTTCCACACCAGATATTGACCGAGTGCATCGGCCAGCATTGCGCGCGTCGGCGCGGTGTGGATGACGTTGGCACGGCAATCGGCCTCGCGCAGTCGCTCGTCGATCGCGCCGGCGTTGAACAGCAGCGTGCCGCGCTCGCGGAGGGCGTCGGCGACTTTCAGCAGCGCGTCGGCCGGCAGGTCGGCGATGATGAAGCCGTTGCGTGCGGCAAGGTCGGTCGCGGCCTGCACGGCGTCCTCGCCCTCCTTGATCCGGCGCTCCTCGAGCGCAAAACGCTGGTTGAGGAATTTGCCGGTGGTGTTGTTGTCCTCGATGGCGAGGCGTGCGCCGGCGACCCCATCATTCTCTGCGGGCTGCTCGACCAGCGACAGCGTCGATCTGGCGCCGGCGATTCCGAGATAGCCGACGCCGATCATGACAGGGTCGGCCGCGAGCGCGCTCGTCGCAGCAAGTCCCAAGCCGATCAGGCCGACCAACCATCGGATCATGTTTCCTCCGCACAACTCCCCGGCTTGACCGCCGATGGAGAATTGTCTCATGCTAAAGCATGACCGATTTGTCAGGGCATGCAACCCCGCATTTCGTCCTCGCGCGCGTGAGGCCGGGAATCACGATCATGCGAGCGCTGATGTGTTTCGCCGCTTTGCTGTTGACGGGCTCGGTCGCATTCGCCGATCCGCCGAAACTCGCGGTGTTCGATTTCGAACTGATCGACACCAGCCTGCCCGGAGAGTTCTATGGCTCCAAGCCGGAGGAAGCGAGGCTCGACCTCATCAGCGAGCAGTTGCGCAAGGCACTGGTTGAGTCAGGCAGGTTCCAGCTGCTCGATATCGCGCCGATCCGGGACGCGGCCCGACACAGCAATTTGCAGGCCTGCGGCAATTGCGATCTCCAGCTTGCCGGGCAGTTGGGTGCCGACCTCGAGATCACCGGCATGGTGCAGAAGGTCTCGAACCTGATCATCAATCTGAACATCTACCTGCGAGACGTGAAGACCGGCAACATGATCACGGCCGCCAGCGCCGACATGCGCGGCAACACGGATGAATCCTGGACGCGCACGATGAGCTATCTGATCCGCAACCGGTTGCTGGCACCGAATTACGGCAAGCCGGAGTAGGATCTTCCAAGAGAGAAGAAGAAGCCATTACCCCTTCAATCTCTCCGCATGCCAGTGCAGATGGTCGCCCATGAAGGTCGAGATGAAATAATAGCTGTGGTCGTAGCCCGCCTGCCGTCGCAGCGTCAGCGGGATGTTGGCCTTGGCACAGGCCGCCTGCAGCAATTCAGGACGAAGCTGCTCCTTCAGGAAATTATCGGCCTCGCCGACGTCGACGAGGAAGCCCGAAAACTTCGCGCCGTCCTCGATCAGCGCCACCGTGTCGTGGCTGCGCCAGGTATTCTTGTTCGGTCCGAGATAGCCGGTCAGCGCCTTGATGCCCCAGGGCACGAGCGATGGCGCCACGATCGGCGCAAAGGCGCTGGCCGCGCGAAAACGGTGCGGGTTGCGCAGCGCGACCGTCAGCGCGCCATGGCCGCCCATCGAATGGCCCATCACCGATTGGCGCTTTGCATCGACCGGAAAATTCTCCGCCACGAGTTTCGGCAGTTCGTCGGTGACGTAGCTCCACATGCGATAATTGCGTGAAAACGGCGCTTCCGTCGCGTCGACATAGAAGCCGGCGCCAAGACCGAAATCATAGGCATTGTTGGCATCGCCCGGCACGTCGGGGCCGCGCGGGCTGGTGTCGGGCGCGACGAAGATCAAGCCGAGCTCGGCGCAGGCTTTGCGGAATTCGCCTTTCTCGGTGACGTTGGCGTGCGTGCAGGTGAGGCCGGAGAGATACCAGACCACGGGCAGCTTGTCGCCCTGCGCGTGCGGGGGAACATAGACCGAGAACACCATGTCGGTTCCGGTCGCCTGGCTGGCATGGCGATACACGCCCTGCACGCCGCCATAGGATGTATTGGTCGAGACAGTCTGGATCGTCATGCCATTTGCTCCGTGGCATCAAACCACATCAGGATTGCAACGCTTGTGTGACCGAATTCGGGGCCGCCGTCAGGCCACGCCGCTGTCGATCGCCAGCCGCACCAGCTCGACAGAGGTTTTGACCCCGAGCTTCTGGCGCATGATGGACGAGGTGTTGGCGACAGTCTTGTAGGACGACTGCACCAGCCAGGCGATCTCGGAAAGGCTCTTTCCGGCGCTGAGCAACCGCAAAATCTCCATCTCGCGCGCGTTCAGCTTCGACAGCGGGCTTTGCGCCAGCGCGGGCCCCGCAAAGGCGATGCTGCGCGCGATCGCGCTCGGCAGATAGGTGCCGCCGCCGCCGACGGTGCGGATCGCCTCGACGAGATCGTCGGGGTCACCGGTCTTGGAGACGTAGCCCTTGGCGCCGCACTCGATTGCGCGCGCGGCGAAAGCAGGGTCGTCGTTCATGCTGAACATGATGATCCGGGCCTCGGGCGCGCGCTCGAGGATGCGGCGCGCGAGCTCGAAGCCGGACACGGTCGGCAGGTTGATGTCGATGATCGAGAGATCAGGGCGCTCGACGATGAAGACGCACTCGCCGTCTTCGGCGTCGGCGGCCTCCAAAATCTCGATCTCGCCCTCGTCGGCCAGCACGGCACGGCAGCCGGAGGCGACGATGGGATGATCGTCGACGATCAAAATGCGCATGGGCGTTCCTCGCGACAGCGTCTTGGCCTGTTTCGCGCCCGGCCGGGATTGCTGTACGCTTTCGATTAGATATCGGGCGCTTCGCCTCTGTCAACGTTATCGGACAGGCGCAGGCCAATCCTTCGCGAGGGTACGGGCGAGACCAATGTGGCAAAATCTATCCTTGCGCGGGCGCATCAACCTGCTGCTGGCGCTGCTGCTGGCGCTGGGACTCGCCGTCAATATCGGCCGCCAGGTCGCGGAAGCCGGGCCGCGCGTGCAGGCCGAGGACCAGAGCGTGATCCGGCTCGCGCGCGAATTCATCGAAATGATCGTTGCGGACCTCAACGAGGCTCCCGATCCGGATGCCAGGCTGAACCAGATCGCACGCGACCTCAGCCGCCTGCGCCATGTCAGCATCGCGCTGCGGGACGAAGGCGGCCATCCGCTGACGCAGCCGCGGACCGACGCCGATGATGACACCCGCGCGCCGCCGGCCTGGTTCGTCAGCCTGGTTCATCCCGAGCAGACCGCGGTGAGCGTACCCGTCTCGATCCATGGCAAGCCGGGTTCGCTGCTGATCACCTCCCATCCCGATGACGAGATCGCAGAGATCTGGGACGCCATCGTGACCCAGCTCGAGGTCGGCTCGGCGATCGCGCTGGCGCTGTTCCTGGTGATGATGAATGTGGTGGGCCGGGCGCTGGCGCCGCTCCAGTCCCTGGCGGATGTGATGGCCGAGCTCGAAGACGGCCGCTATCAGGCGCGCGTCGCGCCGGGCGGCGCACCGGAGCTCGCCGCGATCTGCACCAAGCTCAACCATCTTGCGGCGACGCTCAGTGACGCTATCGAGGACAAGCGGCGCCTCGCCGAGCGAACGGTGTCGCTCCAGGATGTCGAGCGCAAGGAGATCGCGCGCGAGCTCCATGACGAGTTCGGGCCATATCTGTTCTCGCTACGCGCGCATGCCAGCGCGCTGGCGAAGCAGGCGGACGGAGGCGCCCCGAGTGCGGAGGCCGTGCGAAAACACGGCAGTGCCATGCTGGAGCAGATCAACGCGCTTCAGCAGTTCAATCGCCGCGTGCTGGAGCGCCTCCGGCCCGTCGGCCTTGCCGAGCTCGGCCTGCGCCAGGCACTGGAATCGCTGTCACGGCTGTGGCGAGAGTCGCATCCCGATGTCGCCCTCGAGACCGTGATCTCGCCGGCGCTTGGCGTCACGGGGGAGACCGCCGACCTCACCATCTACCGCATCGTGCAGGAGGCGCTCACCAACGTGTTCCGCCACGCCGGCGCGACCTCGGTCAACGTCGTCATCGAGCCGGTGGCGCAGGCGGCAAGCGACGGCCGCGGCTGTGCCCGGGTGCGGGTCAGCGACAATGGCCGTGGCATGGAGCCGGGCCAGAAGCTCGGCTTTGGGCTCGTCGGCATGCGCGAGCGGATCCTGGCGCTGGGCGGCACGCTCAACGTCGTCTCCGGCGATGGCGGTCTGACCGTCGAGGCACTGGTTCCGACGGCGGCGGCCTGATCGCGTCGGGAAAAATTCCCGATTGGGTCGGGAAAACGGGTGCGGATATGGTCCGACCTTTTGTGGCTGGCGTCCGCATCGCTGCCGATTACACTCGTTTCGACCAACCGGCGAAAATCAAAACAGCCGGTGGTCACGGATGGGAAGGCTGGGATGGGCGATCGTGTTCGGTTCAAGGCTCTTGGGGTCAAGCGTCGTTTGTTGATGGCCTCGGTTTCGGCCGGGGTGGTCTGTGTCTTCGCGATCCCCGCGGGGGCTGCACCGGACGAGGAAACGAACGTCCAGAACCTGCCGCCGGTCGAGGTGACGGCGCCGCCGCCGTCAACGGCGCGGCGCACCGCGTCATCGCGTCCGGTCGCGCACATCGGGGCACCGTCATCCGCCAGCCCCAAGACGCGCCTCTACGTCTACCCGACCGCGCCGGGTACCGGCAGAGGTCTTGACGTCGACAAGGTCCCGTCGGCGATCAACGCCGTCGACGCCAGCCAGATCAAGCGCACCGGCTCGCTGAACATTACCGATGCGCTTCGCGACAACATCGCCGGCGTCAACATCAGCGAGGTCACCGGCAATCCGTTTCAGCCAGATGTCGAATTCCGCGGCTTCGTTGCATCTCCGGTGACGGGCACGCCCCAAGGCCTGGCTGTGTATCAGAACGGCGTTCGCATCAACGAGGCCTTCTCCGACGCCGTCAACTGGGACCTGATCCCGACCGCGGCGATCCGGTCGGTGACGCTCGTGACCAACAATCCCGCCTTCGGCCTCAACGCGCTGGGCGGCGCGATCAATTTGCAAATGAAGGACGGTTTCACCTACCAGGGCGCGGAGCTTGATCTCATGGGCGGCTCGTTCGGTCGCATCCAGGGCTCGGCGCAATGGGGCAAGACGGTCGACAAGAACTACGCCGTCTATGCCGCGCTCGAAGGCCTGCACGACAACGGCTTCCGCAATTTCTCCCAATCGGACGTGCGGCGCTTCTACGGCGATGTCGGCTACAAGGCCGGCGACAGCGAATTCCACGCCAACATGGGCGTCGCCAAGAACGATTTCGGCGCCAGCGCCACCGTTCCCGCCGAGCTGCTCGATAAATATTGGGGCGCGACCTACACGACACCGCAGACCACCTCCAATCGCGTCGGCTATCTCAACCTGACAGGCAAGGTCGATGCGACGCCGACCTGGACGCTCGAAGGCACCGCGCATGTGCGCAGGTACGAGCAGAAGCTGGTCGACGGCAATCCGACCGACGCGCAGGAATGCACCGATCCGGGGCTGGCCGGCCTTCTTTGCTTCGGCGACGGCGCCACACCGGCAAACGGCGTGAACGGCCTGCCGCTTGCCAATCCTTTCGCGTCCGGGACTATCCTCGGCGAGATCGACCGCAGCTCGATACGCTCGACCACCTTCGGCGTGTCGGGGCAGGCCACCAACACCGATCAATTGTTCGGCCACGACAACCGCTTCGTGATGGGCGCGACCTATGACGCCAGCGTCACGCGCTATAACGCCACCGCCGAAATCGGCACGATCGGAGAAAACTACGTCGTCAGCGGCAGCGGCCTCTTCCTGGGGCCAACCGGCGTACCTGATATGGTTGCCGGCCCTGTCTCGCTGCGGACCGTCAACCAATATAACGGTCTCTATGCGATGGACACGTTCAATATCACCGACGCCTTTGCCGTCACCGGCGGCGGCCGGTTCAACGTGGCGCGCATCTCGCTGGAGGATCAGCTCGGGGCGGATCTCAACGGCGATCACACCTTCACCCGCTTCAATCCGGTGATCGGCGGCACCTACAAGATCACGCCGGAGTTGACGGCCTATGCCGGCTATTCCGAGGCCAACCGCGTTCCAACGCCGCTCGAACTCGGCTGCTCCGATCCTGCCCGTCCCTGTCTCATCGCCGCGTTCCTCGTCTCCGATCCGCCGCTGAAACAGGTCGTGTCCAAGACCGTGGAAGCGGGCTTGCGTGGCAGCAGGGAGCTGAACATCGGCACGCTCGGCTGGAAGCTCGGCGGCTTCCGCGCCACCAATTACGACGACATCGTCGCGATCCCCGTTCCCGGCCGCACCGGCTTTGGCTATTTCTCCAATGTCGGCCGCACCCGGCGGCAAGGCCTCGAGGCCGAAATCAACATCAAATCGCCGACGGTTCAATTCCAGGCGAGCTACGCTTTCGTCGACGCGCGCTTCCTCGACGCGTTGTCCATCGGCTCCAACAGCCCGTTCGCCGATGGTGACGGCAACATCCAGGTCTCGCCCGGCAACCAGCTCCCCGCCATCCCGCGCCACCGCGTCAAGGTCGGCGTGGACTATGCCGTCACCGACGTCTGGAAGGTCGGCGGCAATGCGCTTTTCGTCTCCAGCCAATATCTGGTCGGCGACGAGTCCAACCAATATGCGAAGCTGCCGTCCTACACCGTGTTCAACCTGCACACGTCCTACCAAGTGACCAAGGACTTCCAGCTCTATGGCAAGATCGACAACATCTTCGACAAGCGCTTCGCGACCTACGGACAGTTCTTCGATACCGGAGCCGTGCCCAACTTTACCAACGGCGGCGCCGAGTTCACCGACCCGCGCTCGCTCAGCCCGGCAAGGCCGCGTGCATTCTATGCGGGGATGCGGGTGACGTTCTGATCCGGCTCGCAAGCCCCGGCGCATGTGGGATGATGAGGGGGCTCGTCTTCGCCGGCGCGGCGTGCCGGCATCGGTGTGCTCTACCTAAAGCCGATTGACTCATTGTTCATGTTTTGTTCTTATGCTGCTCGTCCAGCCAAGGGAGCGAGCCATGGACAACCGCATCAACGAAATCCGCAGGATCATCAGGGGGTTACGCGTCAGCATGCGTGAGGCCGAGGCGATCATGCATGAGCAGATCAACAGGGACGAGGACTGCAGCTTCGTCGCAGGCGAAGTCATGAAGATGCGCACGGTGATGAGTGGGCTCGTTCAGGAGCGGGCCGCCCTCGGTGACACTGACCCGATCGTCGTCGCCAGCCTCTTCGTTCCCCGCCGGCGGCCGATGCCATCGCGCGTCGGTGTTGAGAAGCGCCGCCTTGTTCCGCCGCGAGAGATGGCACGGGCATGAAGGGGGAGAGGCCGACCTACTTCTCCGATATGCCGGAGCCCCCGGAATTTCTGAAGGCTCTCCATCATGCGCGGCGCCTGTCCTGCCTCGAGGGCTGGTGCCGCATGCACATCGAGGCCATCCAGGTCGCGATCGACCAGTACGCGGAGGCAGCTCTCGGCAACCGGGAGTTCTTCCTCAACAAGCCGCACAGCATCGGCGGGAGTCGCAACACCGGCGAGGTGCCGTGACAGCGCGCTTGTCAGCGTATCGACCTTGTGACTCCTCCGATGATCCCGCGCGCCGGCGAAGCCTGGCGTCGCGTTGTTTTTACCGATCGGAAACCATAGCGAATGATCCTAAAATTGTAACGAAACGACTTGGCTGTCTCTGCGTCGGTTTGTCGGAGGGCCCGTCCGATGACAGAGCACCAGTTGAGAGAGCAGGAATTCCAGATCGCGCGTTACCGACGTTTGGAGCGCGAAGTGACCGATCCACTTGCCGCGTGTCTGCTTCACAGCATCATCGAGGACCTGGAAGCCGAGCTGCGCAGGGATAGCCCGGATTGGCACGGGCCGCGCGATTAACGCTTTGTTAGCGCTGATCGTGTGGATGATGCGCGAGGGAATACCGGGAGACTGCTCCCATGTTGAAAGACGGCACCTACGCCGCCTGGTACAAGACGCCGCTCGATCAGGGGACCGGGATCGTCCATGTCGCGGACGGTCAGATCTGGGGCTGCGACAGCCTGATGACCTATCACGGCTCTTGCAACATCGACGGAGATCGCTTCACCGCCATAGTGTCGACGAAGCGCCATACCGACGGACGCGCGACGGTGTTCGGCGTCGACGATGAGCTCACGCTGGACATCGAGGGAAACTGCCCGGGCAAGGTCGCGACCTACACGGCGACGGCAGTGCAGGTGCCGGGAATGATCCTCCAAGGTACGCTGATTCTGACGGAACAGCAGACGCCCGCACCTGAACGAAGCCGGCAGATGCCGCCGTTCAATCCCGACAAGCTGCCAAAGTTGCCGAAGCGCTCGCGCTGATCGCGGAAGCCCGCGCGCCAGTGCGGCGGAAGGACCTCATGTCTGCTCCTGACCCAGGCAGATATTCCGGAATTGAGGTTCGCCAAGCAACGAGAACGGTCCCGCCGTTGATCATGGCAACTCCGAGCCAATTCATCCGGGCCGGAGTGCCACCGTCATCAAGCAGATCACTGCGAATACGAAAGCTGATCTTCCGTGACGACTCGCTCGATTTTCTCCGACTTGCACTTGATGCGGTATCGGAGACGTCCATCGGCCTCGATGGGCATATGCTGGACGATGGTGTAAATCATCGGTGGCTCAGTTGCGGCACGTCCTTGCGGGCCTTGCGGCTGGTGGCGAACGTCTTCATTCAGCTTGTAGGCATACGACATATATCTACCTCGAACTTCACAGTGGCTCTGACGTGGGGTCAGTCGTTGTATCCCTGGCAGGACAGGCGCTTGGTCAAGCGGAAGAGTTACCACGGTATCATGCGGTCAAATCGCGTCATAAGCAGTCGTTCCCTTGCTTGACCGGTGCAGACAGACAATCGCCCAGAGCGGAGCGGCGATGGCGCACCATACGCCATATTTGCGAACTTTGGTCGTAATTTCCGAGCGGTTTAGGGCATTCTGCAGGTAAGCGGGCCAGCGTCTCGAGGGGAACTGACGCTTCCTCGCCGAATTGGGCTGGGACTTCGAATAACGGTGGGACTGGTATTTCGGCTTTGGGGTACCTCGGCCGACGATCGCCGTGGCCCCTTTCGGACCACTTCGTCGCATTCGGCGATTCTGCATCCTCAGCCCTCGGGTCGCCCGCTTCTCAAACGACCCGCGATTCGCCATGGTGCCGCCGCAAGAGCATCGCCCCGGAGCATAATCAATGTCGGACGAGGTTTCGCGTCGCCAGTTCGCCACGCTGGCGGGACTGTCCGCAGCCGGAATCGCCAATCCTCTTGAGGTCGCGGACGCCAAGCCCGCATCGCCGCCGCGGAGCGTGGACGGCTTTCCGACGGGCTTCGTTTGGGGCACGGCGACCTCGTCCTATCAGATCGAGGGCGCGGTCAACGAGGACGGCCGAGGGGCCTCGATCTGGGACAAGTTCGTCCGCATCCCCGGCAAGATCGAGGACGGTACTACCGGCGACCGCGCCAACGAGCACTATCACCGCTACAAGGAGGACATCGCGCTCATCAGGGAGCTCGGCTGCAAGGCCTATCGCTTCTCGGTGGCCTGGCCGCGGCTGTTTCCGGACGGCGACGGCAAGCCGAACCTGAAGGGGCTCGACTTCTACAACCGCCTGGTCGACGAGCTCCTCAAGAACGGCATCGAGCCGTGGCTGACGCTTTATCATTGGGACCTGCCGCAATCGCTCCAGGACCGGTTTGGCGGCTGGCGCTCGACGGAGACCTGCAAGATCTTCGGCGACTACGCGGCCTATGTCGCCGAGCATCTGACTGATCGCGTCAAAAACGTGTTCACACTGAACGAGAGCGGCCGCTTCGTCTATTTCGGCTACGGCATCGGCATCGACGCGCCGGGCGTGACGCTGCCGCAAGCCGAGGTCAACCAGATCAGGCACAACAGCGCGCTCGCGCACGGGCTCGCGGTCCAGGCGGTACGCGCCCATGGCCGCCGCGGCACCAGGGTGGGGCCGGCCGAGAACATCGATGCCTGCGCCCCCGCGATCGACACGCCCGAGAACGTCCGCGCCGCCGAGATCGCGCTGCGCGAGATGAACGCCGGCTATCTTAACGTCATCATGACGGGCCAGTACACCGACGCCTTCCTGAAGTTCGCCGGGCGCGACGCGCCGAAATACACCGATGCGGAGCTGAAGATCATCTCTTCGCCGGTCGATTTCCTCGGCCTCAACATCTACGCGCCGCAGAACTACGTGGTGGCGTCCGACCAGGGCGCGGGCTTCATGCCGCTGCCGATCCCGAAATCGTTCCCGCACATGAATTCGGACTGGCTGCGCGTCGGTCCCGAGACGATCTACTGGGTGCCGAAGCTGGCGGCGAAGATCTGGAAGACGGATGCGATCTATATCAGCGAGAACGGCACCTCCGGCGAAGACGTCGTGACGCCCGACGGCAAGATCTACGACACCGATCGCATCATGTATTTGCGCAACTACCTCGCCCAGCTCCAGCGTGCCACCGCCGAAGGCGTACCGGTGCGCGGCTACTTCCTCTGGAGCCTGATGGACAATTTTGAATGGGTGTTCGGGCTCAACAAGCGCTTTGGGCTCTACCACGTCAATTTCGACACGCAGGTGCGTACGCCGAAACTCAGCGCCAGCTTCTATCGCAACGTGATCGCGAAGAACGCGGCGGGTGTGTGATTGCTCTCCCTCGCCCCGTTCTTGCGGGGCGCGACGAGCTTGGGTCGCGCTGAGAGGCCTGGGTGAGAGAGTTCCGTCAACGCGCATTGACTCCCTTCGCCCCCTGATTCAAAACGCCTCTAACCATTCAAAAAGAGGATAACGCCAATGACCGACGCACTTATCATCGATGCCTGCCGGACCCCGCGGGGCGTTGGCAAGGCCGGCAAGGGGGCGCTCTCGGGCATTCATCCGCAGCAGCTGGGAGCAACCGTGCTGCGTGCGCTCGCGACGCGCACCGGCATCGACACCGCCGACGTCGACGACATCATCTGGGGCTGCAGCGCACAGGTCGCAACGCAAGGTGGCGATCTCGGCCGCATGTCGGCGCTGGACGCCGGCTACGACGTGCGCGCCAGTGCCGTGACGCTCGACCGCTTCTGCGGCTCCGGCATCACCAGCGTCAACATGGCCGCAAGCTCGATCATGGCGGGCGCGGAAGACCTCGTCGTCGCCGGCGGCTGCGAGATGATGTCAATGGAAGGACGCCGCGGCGGCGGCCCGATGATGATGGACAACGGCAATCTGCGCCTGCGTGCGCAGCATCCGCAGTCGCATCAGGGCGTCTGCGCCGACGCGATCGCAACACTGGAAGGCATCACGCGAAGGGACGTCGACGCGCTCGGCCTCGAAAGCCAGAAGCGTGCCGCGCATGCGATCGCGAACGGCCACTTCAAGAAGAGCCTCGTGCCGGTGCATCGCGAGGACGGCAGCCTCGCGCTCGACCATGAAGAATATCCGCGGCCGCAGACCACGATGGAAGGGCTGAGCGCATTGAAGCCCGCATTCCCCGCGGTCGCCGACCATGCGCTCGACGACAAGGGCACGACCTATCGCGGCCTGATCCTGCAGAAGTACCCCGATCTCGAAATCGACTTCATGCACCACGCCGGCAATTCGTCCGGCGTCGTCGACGGCGCCGCCGCGATCCTTCTGGCTTCGCCCGCTTACGCCAGGGCGCACGGCCTGAAGCCGCGCGCCCGCGTCGTTGCGATGGCCAACATGGGGGACTCGCCGACGCTGATGCTGAACGCGCCGGTGCCGGCGACGCGCAAGGTGTTGGCGAAGGCCGGGCTGACCATCGACGACGTTGACCTGTTCGAGATCAACGAGGCCTTTGCCGTGGTTGCGGAAAAATACATCCGCGACCTCAAGCTCGACCGCGCCAAGGTCAACGTCAATGGCGGCTCGATCGCGCTCGGCCATCCCATCGGCGCCACCGGCTCGATCCTGATCGGCACCCTGCTCGACGAGCTCGAACGGCGCGACTTGAAGCGCGGTCTCGTCACCATGTGCGCGGCCGGTGGCATGGCCCCGGCCGTCATCATCGAGCGCGTCTAGCGCGAGCGAAGCTCGTCGCGCTCCTTAGAAATAAGGGAGAGAAAGTACCCGCGATCGCCGCATCACGACGATCAAGCCTTATTTTCCGGGGTGAATCGCGGCCGGCCTTTCACAAAGAGGCCGGTCGTCGCTTGTCGAAAGCATCGAATCAGCTTTAGCAAGGCTGCGTGCGGGCCTTTGAAACAAGGTAAAATCCGCTGCCTGAGGCCTCTCCCGCTCCGGAAGTGGCTAAAAAGCAGGGTTTTTTGCCACAGAGGGCCAAAAAAGCCCGTAAAACCCCGACAAAACTGTGCAGAAGGCTATAGGCCTTCACCGGTTGGTCTAATATGCAGCCGTCAACGAATCAGAGGAGACACGATGGCCACCCAAATGTCGAAATCGCAGCTGATCGAAAAGATCGCGACCACCACCGAGCTTTCCAAGCGTGACGTCAAGAGCGTCATGGAGACGCTGACCGACGTCGGTCACAAGGAGCTCAAGAAGAACGGCCTGTTCCTGGTGCCGGGCTTTGCCAAGTTCGTGGTCATCAAGAAGCCCGCGACCAAGGCACGCAAGGGCACTAACCCGTTCACGGGCGAAGAGATGATGTTCAAGGCCAAGCCGGCCCGCAAGATCGTCCGCGCCCGCCCGGTCAAGGCCGCCAAGGACGCCGTGGGCTAACGACGCAAAGGCCCCCTTGGATAGAGGGGGCCTTTTGTTTGGGGCAGCCGCGAGGACTTGAGACGGAGGGCTCAACCCTTGCGGCGCTTCACCCTGACCGGGACCGGCTGAAGCCGCGGTCCTGATGCCGCCAGCGCATCGCGAACCCGGTCGATGGCGCGATCCAGCAGCTGGCGCAGCCGCTGCGTTGTCCGCGCTTCCTTCGCTCTTTCCAGCAGTTTCTTCATCGCATTCACTCCGCCGCTTCGACCTTGGCATCGGCTTGGGCCTCGGCCGGCTCGAGCGCCGCGGCGATGGCTTCGTCGACGCGCTCCAGCCAGATGAATTCGAGGTTGTCCCGCGCGCTCTTGGGGATGTCGTCGTAGTCCCGCTTGTTGCGCGCCGGCAGCATCACCCGCTTCAGGCCCGCGGCCGCAGCCGCCACCACCTTCTCCTTGATGCCACCGACCGGCAGCACCAGGCCGCGCAGCGAGATCTCGCCGGTCATGGCGGTGTCGCTACGCACCGTGCGATTGGTGAGCAGGGACGTCAGCGCCGTGAACATCGCAACGCCCGCGCTCGGCCCGTCCTTCGGGGTCGCGCCCGCCGGGACGTGAACGTGGATGTCGCTCTTTTCGAACAGCTGCGGATCGATGTCGAGCTGCGTGGCCTTGCTCTTCACCAGCGTCATCGCAGCCTGCACGCTCTCGCGCATGACCTCGCCGAGCTGGCCGGTCAGGATCATGCCGCCGCGGCCTGATACCCGCGAGGCCTCGATGAACAGGATGTCGCCGCCGACCGGTGTCCAGGCAAGGCCGGTGGCCACGCCCGGAATGCTGGTGCGCTGCGCGATCTCGCCTTCGAAGCGCGGCTGGCCGAGCACGGTGCCGATATCCTTCGGCGTCACGACGACCTTAACGGCGGTGCCCTCGGCGACCTGCACCGCGGCATGGCGGAACAGTTTGCCGATCTCGCGCTCGAGGTTACGCACGCCGGCTTCGCGGGTGTAGCCATTGACCACCAGCTTCAGCGCCTCCGGCTCGATCTCGGCCTGCTCGGCCGTCAGGCCGTTGGCCTCGAGCTGCCGCCGCACCAGATAGCGCTTGGCGATCTCCAGCTTCTCTTCCTGGGTGTAGCCGGTGAGACTGATCAGCTCCATGCGGTCCAGCAGCGGACCCGGGATCTGGTCCAGCATGTTGGCGGTCGCGATGAACACCACGCGCGACAGGTCGAAGGGCACGCCCAGGTAATTGTCCCGGAACGTCCCGTTCTGCTCGGGGTCGAGCACCTCCAGCATTGCGGCGGAAGGGTCGCCCTGCACGCCGCGGCCCATCTTGTCGATCTCGTCGAGCATCATGACGCAGTTCCGGGTGCCGGCCTTCTTGATGCCCTGAATGATGTTGCCGGGCAGCGCGCCGATATAGGTGCGCCGATGGCCGCGGATCTCGGCCTCGTCATGCACGCCGCCGAGGCTGACGCGCACGAAGGGACGGTCCATCGCGCGTGCGATGGATTGGCCGAGCGAGGTCTTGCCGACGCCGGGCGGTCCGACGAAGCACAGGATCGGCGCCTTGCCCTGCGGCGCCAGCTTGCGCACCGCCAGATATTCGATGATCCGGCTCTTGATCTTCTCCAGGCCAAAGTGATCGGCGTCGAGGATGCGGCGCGCTTCCTTGATGTCGATCGGCTTCTCCGCGGGCAACGCCCACGGCAGCTCGATCAGCCAATCGAGGTATGTTCGGACCATGCCTGCCTCGCCGGCGGCCTCCGGCATGCGCTCGTAGCGGCGCAGCTCCTTCTTCGCATGAGCGTCCGCCTCGGGCGGCATGTTGGCCTTGGCGATGGCAGCGGTCAGCTCGGCGACCTCGGCCGCCTTGCCGTCGCCTTCGCCGAGCTGGCGCTGAATGGTCGCCATCTGCTCGCGCAGGATCGCTTCGCGCTGCCGCTCGTCGAAGCTGGCGCGGGTCTGCTGGCCGATCTCGTTGCTGATGCGCAGCACCTCCAGCCGTTCAGCCAGATGCTTCGACACCTTCTCGACACGCAAGGCGAGGTCGATGGTCTCCAGCACCTCCTGCTTGTCCTGCGGCTTGATGTCCATGAACGAGGTCGCCAGGTCCGCCAGCGCGCCGGGCGCGGTGGTGCCCTGGAACATCGCGACCAGTTCGGGCGGCGCCTGCGGCAGCAGCTCGATTGCCTCGATGGCCTGGCGTTGCAGGTTCAGCCCGCGGGCCTCGATCTCGGGCGTGCTGGTGGTCGGCTCCGGAATCTGCTGGATCCGCGCGGCCGGGAACGGCGTCCCCGGCAGGAAGTCGAGGATGCGCGCGCGCTGCACGCCCTGGCAGACGATGTGATGGGTGCCATCGGGCGCGGTGATGTAGCGCACGATGTTGGCGATGGTCGCGACCCGATAGAGGTCGTCCGGTCCGGGCTCCTCGGTCTCGGGGCTGCGTTGCAGGACGATGCCGACCGGTCGCTGCTCGCGCAGCGCCTGTTGCGCGGCGGCGACCGACTTCGGCCGCGCGATCGCGATCGGCGCGATGGCGCCGGGGAATAGCACCATCTCGCGCACGGGAATGATGATCAGCGCGTCTTCGGGAATCTTCACGTCGGAATTGCTCTGGGGATTGGTCGGTGCGGTATTCATTGGTTCGGTGGCCATGATCGACCTCAGGATTTGGCGAGACGCAGCGCGACGCAGCCGTCCATCACGAAGCGGCTGATGGCGTAGCGGCCAACGGGCAATGCAATGCGGCGTTCAAAACGCCCCTGCGGCAGTTCGAGCCGATGGATGCGGGCGTTGCGAAGCTCCGGCGGAAGGGTGCGCTGGCCGGAGATGACGAGCACGCCGTCATGGATGACAGTCTCGACATTGTCGGGATTGACGCCGGGAAGCGCGACCAGGATCAGGAGCTCATGCTCGGTTTCGAGTACGTCGATCGGTGGCTCCCAGCAGGCGTCCTGCCGGCCGAACTGCTGGCGCAGCCGTTCGGCGCGGGTGAGCGAGTCCAGGGCTTCGGACAACATCCAGTCGAGGGGATTTTTGGGTTGCATGATGCGGGCTCGGCGGTGGGGAACGCTGAATATGGGGCCGGTTCCCGAGAATTCCAGCCCGGTGGCGCGCAGGTGCCATGCGGATCGTGCGATCCGAAAAGACAAGCGCCGCGGCCTTTTGGGGCCGCGGCGTTTCGTCGTCACGCGATGTGTGGCTCAGGCCGCTTGGCGGTATTCCTCTTCCGCCTCGAGGTTGATCACGGAGGTGGCGAGCTCGGTCAGGGTGTGATCGGTCGCCTCTTCCTCGTCCAGCGTCGCCTGGAGCAGCCTCGCGGCGTCCTGCATGCCGAGCTCCTCGGCCCAGGTGCGCAGCGTGCCGTAGCGGGAGATTTCGTAGTGCTCGACCGCCTGCGCGGCTGCGAGCAGGCCCGCGTCGAGCGCAGGAGCGTTCTTGAACTCCTTCATGATCTCGGCGCCTTCGTCGGTGATCCCGTTGATCGCTTCGCAAGGCTTGCCGCGGGCCGGCTTGCCCAGCATCTTGAAGATCTGGTCGAGACGTTTGACCTGGCCCTGGGTCTCGCGCAAATGCTTGTTGAAAGCCGCCGCGAGCTCCTTCGAGTTGGCAGCCTTGGCCATCTTGGGCAAGGTCTTGATGATCTTGTTCTCGGCGAAATAGATGTCCTTGAGCGTCTCCAGGAATAGGTCGCTCAACATCTTCGGCGCCTGACGGGCGCGGCCCGTCGATGATTTCTTGGTTGTGCGCTTCTTTGCTTTTTTGGCCATAAATCCTCCTCTTGAGGTGACACGGGAAGGCATCGCCTTCCTCAATCCTCAGGCGATCCAAGCCTTTCGGTGAACGAAAGTTCCAAACTGCAAGCTGCACTCGGCGCGTCGCTCAGGTCGGACGCTTGTACGGGTCTTCCTGCCGCTGCCGCGCCTCGGTGTTGCGGTCGAGCTGTGCGCGCTCGCGGCGTCGCAGGCGCCCCGCCTTCGCCACGCCGTAGACGAGGACCGCACCGAGCACGAAGGCTCCGATGAACCAGAGCCAGAGCAGGTTGCCCGAAAGGTGGCCCAGCAACATTCCAATTCCACTGTCGCTCATTGTGCATCTCCGGTGATTTTCAAAGCGGTTCTGCCGGGCTAAGTCAGTTCGCCAGCCATCGTTCCTGCGCCCAGGGAGCCCACCGAGACATGATCGACTTCTCCCTGTCCGCGTTCGTGACGTTGCTGCTGGTGGTCGATCCCGTTGGTCTCGTGCCCGCCTTCCTCGCCGCGACCGGAGGCATGCCCGACAAGACCAAGCGCACCATCGCGCTACGCGCGCCGCTGATTGCGGCGTCGATCCTGGTGGTGATTGCCTTGATCGGAAACTGGCTGCTGCGCCAGCTCGGGATCGGCATCCCCGCCTTCCAGATCGCCGGCGGACTGCTGCTGTTCGGCGTGTCGTACCAAATGATCTTCGGCGACCGTCCGCATCGCGAGGCCCGCGAGGCTGACAAAGCAAGCTCCGAGCATGCCTCCGACGTCGCGGTATTCCCGCTGGCGATCCCGATGATGGCCGGTCCAGGCGCGATCGCGACCACGCTGCTCCTGACGGGCGATGCCGGCTACGGGCCGAGGCTCGCGATCATCGTCGCGGTCGTGCTCTCCGTGTGCTTGCTCTGCATGCTCTGCTTTGTCTCCGCGAGCCTGATCGCACGGACCCTCGGGCGGACCGGCAACGCCGTCCTTTCGCGCGTGCTCGGCATGCTGCTCGCGGCCTATTCGGTGCAGTTCGTGATCAACGGAATCTCGGCCGTCCGGGCGGGCCTGCCGTAGGGCTGCGACAATCTGTTAATGCGTTGATTTTCATGTTTATTTCATGATGCCATGAGGCGGCAGACCGGATCGCACGCGATCCGGTCTGCTTTCTCTTGCGCTGCCACATTGCTTTGACGTACTCCCCGTCTGACAGGCGCCCATCGTCAGGAAATCGACATGTCGATGACAGCGGACGAGCTCGACAAGAGACAGGCCATCATCGGCGCCTGCCGCCGCATGAACGCGCTCGGCATCAACCAGGGCACCTCGGGCAACATCAGCGTCCGGCATGTGGACGGGCTTCTGGTCACCCCGACCAGCGTGCCCTATGACGCCATGACGCCGGACCAAATCGTGTTCTTGACGATGGACGGCTCGCACGCGCCCGATCAGAAACCGTCCAGCGAGTGGCGCTTCCACCTCGACATCCTGAAGGCCCGGCCCGAAATCGACGCCGTCGTCCACGCCCATCCGACCTATTGCACCATCCTGGCGATCATGGGCCTGGAGATACCGCCCGTGCACTACATGATCGCAGCCGCTGGCGGCGACAGCATCCGCTGCGCGCCCTATGCCACCTTCGGAACGGCGGAGCTGTCCGAACATGCCGTGCGGGCGCTGGAGGGCCGGCTTGCCTGCCTGCTCGACCATCACGGCATGATCGCGATCGGCAAGTCGTTGGACAAGGCGATGTGGCTCGCCGTTGAGGTCGAGACGCTGGCGCGCCAATATCACGGCTGTCTCCAGATCGGAGAGCCGCCGCTGCTGTCGAGCGCGGAGATCGAGCGGGTCCGCCAGCGCATGTCCGGTTACGGCATGTCGGAAGGGTAGGGCGGACAGAAAGTGTTCCTGCGGATCAGACATCTCGCCGATCGCAAGGGGACGAACCGCGTCATGGTTCGGCTGCGGGCGCTGCTGCGCAGCAACGAATTCTATCTGATCCCGCTGGCGCTGGTGATCGGCACGCTTGCCGGCGCCATCGTGACGCTGATGGCCGAGATTGCGCAGATTGCCCATATGGTGATCTACGGCATTCCCATCGACGTCCGTCTGTCCGCCAATACCAGCGTCAGTCCCTGGGCCGCGCTGATTGCGCCCGCGCTGGGCGGATTGGCGCTCGGCATCATGGAGTGGTGGCGGCGACGGCTGAAACTCTCCAGCGCGGTCGATCCGATCGAGGCGAACGCGCTGCGTGGTGGCAATCTGTCGATGCGCGACAGCGTGGTGGTGTCGAGCCAGACGCTGATCTCGAACGGTTGCGGCGCCTCCGTCGGCCTCGAGGCCGGCTACACCCAGATCGGATCGGGCATCGCCTCGCTGCTCGGCAAGTTCTTCAATCTGCGCCGCAACGATCTGCGCCTGATCGTCGGCTGCGGCGCGGCTGCGGCGATCGCGGCGGCCTTCGGTGCACCGATCACGGGGGCCTTCTACGCCTGCGAGCTGATCGTCGGCGTCTATTCGGTCGGCAGTGCCGCGCCGATCCTCGCCGCCTCGCTCGCCGGTGCGCTGACCGCGCAATGGCTCGGCGGCGCACCATACTCGCTCGAAATACCCAAGGTCAGCGCCGTCGGCGTCGAGCAATATCTGGCGCTGATCGGGCTCGCGCTCATCACCAGCGGCGTCGGCATCGCCGTCATGCGCTCGTCCTCGATGTTCGAGCGCCTGTTCAAATGGCTGCCGGTCTGGCTACGCCCGGTGATCGGCGGCCTCATCGTCGGCGGCTTTGCGATTGTCACGCCGCAGGTGCTGGCGGCCGGCCACGGCGCGATGGTGCTCGATCTCTTTCACGACATGACGATCGGCCTGATCGCGCTGATCATCGCCTTGAAGGTGACGGCCTGCCTGATCTCGCTCGCCTCCGGCTTCCGCGGCGGGCTGTTCTTTGCCTCGCTGTTCGTCGGCAGCCTGATCGGAAAGTTCTTTTCCGCGGTGCTGCTCTTGATCAGCCCGAACTTCGTGATCGATCCGCTGGTCGCGATGCTGACGGGCATGGCGACGCTCGGCGTCGCCATCGTCGGCGGTCCCTTGACCATGTCGTTCCTCGTGCTCGAGATGACCCGCAACGTCGACGTTACCGCCGTGGTGCTCGCCGGCTGCATCGTCACCTCGATCTGCGTCCGCTTCATGTTCGGGCACTCCTTCTCGACTTGGCGCCTGCATCTGCGCGGCGAGACCATCCGCAGCGCCAACGACGTCGGCTGGCTGCGCAACCTCACCGTCGAGCGGCTGATGCGCTCCGATGTCGGCAAGGTGCCGTCGACCACCACGATCGCCGCGGTCCGCCGGGAATTCGCGCTGGGCTCGCGGCCCGGGATCGTCATCGTCAACAATGCGGACGAATATGTCGGCCTCGTCCTGCTGCCGGACCTGTTCTCCGGCGACCTCGACAGCATCGCCGACGAGATCCAGGTGATCGAGCTCGCGCGCTTGACCGAGATCGTGCTGATCCCGGAAATGAACGTGAAGTCGGCGATGGCGGTGTTTGACGAGGCGGAGGCCGAGATGCTGGCGGTGGTCGATTCCACCGACAGCCGCAAGGTGGTCGGCTTCCTCACCGAGACCTTCGCGCGCCGCCGCTATGTCGAGGAGATCGACAAGGCGACGCGCGGCGTGCTCGGGGCGCTGTCGTAAGGTCACGCGGAAGCGGGACGACGTGCGTCATGCGCCGCCGTCCGCGCCTGCTACCGGCCCGGTTGGGAGGGAGCCGTGACGACGCTAGCCACGATCCGGCGGACCAGTGGCAACACCATCAGCAGCGTCGGAAAGGCGACGAGCCATGACAGCGCCCAGGCGCCCGGCCAGGTTGCGAGAAACGCCGGCGTTGCGCCGAGGCTTCGAAGCGTCGAAATGACCGACACCACGGCCGTCATGAGGATGGACAGCACGAATGGCATCACGATCGGCGCATAGCGCGCCGGCAGTTTGCGAACCGCAATCATCTGATTTCTCTTTGGAATAGGACGCGTCAGTCACGCTGAACCCAAGAATGGCATCGATCCCGACGGCGTCGGTTGATGCGTTGGTTCACGTAAAACGCTTACGGCGACCGAGAAACGGTGCGTCTGTTCATTATACGCTCATGTTGGGTGGTTCAAGCTGGATCCAGACGTTCGGTTTACAATCGTTCAAAGCGTGGCAGATTGCCGCGATCGCGAAACTATTTCAGTGGTTTGCGCATTTAGTCTTGTTTGCATGCCGCTTTGAGCGAGAACAGGGGAAGGTCAAGATGAATAAGGGACCGATGATTTCTGCAGCCGGCCGCAACCTTGTGTTGGCGGCTTTCGCAAGTCTTGTTCTGATTACGGCCTCTATCGCGCCTTCGGCTGCCACCTCATCCGCGCCCAGCAAGGCCGCTGCCGCGGGTCCGGCCGCTCCGGCTGCCACTGATTTCAGCGCGGCTCGCCGCCACCGCTACTATCGACGAGGTCCGAACGCTGCAGGCCTAGCTTTCATGGGCGTGGCGGCAGGTCTGATCGGCGGTGCGATCGCAGAGAGCAGGCGCCAAGAGTACTACGAGGACCGCTATAATTACGGCCCCGGTCCTTACTACGGCGGCCAAGGATATTACGGCGGCGGTCCCTACTATGGTCCGCGTGGCTACTATCAGCCGTATTAGGCGGCTGTCCTCGCCTCAGTCTCGTTTCGCGCCAAGGGGCGGTGTTTTACACCGCCCCTTGTTGCTTCTGCGCGAGGCGTGTCATTGCGCGACCTGTGTCGCGGGTGTCAATCCGCGCGCGCAAAAATATTCCGCTTTACCGAAATTCGGAAACGGCGTATGTGTCGCCCATCCCGGCTCATCCTTGAGGGGCGATCTTGTGGTCGTCACGTTCGCGAGCCGGGCTTGCGGTGGACGCGGCAGCGTTCGGTTGCGAGAGGTGTGGGCAGGGCGGATTGCTCTCCGTGAGCCCAAAACTTCGTTCCGACGAGCGGCGCTGCTAGGCTTCGTCTCGTCATCAGGTCGGCGGCAACGTGCACAACGTCGTCGAAACCGGTGGTGAAATGGCGAGCCGTGCGTACGGCAAAACCGTGTGGTCCTGTCGTCCAATGATTCTCGTGGGTTGGAATACCTGAAAACCCTCGATCATTGAAAGACTTACAAGGATGCCGTCCGGCGCTCCGTCCGGCCTGAAACAGCCGGGCCCTATTAGGCCCTAGTTTCACATGGTGGTTCAAACAGCCTTCCGTATCCAAGGAAAGTCAGTGCGTTGCGATGACAACGGACCTTTTTCGGCTCCGACATCTTCAAGCTCCCGGCTTGCTGATCAGTCATTTACTTGGTCAGCTTCAAACCACGCTGGAATCTCCTCCGACGGAATCGACACTCTCGGCACGTGCGGGATGATGGTGCCCGCAGTGACAATCAATCCTTCGGCGAATTTCGCTCGCGCAAAATCCCGCGCTTCTGCTTCAGTGACGAACGTCTTGGTCAGGCGCGGATGTCGCCGTCTTTGCAGCGTGCCATCCATGGGCACTTCAAACGTGACATACCACGTGTACTTCATACCGCGAGGCCGCTGCTCGTCATCGGTCCCGGTCCTCCGGGCCGAGATGACCGCGACAGCTCCTTTCTGCCCAGTCACCTGCAAACTGGCTTATCGCCGCACGCCGACGCGGTTGACGCCACCATTGGCATTGCCACCGGCATTATGGCGTACCGCAGCGCGGGCCACTGGACGCGCACCCAGCACCACACCGGGCCGAGCAACGCAACCCGCCGGGTAGGCAGTGTATTGGCAGTACACGACCGCATTGGCTGGGCCTGGATTCAGCGTGAGACCTGCAAGGCCCAAGAGGGCGCTAGCAGCAATCCCGCTGATAGTCGCTGACTGGATCGAAAGACGCTTCTTGGGATGCATGGTGCGGGTCTCCCTTTTGTGCCTGCACAACAGATACACGGATGCCGTCTCTGGTGCGGCTGCACGCAGCGTGTCCGCTAAAGGATCGGGGGCGTTGACACAGATCAACCATGCGTTCCCCTAGCGACGCGGGAACCCCACAGAGGCGAGTGCAGCGCACACGTGTCGGTGCAGCTCCTGCGGCTCAGGTGATAGGGGTGGGCTTACTCGCTGAGCCGGTACTGCCGAGCTCGAGGGTGACGAGCCTCGCGAGAAGCGTCGCCGGATAAAGCTGACCGATCACGCTCTCGATGTTGCAGAGACTTCGTGCCAACGGATGTACCGGAACGATGTCTCCATACCCAGTCGACGTAAGCGTGACAAAGCTCATGTAAAAAAGCGATGCGGCAACCGAATGATCGTCCTCGAAAGCTATTCCCTTGATTGCGTCGGGAGCCGCCAGCCCTACAAACAGGAACAGCGTTGCAAAGGCCACCGCAATCAAAAGGTACAGAAGGATCGCTCCGATAATTCGGTGATATGTAACGAGACCTCGCCTGAAAACGGCCTGAAGCACGACAACGCCCAACGTGCAGGCGATGACCAGCCATGCGCCCGCCAAAATGTGAAGGTGGTACGGTACTGGGTAGTAAATGCGCAAGAAGAATACGGCGACGTTGAAAACGAGCGCGAGCGACATCAGAACGAGAGCAGTCGGATTGTTGGAGATGATCACCATGCTGACGATGATCGCTAGCAACAGGCCATCCGCAAACAGATGAAAGGCGGTAATGCCCATTGCTTGTAGCGGGGCGAAGACAAAAATCAGTAATGCCAGCACTGCCGTGAGCACCGAGAGCAGCCAGTCAATGCGTTCTCCGCGCAAACGGCGCAGCTCGCTTACGGGCGTCTTCATCGATGTTCCTAAGGCCTGGCGCTGACCGCAGCGCTGCACCTTTGTACAATTCCGGACGAAAGCTCAGCTTCGTTGACCTAGATCAAGGGAACGGGAGCAAGCCCAGGCGCGCTCAGTGAATGGGTTAGTGGCCTGCCGCAGCCTGTTTGAGCGGCTCGATTAGCTCGTGCGCTGAGAACGGCTTCGTTGGAAATGCGAGGCATCCGGACAGCAGTGCGGCCTCGCGAACGGAATCGGTCTCATTGCCGGTGATGAAAATGACGGGGACCAAAACGCCTCGTGCTTTGAGTTGATGTCGGAGATCGATCCCGGAGCGCAGGTTGAGATTGATATCCAAAATGATGCAGAGTTCGTTGGCGATCGGCGTGCTGCTCCAGCTCTTCGGCAGACGAGAAGAGGATCGGTTCATAGTCATGCTGTCGGAGGAGCCGCTGGACAGCCCTCAACATTCCGGGATCGTCGTCATCGACTATGACTTGCCTACTGTGCACTCCGGGACCTACCGATCGCTTCCGGGGTGAAAGACGGGTAACAGCTCTCCGGAGCCGTGGCGTTTTAGTTGATATGCTGGCGATGCGGCCTGTTGCGCCGGTCGTCCCTGCGGACGGATCAACGGTCATTGTCGCCCTTGCGGCGCGGTTGTCCCGTGATGGCCGCCGACCGACGATGGTGCCCTCCGCAATCCCCTCGGCAAGGTACTACCGAGCTGCGAAGGAACTGCGGGGACAGCCCGACGCCGATTATCGAGGGTATCTGCTGCGAGAACATCCCCGGTTGCAGTTACGCGAAAGCCACCGCGCGTGCTTTGCCGCTGCGCCCGATGCCGACCGAGTTCCGAGGGCAACGAAATGCCCAAAAACACACGCCTTGGTCTCGTCAAGCCGTTAAGGTCGTTTCCGTCTACCTTTCGTGAAGGCGGTGCGTATGATCTTCAAAAAGTTACGATTCAGGGCACGACGTGGCCGCGTCAGCATAGCCATAATGACCTTTGCAATGGTCGTTGCTGCGGTATGGGCTGTCGCGTACTTCCTACAAACCGCCCCGCCACGTTAACGAGCTGCGCAACCACCGGGTTGCCGTTGGTGTTAGCGGTAGCGGCGCTCGTTCATTGGGGGAACACGTATTCGCGCTTAACGGTCTCACGATCAACAATATGTCGATGCAGCCGCTGAGCAACAATGCCGCACTGCTCGCACTGCAGTCGGGCGCAGTCGACGCGGCTATCTTTGTCGATGGAGCGGAAAACCACGCCGTCTGGACAGCGCTTCACGATCCAACTTTGAAGCTGCTAAGTTACAGCAAGGCTGAAGCCTACCATCGACGGCTCAGTTTCATCAGCAAACTGACGTTGCCACCCGGCGTGGTCGACTTGGCGAACAACATTCCGGAGCGAGAAGTCGATCTTATTGGCACCAAAGCGATGCTTGCAGCCCGTGACGGTCTCCACCCCGCGCTGATCCACCTGCTGGTTGACGCGGCAGGTGAAATTCATGGCAAACAAGGGCTTTTCGAGCAGGCCGGAGAGTTTCCGGGAACGACCCAAGTCGATCTGCGCGTCTCGACCGATGCTGACCAGCATAAGCGCTTCGGGCGGAGCTTCCTCTATCAATATCTTCCTTTCTGGGTCGCGACATTGGCCGAGCGAGCGATCATTATACTGCTCCCTTTGGCTGCCGTTCTGCTTCCGCTCTTTCATTATTTTCCACAGTTGCGCCGGTGGCATGTTCGGTCACGGGTCTATCGATGGTATGGCGAGCTAGCTCTGCTTGAGCAAGATGTTGCCGCGCGAACGGGCACTTTGCCGACGGAGAAGTGGCTGGCTGACTTAGAACGCATTGAGCGAGCGGTGGCCCGCATATACACACCGGCTGGGTTCGCGAGTGAGGCTTATACGTTACGCGAGCACATTGGCCTAGTCCGTCGCGCCATCATCGCGCGGAACCATTTGCCACCGGTCACGTCAGGTTAGGAATGGGAACAAAGAGGATGGCTGAGAACGCCAGTATCCGATTCGTCACCAAGTCTTCTCGACTACGATCCGCTAAGACCGTCAGCGCGTCGGCACTGGCGCTACACCATGAATTGCAGCCGGACCTACATCGGCAAGCTCGCGGCCGAAGGCGTGATCCAGCAGCAAGCTGGCCGCTTTCAGCTCGATCTGAGCCGCGTGGCATATCTGCATTACCTTCGTCGCGAGCGGCGGCAATCGCCGTGCACTGAGGCCGACGCGGATCACGTCAAGCTGAAGACAGAGATGCTGCAGTTGCGCCTTGTGGAGGCCCGGCGCGAGCTGGTGAGCCGTGAGGCACACGAAGCCATGATCGAGCAGATGGCTGGAGTTGTGTTGACGAAGCTCGGCGGCTGGCCAGCGCGCATTGCGGGTGCAGACCTTAGCCTGCGACGGAGAGCTGAAGCCATGCTACACGAGTTGCGCACCGACATTGCCGACGCCTGTACCCGCTTGGATGACGAAAGGCCGTTCTGGGTTTAGTTCATGTGTTGGCGGCAGTCATATAACGACCTTGATCTGCGTCAAGCACCGTACGGCGAAGCGGCTGTCCTATCCGCCAACTGGACAAGCGGCCCGCAACCTCCGTGGTGCCGGGCACCCCGTCCACCGCAGTCTCAGCTAGGTCTCCGTCACTATGTCATTCTTCACGGACCGTGACCTCCAATGCCTCGCCGGGTTGAAAGCAAATTGGCGTCAGTCTATTGTGGTGAACTCAAGCGCCTGCAAAACGAAGTCTCTGACAAACGTTGGAACGACAAGAAGCTGGGGCCCCATCACGTCTCCACTGTCCCCACGGTAAGTCCGTGGTCGAACCGATCTATCCAAAAGCCATGCCGGTGATCCTGACCACCGACGAAGAGCGCGACGTGTGGATGCGTGCGCCGTAGGATGAGGCGAAGGCGCTGCAACGTCCACTGGCGGACGATGCGCTCAAGATCGTGATGCGTGGCGCTGACAAGGAAGACAAAGCAACGGTATGAGGCTGATCTCTGAAAGGACCATACCGTGGCGGGACCCTTCGCAATTCCATTACAAACTTAGCCGTCCAATCACTCCGATCTCTTAGAGGAGGGTTGGTCCGGCTCTCGCTTGACAAGCTTCCAGCGCTGGTCGTTCGAAGGCTTGAGATAGATCAAGGCCTTGATCGGCTCGAATGGCGCAAATTGCTGCGGTGGCGGGTTAACTCAGGGTAGCCCTATGGCGCGGTATATCGACAAAATCATACAGCCCGGCGAAAGGTTGCTGTATTCGACCAACGAACACTGGATGTACTTTCTACCCGCAATCGCTGCGTGGATCGTGATGGTCGCATTTTTGGTGCTGTGGCGCTTCTTTACCGCCGAAGTGCTGGCGTTGGCCTGCTTGGCCTTAGCGGCGGGAGCCGGGCTTGCGGCTTTGTACTGGACGGCGACGGCTTGGTTCCACCGGTGGACCACCGAGACCGACGTAACCAACATGCGGGTTGTCCACAAGACCGGTTTCATCAAGCGGGAAACTTTTGAGATGAGCCTCGACAAAGTTGAGAGCGTTGATGTGAAGCAGAGCATTCTTGGCCGCCTTATGGACTACGGCGACCTCACCATTCAGGGTGTGGGCGAGGGCACGCGAACCATTACCACCATCACTTCGCCGCTCGCGTTTCGCAACGCCATCACGACGAGACCGGTGTAACAGTCGCCTTGGCTGAAGCCGGAGAACCGCTGCTTGGTGCCGTTCAACAGCTTCGCAGAATACGCGCCGGAGCCGAACCCGGAGACCAGGAAAAAGTACGTGGTCTGGTTCGCGCTCGACGAGGACAGGCCGCTCACCGCCTTTGCTGGCATCTGGACCACGTTCAACGGTGATCGCGGCACGAAGTCGAAGCCGCTACCCGGCCCGCATCACGTCTATGGTTTTCTCACGACTTCGCCGAACGCGGTGGTCGAGCCGTCCATCCGAAGGCGTTGCCGGTGATCCTGACCACCGACGAAGAGAGGGACGTTTGGATGCGCGCACCCTGGGATGAGGCCAAGGCATTGCAGCGCCCGCTGCCGAACGACACGCTCCGGATCGTGATGCGCGGGCCGACAAAGAGGACAAGGCGACGGCGTGATCAAGAGCAGACGCTACCCTCGAGAGCGCCCTCGATGCAGGGGCACCGGCAGCGCGAAACTGTGGGTATGATGACGTTTTTGAGGTAGCTCCCTTTGACCCTTGCCTCTCGAACTTGCACGGTGGATGGACCTTAAAGAGGGACCAGCCAAATGTCGGGAGATATGTTGCTTATGGCCGCTTTGGGATTGCCGCCTTGCTCATTGCCGGTGGTGTAGCGGCCATCTTTTGGGGGGACCGATTATTCCTTCATGGGTCGGGGCTTTCAAAGGGAATAGATAAACTCGATTTAAAATCAGACTGGGGAAAGGTATCTTTTGCAGGGATGAGCGTGGGCGATGTTCCGAGATAGATCGCTGCGAAGACACTGGCGGGCTGGCTACTGAGATGGACCTGTTGCAACGACGCACAAAACCGGCGGGAGCCGCCACGTTCAGGTCCCTGCCATTCCCGCATTTGTCCTTTTCTCACGCAATTCCAACCCGATGGCGAACGCGCGGCGTTCTGTCTTCATCTGATCATCGCGTGCGAGAGTTTGCGCATCAGACGGGGATACGGAGGCCGCCCTCTCGAGTCGTTTTCTCACAGTAGCGCTACAAAACCGAGTCGCGGCCACCGCAACATTCTGCAGGCTGATTGGTGAACTGCCCTTTGGCTCCATTAGTCGGGCGACTTCTTGGTAGAGGCATTCTTCTCTATCGGTGACTTCGGCCGCATCGATAATCGCGGTGGCCTGGATCGGGTCAAGCTGCGCGTCGGTTCTGCATGATGCGCAAAGGATTGTCACCACAATGAAGAGCAATGCTCGCGTCATTTTCATCTCAGAAACCGGAAAGCTCGATAATTACCAGCCTGTCCCGATTCAAAAAAGGGCGATCGCCGAGCGGAAGGTTGATCTAAGTCAACTCCGATGTGTGCCTGGAGAAGAGTCGGCACGTTTCAAGGTGCTCGGGGGTCAAGGGCGGCGTGGTGGCGCCAGCAAAATTACCGCTATCAAGTGGCTTGTAACCGCTTTCTGAACGCGTTGCGGGCCCGCTAGCCAGTGCGAAGTGCTCAGCCGAAGATGCGTCTTGATCTGAATCAATTCTGCCGACGGCAGAGAGCAACATTGCTGTTGGGCCAAGGCATCTAGGGAACGCTTTTCGCCGCGGCTGCGACTGACCACAAGAGACATGGGCCGGGACGGGCGGAGGAGGAATGCCAGCCGAAGTCGGTTTGCTGCAGGGGGACGTGATGCTCGAAACAGTGCTCGGCAGTGCAAGGTTCTTCCGGCGAACTGGTCCGCATCCACTCGCGCTCGTCGCTAGCACGGCGCGGGGTGTGGCAGACGAACGTGAATTATTGCTGGAAGGTTTGGCCCCTTTACAAGCGGCCGGACCGACTCAAGTGAGCTTTCTAGACAATCGCCGTTACGCTTCCGCCCTGGATCAAACCTCCGCCGGCGCGGTGCTCGTTCACCCTGATATGGTTTCACGAGTACCAGCGGCAACTGTGGCGATCCAAACGAGCGAACCGTATGCGGCTTGGGCCCGCGTTGCTGCGCTGTTCTACCCAATGCCACCGCCTCGTCCTGGAGTTCACCCTTCGGCAATAATAGCGGATGGCGCTCAAATTGATCCTTCGACAGAAGTTGGACCCCTGTCTGTGATCGAAACCGGAGCGGAGATAGGGCCGGGTTGCCGGATCGGTCCTTGCGCAGTCATCGGAAGCGGGGTCACCATCGGGAGGGATTGCCGGATTGGCGCAAATGTGAGCCTTAGTTACGCGGTTTTGGGAGCACGCGTTTACGTGTATCCGGGTGCGCGGATTGGGCAGGAAGGATTCGGATTCGCCTCCACCAGCGACGGGTTTCTCTCGATCCCCCAGCTTGGGCGAGTTATTCTTGAAGATGATGTTGAAGTTGGTGCCAATTCGACGATTGATCGCGGATCATCGCGAGACACCGTAATTGGCGCTGGCTCCCGCCTCGATAACCTCGTGCAAATCGGTCACAATGTTAGTCTCGGCCGCTGTTGCGTCGTAGTTGCACAGGTGGGGATCTCGGGTTCAACTGTACTTGAAGATTTCGTCCGCGTTGGGGGGCAGGCTGCTATGGCAGGGCATCTTCGAATAGGCCGAGGTTCGGAAATCGGAGCGCAGGCGGGCGTCATTTCGGATCTAGCACCCGGTGCTAAGGTTCTCGGAAGCCCTGCCCAGTCGATAAAGACCTTCTTCCGACAGATTGCCACGCTTAAGAGGATCGCGGCGCGAGACCCGTGAACGCGAGTCTGCCTCAGTTGCAACAAGAGGCTCGGCTATTGATTCCCTTGGTATTCCAGCGTTCCTCGGCTCACCCAACGATCTCCTAGAACTCACAGCTTGGATCAGCCGACGATGGGGGTGCAAGGGCGCTTGGTCTCATCCGGGCGCCCTTGTGCTGAGGTCCTAAGCCCCGCGCCAGACGTGCAGCACGCCTTCGCGAAAGCCGCCGACGAACTGATCAGATACGTCCGGCGGCAGAATTTGGCTGAGATCATCAAACGACCCGCTCACCATGGTCGCGAGCTCGTGTGCCGACGCATGCTCTGCCCAGCGGCGACCCAACTCCAAACCTCGTTGCCGATCCGCCGTTGCGTCCATAGTCATGGACTATCTCCGCGTCCGTGGCCCCGGCGAAGCGGATGCCGCGCCGGGGCCTGTACGTTCCCGCCGATCCTGGAAGCTTGGGGGCTGGAAAGAATCGGCAAGGCCACTGCAGACAAGCAGATCCGCAGTCTCTGGCTAGTGCACTTTGTGCCAATGGCCGGCCGGAAAGCGCTGTCGGGCTGACTGCGTAACAGGCTGAGCAAGGCCCTCCGAACAGCCCGGGCCGACGCGGGCGAGGAGATCGAGTCTGTCTCAAGAAGGCAAGTACGAACCCTCGTACTGCCAGCGTCCCGTTCTGCGGGCAGGACCGACTCGTGCAGACGCTGGCCCGCTTACATAGAAAGACCCCGGCGGTGCCGAGGCCTTAGTTTTCGAATGTTAGAAGAAATCAATAGCGAGCGGTCACCGGCGCACCGTACCCGCCGAAGCGATAGTTGACGCGCAGTGTGACCATATCGACGTCTTGGCTGATCCTGTTCAGCGCGCCAGCAACGACGGGGTTGGCTACCGAGAACGAGTTGTTCGCGTCACCCATGAACAGATGATCGTACTCGATGCCGGCTGACCAGTTCGGTGCGAAACCATACTCCCAGCCGACGCCTACAGTCCCGCCCCAGCGGGTTGAGCTCGCAGCTGCCAGTTCAGTTCCGGTGAGCGTGTCGAGGATGCTGAAGCGGTTGCTCGTCACTGCCGCGCCGCCTTTAACGTATAGCAAGGAAGCGTTCCAGGAATAGCCGATCTGGCCGGTGAACAGGCCAATGCCGTCCGTTTTTGTGCGGGTCGAGAACGCTGGGTTGATCAGACTGACGCGCTCGCTGCTGAGGTCCGCCCAGTCACCTTGAGCTTCCAGGCCGAACACCCACTGGCTTGCCTGCCAACGATACCCGACCTGACCGCCGATCAGGCCTCCAGAGCGCTCGCGACAGCCATCAGCGAAAACCACGCCGGCCGCGCCGACGAAATCCCAGCAATTGCGGCTTTGACCCCAGCCACCGTTCGCGCCGATGTAGAACCCGGTCCAGTCGTAGATCGGAGCGGCCAGCGCCGGCGGGGCCTTGGTGTACGGACGTGCCGCCATGTCGGCAGCGGAAGCTGGGGAGGCGAGCCCCAAAGCAAACAACGCAACGGTACCGAGCAGAAACTTCTTCATCAGAGTTCTCCATCCCCATGCGTCGGCGGTCGCCGATCCTGTCGCAAGTTGCAAGAGCATAATTATACGACTCGCTCCATGTCGTCCGTGTCCTGCCTGTCACACCGCAGCGCCAAAATGGTGGGAGGGGGAACCCGATGCCCTCTACTAAGCTTTGGACTTAATTAACCTTCAGGCTCTTCCGCGGACTCGGATCTCCTTAGGCGGTACTGTCCTTCTTAATCGCCACAACCATTTATTATGGCCGCGGATAACTCCTCACTGCGCGTGGCCCCAGCGACCTTCATAATACACTGTCTGACTGCGTGTACCTGTTCGCACGTTGGTCCAAGCAGTGCAGCGGAGCGGGGTGCGCGTGACGGTCGTCTCCACACCTACGAGTCAACGCCCATGCTCGCACATGAGCTGCGGCGCCAAGCAGATGTCTTCACCGATCTCTTGGAACTGCGAAATAAGATTAGCTGCGATCCGTCAACTCGTCTGAGGCCGGGGTCTGCTGAACGATCTGCATCAGACGGGATCGCCTGACATTGCGGAAAAATTCCGAACTCTGAGCTGGTTATTAGTTCGCGTGGTCTGGTGTCGCGTGTGTAGTGCTTCGCGCGGAGCAAAGGAGTTGGGGCGCCCTTGGTGGACTACGACCGTAGGAAAACTGCGGCGTCCAAATAGCAGCGCGGAAACATGGCCTGCAACTGCGCCCCGCGGAGGAAAATTGTGTGAGGCGACAAACCGCCTCGTTCTGAGATCCAACTCCGAACTGGAGCCGGGTACATCGAATAGATCATTTGCGTGGCTTCTCGATTTGTAATATGGCGCCCGCCGTCGCCGAGGTCCCAGGCTGCGTGAAAAGCGAGCCTTGCCCTCTCAGTAACGCAGATCCTATTTGATGGGATCTTTGCTAATGCGATTGTACAGGCGGAGGCGCAGAGGCCATCGATAATCACAGTCTGGCCAGTCTCATTCAACTCATCATATCGATCAAGGTAACGTTGGATCAAGCCACCACGGTCATTGGCAATTCTCACCACTGCGTGGCTCTCGCCGGCGCATACAACCAAAAATGCTGAAGCGAGCAGCAGAGCAAGGGGTCTCATGATGTGCCTCCCCGACTGACATCAGATGCGCGAGAGCGTCTTCTCTGGCAGTAAATCCGGCATTCTCGTTTCCGGCTAACAGCAAGACTCCTCAACGAGTTTGCCTCACGCGCGGGAATGGAATTGATCTAAGTCAATAAACGGAAGTGCGACGTGAGTGTCCCAGGGAATGGGGCATGTGTAACCAGCTTCGAACGCGGCGAGCGGACCTGTCGAAGCCCGCCAGGAGACTCAACTTAGTCCCCTGTGGGGATACCTGGTGGGTTTTCGTCCGTTGGATATAAACCGGCCTTCACCGCTCGCTCCAGCTCAGTCGACAGCGTGTCGAAATGCTGCGCAATCTTCGCCAAAAGTTCTCGCTTCTGCGGCGATGTCGCCAGCGCGCTAATCAGCGCAGCTTCTGCTGCTTGCTTTCGCAGTGCTTCCAGATGATCCCGGTGATCATTCACAGCGGCTCGCCATCCGGCCGGCTCATGGCAAGCGCCTGCGCGACGAAATTGTCAAATATGGGCACCGCGTCCTCAATCTTTTGGCAGCAGCCGCTGTCGAGCGAAAGCTCTGCACTGAGGTCGAACAGCTCTAGCCAGAACAGTGGCACACCATGCAGATCAAGTTCCGGGCCTCGCAACATCCGGATTTCACACTTTGCGACCATGGCGACTGAAACGGACATACCTAGATCGTTGTCCGGGATGCATGAGAGCCGAACGTAAGTCTGCGCGATCTTCAGTTCCGTAAGTGCCCTTCCGGGCGTGCTGCCGGCGATCAAAATTCAGTCCTGGTGTCTTTTGGAGGCATTGACCAATCGCGAGCGTCGCTCGGGGATTAGCCTGAGCATTGAGGTGAGGGCGGCCAGACATAGCCATGATCAGCAGACGCGCGCTTGCTATAGGTCGCCAGAGTTTTGTTCTTTGAGGGCACAAATCCATTGCGGCGCAAAAGCTCTGCAAACGGACCGGTGCGCCTCTGTAAAGTAGCGAGGGGGATACCGGAGACGTCAACCTTAGATCGCTGCTCGCCCAGTGTTTGATCTAGGTCAAACATTGCGAACGAGATGACCTCAGGTATTTGGAAGAAATCGGAGCCCCCTCGACCTTTGAGTTCCCGCCAGAAAAGGAAAGCAGCGCTTGGCGTTCCGGAGATACGCAGTCGGGCAAAGCGTGAAAGGGCACTGCAGGGGGATGTTTCTATGTGGAAGTGCGGGGATCGCCCTATGATGGCTCGCCCAAAGATGTGGGCGTTGATGTCTTGAGCAGGGCAGGAGCGAGCTATAGGTCGGCGGGAAGCCTGAGTGCGATACCTAGCGCGACGGGCGGTATTGCTCGGCTGGCCTGCGCGCGGGTCGCTACCTCGGGCCAAGACACAGCTGCGCTAGTGTCCAAGGCGGGATTGACGCTGAACGACTTCCGCGACCCAGCAGTCCGGCTCGAGGTTGCGACCCAGATCAAGATTCTGGATTGGCTGCTCAAGAATTGGAGGATGACATCTTGGGCTTCCGGCTCGCCCGGAGCTTTGATCTGCGTGAGATCGGCCTTGTCTACTACGTTATGGCTTCGTCAGAGAATGTCGCCGATGCGCTTCGTGCCGCGGAACGGTACAGCCGGATCATGAATGAGGGAGTCCGGCTGCGTTTCGACATGGAGAAGCATACTGCGACCGTTGCCCTCGAATATGTCGGTGTCGATCGAAGCGGCCAGCGGCAACAGATCGAATTCTGGATAGTTACGCTGGTGCGGATTCTGCAGGCAGGTAACGGACGGCCGTGTGGTGCCGTCTCGGCTGCAGGTGAGGCATCTGCGAACCGGCATGCCCCCCAAATTTAGAACGTTCTTTGGCAGAGACGTCGAGTTCGGCGCTGACGGCGATGTGATCTCTTTTCCGGTGCAAGTGGCACTGCTCCCGCTGGTAGGCCGCGACGGCTATCTGCACGATTTGTTGCGATGCTACGCGGAGGAAGCGCTGATGCGGAATGCGCCGCATGGCGCGACGGTTCATTCAAGGGTCGAAAAGACGCTCACCACACTGCTGCCTCACGGTAGAGGCGTCGCGAAGGAAGTCGCGCGGCAGATAGGACTGAGTACCCGCACCTTGTCGCGCAAGCTTGGCGAAGAGAAGACGTCCTTCGCTGAAATTCTTGACCAGTTACGGGCGGCGCTCGCCAAGCGCTATCTCGAAGAGGAGCAGCTACCCGTGTCTGAAGTTGCGTGGCTGCTTGGTTATCGCGAACTGAGTTCCCTAACACACGCGTTCAAGCGATGGACCGGAATGACACCACGACAGTTCCGGTCAAGCTCTCAACGCGAGCTGAGTCGCAGCGAAAAGCCCTGATTGCCTTGATTTAGTTCGACGAGCGGAGTACTTGCCCGCGTGGAGCGGAGAAAGTGTGACGTCATGGCGCTCGGGTTTGCAGGCCGGCTCAAGTGCTATTCATAGTGTACTCAAGGACGATGCCCTTTGGTGCACTTGCGAGTTCCTCTACCCTGCTTCAGCTTGCAGTAGTTCACTTGGAAGAGGGGGAGATCATGTCTTGTCGTGCCTCGATCCGACGGCACTTCCCGGACCCGTCAATCACGATCGAATATACCCGCGAGAGGTCTCTGGCGCAAGAATCGCGGCGAGGTTCTATTTTGATCCTCGCAGGATTCCGAACCGAAGTTGAGACCCAATTAGTGATCGATCGACTCTTGAACGAGTACTTTACGCCCGAATCGCGGCAGGCGTAAGCGCCACCTCACGGTCTCTTGCGTCAGTGTGCGCCATCCTTAAATTGACGTGACGAGCACTTCGTTGCCTTCGCGAGGACATACTTTGCTTGAGCCGGGATGGTTGGCAGGGACATTGCTTCGCCGCCGTTGATCTAGATCAACTAGGCATTCGCCACAACGCCCGAATACAGTTGTGGTCACGGGATGTGTGATCACGATGTTGCTTGGTCTGGTATCCAATTGTTGCTCGGGAGGTCATCACAATGAGGTGCAGATTGCTTCTGCTTGCGCTGGTCTTAGTCTCCTCAGCTTTGGCCAGTGAGGCGCGCGCCACGACGGCCGATATTCGCAGCATCACCTGTGGCGAATATCTTGCCATGTCGGCTGCACCGTCGAGCAAGTTTTCGGCTTGGATGACCGGCTGGTTCAGTTATGAAAGTCGGAGGACGTTTGTAGATTTTGACCTGCATCGGGCAAATGTCACAAGCGTAAGAGGGTGGTGCCAATCCAACCCAAATGCCAGTGTGATGGCAGGGCTAGAAAAATCGATAGGCGTAAATGCGGTGCCTACTGCTACGCTGGATTTTAACAAGATCACTTGCGGAACTTGGTTGGCATACGGTTCAGCGGATCAAGATTTTGTAAGATACTTCATGAGCGGCTATTACAACGCAGCGGCAAGCAACAGTGTATTGGATTACGACCGCCTGCAGCGGAATTCCAGTGCGGTCGTCGCGTATTGTAAGAAAAACAAATCTCGCACTCTACCAACGGCCATTCAGAACAGAGCTACCTAGGTCGAACCAGTTTGCAACCGCTTGCAAGCAACGGATCGCGCCCTGCATTAGCGTAGCTCCTGCGTAACAGCGCAATTCATTTGAGTTTCGCTCAGTGTGGCATGTTGGGCTGGACTCGGCTCGTCAACTTGAGAGCTTGGCGAAGGTCGTCAAGGCAGAAGGCAAGGGCTGCGGGCCTAACAAAGGCGGTCGAACACCGTAGAAGGGGTGTTGTGCTGAGGGGCGCCTAGGCCCCGCGCCAGACGTGCAACACGCCTTCGCGAAAGCCGCCGACGAACTGATCAGATACGTCCGGTGGCAGTATTTGGCTCAGTTCATCAAACGACCCGCTCACCATGGTCGCGAGCTCGTGTGCCGACGCATGCTCTGCCCAGCGGCGACCCAACTCCAAACCTCGTTGCCGATCCGCCGTTGCGTCCATAGTCCTGGACTATCTCCGCGTCCGTGGCCCCGGCGAAGCGGATGCCGCGCCGGGGCCTGTACGTTCCCGCCAATCCTGGAAGCTTGGGGGCTGGAAAGACTCGGCAAGGCGCACCGTAGACAAAACAGATCTGCCGCCCGCGGCTACTGCACTTTGTGCCAATGGGCGAATGCGACCCGAGGGGCTGTCGGGCTGCCGGCAACATCGATCGAAGTCCCCAGGTGGCTCGACGAGCGCGTCGCCGCGAACGACCGCGGCGGCTCTCAGCCGCATTGCAATCGCTTGGCTCTTTCGGAGTACGAGCCCTTAGTCAGCCTGTTATGCAGAAACCGCACGCGCCGAAAATGAGACGGCTTCAGTCTGGATGACTGAGCCGGTGGGGCGTCTATGTACCTTGAGGAAGTTAGCACGGCGGTCCCTTGTGCGATCTTTGACTTCGATGACGACGATGGTTGCGGCTTGGTTGCCGTCGACAGCGTGGTCATCGGCCGGAACGACAAGCAAAATGGTTATAGATTTCGCGGACGCGGCTTGCGTGATTTCAGTCATGAGGCCGAACCCTAGGCTTGGTTTGAAGAAGCAAAATCCGATCCTGTACCTCAGGACAATTGGCTCTATGGCCGAATTGAAGTTTTATTATCCCGTCAACGGCACCCCCAAACGCCGTGACCAACCAACCCAGCCCCCCAATGCCGCCCCAGTTTCCCGAACGCTGGGGCGGCAACCCGTTTTGGCCAGTTGGTCGGCTCTGTTGAGCCCGTATGTGCGTTCGTAGTTCAGGCTCCTTTTTGATTCTCTCAATTTCTGCCAATGGACTTCCGACTGTGGCAGAGTTTTGAAATTGATCTTGAGTTCGAAATCGCGAGCGCCCGGCGGCTCTATGCTGACGATGTCCGCTCGCGGGGAGCAAGGCAAGCATTGCACCGCGAGGTCGCGACTTCTGTTTTTGACCAAAAGCGGCCATTGTTCGTTCGAGCGCACCCAGTCAACGAGAAATCAATGGTTGGACAGGAATTCCAACGTGAGCTTGTTGAATACGTCCGGATTCAATCGCTGCATGCCATGTGCTGCATTCGGTATCACCACCGTCGCAGGAAACTCCCGGCACTTCCGCATTTCGCGGTACATCAACTCAAACTTCTTTGGACTTTTGTCGGCCGTCATGAGCAGCACGGGGAAGTCAAACTTCTTGACGTCAGCACATGTGCTGATCGGGCGGTCTTTGTCCCCCAACGCCGAGTAAATATTTGCTAGAAACATTTCCTTCGTAGGTTCGGGAAACCTTAGCCAGGTGCCGGGGCCGCTCAACGTGTCGACGAAGATCTCCGCAGCTCTGGCTGTATCACCGGCTCTTAAGTTTTCCTGCAAGGTCCCGATCAGCTTTTTTGTGAAATCTCCGGCTTCTTTTGCCTCGGCGGTCTCGGACACCGGCATTTCGATGCTGCCATCCGGCAGCACCAGCGTTCGAATGACTTCGGGGTGCGATTTCGCAACCTCGACTGCAACCGCGCCACCGCGCGAGTGCCCAACGAGGTGCACTTTCCCGAGATTCAATTTGTTTATCAACGTAGCGATGTCCTGGGCGTGCTGCTCGATTGAGAAATCGGTGCCGCTGCCATCCCAGCGTTCTGGGTAAAAGTGCCTTAGGCTGACCGCAATCACCCGGTGAGCGACACTAAAGGCGCCGAATTGGGCATTCCAAATCCGGTAATCGCTTGTAGAGCCGTGCACCAGCACGATGGGTGTACCCTCACCCGCTTCCCGGTAGGCCATGGGATAACCGTTGATGGCTTCCCATTTCAATTCCGATGGAATGGGCCAGTCGGGCTTGACCTCTTGTGCCCACAGTAGTGTGCTCGTGCAGGCGGCAAATAGAAATGAGACCACGATGCGGCGCATTGAACTTCCTCCTCAGGCAGGTCTCCGAGAGGACTGGTTTGCCGCCAGCATAGTTCTCCACAACGCGCATGGCAGCAAGCGATAACCGAGCGCGCGTATTTTTCTTGCCTCATGTGAGTCCGGTTGTGGCCCTAAGCCGAAGAGCAGTTCAGCCGCCGTGATGTCCGCTATCGCTGGTGAACCGGACGCCGAGCTGAACTTGGCTCGCCAGCCGCTTTTGACCCTGAACGGAAGTCGCAGACCAAGACCCTCCGAACCTCTGGCACGGACACCACCCGACGAATCCGGCGGTGGCGCAAATGCGAAGTGCGGCGGCGTCTCCTAGGGCGACCTTCGCATAGACCAGAGGATAGCGTTCGTGAGGAGTCGCTGGTAGCGGCAATCCTGCCAAACTGACGGCTCGTGGCCCAGCGCCGAATAAAATACCCGTCCCTCGCCATAGAACCGGGTCCAGGTGAGAGGCCAGCCATAGAATCGCTGATGCACGCCGTTCTTGCCAAGGTCCACCGAGCTTGGGTCGAGGCGCAGGAGCACGCGTGATCCACGATAATCGAAGTCGCTGATTTGGTAGATCTCGTCCTCAACTTGCAACGAATTTCCGAGGAAAGCCACCAGGGGATCGCCAGGATCAACCACCTCGATCTTCACGGCCTGATGCCAAGGATGACCATTAAAGTAGCCGCCGACCAGATCGAGATAGTCCGGCCAAGTGTAGAATGTGTCCGTCGCAGAATGAACACCGAGGAACCCGCGGCCCGAGCGTACAAAGCTGAGAAGAGCTCTCTTTTGCGCGTCGCTCATCGGAAGTTCTCCGGTTGTGTAGAACATCACCGCCGCGTAGCGCTCGAGGTTTTCGGCAGAAAATTCGGACGTGTCTTCCGTTGCAGTGACTTCAAAGACACCCGAATTGCTTCCGAGCTGGGCCAGGATTACCTTGGAAAGCGGTATGACATCATGCCGATAGCCGGCGGAGTATGTGAAATAGAGGATGCGCTCTGGCGGACGCTCCGCATGCGCGCCGAGTGGTCGGATTGCCGCAGCGCCGCCGAGGAGCGCGATGAACTCACGTCGCCTCACAATCGCCTCCGCCAAAGCCGACCAACCATGTTTTGAAGAAGCCTAGCACAGATCAGCCCAGCACCGGTCTTGGGGCATCGCCGTCCTATGCAACGCTGCTGGCCCATCAGCGAAGTGGCGAACCGTCTCATTGAGGTCAGCTTCGTGGGTGGAAGCGGACTGGTTTTGCTCAGGCCGGGTTCTTCGCACCTTGACCCGAAGCAGACGAACTTGGGAAGGTGCACGACCCCCGAACTGCCGAGCCGAGCCGAATACTGAGCGCAGTGCAACGGCGCTCGCGGTGACCTAGCCGGTATTTTTGACCGCTTCAGCCAGTATCTCGTAAAGCTGCTGCTTGCTGAATTGCTTAGGCTGCTGCCTCTCCGCTGCGTTCCGCGACACCTTCTTTGCGACTGGAAGGGCGCAAGCTGCCGACGACGTCGCCCTCAG
>NZ_JBEPRI010000015.1:0-194034 GCF_040548265.1 Bradyrhizobium sp. F1.13.3 | reverse complement strand
ACGAAGCAGGCAGCGCAACAGACCAACCTATAGGGGGTCAATTTTGGACGCCGATCCCCCGGCTTAGGGGGTCAATATTGCAAGCCGAATGACACGGCACCATCCTGTCGTTCTTCACGTCGAGGATGGAGGTGGCGTAGCGCGAAGGCATTTTGCACTTCGGACAGGACGGCCCCAACGGCGGGGGCCGGAGTGACGGCTCAGCTTTCCCTATGTCCGACACGACTCAACCTCTGAAAAGCGGTGGGTTCCTGAGTCCAAAATAGACAGTCGGTTCCACCACAAAATATAATCGACATCAAGCCGCTGCGCCCGCTGCAACGAGCTTCACCCTCACGGCCTCCGATGCTTGCACGTGCGCAACGGTGTCGTGGGTCTCAGCCTTCTGTCTGTTCGTGCGCCGGAGAGAGGTGATCACACAACCTGACCTTCTCTGATGCGCCAAGTTTCCACGGACAGCCGTCTTGGTACAGCAAAGCGGAACCCCATCGTAGTTGCGGCTGATAGACCCTGCTTGCGCTCCAGAACACAGGTACACATTCAAGAAGCGGTCTATGTTGCGGACGGAAGCCTAAGGGCTGCCTTCCTTGCAAATCCCGTAAAACGATCGTACTTTTTGCACGGCAGAAGCCGCTAAGTGCTGGCGCGCCCGGAACGATTCGAACGTCCGACCCTCAGATTCGTAGTCTGGTCGGGACCGTTGAAAATGCTGGGGTCTGTTACCGTAAGGCGCGGACCAAACTAGCAAAACCGCGCAAATTCAGTTCAACACATGCTGCAAAGTTACCGGCTATCGGCAGCCATTGATCGCCAGTGGCGGAGAGGGAGGGATTCCCATCCGACGGCGGCGGATACCACAAAAAGCCCGTAAATGGCATTCCTAAAAAGGCCGGCGAAGGTTTGCGACCACCGCCGTGTACCACCGGGTCGGCCCGGCAGGGCGTCAACGTCGGGCGATTTCGAGGCGATCGAGAGCGACGACTCCTAGCGCAGTGACGTCTCGTCAGCCGGTCCTTCAGGCTGTTGGCGCTCGTGGCGGGTTTTTCAGCCTTCTGCAGAGCCTACCGTGTCGGCCACCCGCGCTCCTTTGGAGCCGAGCGGCTTCGAGGCGCGTCGCGTGCAGATAACTGTTCCAGGCGGAGCGGGTCCAAGCGGCGTGCGCATGGAGAGCCGGCGCACGTCCGATCAGGCCGCGAGTAAGTCGTCAAAAAAGTTCCGACGCGGGGTCGACCCGCCGACGTACTCGGCCGCGATCCTCTGCAGTCCGGCTTCGTGATTCCGTCCCGGGTTTGTCGGCTCGTCAATGAGCGCGCCTCAACGTTGTTGCGGTAGGGAGCCATTCTAGGCAGAGTCGAGCGATGCGTATCAACCGCACCGATTTCGCCGACTTTGCCTATTTTCTCGCGCTCGCGAAGCATCGTAGCTTTCGGCGGGCCGGGCTCGAACTCGGCGTCAGCGCCTCTGCGCTCAGTCATTCGCTGAAGGCGCTGGAGGCACGTCTGGGCGTGCGCTTGTTCAATCGAACGAGCCGCAGCGTAACTCTCACCTCCGCCGGGGAGCAACTGCAGGCCGCGCTTGCGGGCCCCTTCGATGCCATCGGAAACGCGGTTGAAGCGCTAAACCGCTACCGAGTCGAGCCTGCCGGCCGGATCCGCCTCAATGTGCTTGAACATGCGAGCTCCCTCCTACTCGGTCCGGTCCTTCCGGTCTTCGTCGAGCGCTATCCCGATATCGAGGTCGATGTCGCCGTGTCAAATCACCTGATAGACGTGGTGGCGCAGGGTGCCGATGCCGGCATCCGCTACGGCGGCACGGTGCCGGAGGACATGATTGCGCAGCGGCTGTCGGGCGACATTCGATGGATAGTGGTCGGAGCGCCGGCCTACTTGGACCGTCGTGGCGTGCCCTCGCACCCCAGCGACCTCCAAGCCCATCAATGTCTGCGCATCCGCCTGGGCAACGACAGCATCTATCACTGGGAATTCGAAAGGGATGGCGAAGAGGTCGCGGTCGACGTTCCGGGCGCGATCACGATCGATGAAACCCAGTTTGCGCTTTCGCTCGTCACGGCGGGGGCCGCGCTTGCATACATTCCGGAGCCATGCGCGAAACCGCTGATTTCCCAGGGTACGCTGCGCAGCGTGCTGGAGGATTGGGCACCCATGGGCCCGGGGTTCCACATCTATTATCCCGGCCGTCGCCAACTGCCGACAGGCCTGCGTCTACTGATAGACCTGATCCGGGAAATGCAGCCGCTCGGATTGTAGCAAGCGGCCGATCGATGAGCTGGACTCATCGCTTCATCACATAGTCTTGGGGTAATCCCCAATTGCGCCGCCGCCTATGTTTCGTGCACCGATCGCGGCTTCTCCGTGATCATCAGCGCACGGAGCGAGCGTGACCGAGCAGACTGTCCTCAAATATTCCGACCTGGCACCCAACCGAGATGCAGCAACTGCAGGCTGGGGCGCCGTATCGGCGCTGTCGTTGTGCGTGGCGACCCTGATCGCTTCGGAATTCATGCCGGTCAGCATCCTAACGCCGATCGCGTCCGACCTCCACCTCACGGAAGGCGCTGCGGGTCAGGCGATCTCGGTTTCCGGGCTGTTCGCGGTGCTGACCAGCCTCTCCATCTCCACCGTCGGTCGCGGCATCGATCGACGCGCGCTGCTGCTGTGCTTAACCGTCCTAATGCTGGCGTCGGGACTTCTGGTCGCCTTCGCGCCCAATTTCGCCGTGCTCATAACGGGCCGTGCCCTGCTCGGAGTGGTCATCGGTGGCTTCTGGTCGATGTCCGCCGCGACCGTCATGCGGCTCGTTCCGAAGCAACAGGTGCCGCGCGCACTCGCGATGCTCAACGCCGGCAACGCGGTCGCGACGACGGTAGCCGCGCCCTTGGGGAGCTTCCTCGGGCAGTACATCGGCTGGCGCGGTGCGTTCTTCCTGGTTGTCCCGCTCGCAGCCGTCACTTTCGTCTGGCAGTGGTTGACGCTGCCGCCCATGCCTTACGACCGCGACAAGGAGCAACCCAGCGCGTTGGGTCTTCTTCGCCGCCCCAACGCCCGGCTCGGAATGGCCGCGGTCGCGCTGCTGTTCGCTGGGCAATTCGCACTGTTCACTTACCTCCGGCCTTTTCTCGAAACAGTCACGCGCCTCGAGGTGTCCGAGCTCTCTTTGGTGCTGCTGGCCATGGGCATCGCCGGCGTGATCGGCACTTGGCTGATCGGACGAATGGTGGCGTGCAGGCTTTCGACGGCCCTTATCTTGGCTCCCCTGGCGCTTGCGGCTGTCGCTTGCGGCCTGGTGGCGCTCGGGACCTTTGCTTTGCCGACCGCGGCCCTGCTGACGCTTTGGGGCATGATAGGAACGGGCGCTCCGGTCGCTTGGTGGACGTGGGTGGCACGCCGGTTCCCGGATGACACCGAACCTGCGGGCGGGCTCCTCGTCGCGGTGGTTCAGTTGGCGATCACGCTAGGCGCCGCCGGCGGTGGGTTGCTGTTCGACGCTGCAGGTTACCGAACGACATTCCTCGCGAGCGCGGCGCTACTTGTAGCTTCGGCATTGCTGGGTGGTCTCGATGCTCGCGCCGGCGAGGGCGGCTCGGCGGAGGCGCAACCATGAACCAGTCAACCGAGAAACGACTATCCCGCCGACAACCCGTCGCGATCGTCTCGAGCGTTTGCGTGTCGCGCGGCGCTTCCACCGAAGCGGCGACTGAGGGCGGACGATCCGGAGGAACGGCGGCAATGGGTATCCGTTGCAGCTTCGCAAACCAGACCTTCACGGCAACGCTCATGGACGATCCATCCGCTCGCGATCTGCTGACGATGCTGCCACTCGATCTCGTCGTCGAGGATTTTTCTACGAACGAGAAAATCGCTTATCTGCCGCGAAAGCTGATCGAAGAAGGCGGTGGTCCGTTCTCGAACGAAGCGGCAGGCGATCTCTGCTACTACGCTCCATGGGGCAACCTAGCCTTCTTTCATGGCAGCTACAAATATTCGAGTGGCCTGATCCGCATCGGCCGCCTTGATGATGGTCCACAACCGCTGCTCACGCGCGGCAAGTTCGCGCTGCGCTTCGAGCGCCTTCCACCAGCCTGACAGGAGCAACGATTATGCTTGCCACAATCATGTACGGCCCGCGCGATGTCCGCTTCGAAAAGGTGGACGATCCGAATATCCTGAAGCCGACGGATGCCATCATAAAATTGTCGGCCACCTGCATCTGCGGGTCCGACCTATGGCCGTATCGCGGATTGCAGCCGACGGAGGGGCCGGCTCACATGGGCCACGAATACTGCGGCATCGTCGTCGAGGTCGGCAGCGACGTTAGGACCGTCCGTCCCGGTCAGTTCGTCGTCGGCTCGTTCTGCCTGTCCGACAATACCTGCCCGCACTGTAAGTTCGGCTTTCACTCCTCCTGCGTCCAGCGCGAGTTCATGACGGGAGCGCAGGCACCCTACGCGCGGGTGCCCCTGGCCGACGGAACGCTTGTCGCGACCACCGAAGTGCCGGACGAGGATCTCGTCCCGCACTTGCTGGCGACGTCCGATGTTCTCGGAACGGGCTGGTACGCCGCGGACGCCGCCAACGTCCGGCCCGGCTCGACAGTGGCGGTCGTCGGCGACGGCGCAGTGGGACTAATGGGGGTGCTGGCAGCGAAGGAGATGGGGGCAGATCGCATCATCGCCATGAGCCGGCACAAGAGCCGCCAGGAGCTGGCACGCGGCTTCGGAGCGACGGACATCGTGGCCGAACGCGGGGCATCCGGCATCGAGCGCGTGAAAGAGCTCACGGCCGGCGTCGGTGCGGATTCGGTTCTGGAGTGCGTCGGCACACAGGAATCCATGACACAGGCCATCGATTCCGTGCGTCCCGGTGGCTCGATCGGTTACGTCGGGGTACCTCACGGCGTGACCTTCGACGGCCAGGCGATGTTCTTCGCGCAACGCCGAATGCTGGGCGGACCGGCGCCGGTCCGTCGCTTCCTGCCCGATCTGATGGATCGCGTTCTGAAGGGCAGGATCAAGCCCGGCAAGGTGTTCGATCTCACGCTGCCTATCGCCGACGTCGCGGAAGGCTACCGCGCGATGGACGAACGGCGTGCGATCAAGACGATGCTCACGCTGTGATCAGAGGCGTCATTGCATGTCCGTAACAACGCTCCCGACGCCGCCCATCGCGCAGACCCTCGCCGCGACCTTGCTGCCCATCATGGGCGTGGTGTTCGTCGGTTTCCTCGTCATCGGCTTGGCGATGCCCGTACTTCCTCTTCATGTGCACGAGGGGCTGGGCTTCGGGCCGTTCGTGGTGGGTCTGGTCGCCGGCAGCCAGTTCGCAGCATCGTTGATCTCCCGACCGTGGGCGGGGCATTTCTCCGATGCTCGTGGAGCCAAGCGCGGGGTCGTCGTCGGCCTGCTGGCGGGGGCCGCCGCAGGACTGCTCTATCTGCTCTCGTTCGGGTTCAGCGCATCCCCGTCGATTTCGGTCGTAATCCTCCTCGCCGGACGCGCGCTGCTCGGCGGGGCGGAGAGCTTCATCATCACGGCGGCGGTGAGCTGGGCGCTCGCGCTCTCCCATTCGAGTAACACCGGCAGGGTGATCGCCTGGGTGGGATCGGCGATGTTCGCCGCCTTCGCGATCGGCGCGCCGGCAGGCTCCGCTCTGTATGCCGCCTACGGATTCACCGCGATTGCACTCGCGACCACGTTGGCTCCGCTCGTCGCACTGCCTCTCGTCGCTCTCCTGCCCGCGGTCGCGCCTGCGAAACACGCGCGGGCCTCGTTCGTCGAAGTGATCGGAGCGGTCTGGGTGCCGGGCCTGGGCTCGGCGCTCGGCTCGGTGGGCTTCGGCGCGGTGACCACGTTCGTGGCCTTGCTATTCGCGTCGAGGGGCTGGACCAACGGGTGGGCGGCCTACACCGCCTACGCGGTCGCCTTCATCCTGGCGCGAGTGTTCTTCAGCCACTTGGCCGACAGGATCGGCGGCGCGAAAGTCGCGCTGGTCTGCGCCGCGGTCGAAGCCGCCGGCCAGGCTCTGATCTGGCTTGCCGCCCGTCCGGAGATGGCGCTCGCCGGCGCGGCGCTCACTGGCTTTGGCTTCTCGCTGGTCTATCCAGGTTTCGGCGTGGAGGCGGTCCGCCGCGTGCCGGCACAGAGCCGGGGTCTGGCCATGGGCGCCTACACCGCCTTCCTCGATCTCGCGCAGGGCTTAGCCAGTCCCGCGCTCGGTCTGATCGCGGCGGGTGCGAGACTGAACGCTCTGTTTCTCGTCAGCTCGGCCACCGTGCTGTGCGCTTCGCTTGTCGCGTGGTGGCTGATAGCGAACCCCTATTCGCTGGAAGGATCCCCGGAATGAGAACGATAACAGCCACTTTGATCTCACTCTGCCTGTTCGCCGGCTCGGCCGCCGCGCAGTCATCCAAGGAAGGAGCAAACACCATGCCCAAGCCCGAAGACGTACGCGCCGTCGCGCCGGCCCTCGAAGGTTATGCGCAGAAATTCGTCATCGGCGACCTGTGGAAGCGACCGGGTCTATCCGGTCGCGACCGCAGCATCGTCACGGTTGCAGCGCTGATCGGCCGCGACCAGACCGTCGAACTGCCGCACTACCTGGCGCTCGCGCTCGATAACGGCGTGAAGCCGTCCGAGGTATCCGAAATAATCACGCACCTGGCGTTCTACACCGGCTGGGCAAACGCGATGGATGCTATCCCTGCGGCCCGGGAGGTCTTCGAGAGCCGCAACATCGGTACCGATCAACTTCAGCCGGCTACGGGGCAGCAGCTTCCGCTCGACGAAGCTGCTGAGAAGCTGCGTGCCACCCGGGTCGGAGAGCAGTTCGGGCAGATCACGCCGAGCCTCGTCCAGTACACGACTGACGTGCTGTTCCGGGATCTGTGGCTCAGGCCGGCCCTCGCGCCCCGCGACCGCAGCCTCGTCACGGTGAGCGCTCTCATCGCGACCGGCCAGGTTGCGCAGATCACCTATCACCTGAACCGCGCAATGGACAACGGACTGACGCGGGAGGAGGCCGGCGAGGTGCTCGGTCACCTCGCGTTCTACGCCGGCTGGCCCAACGCTTTTTCCGCGGCGCCCGTCATCAAGGACGTACTCGAAAAGCGCCCGCACTGAGAGGAACGTCATGCCGCACGTCATCGTTAAGCTCTATTCCGGAAAGTCGAAACAGCAGAAGGCCGCGCTGGCCGAAGCCGTAACGAAGGCCGTGGTGGAAAGTCTGGGCTACGGCCGGGACTCCGTGTCGGTCGGCGTCGAAGATGTCGATCCGAAGGACTGGACCAGCTGTGTCTATGGGCCGGACATCGTCGACAAGCCGGAGACCATCTTCAAGAGGCCCGGCTACGGCCCTGGCTGAAAGATGAAGAAGATGATCACCCGCAGAGGCGTGCTCATCGGCGGTTGCGTCGCCGCTGTCATGGATATCGGCGGGTCGTCGGCGCAGACGACCGGCCAATCGAAGGAGTTCAACATGGACATCGACATCAAAAGAAACGGCTCGCGCCCTTCACAGAAGGGGCCGGAGGACTGGTTTACCGGGACCGTTCGCATCGATCCGCTCTTCCAGCCGCAGGAGCCCGCTCGGACCGCCGCAGGTCAGGTGACCTTCGAGCCCGGCGCCCGTACCGCCTGGCATACGCATCCGCTCGGGCAGACGCTGATCGTCACGGCGGGACTCGGCTGGGTTCAGCGCGAGGGCGGCCCAGTCGAGGAAATCCGGCCTGGCGACGTGGTCTGGTTTCCGCCCGGATTGAAGCACTGGCATGGCGCTTCGCCGACAACCGCGATGACCCACATTGCCGTGCAGGAATCAGTCGACGGCAAGAACGTGGATTGGATGGATAAGGTGAGCGACGAACAATACCGAAAGTGAGATGCGGGCGCTGAGCGGCGTCCCCTTTGCCACTACGAGGATGAAAGGATGAGACCATGAACAATCCGTTGGACTTTACTGGAAAGGTGGCCCTCGTCACGGGCGCAGCCTCCGGGATGGGCCTGGCGACGGCGACCGCCTTCGCCGAGGCTGGTGCGTCCGTCGTGCTCGCCGACTTCAAGAAGGAGGCGGTGGAGGCAGCCGCGCGGAAGCTCGATGCCGGTGGTCACGAGGTCATCGCGCTGCCATGCGATGTCAGCGACGATGCCCAGGTCGCCGCGATGGTGGACCGTACGGTAGCCGAGTTCGGCCGCTTGGACGCCGCGTTCAATAACGCAGGTGTTATGGCTCACATTGCCCCGACGGCCGATAGCACCCGCGAAGACTGGGACCGCGTGATCGGGATCAATCTGCGCGGCGTTTGGAGCTGCATGAAGCACGAACTTCGTCATTTGGCGCGGCAGGGCGGCGCGATCGTCAACAACGCCTCGGTCGGCGCCCTTACCGGCAACCCTGGCATCGGGGCCTACATCGCCTCCAAGCATGGCGTTGTCGGTCTGACCAGAACCGCTGCCCTGGAGTACATCGGTCAGGGCATTCGCGTGAACGCAGTCAATCCCGGCCTCATCGACACCGCGGTTGCGCGTGACGTCGTCGACGGCGATGAACAGGCGTATGCCAATATCGCGAAGAACGTGCCGATCGGTCGAGCGGGCAGGCCGGAAGAGATCGCCTCGGCGGTCTTATGGCTCTGCAGCCCTGCTGCGAGCTACATCGTAGGCCAGGCGCTCACCGTCGACGGCGGTATGACCGTGCCCTGATCGCGCTATTCGGCGGCTCGGTTGTTAGAGATCCTCGCGCAGCCCCTTGAAGAACGGGTGCCGGACCTTCCCTTCCGCCGACTTTGCGCGGTACTCGATCTCGGCAAGTAGTTTCGGCTCGACCCAGATACCCTTGTGCGCGATACGCTTTGCGTAGGGCTGCGTCTTCCGGACGAGCGGCTCCAACCGTATCCGGAGCTCCGCCGTCGAAGTCTTGTCGAAGCCATGGTCGACCTTGCCGGCATAGACGAGATCGTTGCCCTTGCGCCGGCCGACGTAGAGGCCGTCCCACTTGGTACCATCCAGGGCGAAGCCTGCGATCGTCAGGGTCTCCCGCTGCGCGCAGGTTTTCTTGACCCAGTTGTTGGCGCGGCCGCTGATGTAGATGCTGTCGCGGACCTTCGACACTACGCCCTCTAGGCCGACCTTGCAGGCGTGCGCGAACATGTCCCGGCCCTCGATTTCGAAGCTTTCGCTGAACTGGACGGCGGTGCCCGAGATGATCTTCTTAAGCTCCGCCTTGCGGTGGAGGAGCGGCAGCTTCCGCAGGTCGCGACCGTTCAGGTAGAGGAGATCGAAGGCGACCAGGACGATGCTGGTGGACTTGCCCTTGAGTTCGTTCTGCAGGACCGAGAAATCCGTAGTGCCATCGGCCGCCGGCACCACTATCTCGCCGTCCAAAATCGCCGAGGCGGCCTTGATGTGCCAGGCGTCGTGAGCAACCTTTTTGAATCTGTTGGTCCAGTCGTGGCCCCGCCGGGTGAAGACGTTGACCGCCTGGTTATGCAGATGAACCTGCACCCGATAGCCGTCGAACTTGATTTCGTGAATCCATCGGGATCCGGACGGCACTCTATCCATCGAGGATGCCAGGGCCGGCTCCACGAAATTCGGGAACGGTGCCTTGACGCCGAAATCGGCCGCCTTCTTACGCGCGAACGCCACGGACAGAACTCCACGCAACAAACGTGATTCAAGGTGACACATGCGGAATCGTTCCGGAACCACTGAATCCTTGTGACGTTGCTTCGGCATCGTTCAACGAGGGAGAAGCCGACCATGGCAAAGGCAGCGAAGAAAACCACGCGGGGACGCAAGCAGGACCGGGCCCGTGTTGCCGGCGGGCAGAAGTACGAAGTCGCTTACGAAGCCAAGAAGATCGGCCGCTCGGCCGCTGCGGTGAAGAAGACCGTGAAGAAAGTCGGCAACTCTCGCAAGAAGGTCGAGAAGCGCCTCGGCCGTTGAGGCCCGAGGTTCACTTCGGAGCTGGGTCCCGAGCGATCAGAATCTCGAGGAGAAGCGGTTGAAGGCCGTCAGCGTCTGCAGCTGGGGCTCGACTTCCCGCAGGTAGATCTCGGTTCGCAGGAACGTGAGCTCGTCGTCGAGCGCGGTCTCGCAGACGTCGATGTGCCAGGACTTCGGCCGACCGTCGCTGCCGTCGTTCCATCGGTATCCGCGCACACCGTGGTCAGGTCTCCGGATCCGGATGGCGGGCCCGCTGCGTCAGCTGCAGCAGCGTGGCCGGCGGCCGCACGCCCACGACACGGTCGGTCTGGCCGAGCACGGGACGGTGCCGCGTCGGTCTTCCTCGACGCTCCACATCACGAACATCGTGAGAGGTTCGTTCGGCTTTCTCCTCGAGGAAGTGCGGCCGCAGCTTCAGATCGTGGACTCCTCGCTGAAGACTGCCGTCGACGAAGCGACCCGGCTCCTGATGGCGTTCGGAGAGGACGACGAGGAGGACTTCAGGAGTGCGGTCGAGGAGATCGACCAGCGTGTGCTGGCCGCTTCGGGCGAATTCTTCGATCTCATGCGCAAGAGCGGCGCGACCGTGCGCCTGGTGTCCGGCGTTACCGACCGGAGTTTCGGCTCGGACGTCGTCGCGAGAGCGGTCGAGCGTGCCAGGACGACGACAGTCGTCGACGCCGGCGACGTCGTCCGCGGACAGCTCGCGGGCGTGCTGCCGGAGTCGCACCAGTTCGAATTCAGGGCCGCCGATGAGCGGGGCACGATCCGCGGAAAGGTCGCCCGCGACCTCACCCCGCATCAGCTCGGTCTCTTCAACAAGGAGTACGTGAACACGAACTCCCGCGCCAAGTTCAAGGTGAAGCGCGTGCTGCGCAATCAGACCGTGGTGCGCGAGAAGTATACGCTCATCGGCATCGAGCCCGACGCCGAGTGATGCTCACGCTCAGTCGCACCACTCCACGCGCCCGCCTCGGAGCCAGAAGTGGGATCGGCAACCGGACTGAAGCCACACCGACGGCTTCAGGGTTGGATGCCCCGACTGGTCGGTCTGCAGATCCCATCGAGGCTTCGCCTCTCTGACGAGGAGAAGCTCGATCGTCTGGACGCACCCGCAGGGACACCTCATTCCCACGCACCAGTCTTCGTCGCCGTCGCGCGCGAGGACCAGGTCTCGCCGAGGCAGGCGCGCCGGGAGACTGTCGCCTTCGACGATCTTCAGGCCACGCCTCGGCCCGTATCGGTCGAAGGCGCGTCTAAACCAGCTGGGCAGCATCACGCTGCCTCCTTCCGGCGCCGGCCAAGGACCGGCAACCCTAGAAGCGGCTCTTGGTCCCCGCGAGCCAACACTGGATTCGGCGCCGCCGCGAAGGTCGATTCCGCGAAGAAGTCCTCGTCGCAGGCCGCCAGGCTGAACATGGTGCGAGCGTAGTTTTCGTTCGGATCGAGGCGGAAGGGATAGGCCCGCGCCACGAATTCGTTCATGCAGGCAGCAGCCGCCCGCATGTTCAGGGTAATCACCGAGGGCGCTTCCTCCGCGAGTCCCTTGATGTAGCCTGCCTCGAGCTCCGCACGATGTGCGTCCGGGTCCGCCTTGGCGAGATATTCGGCCCGCAGCGTCTCGGGCGAATAGACGCCGCGATCCAGCAGCGTCGAACACCCCGGCTGCACATAGTCGATGCGCCCGCAGACGTCCGCGATCGCGGTGCCGCCGTCCGGCGTCCTTCTCGTCGGGATCGTGACGCCGACGTCGAACAGCGGGATGAGGAAGGCGCTGCTGATGAGGTCAGCGAACTGGCGGGCTTCGAGCGTGTCGACACAGCAGAAGAGCACGTCGCTCTGACTGGCCGCGAGGACCGCATCGCGCGTCCCGATCTCGCGCGGGATCGGAAAAGCCACGTCTGGCCCGCGATAGGTGGCCACTGCGGCCGCGAACATCTCCGCCTTCGGACGCCCGGTCTTCGCGTCGTTCAGCGTGGCGTTGAGGATCCTGTTCAGGTTCTTTGCCTCGACCTTGTCGAACTCGATGTACTGGTTGCGGCCGAACCCCAATCTCGCCGCCTGCTCGGCCGTGATCGATCCCGTCCCCGATACCCCGACTATGGTAGCCGTGAGACGGTTGAGCTCAGCGGTCATGCCAGAGGTAAACGCCATCGGCCGCTGCGCGCGCCGAGGATTGCCCCCCTCGGCCTCCCAGAAATGCAGGAGATCGTGTCCGACGACGCTGACGAGCTTTACCGGCGTCACCGTAAGGGAGCGATCGTACAGCCTTGCGCGAATGGCGCCGTCCGGGGTCATCACGGCGCTGGCATGGATGTCGCCGCAGGCCTCGAAGAGACAAGGCATGATGACGGCGTCGCTGGCATCGTCCGCCGCCGAGAACGCGAACAGGCCGCCGGGATGCGAATGTATGACGATGATCGCCGATCCGAGCGGCTCGGCGATGTCGATGGCTTTCTCCAGGTACGCGCCAGGCCAATCGATTTCGTCGGGCCGCCGCGTCAGGCATTCGCCGTGCGGGATCAAAACCAGATCCTTGACGAGCAGGCGGAGTCGCGGGCCCGGCGTGCGGGTGCAGACGAGGATCGCGGCCGCCTCCTTGCCGTCTCCGGGAAAAAGGTGCTTGCCGAGGCGGTCGTGGTGCACTCCGGAGAGCGTCAGCGTCGTTGGCGACATCATTGCCCGACCTCCTTGGCGATCGCCGACTCCACCAGTGCCAGATGGGTGATGACGTTGTCGGTCGCGGGATTCCAGGGCGCAGGGGGACCGCGATGGCGCGACCACCCGTTGAAGGGCGTTCCGCAGATCGTCGCGCCGACCTGGGTGCGGTCGATCGGCCGGCCCGACGTCAAGTTCAGCTTCGGGCTGGTGTAGAACATGTCGATCTGCGCCGTCGGATAGGTCGGCGGGATCAGAAGCGCCAGCATCACCATGCGCGGCGCGTAGCCGGGCGGGACCTGATAGTTGTGGATCAGGAGCCAGCGGCAAGCGCCGTCGACGACTGTCTCCCAGAAGATTCCGAGTGCATGGAGGTGCTTCTCGTCCACCTCGAGCAGGTCGAAGTGGCGCCGCGGCGTTGCCGCGGCCTCCCCGTTGTGGACACCGGTGGGCGTCAGGCGTAGCTTTTCGATGCCGGGAGTCCGCAGGTCGACGGTGAAGTCGAGACCGACCGCGCGCTTCGGCTCGCCCTTGACGATCAGGAAGATCTGCCACCCCTTCGTCGGGTCGAAGCCGGCGTCGAGCAGCGCCTGCTTCACGATGATCGTCGGCTGGTGCAGCGTGAGGACGACGCCCTGCACGTTCAGCTTCCAGCTCAGCTTGCGGCTGACGAAGGCTTCGATGCCGCCCTTGCCGAGATCCACCAGATCGCGGGGCGCGACCACGCGATCGGGTTGGTCGACGCGGGTCAGCAGCAGTTCGTCCTCCGGCGGCACCTTGCCCAGCTTGCGGACCACGGCTCCGGAGATCATCCGGCTGGGCCATTCGAAGCGCTCGCCGTTGATCGTCAAAAGGAAGAGGCGATCGGTCTCGATGACGATGAACTGACGGCCGGCGTTCAGGTCGACGCTCTGGTTCGGCCTGATGTCTTCGAGGTCGCCGTCCGGAAGGAAGTGAAGCACCACCGCCTGCTGCGCCGGCGCGAACCCGGCAGCATGACTGATCTGCGCACCCGTCGGCGTGGCATCCTGAATAACCACCTGGCGGAACGCGAGATTTTCGTCCGCGACTTCGATCGCCTGCCCCCGAGCTTGGCGGTCCTGAACAATTTCCTGGTTGGTCATTTGCGTAACCTTTCTCCGGGCGCGCCGGTGTTGATGATTACGCTAATATGATCGAGCTTGCTAAATTTGTCAAGCAAATGGTTAGCATGCTTGAAATACTTAGCAAGCAGTGTATTATCGAGCTAGGCCGGGATGGTCCCAGCCTCTAGGGAACGGAGGATCGATGTCAGATGAGAAAACCGATGAGACGAATGCGGGCGAAAGCCTCGGGCGCTACCTGAAGAGCGTCCGGTTAGGAAGCAAGATGACGCTGCGGGATGTCGAGGAAGCAACTGGTAAGGAGGTCTCCAACGCATACCTTTCGCAGCTTGAGTCCGGCAAGATTTCGAAGCCGTCCGTCCATGTGCTGTATGCCCTCTCCACCTCGCTCGGCGTCCCCTACGAAACGCTGATGGAGCGCGCGGGGTACATCGTTCCTTCCGGCCATCGGGCGGAAGGACAGAAGCATGGGAAGGCCGCGACCTATTCGATCGACAACCTGTCAGCCGACGAAGAAAAAGAACTGATGGACTATCTGAATTTCATTCGATCGAAACGGAAGTGACCATGCGACGGCCGGACGATTGCTCCCTAACGCCCGGCCAATTGGCCATCATCAGAAGAGAGGCCGAGCGCGCGCTGCGGGAAGCAGGCGCGCTCGGTGTGTTTCCGACGCCGGTCGAACAGATCATGTCGGTGGCCAACGTCGAAGAAGTCAGAGAGGATCTCCTCTCCCCGGGGCTGCTCGAAAAGATCCGCGCAGGAGCGGAGAAGGCTGGTGGCCTGCTCAAGCGGGCCCTCTCGAAAGTGATGGGCTTGTTCCATGCGAGCGCCGGCTTGGTCTACCTCGATCAGAGCCTGATCGAGGTGAAGAAGCGGTTTGTCCGCCTTCACGAATCCGCCCATGGCTTCCTGCCTTGGCAGCGCCCGCTTTACGCCGTCGTGGAGGACTGTGACAAGTCGCTGGATCCGGACGCGGCCGACTTGTTCGACCGCGAAGCGAACGTCTTCGCGTCCGAAGTCTTGTTTCAGCTGGATGCATTTCGAGACATGGCGGAGAGCAGGACGTTCGAGGTGTGGACGCCGGTGCGATTGGCTAAGCAGTTCAACGCCTCCATCTATGCATCCATCCGGCAGTACGTCTCCAAGAACCGCCGCGCGTGCGCCGTCGTGGTCCTCGACATGCCGGGGCTGATCGAAGGGGATGGATTCCGCGCCAATCTCCGCCGTGTCGTTCAGTCGCCGGCCTTCACGGAGACCTTCGGCCACGACATGTGGAACACGCCGTACTACACTCCGGCGGACGAGATCGGACGGCTGATTCCGCTCGGCAAGCGTAAGTCTTCGGGAAAGCGCAACATGGTCTTGGTCGACCGAAACGGCGTCAGACACGAATGCATCGCGGAGTCCTTCACCCAGAGGCACCAAGTGTTCGTTCTGGTGCATTCCGTGAAGACCTTGACCGCTACGCTCTTCCTGATCTCCGCGTGATCAGGCCGATATCGGCTCGGTTCGCTCCCGTTCACCCCATCCCCGCGACAGCCTCTGCTTCACATCGTGCCTGGCGAGCACCTTCTCGCAGAGCTCCCATCGCTCTCCCTTCGGGGTCACGTCGCCGGCGTAACGCAAGTCGAAGGCGTTCGCCCGGGTCCGGCGCTCCGTGTACTCGCGAAGCCTGGCTTCGAGCTCCTCCTCGTCCTCGATCCAGTCGTCATCGATGACGTCCGGCAGCGTGCCGAAGATGTCGAAGCGGTTCCGCATGCGTTCGGAAAGCTTGGCGTAGACCTTCTCGTCGACCGTCTGCTGCGTGACCCCGTGGTAGAGCAGGTTCAGCATGTCGACGCGGTCGCGGCGCTGACCGAACCGTTTGATGCGCCCGATCCGCTGCTCCAGCCGTGACGGATTCCACGGGAGGTCGATGTTGATCAGGGTGCCCAACGTCTGAAGGTTCAGGCCTTCGCAGGCCGCGTCGGTCGCAACGACCAGGCGGATCGTCCGCTCCCTCACGGCACGTTTGATCTGCTCGCGCTCGACGCTCTTCCATTCCCCGCTGATGTACATGCCGGACTTGCCGGCGCCGGCGTACACCGCGATGGGCTCGCCCGGGATCCGCTGCGTCAGCGCCTCGCCCACCCACTTCGCGGTGTCGAAATACTGGCTGAAGACGATACAGCCCTTCGGCAGCCATGGATCCGAGCGCTCCAGCAGATAGTGCAAGACGGCGTCCAGCTTCGGATCGGTCGGGTGCGGCGACAGGACGTCGATGATCGCCTGGAGTTGCCGGACCTCCTCGCCCACGAAATCCAGGTTCTCCTCGCCGAGCTCGAGTTGCATTTCCTCGTCATCCAGCACGCGCCCGGAGAGAAGCTTTTCGGCGGTGGTCAGGCCGCTCGCGTAGCTGGAGCACAGGCGCTGCAGCATCAGGCTGCGCATGAAGCCCGCGGATTTCTTCCGCTTGCTCAGAGCACGGGTGAATTTCTCCGCGGCCTGGTAGGCGGCATCGAAAGCGCTCGAGGTCCGGAGCCCCAGCCCGTCGAACATCGGCGGCATGTGGGCGCCGGGGAGCGGGTGGATATCGACCGGGATCCGCGGGATCAGGCCCATTTCCTCGAGGGTCGAGCGCTTCCGGAGCACGACATGCCGGACGACCGGATTGTTGCGCTGGAAGAATCCGAGCGAGCCGCGGGGCGTCAGGACGTCGTCGATGAACTGATCGCGATAGAACTGATCGTCGATGTCGCTGAAGGCGACCGACGAGACGAACCGATTCTTGGGAAGAGCTACCGCGGCACGCATATGTCCGAAGATGACCTCGGCCTCGGCCGCGGCCGGTAGCGGATTCCGGAACAGCCCCCAAGCTTCGCGTTCCTCGGTGACTTGCCGCTTTCCGCTGATGACGGGCACGCTCTTCTGGGCCGAGCGCCAGTCGCTCCAGGCATCGCCGAGTACGTGTTCGGCGCCCATACCGAGGACCTTCAGAAGATCCCACAGATCCTCCACATCGGTCTGGACGGGCGTCGCGGTGCCTAAGAGAACATGCCGAGCCTTCTTGGCGATTTCATGCATGAAGGAGAGCAGGTTGACCGCTGGCAGGAACGTGAGATTGACGCCGAACGGCTTGTTCGTCATCTCCCGGCATTTGCGGATTCGGCGGCGAGGTGATCCGGGGACGGCTGCGTCAACGAAGTGATGAGCCCCAGACCGCCGGCATTTGCGACGGCGGTCGCCAATTCGGCGAACCCGACGTAGTGCATGCCGCCTGGATGATTGGGCGCTCGATCCCGAAGAGTTCCGTTATACGCGTCTTCATTGAAAGCGTCTCCTTCAGGAGACGGCCGGACCGCGGTCGCGGTTCGCGCTACCTTTTTTCGATTTTTTCCGGCGTGATGATCTGGACTTGCACAGGAGCGGCGAAGCACTTCACTGCTACGCGACCAAAGGCCCTCATGTGATCGGATTTCGAATGCAGTGGGAGGCAATCGGGCGACTCCCATTCTTCGACGAACGTCAACTTGTTCGGATCGAAGGTGCTCTCGAAAAGATCATAGGAGACGCAACCCTTTTCTTTCCGGGTCGCGGCGATAGCATCCTTCGAGGCTGCGATCAGATCAGCCTTCGCTTCCGGTTTGACCGCCAATGTGGCGATTACGAAGACCATCTGAACCTTCTCCTTTGGTTTCTGGAACTCGTCGGCAAGATCACTTCGCACGCGAGCCGAACCCTTCGCCCGACATCGCGAGACGCTCAAGGATGGGAGCGGGCCGCAACGTCTTGTCGCCGTCCACGCCGGACATATAGACGAGCCGCTCGGCCACTTGGGCAAGGCCGATCTGATCTGCGTGGTACATCGGACCGCCTGTCCGGGCCGGCCAGCCGTAGCCGTGGAGCCAGACGAGATCGATGTCGCTCGCGCGCGCCGCCATGCCCTCTTCGAGGATGCGTGCCCCTTCGTTGATCATCGGATAAATCAGGCGCTCGTGGATCTCCTGGTCCGAGAACGAGCGGCGTGCGATGCTCAACTTGCGGCTCGTCGCGACGATCAGCGCCTCAACCTCCGGATCGGGTAGCGGCGATCGTGACCCCTTTTCGTACCGATAATAGCCCGCAGCCGTCTTTTGACCGAAGCGGCCGGCCTGGCAGAGCGCGTCTTCGACAGGCGACTTTGCCCCACTGTCCTTCCGGGACCGCCAGCCGATATCGAGACCGGCCATGTCTGCCATGGCAAACGGTCCCATCATGCCGAACTTGCTCGCAACCGCATCGACCTGCTGCGGCGTGGCGCCTTCGAGGAGCATCTTGCGCGCTTGAAGGATCCGGACGCCGAGCATGCGGTTTCCGACGAATCCGTGGCATACCCTGACGACGACCGGAACTTTTGCGATCCGACGGGCCACGCTGACGGCCGTCGCGAGGATCTCGGATGAGGTCGCACGACCTCGGACGATTTCGCAGAGCTTCATGATGTTCGCTGGACTGAAGAAGTGCATGCCGACGACGTTGGCTGGGTGCTTCGTCATGTCCGCTATCGCGTTCACATCCAGATAGGAGGTGTTCGTCGCCAGAACTGCGCCTGGTTTGGCGATGCCGTCGAGCTTGGAGAACACTGCCTTCTTGATCTCCATGGTCTCGAAGACCGCCTCGATGATCAGATCGGCGTCGGACGCGTCCTCCAGCTTTCCTCCGCCGGTAATCAGACTCGTTCGCTTTTCGGCGTCTTCCGAGGAGAGCGAGCCTCTTGCGCTCAACGAGGCATAGGTCTCGACGATGTTCTTCATCCCCTGCTCGAGCGCGCCGGGTGCGACATCGATGAGCCTGACCGGAATGCCGGCATTGGCAAAGGACATCGCGATGCCGCGTCCCATCGTCCCCGCGCCGATGATCGCGACCGACTGCACTTTCCGGGGACGAACTTCGGGGCCCACCCCTTCGATCTTGTTGCCGCTTCTCTCGGCGAAGAAGACGTGGCGCAGCGCCTTCGACTGGTCGCCAGCCCGCAGGCGCGTAAACAGATCCCACTCGCGTTTTATGGCCTGCTCGAATGGCACGTCGAGACACCATGCGACCGCTTCCACGCAGGCCATCGGCGCCTCAAGACCCTTGTTGCGCTTGACCGCTTCTGCCGCAGCCTTCGTAAAGATGCCCCGGTCGGCGCGTGCGGCAGCCAACTTGGAATCGTCGCTACGCAACGACTTCAGCGGCCGTTTTTCCTGGAGAACCTTATGAGCGAAGGCGACGCCGCCGGCGATCGGATGGGCCGTAAATATCTCTTGAATCAGACCGAGCTTCAGCGCTTCGTCGGCCCCGATGGCATCTCCGGTGACGATCAGTTGAACCGCCCTTTCCGGGCCGATCGCGCGCGGGAGGCGCTGCGTGCCGCCTCCGCCAGGGATGAGACCGAGCTTGACTTCGGGCTGACCGAGCTTCGCGTCCTTTGTGGCGATCCGGAAATGACATCCCATCGCGACCTCGAGCCCGCCTCCGAAGGCTACGCCGTGGATGGCCGCGACCGTTGGCTTCGTCGGATTTTCGAGAAGGTGGTTGATCTCGTCGATGCTCGCGCCGTGCATGTTCTGGCCCAATTCGCGGATGTCGGCCCCGCTGATGAAGGTCCGCTCGGCACAGGCAAGGACCACGGCTGCGTACTGGTCGTCCTCGAGAATCCGCTTCAAGTTGTCCCGCAATCCGTTCCGGACCGCGGCTCCGAGCGCGTTGACGGGAGGATTGTCGACGAGCAGGACCGCGATGTTGCCGTGTTTCTGAACGGAGACGGGCGATTGCATCTAAGCCTCTATGGGTATGTGACTTGGCCGGCTCGGCTTTTGGGCCGCCCGATGATCGATGCCTCAGGACTTGTAGCGAGCAGCGGGTTCTCCGGTGGAGATGACGGCCTTGTAGAATTTCTTGCGCGCCCCCTCGAACTCGTTCCAGAGCGCGGTATCGCGGAGCGTCGGAAAGCAGACCGCCTCTTTCAACTCCAGAGCCTTCATCGCCGTTGCCACCAGTTGTTCCGGCGTCATGAACAGGTGCTCCGGCATACCGGGCTTCGTCACGCCCGAAATGGCGAAAAATTCGCTGTGTACGGGACCCGGCAGGATCGTCTGCACCGTGATGGCGGACTCTGCGTACTCCTGCTCGAGAGACCTCGAGAAATTCAGGACATAGGCCTTTGATCCGCTGTAGGCCGCCGCCGTCGGGGAAGGTCCGAGCGCAATTACCGATGCGATGTTGATCAACGTCCCCTTATTCCGAGAGCGGAATCTCTGCAGAGCTGCGATCGACAGCCGGGTCAAAGCAAGGACGTTGACGAGCACGAGACGTTCAGCCTCCTCCGGTCCAGTCTGGGCGGTCGGCCCGAGCGCACCCAAGCCGGCACTGTTAACCAGCAAGGTGATATCGTCGCGCAGGGCCAGAAGGGCCTCGACCTTGCGAAGCCCCGAAGACGCCGCGAGATCCGCGGCGAGAACGTCGACTTGCTTCGCGCCGTTGGATCGCAGCTTTTCTGCCAAGGCCGCGAGCCGATCCTGACGTCTCGCGACCAGCACAATTCCGTATCCGCGCCGTGCCAGATCTTCGGCGTAGGCGCTACCGATGCCAGACGAGGCTCCGGTGACAACTGCAGTTTCAAGCGCGGATGTCATCGACCAGCCACTCCCCTCAGAGAACTTCCAACAGACCGGCGGCACCCATTCCGCCACCGACACACATCGTCACGACCACGTGTTGCCCCCCGCCGCTTCCTTCGAGCAGCCTATGGGCATGAAGGCGTTCGAGTGGATCGCGACCAGCTCAGGGTCCCGTTCGAACCACGCGTCCTCGGCTGAACCAGCGAGATGGAACGCCGCCGGAACCATGCTTCTATCCCGTCGACGATGATTTGCTTTGCGGCGGTCGCGATCGACATGAGGTCCGACGCGCATTGGCGATCGAGCGAAAGACCGGGAACGCTGCCCGGCAGCCCGCCCGCAGCGCCGCCGATCGTCCGATCGTGGTCTGACATCCGTAATGGATCGAGCAGCCCACAATGCAATCGTCGATCAGCTCGGGCTGGATGTTGGCGCGCCTCGCGGCCTCGCGAATCGCATGGGCGGCGAGCGTGGGACTCGGTACGTTGTTTAACGCACCGCGGTAAGTCTTGCCGATCGGGGTACGCGCAGTAGATACAATGACGGCTTCTCTCATAGACGGTCTCCGACGCCGTTCCGCAAGCACTTGCCGTGCGCCTGCTCCAACTCTAGACGTTGGTATAGGCCGTGACCCGGGGCAGCCAGAGCGCATCTGGCTAACCCCTATTCACTGGTGAATAGCCTGGGACGTACCTCTAGACCTGCATCAGACCGTCCGAACTAGGATTTGCGTTTGAGTTGTCTGCCCCGCCGTTCCGCCCGAGGCGAACCACGTCTTAGAGGCTGCGAATTCGTTCTCCAGAAAGCGGCGTACCTGGCGCGTTAGTTTGCGCAAATCGCTTTCGCGACGGCGCAGCAGCCAAACGTCCATCGCAAGCGACTCCTGCGGCAGGACAGAAACCAGATCCTCCGCGAGCGCAAAGGGCGCGGCCAAGAAGGCGAGACCTAATCCCTCGCAAGCCGCCGAATAGTGGTTCGCGATGGGCATCAGGCGCAGCGTCCTGCTAGATTCGGCGGCCTTCAAGAAATCGGTGAGCAGGGGCATGCTGCCGGCGCGCTCCCCTCGAAATCCAGAGAAGTCTCCGGAACTGCCGATGAAGTCGTGGCCCTTGAGATCCCCGATGGTCTTTGGCTGGCCGTGGCGCGAGAGATAGGTCTCCGAGGCGTAGATGCCGAAGCTTATCGCCGTGACCTTGCGGCCGATGAGCTCGTTCTCTCCCGGATGACCCATGCGGATCACGAAGTCGAGGTCGCTGTTCGCTAGATTCTGCTGTTCGACGGTCGAGTTGATGTGCAACCGAATGTTCGGATGGAGCTCGTAGAGTCTAGGCACGCGAGGCAGCAGCCAGTGCTTCGTAAGTCCCTCGGTCGCCGAAATCTTGACCGCCGCCGATCTAGGACCGACGCGTAGCCCCAAGTCGCGGTGAAAACTGCCGAACGTATCGACGACGTCGCCCGCGGCGCGTTTGAGTTCTTCGCCCTCTTGCGTCAGCGTGACGCCCGACGGCACCCGGAAGAACAGAGGTGCGCCGACGTAGCGCTCGAGCTCCTTGAGCCGCCGGCTCAGCGTCGGTTGGCTCATATTGAGCTCGCGGGCCGCGGCATTGACACTGCCGCTATTTGCGACCGCAAAGAAGAGCCTGAAAAGATCCCAATTTGCTTCGCTCAATTGGCCTCCACAGCCGACGATCCATCGGTCAGCCCCGCGGGACTCAGTTTACCTGTCGTTCGTACCCCTTCCAGTACTTTTTCCTGAGCTCCCTCTTCAGTATCTTTCCGGTCGGATTGCGAGGTAGCGCCTCGGCGTAGTCGATCGACTTTGGGACCTTGTAACCGGCTATCCGCTCGCGTGCGTAGTTTAGGATGTCGACGCTGTCCCCCTTCTGACCCGACTTGAGCACGATCACGGCCTTCACGGCTTCGCCCCACCGCTCGTCGGGCACGCCGATCACCGCCACGTCCGCCACGGCGGGGTGGCCGAAGATCGCGCTCTCCACTTCGGCGGGGTAGATGTTTTCTCCTCCCGACACGATCATGTCCTTGACGCGATCATGAATGAACAGATAGCCGTTGGCGTCGACGTAACCGGCATCGCCTGTCCTCAACCAACCGTCGCGCAGTGTCCGCGTGGTCTCCGCATCGCGATTCCAGTAACCCTTCATGTTCTTCACCGTACGGCAAAGGATCTCTCCTACTTCGCCTGGCTTGACCGCGGCGCCGTCCGCGCCCTCGATACGCAATTCTACGCCGGTGATCGGCCGACCGCAGGACCTCATGTGCGCCCCGTCCGGTCTGCGATGATCCTCGGCCGACAGGACCGTGATTCCGCCGGTTGTCTCCGTAAGGCCATAGATTTGGATGAAGCTGGTAGACTTGAACCGCGACAAAGCACTTTGCAGGAGCGCAAGAGGAATCGGAGACGCCCCGTAGACTATGCAACGGACCGACGACACGTCCGCGTGCGCTATGCTCTTGTCCTCCAAAATAAACTTGATCATCGCCGGCACAAGGAACGACACGGTAATCCGCTCCTTCTCGATCAGAGAAATGACCTGCTCCGGTGCGAATTCCCGAACCAGCACCACCCTCAGGCCAGCGACCAGGCTGAGCATGCCCAGGCCGCAGCCGGCGATATGGAATAGCGGCATCGCGACGAGAGCGACGTCGTGGGAAGACCAATCGCCCCACGCCGCGAGGGTATCGGCCATGCCCGACAGGATGTTCCGATTGGTCAACTGGACGCCCTTCGGATGTCCCGTGGTGCCGCTGGTGTAGAGTTGCATGCAGACATCGTCTGAAGCGCCAACAGTCACCGGATCGCTCCACTCCTGCTCATTTCGCCAGGTCTGGTAGTCCTCGTTTATGACGATCACTGCCTTCAGATCCTGCAGTTCGCCGCGCACCTGATCGACCAGAGGTGCGAAGCTCTCACCGATAAACAAGACCTTTGCCGACGAATCCTTCACGATGTAGGCGACTTCAGGCGGCGCCAGCCTCGCGTTCACGGGCACGATGACGGCATTGCACTTGGCGGCTCCCAGCCAGATCTCGAAGAACCGGTCGACGTTCCTGTCCAGGACGGCCACCCGGTCGCCGGGACCGACGCCCATCTGTCGAAGCCCATTTGCTACCCGGCTGGAGGCCTCCTGCAGATCCGCATACGTGGTGCTTCGGCCTTCGAAGGAGATTGCGACCGCGGTCCCGGAAGCGGCTGCATGAAACCGCGGAACGTCCGCGAGCGTCTCGAGTTTTGTGACTATCTGCTCGTTACCGCGCTTGCTGACTTGATTCATGGGTCCCTCCAATCGGCTATTTTTTTGTTCACGTTGGATGGCGGATCCGTCATCCGGTAGGCGATAAATCGACGAAGGCTTATTCAGGAATGAATGATGCTGCTTCGATCAAAAAAGGACGTCTTCAGCCCGCGACTGAGGACGCCAGGGAATCACCGAACTCGGGAGGTTGGCTTCGATCGTCTGCCCTGGAGTGGAGCGCGAGCAGTCGCGTCCGAGTTAGTCAGGATTGAAGATCGCATATTCAGTTCAGGCGGCAATCAGATCTCCATGGGCTCGGCGAAATGGGCAATGCCGAGCCACTCCGCGATCAGCGCGGGCTTCTCGATCCCCTCGATCTCCACGGACACTTCCGACCTGGTGAGAAATTCCTTCGGACCACGCTGCGTCACGTCGATCAGCTTGAAGTGAGCCCTCACTTTGCTTCCCGAGGGAACTGGCGTCACGAAGCGGATCTTGTCGAAACCGTAGTTCACGCTCATGATCCTGCCGTTGATGGCCGGAAGTGCGTCGACCGCCATAGGCAGGAGCATCGAAAGCGTTAGAAATCCATGCGCGATGGTCCCCCGAAACGGTGTCTTTGCAGCCTTTTCAGGATCGACATGGATGAACTGTCGGTCCTCGGTGACCTCCGCGAATTCGTTGATCCGCTTCTGGTCGATCTCGAACCAGCCCGAAGTTCCGACAGCCTGGCCCTTGCGTGCCGCGTAATCCTTGAGGTCGATGCTATTTGCCATTCGATGGCTCCTATTCCTGTTCGATGAACAATGCCGCGCGGACGAGCCGCAGGGTGATTAGACTTTTCATCGGAAGGGCGCTCCCCCACTGTTACTCTTCTTCGGCTTTCGCTGGCGCCTCGTCAGACGGCGGTCGTTCCGCCGTCGACCGCGAGGATTTGTCCGGTAATGTGCTTGCCTGCGTCGCTGGCAAACAGAAGTGCCGCACCTTTCAGGTCCTCGTCGTCGCCGAGCCGACGCAGCGGTACGCCTTCGATGAGTTTCTCTTCGCCCAGCGCTTTGATGGTCCCGTAGGTCATCTTCGACGGGAAGAAGCCGGGGGCGAGCGCATTGACGGTGATGCCGTACTTGCCCCACTCGCCGGCCAGACCTCGGGTGAAATTCACGACCGCCGCCTTGCTCGTGTTGTAAGCAAGCGTGCCGAGGCCGCCACGATTGCCTCGCAGGCCGGCGATCGAAGCCAGGTTAATGACCCGGCCGTGCTTGTTGGGGATCATGGAGAGCTTTCCGACCCGCTGCGACAGCAGAAAGATGGACCGGATGTTGAGGTTCATCACCTTGTCCCAGGCGTCGATCGGATGGTCCTCGGCGGGGGCTCCCCAGGTCGCACCCGCGTTGTTCACGAGGATGTCGATGCGACCGAGCTTCTTGAGAGCTTCGTCGGCCAGACGGGCGACGTCTTCATCCTTGGAATTGTCGGCGGCGACATAGTCCACTTCGATTCCGTTTCCCGACAGGTGCTTCTTCGCCTCTTCGAGATCGGCGGTTTTGCGCGAAGAGAGCACAAGGCGCGCGCCCTGCTCACCCAGAGCCTCGGCGATCTGCAACCCTAGGCCACGCGACCCGCCCGTAACGAGCGCAGTTTTACCCCTTAGATCGAACGCCTTCATAATGCTTGCCATTCCGTTCCTCCTGTAAGTCTTCGAACTATCTGCTGTCTCAAAGATCTGCCGCCGCGAGATCCATCAATCCCTCGGCACCAAGACTGGCGCGCTGCAGCAAGGCGCGTGTCATAGGCAGTTCGCGCTTGGCCCAGAATTGGGCCAGTGCGAGCTTGCGCTCATAGAAGGACGATCTCGCATCTCCCTGCGCAATTTTTTCGTTTGCTCGAACAGCGATCCGAGCCCACATCATTCCGATCGCGACCAACCCGAAGATGTCCATAATGTCGTAGGAGGCGGCTGCGGCGTCGATGAGGTCACCGGCGCCCCTGCGTTGCAGCCACGCTGCGGCCTGCTTGAGATCCATTGTGCTCTCGCGCAAGCCCTTCGCTAGGCCGCCGAGACGCGGGACGACCTTGCACTGCTCGATCGCGCTCTCGATTTCCTCGAGAAAGGTTGCGAAGAGGCTGCCGCTAGAGATCGGCATCTTGCGAGCGACGAGATCCAGCGCCTGGACGCCGTTCGCACCTTCGTAGATCTGATAGATGCGCGCATCGCGCACGAACTGCTCGACGCCGTTGTCACGGATGTAACCGTGACCGCCGTAGATCTGGACCGTAGCGTTCGCGGCCGCGGAAGCTTGATCGCTGAAATAGGCCTTAATGACCGGCGTCAGCAACTGGGCCAGGTCCGCGGCTCGCTGACGCTGCTGCGGGTCGGCGGAATGCCGCTCAAGGTCGATGAGCAGGGAAATCCAAGCGCCGAGCGCCCTCGCCCCCTCGATGAAGGCCCGCTGCCGCATGAGCAGTCGCCTGACGTCCGGATAATCGGCGATCGTATGTGGTGTGGAGGCGCCCTGCGCGCCTTTTCCTGCAACGCGCTCTCGCGCGTACGTGGCTCCATTTTGAGAAGCTGTCTCCGCGACGGCCAAGGCAGAAATGCCGGTGGCGAGACGGGCGCCGTTCATCATGGCGAACATGCCCGCCATTCCGGCCGCCGAGCTCCGAGCACCCGACTTCTGATCGTTGCCGGCGAGGCGGTATGCCACCGCGCCCTCGAAATTCAGGACACAAGTCGCGTTACCTTTGATGCCCATCTTCTTTTCGACGCCGCCCACACTAACGCCGTTGCGACCGAGCATCTTTCCCGTGGCGGGATCGATCGAAAGCTTCGGAATCATGAAGAAATTCACCGTCGACAGATCGTCGACGAACTTTCCCTCCGCGTCCGGCAGCTTCGCCAGAACGAGGTGAATGATGTTCTCGGAAAGGTCGTGGTCGCCGCCGGAGATGAAGATCTTCGTGCCCGTTACCCGGTAGGTACCGTCCGGTTGTTCGTAGGCCTTGGTCTTCATCAGGCGGAGATCGGTGCCGCAGTGCGGTTCAGTCAGGCACATGGTGCCTGTCCACTTCCCGTCGATCATCTGCGGTCTGACGTGCTCCTGCATCCACGCCGCGCCCGACCGGGCGAGCGTGGCGTGAGCAGCGTTCGTCAGCCCGGAATAGAGCGCCAACCCTGCGTTCGCGGAGACGGAGAATTCGGAAACTGGCAGCGCGATGACACCGGGAAGGCCTGCGCCGCCGTGCTCTTCCGGCGCCGCAAGCTTATTCCACCCCGCATGGCAGTACTGCTGATAGGCCGCGGCAAACCCGTCCGGTGTCCGCACGACACCATTTTCGAGGATGCATCCCTGTTCGTCGCCGACCTGATTGAGAGGCTGCAGAACTTCCTCGCAAAAGGTCGCCGCTTCCTCGAGAATCTGCCGCGTCAGTTCCTCGCTGACGTTTTCGAACCCGGCAACATGCGTGAAGTCCTGAATTCTCAAGACTTCATGCAGGACGAACATGTACTCATCAACGGGTGCCTTGTAGGCGACCATCGCACAACTCCAGAGTAGCGAGGGAAGGTCTCAGCGGCCCTTAAAGACCGCGGCGCGACGTTCGACGAAGGACTGAATGCCCTCCTTCATGTCTTCGCTGTTCATGACTCGATCGCGGATATGGGGAATGATGTCCATCGCGGCCTTCTCTCCCGCCTCGATGAACTTGAGACCCGCTTCCTTGGTGATCTGGATGCCGATTGGCGCATTCTTGGCGATCAACTGACCCAACTCCATGGCTCGTTCCACCTGCTTGCCGACGGGCACGACCTCTTGGACGAGGCCGATCTTGTAAGCTCTCTGGGCGTTGAACTCGTCGCAGAGAAGCAGGTGGTACATGGCATCACCCCAACCGGCGCGCGTCAGATAGCGGAAGTGGGCGCCACCGAGCGGCGCGATACCGCGCTTCGATTCCATCTGGCAGAAGCGCGTATCCTCGGCGGCGATGACGATGTCGCCGGCGAGGGAGATCTCGATGCCGATCGTGAAGCAGATCCCCTGAACGGCCGTCACGATCGGTTTACGGCAACGGTTGGCGAGACCGAAGGGGTCGATGTTACCTTCCTTGCGCGGCTTCACTGTCGCTTTGGAGCCGAAGAACTTCGGCATGTCCAGACCGGCGGTGAAGTCCGAGCCGTTCGCACAAAGAACGCCGACCCACAGATTCTCGTCGCGGTCGAGCACCGTCATCGCTTCTGACAGCTCAGCCATCATTTCGGGGCTGAAGGAGTTCTTCTTCGTCGGATTGTCGATTACGATCTTCAGAACGTGACCGTGCGTTTCGTGATAGACGCAGCCTTCCGTCTCTACCTTGTCCGACATTTCCCGTCTCCGTTTCGTTGTGTTGCAGATCTGCCTAGCGTGGGATGATGATTACGTCGTTCGCGAGGGGATCCGCGTACAGACGTTCGACGGCGGCGGACCGACTGGTCAGTCCGGCGCGTTGATTGAGGTAGCCCTTGTCGGTGATCTCGTTGTGATCGGTCGACGGCGGCTCGCTGAGCAGGACCGCGCGACAGCACGTCAGCGTCAGCACTCGGTAGGACTCCTCCCACGTCGTCTTCTCCCTGTCCGGGGGTTGCTGACCACTCCGGACAAGTGCGGCCGAAAGTGATTGGCAGCGGCCGCGAACATCCCTATCTTCTGGAAAGCAATCTGGATGACGTTCATCATTCTGAAATCAGGATGACGACTATCATCCAGATCGTCAAGCGTTAGTTTTTGGAGATTTCGGAACGTGGGTCATTCTCAAGCCGACAAGGCGCAAAGCCGGCAGCGGATCCTGGACGCGGCAGCGCTTCAGCTCCGGGAACTCGGGCTATCCGGCGTGAGCATCGGGGATCTGATGAAGTCCGCGAAACTCACGCATGGGGGTTTCTACGGGCATTTCTCGTCTCGAGACGATTTGGTGGCCGAGGCGCTCGAAAAAGCGCTGCGGGACGGCGAAGAATCCTCGCTTCGCAGCGGCAGCGCGAAGGGTCCGCGCACGCTCAAATCGTTCTTGAACAGCTATCTCAGCAAGACCCATCGCGACAATCCGCGCACCGGATGCGCGATTTCGGCTCTGGCCGGCGATGTTGCGCGCGCCGACACGCGCGCGCGGTCGATCATGTCCGATAGGCTCGGAAAGTACTTCGAAAATATCAAGGACATCGCCGACGAAGACAAGGCCGACGACTTCGCCATGGCGGTCATGAGCATGGTCGTCGGAGCAGTGACCCTCTCGCGCGTCATGAGGGACGAGGAGACCTCGGACAAGCTGCTACTGGCGGCTCGCAAGGCCATCCTCGAATACGACGAGCTCCGCAAGAAGACCTAGGTCGGCCTAGCCACCGACCTTCGTGAACTCGGCTTCTGCGTTCTGCAAACAAGGCCTCCCTCGCCTCGGCGCTCAAGAAGCGCTCGCTGAACATGGTAAGCTCCCGCTCGAGCTGCCGCATCATCGCGGCACCGTCTCCCGCATGAGATGCTTCGTGTAGCTCAGCGATCCGGTCGGACGCGTGGCAAGAACTTCGCAGGCGGCGCGCGCGCGCCCTCGCAATTCCTCGGGGCTAACCACAGCGTTCGCCAATCCCCAAGACAGCGCGGTATGTGCGTCGACCGGCTCGCCCAAAGCGAACATCTGGTAGTCACGAACGTGCCCCACCCGCAGCGGAAGCAACAAGCTTGATGCTGCCTCGGGTACCAGCGCAAGATTTACGAATGGTGTTGGGAGCTTCGCGGTGTTCGCCCTGCACGGCAGCCACCGGCGGCTTGCCCGTCCGCGTTAGATTCCGAATGAACCGCGTCGACTGCCGCTCTTCATACGACTTTCCAGTCGACGCGGCGCTGAATTCAGAAATATCATCTTCGAAAGTTCCCTTGAGCCGAATCGACCCGGTGCCTTGATCAATCTGGTTGTCGATTAGTTCGAGCTGGCCTCGGCGAACTTGATGCGCTCGTCTTGATTATATGCCGACACAGTGAGCGATTTACCGGCGCGCGTTGCTTCGATGACCTCCGGGAGGTATTTCTGCGGCAAGGCGAAAATCACGCTGATTAGTGCGAGTTGTGTAATGACAACAACTCCGCGTGCATCGGAGCAGGAACGATGTTGCCCTGGTCGATCAGGCGGATCCCGGTGCGGCCTGCCAGTGGAGAAACGATCGTTGTGTACCCTACCTGCACGCGCGCATTGTCTATCAAGCCTGATGATGGGCGACCTCAGCTTCATACGGCGCGACCAGTGCTCCCTGCGTATCGACGCTCTGGCGGCTGGCGAATTCTTTCGCGACAAGTTTGCTGTATCGCTTTGGCGTTGGCGAGCAGCGCTTCGTCGCGCGCCTTGTCAGCCTTGATGCAGCTGGGCGTCATCTGGGCGCGGATCAATTTGCGCCATTACAGCGCCGACCTTCACATCTTGTCCTTCGCGAAAAGCGATCTTTTTCACCTCACCATCGAGGCGCGGTCTCAGCGTCACGGTGTTGTAAGCCTGGACAGTGCCCGGGCCTACGCGTGCAATTGCGAAGTTCTAATTCTTCACCACGCCACAGCTAGGGGCCGGCGGCTGGAGTATTCGCTGCCGGTTGGTGGCTTGGTATGCCTTCGCGCCATAAATGAGCGCTTGACTCGGCCAGCACGGCTGCAGACAAGCCCACGATCCATATTTATTGGGCCTTCATTTCGGTGATCCTCTCATAGAGCGCATGACCGACTCGATAGACCGGGCGTTCCATCTGTCTGAGGGCGCTTCTCTTGGAGCGGGACTACTCAGGTCTCCGCTGCTCAAATTCGGCGGCGTGGAGCTTCACGAAATCCCGCATATTCATCGGCGGCTTGCCGGTGAGTTTGAGGAAGGTATCGGTCAAGCGGTCATAACGCCCCTGCCTGTTCAACTCGGTCATGGCTGAGAGATGGTTGACGACGTGTTCGGGAAATCGCATCCTTCGAAGGCCTTCGCTCCACGCCGCGAGCGGGACGTCGCGATATCGGATGGGCCTGCCGAGCGTCTGTGAGAAATCGCGCGCGTAGTGGTCCAGATCGGCCGATTGGGGTCCCGTCAGATCATAGATTTGTCCGATATGCGGCGCCGGGTCGTCGAGGATTGCCGCTGCCGCAAGGGCAACATCGAGCGCCGATATGGGGGAGGTCTTGCCGGCGCCCATTGGGAGAGCCAACTCGTCGGAAGTCCGCACGCCACCTGCCAGCGTGAGGAAGAAGCCCTCAAGGAAGACGGTCGGCCGCATTGTTACAACCGGCAACCCCGACCAGGATAGAGCCTGCTCCGCCAGCCAATGCAGCTTATGCTGCGGACTCTCGGTGCTCTCGCTGATGCTCATCTGCGAGACTGTCATCTGCGACATGTTCACAAAAGCTTCGACGCCGTGGTGGCGTGCCACTGCGGCGGTGTTGATCGTCGCTTCCAGATATGCCGCTGACACCGACATTCCGAAATAAATGCGTTTGCACCCTTCGATGACTCGGTGCATTGAGGCGAGGTCCGTGAGGTCGCCCTGTACGACTTGCGCACCAAGGCGCCGAAGGGCCTCCGCCCGTGCGTCCTCTCGCCGGACCATCGCGCGTACCTTGTGGCCCCTTGCGAGCAGAAATTCCGTGAGGTTGCGACCAACCGCGCCGACGGCGCCGGCCGCTCCCGTTACGAGGATTGGGCTGTCATGGCTCTCTTTCGTCGTCATCTTGTCGACCTCACGTTGCATTCAAATGCCGAATTGCGGTACGGCCTACACCGGGATTTCTTTCGTGCGGCTGCTGCACGTCAGCGCGTGGGTAGTCCAGCTTGCCGCATGACGAACCGCTGAATGCGCGGAATGACTATTACCAACATGGGGACGACGAGAACGTAGCTCGTTGCCGCCGCTCTAAGCCAACGCAAGGCGAAGTCGGGCTGAAAGCCGTAGTTCAAGGCGAGGCCGACAAAAGACATGCTGGTCGAGGTGATGAGGCCCGTGATCATGGAAATTGCAGGTCCGATCAGTTTTGCCGGAAGTGCCATTTGCTTGCTCCTGGAAACGAGTTATTATTTATACGACGTAAAACTTATACAACGTAAAAGCAATAGGGCTCTATGCCGCGAACCGCAGATCCGATGCTGCCTCACAGAATCTTGAAGGCCGCCGACGCTCTATGGCAGTTGGGTGGCGAGGACGCCGTGACGATCCGCGGCGTTGCATCGGAGGCTGCCACCACGACGCCGACGGTCTATAGCTACTTCGCTGACCGGGAGGCGCTGCTGACGGCCTTGCGCACCCTCGCATTCCAGCGTTTCTCAGCGCACCTGGCGAAATCGCGCGATTTCCACGACGTCTGCGTGCGACATCTTGAGTTCGGCACTAGCCACCCGCGCGACTACGAATTGCTTTACGGGCGGGGCTGGATGGAGCGCGTCACGACAGATGCTCAGGGCAGCGAGATCGCACGATATACCAGCCATCTGGTGCGCGCCGGCGTCGAGGAAAGCAGGGCCGCGCACGTCGCCTATCCCGTCATGATGATGCTGCATGGCGTGGTAATGCATCGCTTATTGAACAAGAAGCAGAGTCCGCTCGGCCGCACGATCGCTGCAGCCTGTCTCGATGCTTGCATGACTCTCCTCGAAAGCGCGCGGCACGGTGAATAGCCGTTAGCGCAACCGTCAATGACCGGAGTGCGTTGCGCCCGCCGACCGCAACCAAATGAGATCCTGACAGCGCGCCCTGTGCCTGCCGCCCCAGCGCAAGAGCCGGCGGCGATTTGGCCTGCCGCGCGCCTGAGGATGTCGATGTATGCTGAGGGCCGCAGGACGGTCGACGCGACCGGCTGCTTAGCCAAATGTGCTTCGATCTCCATGTGCCAGGCAAATTGAGGCGAGATGCCGGCCCCAAAGCGGAGAGTTGCCGCTCGCGACAGCCCAGTCCACGAGCTACTTATCAATTTTGAAAGGAGCTAGATCAGGTCGCGCAAATCGCCTCGCGCCTTATGATGAGGTCCACCGAGCGGTTCTACGCCAAGTACATCCTGCAGAATCTTTTAATGGGCAGATCGGCGTGCTTTACCAGAGCGACGATTGCGGCCGCGACTACCTCAAGTGCTTAAGAGATGGGCTTGGAGCGGAAGCCGCGAAGCGCATGATCTTCGCCGAGATTCCTACGATCCGATGGGTTATTCGAAAACCACGTCGCTGAAATCGATCGAGACCAGTAGCATGTCCGTGATCGGCCTGCGATCAGGACCGCGGCAGTACGCGCGCCGTACGCTCGGCAGATGGATACCATCCGATACGATATAGTCAGATGTGAGCTGGGAGACTGGAAAACCTCCTGCGATGTTCACCCTGTAGTCGTGACGGCGCAGCATCATGTCTTCGCCGAAAAAGAACTCCTGGACCATGCAGTGAGTTTCCATCCACGCCGGGAGGTGGGCGCGGAGCACGCGCCAGGTCTCTTCCCCTTCCCGCCAGGCGTCGGTCTCTTCTACACGGACCCCATCCATTATCAGCAGGAAGGGCGTTGTGAGATAGGTCCACACGGCTTCGCCGTTGAAGTAGGCACGGTGAAGGGGATCCCAAGGTGTGTGCATCTGATGTCCGGCAAAGGAATCTCGGGTGCGCATCGCTCGCCGACCAGCGTACCATCGAGCTTCTCGATTGCGATCCGGTCCGGTGTGAACATCGTGCGTTGATCGGGAGCTCCGAACGGCGTGATGGAAGACCGCTCCTCGTGCAGCCACACAGTCATGCGGCGCGGATTTCGATCCTGTATCAAGCCTTTCAGCGGAAATAGGCCGCCACCGGTGACGATGGTGGCCTCAACTTTGCTGTGTTGCCCCCAGCGATCTAGACCGCCATGCGCTTCCAGGATGTGAGCGAGCAACGTGTCCACGGCTACCTCATGCGTTTAGATCGTGTAGAACTACTCTCCATCTTCTAACCTGAGCCAATGCCGTTTGATCAAGCTTTCCACCCTCGGCAGCGTGTACCGGCGGCCGGCCTAATGATCTCAGAGAGCTCTACCCGCTACTCCTGCCCACGCGGGGTCCCTACCACCGTTACCTCACCCGTCCGCCCATAGCTTCAACCGACCCAGTCGACTTCGCCGACGCTGGGTTTGTCTCAGTCTCAACCGCGCTGCTTACGAAGTGATCCTGCACCGGTTCGGCCGTCAGCTCGACCAGCGCGGGGCTGCCCGGCTGCGCAATCATATCCGTGTTGACGAGATTGGTCAGCCGCAATTCTTCGCGAGATAGTTCGCACAGATCCTGCCACGGCGGCACGTTCAGCGAGAGCGACAGCAGATCACCGGTGCCGCCCATGTCGAACGTGTATTTGGCGAGACGCCCGATATCGCGTTCCACGATCGTTAGATCATCTGCGCTGTAGGTCGCAGCCTTGGCGTCATTGGCGCGGTCGCCCATCCAGATCTGGTGCACCCTAACATGGGCACCGTCGGGAACGGAACGCGTCCTACCCGCTAAAAGTAGGAACACGCACATCGATTCGCAATATGCCCCCAACGCCATGTCGGCAGGAGCCTCCTGCGCGGTATTGGTCTGCACGCTGGTGCCGACCGTGGTCAGCGCCCCAAGATTGCGCCAGCGGCGTCCAAGCGCGATCGCGTCGTTGACGGAACCGCCACTGGAGTCCAGCACGATGGTCGTGCCGCGGAGCTGTCGGCCACGCGCGAATTCATCGAAATCTCCCGGAGTATTTGCTGTTACGAGGCCGACCGCGCTAACCCAGCCGCCGCAATTCGGCTGGCAAGAGACCCAGCTGAACATCATCGGCAATTTGCGTTCCTCGAGAACGACGCCGGCATGCGCCGAACCGGTCAGCACAGCCACTAATGCGATGCAAAGGGCGGCGCCAACCAGCAGAATCCAACCCCGAATCTCCATCCAAGGAGCGTGAGCAGAGGTCAGAATGGAAGTGCGAGCGCACTTGGAGGTTTCCGCCCTGGAGATTGTCGATTGAGATGGCAAGGGAGCGACGGAACCGGACCCCGAGCCGGCAGTTGCAAGACAAGGTCGGCGGCGTAGCGCCCGCCGGCCTTTCTCTTGCCCAAGCGACCAGCTGAACTTTTCGGGATTGTGCGGTCGACCGGCCAAACTACCCATCCCATTCCGCGCAATCAGCGGGGACGGAACCACGGCCAACGGACAAAGCCGGTGCCGAGCCCGAAATTGCACTCGATGAACAGGCGCAGCAATGGCTTTCGTCGACCAGCTCATTGACGACGAACATCGACAGGCTCACGACTCCGGCGGTCGTCGCGTCAGTTCCGCTGGGCGGTCCAGTAGCCCGAGCAACGCGCGCTTCCCGAATAGCCGCTCCATGTCCCGCGACCGGAATTGCGCGAGAGCCGGCCTGTGCCGGACGCATATTTGTCCGGAACGGTCACCGAGGCGTGGACGGCGCCCGAGCTCGCCACATGGCCCCTGAACCTCACGAGGTTGGGATGCGTGATGGCACCGTCAGTGATGTTGACGAAAAAACTATAGGTCGGATCGCACGCCCCTCTTTGCGTCACGAAGAGAAGGTCCCAAGACCCATCGTACGCAGAGCGAGCTTGTGCGACCGGTACGAAGGCGATCAGGCAACTCGCGGCGATCGCACATGCGAGAAAGTTTTTCATTGTAAGCTCCTAGTGTTTGGTCATTCGGTTGGTTAAAACCGTTCCCTCAGATCGGCTTGTCGATCTCAGTGCGGCGCATACCCGATGCGGCATGCGTTGCTGATCACTCTGCCGCGAGGGCGCGGTGTCGAAGCGGCAATTGGACGCGGCCCCATACATCGACTAGCGCTTCAGCGAGCGCGTCGACCTGTGCGTCATCATGATAGGGCGTCGGCGTGATGCGCAGCCGTTCGGTGCCGCGCGGAACGGTCGGATAGTTGATCGGCTGGACATAGATGCCGTGCTCGGCGAGCAGGAGATCGCTTGCTTCCTTGCACTTCTCCGGATCACCCACCATCATCGGTATAATGTGCGTCTCACTCGGCATTACCTGCAGCCCTGCTGCATTGAGCACCGACTTTACTCGCGACGCGCGCTCCTGATGGCGGTCGCGCTCCCATTGCGAAACCTTGAGATGCCGGATCGCCGCGGTGGCTGCGGCACAAATCGCCGGTGGTAGAGCAGTGGTAAAAATGAATCCTGGCGCGTAGGAGCGCACCGCATCGATAACGCTGGCACTTCCCGCGATGTAACCGCCCAGGCAGCCGAACGCTTTCGCCAGCGTGCCCTCGATGACGTCGATGCGGTGCAAGGCCCCTTCCCGCGCGGCGATGCCGGCGCCGGCCGGGCCGTACATGCCGGCCGAATGCACCTCGTCGATGTAGGTCATGGCGCCGTAGCGCTCCGCGAGGTCGCAGATGCGGTTCACCGGCGCGATGTCGCCGTCCATCGAGTAGAGAGCCTCGAATATGATCAGCTTCGGCCTATCGGGTGCCTCCGCCGCCAGCAATTCTTCGAGGTGAGCGACGTCATTATGGCGCCAGATCTTCTTTTCCACGCCGGCACGACGCACGCCCTCAATAATTGAATTGTGGTTCCAGGCATCCGACAAGATCACGCAGTTTGGCAGCAGTCTGGCGATCGTCGCGATGCCGGTCTCATTGGAGACATAGCCCGAGGTGAAGACCAGCGCCGCTTCCTTGCCGTGCAGGTCGACGAGTTCGCGCTCCAGCTCGACCAGCGGGTGGTTGGTGCCGGAAATGTTGCGGGTGCCGCCCGCACCAGCACCCATGCGGGTCGCGGTTTCCACCATGGCGCCGATCACCTTCGGGTGCTGGCCCATACCAAGGTAATCGTTCGAGCACCAGATCACGACCGGGCGGGGGCCGCCCGGCGAATGCCATGTTGCGTGCGGAAAACGACCGGCGATGCGCTCGAGATCCGCGAATACGCGGTAGCGTCGTTCCGCGTGCAGGCGAACAAGCGCGGAGGAGAAGTAATGATTATGGATCACGGATCAACTCCCTGAAATTGTCCGACCTGGCGTTCCAGATCAGAGCGCCGGCTTTTTTGCGCGAAGGTTTCCATCGTATTGGCTGCTTTTCGTCAGGCCGGAGGAGCCTAAGTCGGTGGAATTCCCTCAGGGGGCATTGCCGTCAAAGCCGTGCATGCCCAGCGCCCATTGCAGCCCTACGACCGCGCCCTTCACCGGTTGCAGCAGGGCCAGCGACATCAGCACCGTCAGCGGCAAGTAGATCGCAAGCTGCAGCCCTACCGGGGGCGAGTAGTCGGTCTCGATCAGAAGCGCGGCAGGAACCACGATATGTCCCACGATGGCGATCACGAGGTAAGCCGGCAGATCGTCAGCGCGATGCGGTGTAAAATCGAGCCCGCACACGGAGCAACGATCGTCGACTTTCAGGAAAGCTTGGAACAAGTTGCCTTGGCCGCAACGTGGGCAACGGCTGCGAAACCCGCGGCCAATGGAAGACCATAAATCGCGTTTTCCGGCCGCGACTTCGCCGGTCCAGACTTTATTGGGGGGCTTGATCGTTAACATGACTTGGCTCTCTTCGAGTTGCTAAATGATCACTGGTCACGAGCTCGATTTGGAATCGTCTCCTATCAGGCCCAAAGGGCGGCCGGTCCTCAGGAGGGGGAAAGGACCGGCCGCAGAAAGCCACGACGGAGGGAGGAGCGCCGGGGCCAAGCACTTGCGGAGTTGTCCGCTTCCGCAAGGCAATTGGTACCCGACAAGGACTGTCGGTGCGAGTGAAGCAATCCAAATCTCAGCAAATCGTGGAGAATGCGTACACAGTGCCTCAAGCACACTGATGTCGATCGATACAATGTCAATTCGGCTTGCCGAGCACGAAAGTGAAGGGCACAATGAAGAGCTCATCGCCCTGATCGTCGCTGACATGCAGGACCCAGTCACGCCAATCCTCAAAGCTGCGCTCGCTGGTGAAGGATTGCACGAGGCGGGTCGCATGATCGCGCGCCTCAACGAGATCGTCGACCACGGCCCCCCGGTGATCGAGGAATACCTTCTTCGTGTTGGAGCAGTGGAAATATACCTGGGTCATGTTCAACCTCCTTCAAATGGACGTGTAGCCAACAGACCTCGTCGCTGCTGGCGTCGTCGACGGTGCGGTACGAAAGCCAGATTCGGTGACGCTTCGAGGATGCGAAACCACATCCAGAGGTTCATCAGGGGGAGCAGGAACATTTGTGCACCTCGTGCCATTCGCCTAGCCGTCAACCGCCACACTTCGTGGCCATGAGGTTATTGAAAGCGTTGATTTCGGAATCAAGCACGGCGAGATTTCGCTCGCTGGGAGTGCACGCTGTCGCGACCTGCCGAAGCGTCACCGCCTCATAGAACAAGGTAGCGTAGGTACGGCAGATCTTCTCCTTATCCGCCTCTTTGGCCGGCTGGCTGCGCACCATCTCCCAGCGCGAACGAGAGGTGTCGATGTCCTTGATCGACGTACATCCCGCAGCAACCGCAGGAATCGCGGAGACGTTGATCGCGGCGGACGCGATGAGAACGGCGATTCTCCTCATGAGCGAACTCCACAGAGAGAGTTGTTGTAAGAAGAATTACAGTTCTGCTGGCCTACATTCTATTGTACGGGAGTCGTTCCGAGTACGGCTTGTGGTTGCCGCACATAACCCTTGGCTTAGGACGGAGGAACAAGGATTCTGATGCGAGGGGCCACCGCCTCTCAGCGAGCGGCGGCACCAAACTCAATCGACGGTCGCCTGTACTTCCAGCTAATAACCGCGTTCTACCGCTATGGAGACGAGGGACTGGGAATGCAGCCCGGCCGCGCCCGAGCTCCGCCTATCAATCCAAAGAAAGTCGTCTCGACTTCCGCCCGAACTCGTTGCAAGAGCGTTTCGCCCGCGCCGCCCTTGCCGTTTCGGATCGTGACGGTTGCGGTCAAGCCCGACACCAGCGGCACGCCCGCCGGCACATTGTCGATCGCAATCCGGACCGGCACACGTTGCGCCAAGCGTACCCAAGTGTAGACCGGATCTACGTTGGGTAACCCTTGCGTCGCAGCCGCTGCGTTGGATACGCTGATGCCACGCGTCACTGTTGCGATGTGGCCTATGATTGACGCTGAGTAGCCCATTAGTTTTGCCTCGGCGCGGTCGCCTACGCACAACCGTGCCAGCTTCGTTTCCTCAAAATAGCCATCGATCCAATAGCTATCCGCATCGATTATCGAGACATTGGTGGCACCTTGATGCGCGTAGTCGCCCTCTCGCAGCAAGAGATTTGTAACGATTCCATTCACCGGACTGCGCACTTCAGTGCGCTGCAGGTTGATCTCCCCCTGTGATACTTGCTCTTGAGCCACGTCTACGGCCGCTTTCGCCTGAAGCGCACTTCCCTCATAGACTTGCTTCTGTTCAACGGAAGTAGATAGTTCTGATAAGCGGTTCCGTCGCTCGGACTGCAATTGCTTCACGTTCAGATCGGCTGTCTTTTGCTGCAATGTCGCTTTGTGTGCACGGAGCGCGACCTCGAAGTCGAATGGCTCGATGACATACAAAATATCCCCCTTGTGGATGAATTGGTTGTCTACAATTCGTAGTTCCTTGATTTGACCGGAAATCTGCGGCGCTACACTTGCAACATGAACTCGCACGCGCCCATCCCGTGTCCAGGGCCCGGCGTTATAGCGATCCCAGGCGACGAGAGCGACCAGCACCGCAACGACTGCGATAGCGGTAGTCGCCACCTTGCGCAGTAGAAACCGTGCGGTTCGCAGAGTGCCGCCTCGCCTCCGCACCATGGACGCTCCTGAGGGAGAGAAGGTCTTACCTGGATCACTCTCCAATACTCTTCGCGCAACGTTGTCGATTTCGCCGCCCGGGCGGGGTGCGTCATCGACAATCTGCGACGGGCGCGCGACGATTGCCTGCACCTTGTCTTGCTGAATAGTCTCATCATGAACGGCCGCATCCATCACCACCTCCTCTATAATAGCAGCATCAATAAGCTCAGAATGATTACGCCCAGACTCAACTCTGCGATCGAGGCGTGACTGAACATCTTCGCAAAGCCGACGACATGCAGAAGCGGTCGCAGAACTATGATGACGATAAGAGTCATCACCAGAAAGGTTACAAACGGCGCCAGCAGGACGCCCCCGACGACCAGCTCTGAAAAAGTCTGTGCCATCAGGCTGCCTTCCCAATGGCATCGGCGCCACTGCCCCCGTCGAGGATGTTGCTTGTCATCACAAGGCACGCAGCAACATCTGCCTCGATCGAGCCGTTCTGCGGAGCTTGTTCACAAAACCTGGGTGCAATGGCGCGCAAGGCGGCGGTATCCCGCCCGGCAATCGCTGCGCGTGCTTCGTCCACCAGCGATGCAAGTGGCCCATCGGTCAACTCCATCAACTTCGTATCGCAAAGCCGCAGCATCGACGACTTGTCGAAGCAGGAGACCATTTCCGCGAGGGCGCGACTGTCCTGCGCTCCTCCAGCGCCGAGAAACTGCCCGATTCGCGAGGCGTCCCGGAACGCTGCTTCCTCCGCAGCTTCTCGCTTCGGGTGGACCGGTCCATGCAGCTCGCTGCGAGCCTCCGCGAGCAGCCGCATCCTGCGTTTTTCATCGGAGACGGGCGGAATCAGCGTCTGTGCTGCAAACAGCAGCGTCGCTGCCACGATGACGAACAGAGAGGTGAACAGGAAGGCCTGCGGATTGTAAGTCTGCGGATTACTCGGCGCCAGGATCATGGTGATGAAGGGCAGATTGATGCGGCCAAGGGATGACCACAGAAGGTTTTTGGAGGTCAGGAGGAGTGCTGCGCCCACCGTGAAAGGAGCAAGACCGATGGCCAGCGCCGGAAAGGCGTCGGCGCCATCGAGGATGATGAACTCGAGTGTGCCGGCCAGGACAGCTGCGATCGGCGTACCAACAAGGCCGAGAGCGGTGAAGCCGCGCGGATTCGGAGTCGTGTTCCCCAATGCGGCAATCAGGGCCACGAAAGACAGCGAAACGCTCGTCGCAGGCCACCCGGCCCAAATGTAGAACGTGGAGGCGATTGCAAACCATGCGGCGGCGCGGACCCCGCTTTCGGCCGCCGATCCAAAGGACCGATACAAGGGCGCGCGCCAGACCCGCAGCGGCCACCTCGCCAACCTCAGGGCTAGTAGATTCCTGCGGACCTCGTCATCCCGGTGCAGTAATTCCCGCGCCGCCCATTCCGAAGTTTCGCTCTCAAGACCCCGTTTAGTCCGCGCAACCTGCAATTCGGCGACCAGCGCGACCGCAGCACTGCGGGCGGCAGCGCTCCTGACGGATCCACTGCTCGACTCCAGAGCTACGCTTGCGATCTCCGGCCGGAGCGCCACGATTTCCAGCAGCAGCGTCAGGAATGTAGTCGGGCTGCCTGGTCCACCGCGGAGGGTTGCGCTTGCATACGCACGAACGCGGCGATGAAGCGCGGCCAGCTGCGCTCCCAGCCGCGGTTGACGGTCGGGAGCAAATACCAGCGTATTTACCATTGCGATCGAAAGAATGCCAACCGCGATTGCGGCGCCACGCGCCATGCTGGATTCAAAAACGTGCTGGGGGTTATCGATCTGCTGTGTCGCAATAAGTGCTACCGTGTAGCCGGACAGCACGGCCGCATAGGCCCGATAGCCGTCGAAAAGTTTCGCGGCAAAGACGCAAATGCCAAGCCACACTGCAAACGCCGCGAGGATCAGATCTCGCGCCTGCGAGAACAGACCGGTGATCGCGATTGACGCTGCCACGCCAACCAGCGTGGCGAGCAATCGGAAACCTGCCTTCTCCAGCGCCTGGCCGCGGGTTGGCTCGGCAAGAACTGCAACGGTAAGCGCGGCCGACGCCGGCGCTTCAAGCTGTAGCCAGAAGCTGACGAACAAGGCCAGGACCGTAGCCAGCCAGACGCGGATGGCGAAGCTCCAGGAGCTGACGGGAATCCTCGCTACCGTGAACGGCTGATCTGCTATCGTCGCGACCATGTTGGTGCCTTTGCGGATGCCTTGCCAGTTGTGCTCAGTTCTCGTGTCCCGACACATCGACGGACGCGACAAAGCAGTAGCCGCGTCCGGGGATGTTGACGATGAACCGATGCCCGTCCCGGCCGTCACGCAGCGCGCGACGCAGCGCTGACATATGGACCGTGAGATTGGCAGGCTCGACGAAGATGTTGGGCCAAACCCTAGCCATCAAATCCTGTTTGCTGACCAATTCACCGCGTCGTTCAAGTAAGGCGATCAGGATTTCCAGAGCCCGGCTTCCGACAGCTACGGGTCTGTCGCCCTCCCGCAAGAGAAACTGCGTCGGAAGCAGGCAGAATGGTCCGAACGAAATCCTGGGGGGCGTGGCGCCGGCCGATTCGAAGAATGGTTTGCTTGTTTCCGCAGTTTGAACGGCGCGTCTCTTCTCAGGCGCCGCAGCTGGCCCGTGGGTCCAGGGCAAGTTTTCGAAATCCGTAGTGGATCCTGATGCGCGCATGGCAATCTCGTGTGCGTGAGGAAGGCTAAGTCCTGACAAATCCTAGTGAGGCGGAGTTTGTAGGCTTAGGGCACCGCAGTCCATTGCGCGTAGGGCGGTGTGAGGTTCGCTTATGGTTGTCCATGCTAAGCGATCGCTTAGGATCAACGCCGGCGGCCAGACCTCTAACCTCGTGCTTCATTCGTTGGCTGAATGAGCAGGTAAGGGTACAACGGTCAGCGCTGGGGGCGACCGTGCCAGATGGCCATCTGCGCGCAAATTTGCGTGCATACCGAGCGCCTTCGGGCAAAAGCGACTGGGCAGGATGCCTGGCTCAGAACTCTACGTCTGCTGTAGTCTCACATTGAGCATGTCCGCCATCCTGCTGAGCTCGGGAAGCGAACGCGCCTTTATCTTCCGCATCAGATTGGTGCGATGCACCTTCACCGTCGATTCAGCGATACCGATATCGTTGGCTATCTGCTTGTTCAGGCGACCGGCGACGACATAGACCATGACTTCACGCTCGCGGGGACTAAGCGTGTCGAAACGCTCCCTGAGCGCAGCTAATGCCCGATCGCTCTCTCGACGGGCACGATCGCGAGCGAGGCCGGCCTCGACAGCGTCCAGGAGGTCCTGATCACGGAACGGCTTCGTGAGGAACTCCATGGCACCGCCCTTCATCGCTTGCACGGTCATTGGCACGTCGGCGTGCGCCGTAATGAATATGATCGGCACCTGCCTGTTTGCAGCGGCAAGATCGCGTTGAAGTTCAAGACCGCTTCGCCCGGGCATTCTCACGTCGAGTATTAGGCAGCTCGGGCCCTCCGGCGGATCCGCCTTGAGAAAGTCGGGAACAGACGAAAATTCCCGGGTATGCAGGCCGACCGTCCGCAACAGCCGCGCAACCGAATCCCGAAACTCGGTGTCGTCATCGATGACCAAGACACTGGGATTTGCGTCACCCATCCCCGGTACTCTGCGCTAAATAAGCGAATGCTTCCCACTGGATTAACGTCATTCTACGCACAATCGGTCGAGATGAACAGTATCCGTTGGCTAGGCAGATAGCCGGCGGCCTAAGCCATCGCTTAGGAGCGCCGGCATTGCCTTATCGGGAAATGTCCCTGAGAATTGGACCTTGCGTCCGGGCGCGAAGTGTTGTGCCGCGGGAATGCTGGAGCGAGGAAGTTGCCTGGAAAACGCAATGTTGAATCGCACATTGATATCTATTGTCGACGATGATGAGCCATTTCGCGAATCCATGCGAAAACTTGTCATGCTGATCGGCTACCCAGTCAAAGCGTTTCCATCGACAGCCGATTTCCTGGCATCGAGTCTGCTCCCTGAAACCGCCTGCCTGGTCTCCGACGTCCACATGCCTGGCATGACCGGCGTCGAACTCCATAGACACCTGGTCAAATTGGGGTACGCGATCCCGACCATCCTCATTACCGCGTATCCTGATCAGGTCGACAGGGATCGCGCTCTGAGGGACGGAGTGGTTTGTTACCTCAGCAAGCCCGTGGACGACAGGGATCTGGAGCGGTGCCTTCGTTCGGCTCTGAAACCCGGTCACCCGATTAAAGACAATTCATGAGTTCTCTTGGGTCGCCGGCAGAGTGAATTGAAATACGGCGCCGTGAGGCTCGTTCGCTTCCGCCCATAGCTTGCCCCCATGAGCATGGATGATGGAGCGGCATATCGACAGCCCCATACCTGTTCCACTGGACTTCGTGGTGTAGAAGGCGTCGAAGACTCGCTCGAGATGCGCGGAATCAATGCCTGGCCCCGAATCGCGTACCGCCACGACGGCGCCTGCCTGGTCCTGCGCGGTGCTGATCAACACCGCTCTTGCGCTCTCCTCAACCGAGCCCATTGCTTCAGCCGCGTTCAGAATCAGGTTCAGCAAGACCTGCTGCAACTGAATCCGATCCCCTAGAACTGGAAGCCATCCATCCACAAGCCGGGTCTCGACTGAAACGCCGTTCCTGTGGGTCACGCTTTGTGCCAATATGAGCACTTCGTTGATCGCCGCATTGAGATAAACGCGTTCCTTTCGAGGTGGCGCTTTCCTGATGTGATCACGCATCCGTCCGACGATGTCACTGGCTCGGTCCGCGTCCCTGACAACACATCCGAGCGCTTCCTTGACCTCACCCAGATTCGGTGGATTCATTTCCAAAAAACGCACGCCCGCACGCGCGTTGTTGCGAGCGGTAGCGATCGGATGTAAAATTTCATGAGACAGCGAGGCAGCAAATTCTCCCATCGTGCTCACACGGTTCATGTGGGCCAAATCAGATTGCATCTGCTGCAACCGCGCCAACGCTTGTGTGCGATCTTCGGTGTCAGTCAGCAGCGAATACCAGCGAACAATTCGGTCGGAAGAGCCCTCCCGGACCGGAATGCCGCGGATCTCGAACCAGCGATATTCGCCGTCGAAGCGCCTCACACGTGCCTCGGTCCTGTAGGGAATGCCGGCGGCGATCGATTTTGTGAAGATTTCAGCGAGTTGGGGAAGGTCATCAGGATGAATCGTTCCGTTGGTGCCCCAGTGCCTCAGCTCTTCCAGTGACTGGCCGCTATACTCGAAGATCTGACGATTCACGGCTTCGATGTCACCGTTCGGAGCCAATACGGCAACCAGACCCGGTATCCCGTCAATTGCCGAGCGCAAATTTCGCTCACTTTCACGCAGTGCCTCCTGCGCGCGAATGATCGCTGTCGCGTCCGTACCGGTGCCGCGATAGCCGAGGAATTCGCCACCGGCGCCAAACACCGGCTTGCCACTGGCCCTCACATACATCGGAGAACCCTCACCGCCGGCGGCGAGATAGACGAAGTCACGGAACGGCTGATGCGAATCCATCGTGGCCTGGATCGCCCGCCACTTCTCCGGTTCGGTGTCAAGGTCGAGAGCACGCTCCCAAGCTGCGGTGCCAAGCCGAGCCGAAGGGCTCGAGCCGAATGCGTTCGGGGTCAGCATCGTTAACTTGTGGTCTGGACCCATCTCCCAAAACCAGTCGGAGGCGGTTTCGGCGTAGTCGCGGAATCTTTCTTCGTTCTCGCGCAATGCGTTCTCGGCGCACTTGCGCTCGGTGATGTCAATGACACCGGCAAGGCCTCTGGTCCTGTCTTCAGTTACATATCGCAGCGTGAACAGCGCATCGAAGATCGTGCCATCGAGCCTGCGCACGCGTGTCTCGGTCGAGAACTTATCGTTGCCCGCAAGGGTAGCCAGGACCGCCTCCACATAATCATCGAGGCTTACTTCCGGCCAGAACGCCTCGACGCTCGTAAGCAACTCCTCCTTGTTACCTCTCCCGAACAATGCGACCGTCTGATCATTGACATCGACGACATACGTCGCGCGCATGATCTCACGTATCAGACGTGGGTTTTTCTTGAAGTGGCTCCTGAAATCGTGAACCCCCTCATCTCTCAACGCGCGCAATATTTTCCTGCTGTTGGTGTAATCGAGTTCGAAGAACGACACTGCCATCGCTTGGAAAAGATTCTGATAGCGCGTCTCACTCTGCTTGAGCGCTCGCCCGGCTTCCTTAGCCATCGTGACATCCATGACTGCACCCGCAAATTGCAGGTTTTGCGGCTTGTCCACCACGGCATGGGCCACGACATGCAGATGCTTTACCGATCCGTCCGACATCTGCAACCGATGCTCGATGTTGAAGGCTTCCCTGTTAGTGGCGGCGCGATCGATGACTGCCTGAACTTGCATTCGGTCCTCGGGGTGCACGCGCTGAAGCACCGTGTCAAAGGTGACTGCGGTTCCCGGCTGGCAACCAAAAATCCGGTAGGTCTCCGCCGACCAAACGATCTCTTCCTTCGACACGTTCCAGCCGAAACTGCCCGTTTGGCTGAGCTGCTGGGCCTCGGCGAGAAAAGTCTCGCCGAGGCCCAGAGCACTTTCGGCCCGCTTCTGAGCCTCTGCGGTTGCAACGTGTTGCCGTCTACGGCGCACAAAATGCCAAGGGCGCTTGCCGGGCACGATCCAAGGACACATTAGCACATACCTCTTGAGCAAAACCGCCGGAGCGAAGACTAGCTGCTGTAAGCGCGCTCGCTCATGATGCGAGAGCCCGCCGTTCCAGCTTCTCCTTGCGCGTCGCGCGGATGCGACGCGACTAAAATATATTATTCCTTCAACATCCACCATTATGCGCCATGGGCGTGGCCTCCCAGAATCGTACCTGATTGGCTACGAAATGCCAGCCGACCCGGTAGTACCATTAGCAATAATTTGGCGCGATTTGCCGGACTTCACTGGCTTAAGGAACGCATGCGGGTCAACTAGAAGCCATCGCGGACAAGAAATCCCACGATGGCAACGCACACCTTATCCTTGCGCTAATCAGCCGGCGCTTGATCAATCCTCGACTAGGTCGCTTAAGATCAATCGCAATACAAAACCGAAAACATGGAGAATAGACATGACTACGCTCGAGCAGACACGCACCACCGGACAGGATCGGGTCGCGGAGAAAATCAAGAAGCTACGCGAGCTTTACGCCGACGCGCCGGAGATCGGAAAAGCCGCGTTGGAGAACGGGCTCGCCATGCTCACGGAGGCGCTGGCAGCGCCTGGGCGGGCGCAAACCGCCGGACGCATCGGCGCCCGGCAGGGCAAGGTCTCAGAGCTCACCGTGTTCCTTCCGTTCGTGAAAGGGGGAGCGAAACGGCTTCGTGGCTTCCTGCAGTTGCTGGACGGGAACTTCCGGGCGGCGGACGCGGTAGGCACGGTCCATAACATGCGCTTCGTGTTCGTGGACGATGACACAAAGTTGCTCTTCGCGACGGCCTATGACGGCGACTTTGACCCCTACATCGACGACTTCGCGGCGAAGATTCCGAACGCCATGGATCTGTGGCTGTGCAATTTTGAGGGTTTCCCCGGAATGGGTAACCCGAAGGCGGCGGCGGACTGGATCGCCAAGCACCAGATCGCGGCCGAGGCTTGGTACGTCAACAGTCCGAATCTCACCGGGGCGGAGACCCGACGGCTCGAAAAGGTCGGCCAGGCCGTCGAGGAACTGCTCGACAAGATTGGATAGCCGCAGCGGTCAAATCGTTCGCTTGGGGTCCGGGCGGAATAGACCCGGCCCCATGAAAGGATCTCCCATGTTGTCCGTAACGGAAGTTGCCGGCGAGAAACGTTCGACGCATTCGCCGACACTTGAGTTGCACGAAATACAGGCGACAGTTCTGCGGCCCAGGCCGGCGCCGTACTTCGGCACACATGTGCTCTTGCGTATCGACGATGCTCAAGCGGGCCGTGCGTTTCTTCGGCGGCTGACACCGTATGTCGATTCTGCCGCAGACTCGCGAATCACGGCCAATGCCTGGCTTGACGTCGGGATCACCTATGGGGGACTCAGGGCGCTCGGACTTTCCCAAGAGTCGCTGCAAAGCTTTCCGGAGACCTTTCGCGTCGGGATGGCGGCACGTGCAAAGCACCTTGGCGACGATGGGGTCAACGATCCGAAGAATTGGGACAACCCCTTCGGCACAGGTCAAGTCCATATCGGCATCAGCGCATTCACTGATACGGAGGAAAAGCGGCACCGGGCGCTGGCGATCGCGCGCGAGCAATACGAGGGCTTCGCTGGTGTCAGCGTGCTCGACACGCAGGACTTTGGCGCCCAGCCCGGCGACCTCAATTCGCTCGGTTATAAGGACGGCATCGACCAGCCGGCGATCGAGGGCAGCGGCGGAGAGTCTCCGCCGGCCTATGGACGGCCGATCAAAGCCGGCGAGTTCGTCCTTGGATATCCGGGTGAGACCGGGGTCCTCTTGCCGATGCCGCAACCGGACATCCTCGGTCGCAACGGCACATACGTGGGCTTCCGTAAATATCAGTCGCGTGTCGGCGCCTTCAATCGGTTCCTTCAGGCTAACGGAAGCACCGAGGAAGAACGTGAATTGGTCGCCGCAAAGCTCGTTGGCCGTTGGCGCAGCGGTGCGCCGCTGACGCTGGCCCCGGATGTCGACGACCCCGCACTCGGTGCGGACCCACAACGCAACAACGACTTCGATTACGCGAGGGACCGGCGCGGCTACAAGGTGCCCTTCGGAAGCCACATTCGGCGCATGAATCCGCGGGACACGCAACTCACCCGCCTGACCGACGTCAACCTACATCGCCTGATAAGACGCGGAACGACGTATGGACCACCCTACGATCCGAACGCATTGTCCGAAGCCGATGACGAAGTGACGCGCGGCGCCATCTTCCTGTTCATCAGCGCCAAGGCGATGGCCACCATCGAATTCCTGCAACAAGAGTGGGTCAACGACGGTGATTTCATCGGCGCCAACGACGAGCGCGACCCGGTCATCGGGCGGCAGGAGGAAGGGGCGACTTTCACCATTCCAAAGCAGCCAGTCAGGCGTCGCATCCGCGGCATCCAGACGTTCAACGTACTCAAGGGTGGCGAGTATTTCTTCATGCCGAGCATCAGTGCCTTGAACTGGCTCGCGAACTTGAGCACATGAACGGAGGCCGATGATGTCCGATCACGTTGATGGTCCGCGCTCGATTGGCGACCCCGCGGCCGATATCACCGACCTCTTCGCGTTCACCAGTCCAGAAGACCCGGCGCGCACCGTCCTCGCCATGAATGTTTTCCCTTCGGCCGGCGAAGATGCGATTTTCTCGAACGTCATCGATCACTCAATTGTCCTTCGCCGTGTGAGCGTTGCAGGCGTTGGTAGCGCCGCAAGATTTCTGCCTGCTGACGACGAGATTCGCTTTAGCTTCCGGTTCGAGACCCTCAAGCGCGATGCCGCGGGGAAAGTGATCCAGCATGGCGTTTGCAGACTGCCGGGTGGTCGCGAGCTGTCGCTAAGGGTGAACGATGAAACAGGGGCGCCGACACCGGAAGGTGATATCCGCGTGTTCGCCGGGTTGCGTTCCGACCCTTTCTACCTCGCCTGGGACGTCGCGCAGCTCAAGAAGCTTCCGAATCTGCTGCAGCATACCAACGTTCTCTGCATTGTCATCGAGTTAGACACGCGCCAAGTGCTCGACCCTACAAAGGGCTCGTTATTCGGCGCTATCGCGGAGACTGTACCCCCACAGCATCGAAGCATTCTCGCACCTGCAATCCCCCGCATCGATTGGGTCGGTCGGCCCGAGCAAACGAATATACGGCTCAATAACCCGGCGCTGTCGGGGGGTGACGATTTACGCGACCTTTGGAATCAGCAGACGCCCTTTGCGATTCAAAAAGAGCTGCAGCCACTATTTCTGAAGCGCCTGAAGGACAGCTTCGCAAACTGGGACATGCAAGACGGTAAGGCCGATTGGACGCCTGAAGCCCTTGCCGCCAACGCCAACGTCTTCCTCGACGATTTTCTGCTGTTCGATGTGGCCAAGCCGATCAACGACGAAAGCCACCTTGAGATCGAGAAGAGCACGCTTTCCGGCCGCCCTTATCAGACAGGAGGAGGACGCACGGTCGACGCGAATTCGATCGACATCCTGCTCACCTGGCTGGTCAATTGCGATCGGGAGTTCCTCCTGGGCGGCGCGACCGGGGCGACGAAACCCGGCATGAAAGTCTTTCCGTACTTCGCGACGCCGAATACGGAACTACAGACTGTTGCCGAATCCGTTGAGCTTGCGGCAACGCCCGATGAGGTGTGGTCGTTGATCGGGCAGTTTGGCGGCACCTGGCATCCACTGACCGCGAGAGTCAAGCTGACGGGCACGGGGATCGGTCAACTCCGTAACATCCAGACACTCGATGGCAGGGAAATCGTCGAGCGCCTTGAGGCGATTGACGACGGGAAGCGGTTCTTTCGCTACACGAGCATCGCCGGAATGCCCGTTTCGCAATACACCGGCACGATCGAGGTAAAACCGAGGGGCGGCGGCAGCGTCGCCGATTGGCGCGTGCAATTTCTGGCCAACAATCAACCTGACGCTGCTGTGAAGAGAATGCTCTCGTCGTTTCTTAAGGGTCTCGAAAGTCTGAAGGTGCGTTTCGGAGCCGCGAAATGACTGCATTCGCGGAACTTGATCATCCGGGTCCATCCGCGACCGACGGGGAGATCGCCGCGATCAACCTGGAAAGTGCGCGCCGCGGGGCTTGGGCTCGTTTCGCGCAAGACCCGCTGCTGCCGGGAGTGGCGGAGGAGATTGTTGATAGCGAGCGTCTGGCATTGCAGTTTTTAGGTGATCTGGACGTGCTCGACCGTCTGAATACGCTCGCCTTGCAATTCGCGCGCGCGGATGACTCGTTTCGTTCGGCCCTTGTTCAAGCCGAGGTCGCCTCGGCAGCGCATCGCTTCGAGGATGCCCGCGGCTACCTGGCGCGCGCCGCGCTGACAGGTGGGCCCCGCGAGGCGGTCGAGCGCCAGGCGTTGGCGATCGATCAGGCCACTGGCGTGGGGCTCGATGCGGTGCTCGCGGCTCGCCGCGGGTTCGCCAAGGCGAGCGGCCGACTCGAAGACCTCATGCCTCTCGGCGCTGTGCTTGCTGATCTCCAGCGTTTCGCCGAGGCAGACACTGTCTATAAGCAGGCGTTCTTCTCATACGATGACGTTTCGCCGTTTCCGCTGGCATGGACCTGCTTTCAACTCGGCATGCTGTGGGGGGAGCTCGTTTCAGTACCGGACCCAGGCCTCGCGGCGTTCTGGTACCGACGCGCGGTAACTTACTTGCCGGGCTATGTGAAAGCGCGTGTGCACCTGGCGGAGATCTACGCAGGCCAAGACCGCACCGGCGACGCGGAGGCATTGCTCCTGCCGGCGCTTTCGAGCCGCGATCCAGAGGTCAATTGGCGCCTTGCCGATGTGCTGACTGCGCAAGGCAGGGTCAAAGAGGCCGAGAGACAGCTCGATGCCGCACGGTTCGGCTTCGATCGGCTCCTTGAGAGGCATCTGCTTGCCTTCGCGGACCATGCCGTTGAGTTCTACGCCGGCAGCGGCAACGATGGCCGGCGGGCGCTCGAACTCGCGCGCACCAATGTCGCCAATCGCCCGACGCGCCGTGCGGTCAACCAGGCGAACGCGATCGCGCTGATTGCAAACGAGACGGCAGCCGCAAGCGATCTCCACGAAACCTGCGTTGCGGGAACCCCCGCCTGACGATCATCGCAGAACCCAGCCCTGTGCACTGGCGTCGTTGCCGCCGGTTCGCATCGATTTGCAGTTCTTTGGCTTTCTTCACTCACGCGCGCGGGTCCGCCTGGCATAACTAATGGATGACGCGAGACGCAGCCGAGTTGCGCGAAGCGCGCTGCACTTGAACTGCCGTACGACGTTCTGCAGGAGGAACCATGATCAAAGTTAGCATGATTTATCCCAACAAGGCGGGCACGCGGTTCGACCACGATTACTACCGCACGACGCACCTCCCCCTCATCAAGAGCAGGGTGGGCGCCGCCTTCAAGTACTACGCCATCGACAAGGGACTTGCGGACAAGGATGGAACGCCTCTCGGCGCATATGTCGCTATGTGTCACCTGCTGTGTGACTCGATCGATGCGTATCAGTCGTCGTTTGCACCGCATGCCCAGGAAATCAGGGCAGACATAGCCAACTTCATTAACGTGGTGCCGATCCACCAGATCAGTGAGGTGGTGGTTGAGAACTCCGCAGAGGATGGTGCAAAGGCACGGCATCGAATCCCGATTGATCCCCCGCACTTGTCCCATCCGGTGGTCGGATGAAAAAGCCCATCGCGTTGCTGTTCGCCTTCAGCGTGCCGGCGCAGGCGCATGACTCACTCGCGCCACACGCGCATCTGCACGGATTGAGCATGCTGGCCGGCAACGACGCCGTCATATGCACGCTGTTCGCACTTGTGGTCGGCCTGGTCGCCCATTGGCGATTCAGGCGCACGCCCTGAACGCAAGCAAGGCTCTGGGAGTTTGCCGTGTTTAAGAAGCTGCTCATCGCGACCGTCGCACTCGGATGTCTCGTGCTTGCAGGCTTTGGCGTGTTGGCGTGGAAACCTGCCATCGCACCGGTCGCGCGGCCGGCCGCTGGCAGCTTCGCGCCGGAGTTGGTCGCGAAGGGTGAAGCTCTTGCCGGCGGCGGCTATTGCGCGGCGTGTCACACCGCAAAGGGCGGCGAGAAGTTCGCCGGCGGTTACGAGATGGCAACTCCGTTCGGTGCGATCTATTCAACCAACATCACGCCCGATCCGGAGACCGGCATCGGCACGTGGTCGGAGGCGGCCTTCAGGCGCGCCATGCATGAGGGCGTGTCACGCGACGGTTCGCATCTCCTTCCCGTGTTCTCCTTCGACCATTTCACAAAGCTCTCCGACGCTGACGTGCGTGCTCTCTACGCCTACTTCATGACGAGGACTTCGGTTCATGCCACGCGGCAGCCGAACGGCATCCCGTTTCCGTTTAACATCCGCTACCTGCAGGCGGGATGGAAGCTGCTGTTTTTCCGACCCGGTCGCTTCGAGCCGGATGTCACCAAGAGTGCGGAGTGGAATCGCGGCGCTTATCTCGCGCAGGGCTTGAGCCATTGCGGCGCCTGCCATACGCCGCGCAACCTGCTGGGGGCCGAGAAGTCCGGCAACGCATACGGCGGCGCGGTGATCGACAACTGGGTCGCGCCGCCACTGACGGCCGCAAACCCCGCGCCGGCACCCTGGACGCACGAGGAACTCTACGACTACCTGCGCAGCGGCACCAGCAAGCTGCATGGAACCGCTGCAGGGCCGATGTCCCCCGTCGTGCAGGGGCTTGGAGCGTTGCCGGACGCTGACATCCGCGCGCTCGCGACCTATTTTGCCGATCTCGATAAGGCGGAAGACCGGCTGCCATACGTCGCCGGCGCGGTGAGCCTTGCGATGTCCAGCGCATTGGCCAAGCAGGGCGCGCCGTTCGATCCCGACGCGCGCCTCTACACCGCAGCTTGCGCGTCCTGTCACTACAACGCAACCAACGCGCCACTCGCTGCACGGCCCGATCTGGCGCTCAATAGCGCCGTGCACCTTTCCGATCCAAGCAACCTGATCCAGGTCATCCTGCGCGGCATCAGCGCCAAGGAAGGAATGCGTGATGTCGTCATGCCCGCTTTCGGCGGCGCACTCAGCGATGCCGACATTGCCCGCATCGCTGCGTACCTGCGACGGACACGCACCAGCCTTCCGCCCTGGCCGGATCTCGCAGCGAGCATCTCGGAGATCCGCCGCGAGAGCGGTGCAGCCAAATAACCCATCGGAGAACGAGCATGACCTCATTTGACATCAATGGCCGCGCGGTGACGGTCGACGCCGAGGAGGATACGCCCCTGTTGTGGGTGATCCGCGATGTCATCGGTCTCACCGGCACGAAGTTCGGCTGCGGGATCGGGATGTGCGGCGCCTGCACGGTCCACGTCGGCGGCCGGCCCACACGGTCGTGCATCACGCCTGTTGCCAGCGTGTCCGGCGCCAAGGTCACCACCATTGAGGGACTCGATTCCGAGAGCCGGCATCCGGTGCAAGAGGCGTGGGCCGACCTTCAGGTTCCCCAATGCGGCTACTGCCAGTCGGGGCAGATCATGCAAGCGGCCTCACTCATCAAAGACTTCCCCTCCCCGACCGATCAGGACATCGATGCCGTTATGGCCGGAAACCTGTGCCGCTGCATGACCTACGTGCGCATTCGCAACGCAGTCAAACAGGCCGCCGCCCAATCACGAAAGGTCGCCAGTGATGACTAAGCCCAGGGATCAGAGCGCGCTTTCGCGGCGCGCATTTCTAGTCGGCTTGGCCGGCACCGCCGTCACGTTCGGTTTCGCGCCGGGGCAAGTCACCGCGCAGCAATCAGGGTCAAGCCCCTTCGAACCCACGATTTGGTACAGCCTTGACCGCGATGGCATCGTGACCGTGAACATCACCCGTGCAGAGATGGGTCAGCACATCGGCACTGCCATCGCCCGCGTCCTCGCCGATGAACTCGAGGTCGACTGGAGCAACGTGCGCATCCTGCTGGTCGATGCCGATCCGAAATGGGGTTTCATGCAGACCGGCGGCAGCACGTCGGTCTGGGTCGATTTCCCGATTTACAGCCGCGCCGGTGCTGCAGGGCGCATCGCCCTGATCGAGGCCGGCGCAAGGCTGCTTGGGGTGAGCCCGTCGCAATGTGTCGCGCGCCGGGGCTCCGTATCTGCCGAAGGTCGGTCCATCACCTACGGCGAAATCGTCCGGCGCGGGAGCCTGGCACGCGAATTTACGTCGGACCAACTCGTGAAGCTGCCGATCAAGCCGCCCTCAGAACGACGTCTTATCGGGCAAAAGATCGGCGCTCTCGATGTCCCCGGGAAGATCAACGGCACGGCGCGTTACGGGATCGATGCGGTCGTTGAGGGTATGGTCTATGCCCGGCCGAAGATTCCTCCCACACGCTACGGCTCAGTGGTACGCACCGTCGATGACTCCGCGGCAAAGCGGGTCAAGGGATATCTCACGAGCCTCGTGTTGGAGGACCCCTCCGGGACAGTGCCCGGTTGGGTAGTCGTATTCGCGACAACTTATCCGGCAGCAATCCGCGCCGCTGACCTCGTCAAGGTCGATTGGGCCGCGGGTGATGCTTCGATGGTGTCGGAGCAGGACATCCTCGATTACGGCGAGAGGCAGATCGCGGCACCGCGCGGGGGAGCGGTGGTGGTTGACGACCCCGAAGTCGATACCGCGTTTCGCGCAGCCGCCTCCACTCTCGAGCGGACGTACACCACCAACAGCGTTCTCCATGCCCAACTCGAGCCGGTGAACGCTCTCGCCTTCGAGAAGGACGGCCGCTTCGAGATCCATACCGGCAGTCAGGCGCAGAGCACGATTCTGCCCGTGCTTGCACGAGCGCTGGACCTAACGCAGGATCGCATTGTCCTGCGCACCTATCTGCTCGGCGGGGCATTCGGGCGCAGGCTCAACACTGATTATGCCATCCCCGCCGCGCTGGCCGCCAAGGCTCTCGGCAAGCCCGTGAAGCTCGTACTGACGCGCGAGGATGACACGCGTTTCGACTCGTTTCGTTCGCCGTCGATCCAGAAATTGCGGCTGGCATTCGATGTCCATGGGAAGGTCTCGGCCATGGAACATCACGCGTCGGCCGGTTGGCCGACCTCAGTCTACGTGCCGCCAGCGGCCATGCCGAAGGCGTCTGACGGAAACCCATTCGATCCATTCGCCATCGATGGCGCGGACCACTGGTACAGCGTTGGGGCGCAACGCGTACGCGCTATCGAGAACGACCTTGCCAATCGTTCGTTTCGCCCTGGCTATCTGCGCGCGGTGGCGCCCGGCTGGACCAACTGGGCGCTCGAGACCTTCATGGATGAGGCGGCGCGGATGGCGGGCGCAGACCCTGTCGCGTTCCGCACCGGGTTGTTGGACGGCGCCGGCCGCAATGCCGGGTCAGCACCCAGCGCGGTGGGCGGCGCGAAGCGTCAGGCGGCAGCCCTCAAGCGAGCGGCGGAAAAGGCCGGATGGGGCGCGCGGATGCCGGCTGGCACCGGGCTCGGCGTCGCCACCACATTCGGCCAGGCACGATCGATGCCTACATGGGTCGCTTGCGTCGCGCGCGTTCGCGTTGACCGCAGCAACGGCGCCGTTGCAGTCGAAAAGCTCACGATCGTCGTCGATGCGGGCACCCTCGTCCATCCAGACGGCGCGCTGGCGCAAGTCGAAGGCAGCGCTCTATGGGGCCTCAGCATGGCGCTGTATGAGGGAACCGAATTCCACAAAGGCCAGGTGAAAGACACGAATTTCGACAGCTACACGCCACTGCGCATCGGTGACGTGCCGGATCTCGACATCGAATTCGTCGACAGCATCGAAGCTCCGGTCGGCCTCGGCGAGCCCGGTGCGACGGTCGTCGCACCCGCTATCGGCAATGCCATTTTTGCCGCAACCGGGATTCGCTTGCGCCATCTTCCCATTCGGCCAGCCGCCGTGCTCGGGGCACTCGCGTCGAAAAAGTGAGTGACGTTACCGACGTAAATCCCACGCGAATTGAAAACTGAGAATATCGACGCCAGGTGGACATAGGATCGAAAGTGAGATGAAAGACGTCTTGAGCCTCGTTACGTTTGCCATCATAACATTGTGCTTCGCGGTCTTCGTTGGCATGGTAAGGCCGCTTAGCGCAGGCCCGGGGTCGAGCAATCCCGCGAATTGCATAATGATGAGTTCTGATGCGCCGGGATGCGCCTCCGAATGGCGTTGGCCGGATTTGACGGGCCGGCGTAGTTCGCGATCGGCATCCGAACTTCCGAGCGTTGCCTGGTTCGGTCCGACCGTTGAGCGGAAGCTCGCGACATGAATACTGTCTACCTCCCTGCAATCGCGGCCTTGGCAGGCTCAGCAATTGGCGGCCTGACGTCGTTCGCATCAGCTTGGCTCACTCAGTACCGTCAAGATCGAGCCAATCTGCTGTCGGGGGAAAAGGCGAGGCGGCAAAAGTTGTACAAGCAATTCATCGACGAGGCATCGAAGCTCTTCGCCGACGCGCTCGTGCATGATCAGGCGGAAGTTGCCGCTCTAGTCAGCGTCTACGCTCTCATCAACCGAATGCGTGTCGTATCGAGTTCTCCGGTGATCGAGAAGGCCGAGGCCGTCGTCCTTTTGATCATCGACACTTATTCCACACCCAACAAATCCTTTTCGGAATTACGCGATCTGATGAGCAGCCACGCGGTCAATCCGCTTCGGGCCTTCAGTGAAGAATGTCGGGCTGAACTGCGAGCACTCAATTCTCGCTGAAGCCGCGTCACTGCATCAGCGCGTAGAACCGGCCAGATTCATCTCGACGAGCACCGCGTGATGGCAGACCGCTGTCAGCGCCAGGACGCTTAGTGAACACCACGCTCTCGTCCCGATCCCTCTTCCCAGCCGCGGCGCCTGCCGTGGTTAGGAACAATTTGCCGGGATTTGGCAGCCTTCACTCACGCTCTTGAAGCCCATGAGGTTACCTATCGGGAAAGCCGCGAGGCCCAACGAACGGCTGATAGTGGTTTCGCAAACCAACTTTCTGCTTGAGGGAGCCCACCATGAACAGCATCGCGATTTCGGTATCGCGCCTTTGGCTGGCTTCACGGTCTGGCTGGGTGGAGCGACTGCCCTATTTCATCAGTTTGGCCAAGCCGCGCGTTATGGCGCTCGCGCTTTTCACCGCGTTCGTCGGATTGATGGTTGCACCGACACGCCTCGATCCACTCTCTGGCTTCATTGCAATTCTTGCAATCGCGGTCGGCGCCGGAGCCGCCGGCGCGCTGAATATGTGGTACGACGCCGATATCGACGCAGTCATGGCTCGCACCGCGATGCGGCCAATTCCCCGCGGCAAAATCTTGAAAATCGAGGCGCTTGTCTTTGGGCTCGTCCTTGGCGTTATCGCCATCACGACCCTCGCTTTGGCAGCGAACCTGGCGGCTGCCGCGCTTTTGGCCGGCACGATCCTCTTCTATGTCATCGTTTACACGGCCTGGCTGAAGCGGGCTACGTCCCAGAATATCGTCATCGGCGGTGCCGCCGGCGCGCTGCCACCCGTGATCGGATGGGCTGCGGCGACCGGACAAACCGGGCTAGAGCCTCTCCTACTTTTCCTTATTATTTTCCTTTGGACACCGCCCCATTTCTGGTCCCTCGCGCTCAACCGCACGGATGATTACGCTCGTGCCGGCGTTCCCATGCTGCCGGTTGTCGCTGGACGGGCTGCAACAATACGGCAGATCCTGATCTACAGCGGTCTGCTTGTTCTCGCTTCGGAACTGCCTTGGGCGCTCGGGTTTGCCGGCACGATCTATGGCGCGATCGTCGCCGTCTGCGGCGCGCTCTTTCTCTTGCTGGCGGTTCAGCTGTGCCAAAGCGCTGAAGCCGATCGCCGCTCGGCTCACAGGCTGTTTGTCTTCTCCATCTCCTATCTAGTTCTGCTGTTTGCAGCCCTTCTGGTCGATCACAACGGCGGTTCGTTCGCACCGACGCATTTGTCGAATGATAATCCGATGAGCGGGTCCCCGTCTGCCGCGCGACAGTCGGGCGCCACGCGCAAAGCATGTACCCACAAGGTTCGGGAGGCCTAACATGCGATACGGTTCGCTTACCATGGTCCTGCTGGTGGCCGCGACACTCGGTGGCTGCGATGGAGGCGTGCTCGATCCGAAGGGACCCGTCGCCCTCGCCGAACGGCAAATTCTGATCAACGCGACCGGCATCATGCTGGCGATCGTGATCCCGGTGGTGATTGCGACACTCGGCTTTGCCTTCTGGTTTCGTGCATCGAATGGGCGGGCGCGCTATCGGCCGGATTTCATATATTCCGGCCGCATCGAGATGCTGGTCTGGTCGATCCCGCTGATGACTGTGCTTCTTGTCGGCACCGTGGCCTGGATCGGTGCATACGATCTCGATCCGCCGAAGCCGATTGCCTCCTCTACCAAGCCACTCAAGGTTCAGGTCGTCTCGCTCGACTGGAAATGGCTGTTCGTCTATCCGGAACAGGGTGTCGCGAGCGTCAATCACCTGACGATCCCGGTTGGCACGCCGGTCAGCTTCGAGCTGACCTCCTCGGGCGTCATGAACAGCTTCTTCGTGCCGCAGCTCGCCGGCCAGATCTACACCATGGCCGGAATGGTGACCCGCCTGAACCTGCGGGCCGACCATTCCGGAACTTACCGCGGGATGTCGGCGAATTACAGCGGCGCGGGCTTCGCCGATATGTACTTCCATGTCGACGCGGTAGCGCCCGACGGCTTTGCGCAATGGGCTGCCGCAACGCGCAGCGCCGGCCCCGTGCTCGACGCACAGACGTATGCCGATTTGGTCAGGCCGAGCAAGGCGGTTGCACCCTTTACCTATCGGTCGGTCGCCAATGGCCTGTTTGCCAACATCCTGAGTGCCGCAATGCAGCCGGCCGCTGGTCTCTGTATCGCTTATCCCAAATCCATGAGGGCAGAACGATGAACCTGTTGGGCAAACTCAGCTGGGCCGCCATTCCTTTTCAAGAGCCCATCATCATGGGCACAGTGGCCAGCGTCGGGGCTGTCATTCTGGCGGTTCTGGCATGGGTCACTGTCAAGGGATACTGGCCGTATCTGTGGCGCGAATGGATCACGTCCGTCGATCACAAGCGAATCGGCGTCATGTATCTCGTTCTTGCCCTGGTCATGCTCGTACGCGGCTTCGCGGACGGAATCATGATGCGCACGCAGCAGGCCGTCGCCGCCGGCGGCGCGCAAGGATATCTGCCACCCGAGCATTTCGACCAGATTTTCTCGGCGCACGGCACGATCATGATCTTCTTCGTCGCCATGCCGCTTGTGATCGGACTGATGAACTTTGCGGTGCCGTTGCAACTCGGCGTCCGTGACGTGGCGTTTCCCACGATGAATTCTGTGAGTTTTTGGTTGACCGCGACAGGCATTCTGCTGATCAACGTCTCGCTGTTTGTCGGTGAGTTCGCAAAGACGGGCTGGGTCGCCTACCCACCGCTCAGCGAACTACAATTCTCGCCCGGCGTCGGCGTCGACTATTATCTTTGGTCGCTGCAGATCTCGGGCATCGGGACCTTGTTGAGCGGCGTCAATTTCGTCACCACGATTCTAAAGATGAGGGCTCCCGGCATGAGCTACATGCGCATGCCGGTTTTCTGCTGGACTGCGCTCGCTTCGAATCTGCTGATCGTGGCTGCATTCCCGGTGCTCACCGCGCTCTTTGCGATGTTGCTGCTCGACCGTTACCTCGGCTTCCACTTCTTTACGCTGGACGCCGGCGGCAACGCCATGATGTACGTGAACCTGTTCTGGGTCTGGGGTCACCCCGAAGTCTACATCCTGGTCCTGCCGGCATTCGGTATCTATTCGGAGGTGAGCGCGACATTTTCCGGCAAGCCGCTGTTCGGCTACCGGTCGATGGTCGGTGCAACCCTGGTGATCTGCGTGCTCTCCTATACCGTGTGGCTGCACCATTTCTTCACCATGGGTGCAAGTGCTGGCGTGAACGCGTTCTTCGGCATCACGAGCATGATCATCGGCGTGCCGACGGGCGTCAAAGTCTTCAACTGGCTGTTCACGATGTACGGCGGTCGTATCCGATTCACGGTACCGGTGCTTTGGACAATCGGCTTCATGGTGGCTTTCGTCTTCGGCGGCCTGACCGGGGTTCTGCTGGCCTTGCCGGCTGTGGATTGGCAGGTGCACAACAGCGTGTTCCTGGTCGCTCATTTCCATCATGTCATCATCCCGGGCGTCCTGTTCGGGGCCATCGCAGGCTACAATTACTGGTTTCCAAAGGCCTTCGGCTTCAAGCTGGATGAGCGCTGGGGCGTCGCCTCTTTCTGGTGCTGGTTCATCGGCTTCCATCTCGCGTTCATGCCGCTCTACGTGACAGGACTGATGGGCATGACCCGTCGCCTGCAGCACTACGATGTGCTCTCCTGGCAGCCTTGGCTATTGGTGGCTGAAGCGGGCGCAGTCATCATTCTGATCGGTATTATCTGTCAGATCGTCCAGATCGTGGTGTCCATTCGTCACCGTGAGCAACTCCGCGACACGACCGGCGATCCGTGGAACGGCCGCACCCTGGAGTGGGCTACCGCATCGCCACCGCCAGCCTGGAATTTCGCAGTGCTGCCTCGTGTCCATGAACTCGATGCCTTCTGGGCAAAGAAGCAAAGCGTGCTCGCGAAGCAAGAATTGCCAGGGCGGCTGCATAAGTACGAACCAATCGAAGTGCCCAAGAACAGTCCGACCGGCTTCGTGACCGCCTTCTTCGCGGTGATCACCGGGTTCGCCCTGATCTGGCACATCTGGTGGATGGCAGGCGTTGGAATTCTCGGTCTGACTGTGACGCTGCTTGCCTTCATGTTCCGCGTGGAGGACGAGGTTGAGATCTCCGCAGAACAGATCGGTCAATTCGATCGGACGCACGCCGTGGAGGTATCGCTATGAACGTCGCCGTTGAAATGGATGATGTCCGCCGCGGCGAACTGCTGAATGTCAGCGAGGCCGGTCCGGCACCCAAGCGAATCATCGCGGGCTTTGGCTTCTGGATCTTCCTGCTCAGCGACATCGTGATGTTCTCGGCGCTGTTTGCGAGCTACGCCGTGCTCGCAAAAGCCAGTGCCGGCGGTCCAACCGGTGCCCAGTTGTTTAATCTGCGAACCGCAGCGATCGAGACCGCTTTTCTCCTGCTCTCCAGCTACAGCTGTGGACTGATGTCCCTGGCCATCAATTCGCGGCACCATCTCGGCATCTTCGTTGGCGCCGTGGTGACGTTCCTGTTGGGCGCGGCATTTCTCAATCTCGAGTTTCGCGAATTCCACTACATGATTTCGATGGGCGCGGCTCCGCAGCGCAGCGCGTTTCTTTCCGCCTTCTTCACGCTGGTCGGTTGTCACGGGCTGCACGTAGCTGTCGGACTGGTCTGGCTGGTTCTTATGATGGTTCAGCTGTCACTGAGGGGTTTCCAACAGGCCGTGGTGCGCCGCCTGCACTGCTTCACCCTGTTCTGGCATGCGCTCGACATCATCTGGGTCCTGATATTCACGATTGTCTACCTGATGGGAGTCCTTCCATGACCGAAACGCGTTGGGATGTTGCACCGGGAGATAGGCCAGCGATTCCGGCCTCGGAGCAAAGCTCTTCTTCTGGCTTGCTCGTGTACACGATCGGCTTGCTGCTGGCAGCGATCTTGACAGCCACATCCTTCTGGGTGGCAAACACCTCGGCAATCTGGGCTCCCGGCGTGCCAGCCGGACTCGCGGTCCTAGCCATCGCCCAGATGGGAGTGCACTTGGTCTTCTTTCTTCACATCACGACGGGACCGGACAGCACCCACAATGTGCTGGCACTCGCATTTGGCGTACTCATCGTATTCCTGGTCCTCGCAGGGTCGCTCGTGATCATGGCCAATCTGAACGACAATATGATGGCACATGGTCAAATGATGAATGTTCAGATGCAGCGCTGACAGGCCATCACTCTCGATCGGGTCCGGCAGTCAAGGAAGGAGCACGCAGTGTGGTTCGCCGCCGACGTGGCGCAGCCAGAGCGATCTTCGAGAGATTGCGAGCTAGAGGAGCAGCAAATGCCTACCCGAGCTATGTCTTGCGACGGCTGTTGGGCACCGTGATGGGGGCTGGACCGTCGCATGCGACGCGCTTGGCCGCATCATCCGGTGCGAAACAGAGAAACTGGCGCTCTCGGTCGCGCGCTATCGCCGTCGTCGCCTCGAGCCCTTGCGAGGTGAAAACCCTACCCTAGCGCGCACTGAAAGGCGGCGCGGCAGGAATGGTGCCGGTCGCGCCACCGCTTCAGTCAAGGATGTATGGCGCGGAGCGCTTCAACAGCGACCGAGGCACCACGTAGACACGGGTGCCTCACCAAGGGTTCGGATGACTGCACCCAACCCGATCGTGGCGCCAACTTCCCTGAATGCCACGCCGCTTTCCTGACGACGAGAGGCCCAATTCTGTATCGGCTCTGGTTAAGCGATGGCGCCGAGTGGCCTCCGATCCAGAGCGAAAGCCGCGAAACCTGCTGGCGCAGTCCCATCGCCTGAGCCCGTAGGCTCGATCTTGTTCGCGAATGAACGGCAGCTGTGCGGAAACGGTCATTGACGAGCTCGGAAGCAAATCCTTCTGAGAGCACCGGAAAACCAGTAAGTGTGCTCAGGCCGGCCGCCCGCCACGCTGCTGCAGTTGCAGCAGCGGGCGCCATCCGCATCCGGAGACCTGACCACCTTGCAATCTGTACTCGATCACCGCCAACAGGGCCGCGATCAGCGCGCCGTTCCGCGTCGTCAACCGGTACGTCGGCAACCTCGCGCCCCGTTTCCGGATTACGCGGCGCCGGTCGTCCGGACCGGCGTCGGCGGCCGCGACCTCGTCACCGCGTCGCTTCAGGCCGACCATCACCTTCCGTCGGCGCTGAGGACGCTGCCGAACTGCTCCCATGTGGTGCCGTTCCAGCGCTGCAACTGAAGCTGCGTATACGCCATGCTGTTGTCCGCGCCCGTGTTGATGGTGACGCCCGGGATGAGAGTGGGAAGCGACAGCCCTCTGATGCTGCGCGATTGCCTGACGACGTTCTCGCGCGAGAGATCATCTCCGCACTGCTTCAGCACCTGCTCCAGGATCTGCCCCTGCTGTGTGCCGAACAGATAGTTGGCATCGCCGATGTCGGCGCCCGGCAGGTATTTCGCGAAATACTCGCGGTACCATTTGACACCGGCATCATCGTCCCACTTCGTGTCGTTCGGATCCTTGATCATGGTGGCCGCGACGATGCCGATCGCCTTGTCCAGCCCCGCCGGAACGATCGTGGAAGACACCGAACTCGAAACGTAGTTGATCAGGAACAGCGGCTTCCAGCCGATCTCGTCGGCTTTCTTGATAGCCTGGGCCGCAAATTTCGGCGTGCCGGCGACCAGGAAAGCCTCGGCACCGGACGCTTTCAACATCACCACGTGGGAATCGATCGTCGGCTCGGTGACCTCGTATGACGACGCGACCACCTTGTCGTCGAAGTCCTCCTTCAGATAGCCTTTGAAGGCATTGACGAAGTCCTTACCCAGATCGTCGTTCTGATACAGGATCGCGATCTTGGCGTTCGGCCGGGTCTGGGTGACGTATTTCGCGTAAATCCGACCTTCCGTATCGTAGCTGGGCAGCCCCGTCGTGGTCATCGGGAACTCGGCAAAGTTGGTGAACCGGGTGACGCCGCTCACCACGAACAGATGCGGCACCTTCTTGGCGTTGACGTATTTGATCGTGGCGCTGATGCCGGGCGTTCCCAGCGGACCGAACAGGAATGCCACCTCGTCGCTCTCGATCAGCTTTCTGGTCTGCTCGACGGTCTTGGGCGGGCTGTAGGCATCGTCGTAGGTGATGAGGTTGATCTTGCGGCCGTTGATGCCGCCCCGCTCGTTAATCGAGTTGATGTAGGCGATCAGCCCCTTGCCGGTGTTGCTGAGCGGCGATGCGGGACCACTGAACGGGAACGTGGCCCCGATCTTCACTTCGCTGCTCGTAACCCCAAGCGGCTCCGCACGCGCGGGCGCGCCGGCGATCGCAGCACCGATCGCCGCTACCATCAAAGTCCGTGTAAACATCGACATCTCCCTTGTCCCGCGACGGCTGCGCCGCGCGTCGTTCATTCAAACCCGCAAGATCGGCGTCGCATCACGCGACGGGCATCAGCCGGCGGCCGCCGCATCCAGCGCCTTGCCGGTCGACCGCTCGATCGCCAGTTCCCGAAGCTTGTGCTTGAGGATCTTGCCGGTGGACGCCGCAGGCAGGGCGTCGAGCACGATCAGTTCGGTCGGACGCTTGTACGAAGTGAGCTGTTGCGCCGCGTACGCCTTCAGCTCCTCGGCGCTGACGCGGGCGCCGGGAAGAAGCTGGACGAACGCGACGACCTCCTCGTTACCGTCGACCGGGCGTCCGACGACGGCGGACTGAACGACCTGGTCGTGCGAAACCAGCACCGCCTCCACCTCGGCGGGGTAGACGTTGAAGCCGGAGCGGATGATGAGTTCCTTGGTGCGGCCGGCGATGTAGAGATGCCCGTGGCCGTTCAGCCGGGCGAGATCCCCGGTGTTGAACCATCCCTGGCCATCGATCGCCGCCGCCGTCAGATCGGCCGCGCGATAGTAGCCGAGCATCACGTTGGGGCCGCGGACGTGCAGTTCGCCGACTTCGCCGGCCGCAACGTTGTTAGCGTTCCTATCCACGATGCGATGCTCGATACCGGGAAGGAACGGGCCGACCGACTCGTCCGCGACCGGTTGTTGCAAACGCACACCCGACAGGCCCGGCGAACATTCGGTGATGCCGTAGTTGTTCAACAGCGGGATTCCGAACTCGTCCTCGATCCGCTTCTTCAAATCGAGGTCGAGCGGCGCACCCGCGACGGCGATGTTGCGCAGACTGCCGCGCTCGAGCTGCCGGATGCCCTTGACCGCCTTGTGTTCGAGCAGTCGCTGATAGGTCGCGGGCACGCCGAAAAGGTTCGTAATTCCCTGCTCGGCGATGGCAAGGGCCAGCGCGGCGGGATCGGCCTTGGCCACAACGTACAAAGTGCCGCCGTGCATCAGCGTGGCGATCAGCAAAATCGTGTAGCCGACGATGTGGGACATCGGCAGCACGCCATAGATGCGGTCGCCCGGACCGCTGTCGCGGAGGATGCCCGACGTCCTCGCGGTGAAGAGAAGGTTGGTGTGGCTCAGCATCACCCCCTTCGGGGTACCTGTCGTACCCGAGGTGTACAAAAGGCCCGCGACCTGGCGGGCGCCGTCCTTTTCGACCGGTTCCACCTTCGCATCCGCATGGAGCGGACTGACGCCGATTCCGCCGAATGGTCCGACAGCACCGATCGTTGCGCCCACGCGGCTGGCGTGCTCGCCGGCCTCCTTAGACAAGGCGGCGTTGAACAGCACGCGCCGGGCGCTGCTGTGCGTCCCGATCAGGTCGATCTCCCTGGCCGAGAGACGAGGATTGACCGGAATGCCCCATGCATCGAGCTTACTCGCCGCGAACAGCAGCGCGCCCAGAGCCACGCTGTTCTCGCTGGCAATCATCACGCGATCGCCGGGCCTGATCCCCAAATCGGTGAGATCCTTCGCCGCGGCATCGACGGCGTCGGAGAATTGTCGGTAGCTCCAGGAACGGCCGCCTTCCACGAACGCCGGATGATCCGGCATGCCGCGCACGAATGGCGCGTAGACCTCGTGCACCCTGGACGGCAGACCGTCCAGCAATTCGGCCGCAGTGATGTCGTCCACGCACCTCATGCCGTCCTCCTTGCGCATTTTTTTGGGAAGCACTTTGCGGCCCCCTTTCAGACGGACAGGTCAGCCCCTCATTTCCGTCGACGTACGAAGTAAATAGTTCTAAAATAGAACTGTCAAGCTTGGCGATTTAATGCTGGGTTATGCGCGTCTAAAATATTCATCTCAAACTTCAATTCCGATTTTAGATTGATGTATTGGTAGTCAAATCGTTAGGCGAAATCAGCCGGATAAGGCCTCGCTCGAGGAAGCTCGGCGAGCGTCGAAACGCGCAATCTCGATGGCGGTCGCGGCAGTCCGCTGTTTCCAAATCGACGCTCGCTTCGCGTGGCCTCAGAGCGTGAAACGCGCCGACTCGGAAGTCATGGCTCTAGCCCAGTGCAGGTCCGCACCGAATATGCCGGTCACCATTTCTCGACCCACGGCCGCAGCACGACTTCGAAGGCCCAGGTCGAGCGATGCTGGCGATGCAGTTGCAGATAGGTTTTTGCGATATGATCGGGGTCGGCCATGTTGTCGTCGACCGTGGTGCCCGCCAGCCGGTGCGCGCGGGTGCCGTCTTCCTGGGTCCAGCCGATTGCGGCGTCGATCGGCACATTGGCGACATGGATGCCCTGCGGCATCAATTCCCTCGCCATGCTCTGCGCCAGTCCGGACTTCGCATGACAGGCCATGGCAAAGGCGCCGCTCGACGGGTAGCCCTTGAGCGAGGCGCTGGCGTTCGTGAACACAATCGTTCCTCGCGCGCCATTGGCGTCGGGTTCGTTTCCGAGCATGAGACGGGCGGCCTGCTGGCCGATCAGAAACGCGGAGAATGCCGAGTTTCGGACCGTTTCGAGCGCCATGACCGGATCGGCCTCGATGATGCTCTTGCGGAAAATGCCGGGAACGCGGCCGTCGATATTGTGCACGACCAGCCTCGGCGTCCCTATATCCTGCACGACATTCCCGAAAAGCTGCGCCACGGCTGCCGGGTCGCTGGCATCGCAGGCATAGCGACGCACGCCATGCGCCTTCTCGAGAGCCACAAGAACCAGTTTCTCCGGATTTCTGGCCGCGACGGCGACACGCATGCCGCTTTCCGCGAACAACTTGGCGCAACTCGAGCTGATGCCCGGGCCGCCGCCGACAATGAGGGCGACGCCCTCTACGGAAGTGTCGCGTTCGGATTGAGTCATGTTGCGTCCTTCACCGGTAATTGGGCGCGCGCTTCTCGATGAAGGCCCGCACGGCCTCGCAATGTTGCGCAGTACCGGCTGCGGCGACCATCTTCTCGGCCTCCTGATCCAGTGAGGTGAGGAAGTCCGCCGACAGCGCGAGGTCTAGATTATCCTTGATGGACGCATAGGCGCTCGCCGGACCGTTCGCCAACGCCCTCGCGGTCCCGAATGCTTCGCTTTGCAGCTCCGCATCGGGCACTACGCGATTGATCAGCCCCAATGCTTCCGCACGGCGCGCATCGATCCGTTCCGACAGGAACATCAATTCGCGAGCGCGCGCCGTCCCGGCCAACCGGGTCAACAGCCACGAGATGCCGTAATCGCCGGTGAGCGCGATCCTGGCGTAGCCGGTCGTCATGATGGTGGATTCGGCGGCGATGCGAATGTCGCAGGCCAGCGCGATCGCAAGTCCGGCGCCGGCCGCCGGTCCCGGCAACGCAGCGATGGTGGGCTTGCGCACCGAGACAAGCACGCCGGTCAGGGTTCGCTGGCGTTCCCGCAACAGCGCCACCTTGTCGTCGAATGACATAGGCGGTGCGGCCGTGTTGCCGCCCATCCCCTTGACGTCGCCGCCCGAACAGAATGCGGTGCCCGCCCCCGTGATCAACAGCGCGCCGACATCGGGATCGTCGCCGTTGCGCTTGATCATCCGTCGCAACGCGGGCGTCAGATGGTCGGACAGCGAATTGCGGGCCCCGGGCCTGTTCAAGGTGATGATGGCGATCCGATCCCGGATCACGCACAGCAGCTCATCCGTCCCGGTATCGATCGAGATTGATCCGTCCGTCATGGCTTTGACCTTTCACATTCTGCGCTCGGCGTCACCAGGTCTCGCCGAACGGCCGCAACTCGGTGAGGAACGACCAGGCCGACCGGTCCTGGCTGTAAAGATGAAACAGTTCATCGGCGATGGCGGCAGGCTTGATGAAAAATTCGTCGGGCTTGTCACTCAGTCGCGCCCGCATCCGCGGCGTGTCGATCACGGCGTCGATGAGGACATAGGAGACGTGGACGCCGAGCGGTCCCACGTCGCGCGCGATCGACTCGGCCAGAATGCGCTGTGCCGCCTTGGTCGGCGCGAAGCCGGCGAAATTGGCCTTGCCCCGGATCGACGATGTATTTCCGGTCACCAGGATGGCGCCTTTGCCCCGATCGATCATGTCGGGCGCCAGTTCGCGCGCTAGGTACAGCAAGCCCATCACGTTGACCTCGAAATTGCCCTTCAGCATCTTCGGGTCGATCTCGCGAAAGCTGCCCCAGCCACCGCCGACCGCGTTGTGGATGAGAACTTCAGTCGCGCCGAAGCGGCGCTTGATGTCGGCGACCACGGTCCGCACCTGATTTTCATCCGAGACGTCGCAGGTCATCGCGTGCACGTCAGGCAGCTCCTGCGCCAGGCGATTGATGATCTCGGGTGAGCGGGCAAGCCCGATGACACGAAACCCACCGGCAGAGAAACGCTTGACGATGGCAGCCCCCGTGCCCGGCCCTACCCCGGTCACAACAGCGATTGGCTCGTCGGTCATTCAACGTTTCCTTCGGGCTAATTCGCGGCCGCTCTCATATGAATTCGCTCGGACTGCGACTGATGAGACGCAGCCTCGTGGTCCGGCACCAAAGCGAGGCGAACCGCGACGTTCTTGTGGTAGGGCGTTCCTGCAATCGGATCGCGGTTGCCGCTTTCAGTGAGCAGATTGATGCGCGGCCCGTTGACCAGGCGTTCTCCGTCCGGCGCGGGATAGGCCTGACCGTAGCCGTGCGGCAGCGCCAACTGGCCGCTTCGCATGGCGTCGTCGGCCTTGCAGCGGACCACAAGCCGCCCAACCGCCGACTCGACGGCGATCCAGTCGCCGTCCTTTGCGCCCAACTCGCCCAGATCGTTCGAATTGATCAGCATGGCTCCGTCAGGATCGTCGCGACGCCAGGCCGGATCGCGAAAAATCTGGTTGGCATTGAACATGCGTCGACCGCCAGCCGCCAGCATGAACGGAAACTCCTTTGGCGCGCCCGCAGCTTGCGGATCGAGGCGCGCCAGCCATTCCAGCATCTGGGGCACGGAAAGCCGAACCTTGCGATCCGAATAACCGATCAGCGTCCAGACCTCGTCATAGTCGTGACGGGTCACCGCGGCGCCCTGCCGCGCGGCCACGATGCTGTCGAACAGGAGATCGCCGAGCTGATGATCCGCCACCTCGTCCGATGCGCCGATCGCGCGCCGCACCGCCTGCGGCGATCGCTTCGCGCAGGCCAGCGCCGCGTTCCACAACGGCGCCGCGGCTGCGGTGCCATCCGGAAGCGTCTGCCCGAGCGTATGGTAGAGCACGAGGGCCGCGACCGCTTGGGCCGAAGGGTTTTCCGCCATGAACGCACGAAAGGCGGTAGTGAATTCGGCGCGCGAACGTCGCGCCGCTTCCCGTAGCGGCGCCAGCACGTTGTCGCCCGGCAGCAGCCCGAGCGCGACGGCAAGCCGGGTGTAGATCTCGGGCTCCGGCAGGGTGCCGGCAAGCGGCGGCAACACACCGGCGCGAACGTGAAAATAGTTGGTCGGAAACTCGAAATTGAACAGCGTGAACTCGGTTTTCTCGAACTGCGAGGACGCCGGCAGAACGTAGTGCGCGAGCCGCGCGGTTTCGGTCATCGCGACGTCGACCACGACGCACAGGTCCAGCGAGCGCAGCGCGCGTTCCACGGCTTCGGTGTTGGCCGCCGTGTTGGCCGGATTGGAACTGTCGATCCAGGCGCAACGCAACCGTTCCGGATGGTCCTTGAGCACCGCTTCGGGAAATATGTTCGGCGGCAATAGCCCGCCGATGATCGCGTCACCGGTCGGCGCGAAGGTCTGGTTCGGCGAATTGCCCCATAGCGGTTGCAGCCAGCTATGCAACTGATTGGTACCCTTGCGGCCGAAATTCCCGGAAAGCATGATCAGGAGCTTTTCGAGATAGGAATTCAGCGTCGAGTTGATGCCTTGCTGGATGCCAAGCTCGACCCGAACCACCATCGCCTTCGCCGCTGCAATCATGGCGGCGCACCGCTCGATATCCGCGACCGGGATATCGGCGGCGGCCGCCCATTCTTCCACCGGGATATTCAGCAGCGCCTGCCTCACTTCGGCGAATCCGATCGTGCGCTCCTCAAGAAAGGCATGGTCGACCCGGTCGGAACGGACCAGCGTGGCCAGCAGCGCGCCGAGAAGAAACGCATCGGCGCCCGGGCGCACCGCGAGATGCAGGTCCGCCATTTCGGCGGTCTCGGTTCGCCGCGGATCGATCACGATCAGCCGGCGTGCGGGATCCTTGCGGATCTGGTTGAGATGGTCGCGCGCATTGGGGAAGCCGTGCGCGATCCAGGGATTGGCGCCGATGACAAGCAAGAGATCGCAATGATGCACGTCTTCGGCGGTGTGGCAGGTCTGGCTGCCGAACATGTGGCCATTGACCCAGAAGTCGCCGGTCTTCTCCTGGGAAAGGGCGTTGAAGGTGCTGCGTGAACCCAGCGCGCGCAACAATCCGCTGCCGTAGGCGCCGCCGGCGTGGTTGCCCTGCCCGCCGCCGCCATACAGGGCAATGCTCTTGCCGCCATGTCTGTCGACGATATCGCGCAGCCGCGCGGCGATTTCGGCGATCGCCACGTCCCACTCGATTTCGTCAAAGCCGCCGTCGGCGCGACGACGCAGCGGGGTCTTGAGCCGATCCTTGTGATGCGCGTAATACGGAATCCGGGTCGCCTTGTTGCAGAGATAGCCCTGTGACTTCGGACTCGAGCGGTCGCCCCGCACCTTTTCGAGCCGCCCGTCATTCACCAGGACCTCGATCCCGCAATTGACGTAACACAGGTTGCAGGCTGTTTTGAGCCACTTGCCGGCCGTCATGGTGACCTCCCTTGCATCACGATATTTCGCTGCGCTTCGCCTCTATTGCTGTCAACTGATCGTTCCAGATCCGGCTGACGGCGGTTTTGCGTCCGGCTTCGAGGATGCGGTTGGACAATTTCCCCGCGCCGACAGCACGCGACAGCACAATAGACCCGACCATGGTCGCGATGGCACCGGTTGCGATCTGGCGGGCCTGTCGAGGCGGCTCGTCAGGAAGCAGTTCGACAAAAATGTGGATCATCTCTTCCAGCTTGGCGGCCAGGGCCTGCTGTTCGCTCGCGCCCGATCGGGCGACATCGACAGCCAAGGTCGGAAGCGGGCAACCATGCCTGGGATCGTCGCGATGCCGGGGACTGAGGTAATCGGCGATCAACGCCTCGAGGCGCCGCCCGTTGGCCTTCTTGTGCGTCAGTTCTTTCCATCGCGCCGTCATCTGGTCCATGGCGAACGCGACGGCCTCGCCAACCAGCGCGGCGCGCGAATGGAAATGGTTGTAGAAACCGCCATGCGTCAGGCCCGCGAGCTTCATCAGATCGACGACGCTGAGCCCCTTGGCGCCCATTTGGCGCAGGCCGTAGGAGGCATTTTCAACAATCCGGCTGTGGGTTTGACGCCTGTGGTCCTCTACGTATCGCATCGCCACTCCGTGCAAGGTCACGCCGTGCAAGATCGCTCATGCAAGGCCTTGGGGTGATCGGCCGCACCGGCCGTCACCCTCTCCTCCTAGTCGTTCCGGAACCGCATTGCCCTTATGGTTGCGGCCTCTTTTGTTGCGTTGCCGGCCATCTTATATGACTATCGTCATATAACAACCTCTATCAACAGGAGAGTTCGCCATGACCGCCGCTTCCGACCCCGTCGTCATCGTTTCCGCCGCCCGCACGCCGCTTGGCCGCTTCATGGGCGAGTTGTCGCCGCTCAGCGCCCACAAGCTCGGCTCCCACGTGATCGGCGCGGCGCTGGAACGGGCCAAGCTTGCGCCCGAGCGGATCGACGAGGTGTTCATGGGCAACGTGTTGCCGGCCGGACAGGGCCAGGCGCCGGCACGCCAGGCCGCCCGAGGCGCCAAGTTGCCGGATGCCACCGGAGCCACTACCATCAACAAGGTCTGCGGCTCCGGCATGAAGGCGACCATGCTCGCCCACGACATCATCAATGCAGGTTCGGCCTCGATCGTGCTGTCAGGCGGCATGGAAAGCATGAGCAATGCCCCCTATCTGCTGGCCAAGGCGCGTGGCGGTTACCGCGCCGGTCACGACCGCATCATCGACCACATGATGATGGACGGATTAGAAGACGCCTATGAAACCGGCCGCTCGATGGGCGATTTTGGCGAGGCCACCGCGGAGGCCTACCAATTCACCCGCAAGGACCAGGACACCTATGCGATGGAGACGCTGACCCGCGCCCGCAAGGCGGTCGAGGGCGGCGCGTTCAAGGCCGAGATCGCGCCTATCACGCTCGCCGAAAAGGCCGGGCCGCGCATCATCGCCAACGACGAGCATCCGCTGAAGGTGGACCCGGCCAAGATTCCGGGATTGAAAGCCGCGTTCCGCGCCAATGGCACCATTACGCCGGCCGCCTCCTCGGCCAATGCCGACGGCGCCGCCGCGTTGATCCTCGCCAAGCGCTCGCTCGCCGATCGCGACGGGTTGCCGGTGCTGGCCGAGATCAAGGGCCACGCCACCCACAGCCAGGAGCCGCAATGGTTCACGACGGCGCCGATCCCGGCCATTCGCAAGCTGCTGGACAAGATCGGCTGGAGCGTTGGCGACGTCGACCTGTTCGAGATCAACGAGGCCTTTGCCGTGGTGGCGATGGCGGCGCAAAAGGATCTCGGAATTCCCCGGGAGAAGCTGAACGTCAATGGCGGCGCCTGCGCGCTCGGTCATCCCATCGGCGCCACCGGTGCCCGTCTGATCGTGACGCTGCTGCATGCACTCGAGGCGCAAAACCTCAAGCGCGGCGTCGCCGCGCTCTGCATCGGTGGCGGTGAAGCCACCGCCATCGCGATCGAGCGTCACTGATCGCACGGCCGATCCGGCAGAATGGCGCGGCGAGCGGCGCACGTCGTGCCGCTCGCCGCCCGGCCGATGATCAGTCCAGCAATCAGCTGTGGGCTGACTGCCGCGGACCCCGTTTCAGCTCGCCAATTTTGTGAAGTCAGGCTTGCGCCGCTCGGCAAAGGCGGCGAACGCTTCGCGCGCTTCTCCAGTCTGCAACCGCTCGGCAAACAGCGCGCTTTCGCGGTTCATCTGCGCGGCGATCTTGTCCATCTCGCGCATCAGCGCCTTGGTGTGGTTGAGAGAGCCGGCGGCCCGTTTGGTCAGGGCTTCGGCGGCCTGCGATGCACGCGCGCGCAAATCCGCTGCCGGCACCACGGCATTGGCCAGGCCACAGGCCAATGCCGCTGCTGCGTCAAGCGGCTCTCCCAATGCAAACATGGCATAGGCACGGACGTGCCCGATGCGGGCGGGCAACAGCCAACTCGAAGCCGCCTCGGGAACCAGCGCCAGGTTGACGAACGGCGTCAGCAGCTTCGCGGTGTCGGCCAGAAACACCAGATCACAATGCAGCAACATCGTGGTGCCGATGCCAACCGCGTTGCCCTGCACGGCCGCGACCAGCGGACGGGTGGCCTTGCCTAGATTGCGGACGAAGCGGAACGCCTGGCTTTCTCCGCTATCGTTCCCGTTGGCCTGGGCGCTGAAATCGGCAATGTCGTTTCCGGACGTGAAACTGTCGCCATCCCCCTGAAACAGGACGACCCGCACGGACGGATCGCTCTCCGCGCGCTCCAGCCCGTCCGACATCGCGCTGTACATGGCATTGCTGAGCGCGTTCTTCTTCTCGGCACGCGCCAGCGTGATCGTCATGACGCCGGCATTGATTTCGGTTTTCACATATGGGGTCATCGACCGCTCCTTTGATCAGGTACCGTGGAATTCCGGCTTGCTGCTGCCAACCGGACGCTTCATTTCGAACATGTTTTCCGTCTTGACCTCGAGGTAATCCCTGCCTCGGCCGGCACGCAGGATGGGACGCGGAAGTGCCCTGTAGACGCCATCCTCGATCAGGGATTTGTCTATATATACTGCGACGACCTCGCCGAGCACGAACCATCCCTCGACCTTCTCACCCCGCGCATTCCCAAGCTGGAGACGGCGGTTGCATTCCATGGCGGCCCTGCTCTCACCCAGGCGAGGCAGGGCGACGTGTCGCCCGGGTACTGGCGTCAGTCCTGCCGCATCGAATTCACCCACGCCCTGACTGAGAGGCGCTGCCGTCACGTTCATGCGATCGCCCAGATCCATGGTCACCAGCTTCCAGGTGAATTCGCGGGTCTCGCTGACGTTCTTGACCGGGTCCTTCCATGAGATCGAGGAGAAGCCGATGATCGGAGGGCCGTAGAGGATCGCGTTGAAGAAGCTGTAAGGCGCGAGATTGAATTGACCGGCCGCATTGTTCGACGAAATCCAGCCGATCGGACGCGGTGCGATGATCGCGTTGAACGGATTGTGTCTGAGCCCGTGGCCCGTCGACGGCTCGTAATAGTGGAGGTCGGCCAGATACATAGATTCCCCTTCGGCGAGGCCGGCGAAGGCCATCCATCGATGACCGGCCGGGCCCGTTCGACGTTCACGCAATCGCCCGGGCGGCAACCGGCCTTTGCTCGACGCCATCGAGGAAGCCGGTCAGGCGCTGACGGATAATTCGTTCGGCGTCCGCCATGATGCGATCGATCAGTTCCTTGACGGTCGGAATGTCGTGGATGAGGCCCGCGACCATGCCGCAACTCCATGCGCCGGCGTCCATGTCGCCGTCGAGCATCACCTTGGGATAGACGCCTGCCACCTTGTCGTGAATGTCATCGATTTTGAGGCGCCTGCCCTTCTCGCGTTCGATCTCGAGCAATTGCTCAACGCCCTTGTTGTTCAGGACGCGCTCGGTGTTGCGCAGCCCGCGCATGACCAGACGAGTGTCGAGTTCGGTTGCCTTCAGCAGCGCGTTTTTGACGTTTTCGTGCACGGGCGCTTCCTTGGTGGCGATAAAGCGCGTCCCCATGTTCATTCCGGCAGCGCCCATCGCCAGCACCGCGACCAGGCTACGGGCATCCGCCATGCCGCCGGAGGCAACGAACGGAATCTTCAGTTCCTCGGCAGCGCGCGGCAACAGGATCATGTTGGGCATGTCGTCCTCGCCGGGATGACCGCCGCATTCGAAACCGTCGACGCTAACGGCATCACAGCCGATCGCCTCAGCCTTCAGCGAGTGCCGGACCGACGTGCATTTGTGGATCACCTTGATACCCCCGGCCTTCAGGGCCGGCATATACTGCTCGGGACTGCGACCGGCGGTTTCGACGACCTTGACGCCGCCTTCACGGATCGCGGCGACATATTCCGGATAGGGCGGCGCGGTGAAGGTCGGCAGGAACGTCAGGTTCACGCCGAACGGCTTGTCCGTCATGTCGCGGCAACGCGCGATCTCCTTGGCCAGCAGTTCCGGCGTCCGTTGCGTCAGGCCGGTGATGACGCCAAGCCCGCCGGCGTTCGACACCGCGGCCGCGAGTTCGGCGAATCCCACATAGTGCATTCCGCCCTGGATGATCGGATGTTCGATGCCGAACATCTCGGTGACGGCTGTCTTCACGCGTGCCTCCGATAGGGTTTTTCAGGTGTTGGATTGCTGAGCGTCAGTGGACGATTTCGAGAAGTCCCGCGGCACCCATTCCGCCGCCGACGCACATGGTGACGACGGCGTATTTGGCCTTGCGCCGACGCCCCTCGATCAGGGCGTGACCGGTCAGCCGCGCGCCGGTCATGCCGTAGGGATGGCCGACCGCGATCGAGCCGCCATTGACGTTGAGCTTTTCCGGATCGATGCCGAGCTTGTCGCGGCAATAGATCACCTGCACCGCGAAGGCCTCGTTCAATTCCCAGAGATCGATATCGTCGATCTTGAGCCCGTGACGCTTGAGCAGTTTCGGCACGGCGTAGACCGGCCCCACGCCCATCTCGTCCGGCTCGCAGCCCGCCGCGACGAAGCCGCGGAAAATGCCGAGCGGCTTCAGCCCCTTCTGCGCCGCCAGCTTGTCGCTCATGATGACGGCGGCACTTGCGCCGTCGGAGAGCTGGCTGGCATTGCCGCCGGTAATGGTGAAGCCCGGTCCCTTGGCCGGCTTGACGCCCGCGAGGGCCTCGGCAGTGGTATCGGGGCGCGGACCCTCGTCGGCCGACAGGGTCACTTCGCGATAGGACACCGCACCGGACGCCTTGTCGGTGACCGCCATCGAGGTCTTGATCGGTGCGAGTTCGTCGTTGAAGCGGCCGCCCTGTTGCGCGGACGCGGTCCGGCGCTGGCTCTCGAGGCTGTATTCATCCTGGCGCTCACGGGAGATATCGTAGCGCTTGGCCACGATCTCGGCCGTATCCAGCATCGCCATGTAAGCGTCGCCCTTCATGGCGAGCAACTCCGGATCGACCGCGTGAAACATGTTCATTTGGTTGTTCTGCACCAGGCTGATCGACTCACCGCCGCCGCCAATGGTGACTTCCACGCCATCGAAAATCACCGACCGCGCCGCCAGCGCGATCGCCTGAAGACCGGACGCGCATTGGCGGTCGATGGTCGTTCCGGCCACGCTGACCGGCAGCCCGGCGCGCAGCAGTGCCTTCCGCGCGATATTGGTGCCGGTGGTGCCCTGCTGCATGGCGCAACCCATCACCACATCCTCGACTTCGGCACCGTCGATTTTGGCGCGCGACACGGCCTGCGAGATCGCATGTCCCAGCAGGGTGGCGCCCTCGGTGTGGTTGAGCGCGCCCTTGTAGGCCTTGCCGATCGGGGTACGGGCGGTCGAGACGATTACTGCTTCGGTCATCGGTGTGCCTTTCTTTGGATTCGACAGTCGGATTGCCGCCCGGTGAACTTCAGCTCTGCTGCGCGTATCGCATCAGATGATAGGCGGGATCGCCGAACTGGATGTTGATGGAGCTGATCCGCTTGAAGTAGTGGCCGACGTCCAGCTCGTCGCTCATTCCCATGCCGCCGTGAAGTTGCACGGCCTGCTCAGCGATGAAGCGCGCGGCGTAGCCGACCTTCGACTTCGCGCCAGCCGCCATTTTTGAACCATTCGGCTCCCGGGCTGCCATGCTGAGATTCAGATGTTGCGTGAGCGAGACGGCCTCCTCGAGCGCGATGAACATGTCGACCATGCGATGCTGCAATACCTGAAACGTGCCGAGCGCCGCACCGAACTGCTTGCGCACCTTGCTGTATTCGAGCGTCGTTGAATTCAGCACTGACATCGCGCCGATCGCTTCCGCGCAGAGCGCGGCGATCGCACGGTCGCGGCAGGCCTCGAGCACGGCGACGCCCTCACCTTCGGCACCCAGCATCTGGCTGGCCGGCACCCGAACGTCCATCAGCGTCAGTTCGGCGGCGCGCCGGCCATCAATGGTCTTGAAGCTCTGCAGATGAAGATTGGGCGAATGGCGATCGAGGACGAACAGGCTGACGCCGGCACGATCGCGCGGCTCCCCGGAGGTGCGCGCCGAGACGATCAATTTGTCCGCCCACGGCGCACCGATGACCGCTGCCTTGGTTCCGCTCAGGACGAAATGGTCCCCCTCGCGTCGCGCCGTCGTCGCGACGTTGTCGAAATCATAACGCGACCGCCCCTCGGCCCACGCCAGCGTCCAGATCGCGCTGCCGTCCATGATGCCAGGCAACAACGCCTGACGCTGCTCGGGCGAGCCGGCTTCCTCGATCAGGCCGCCCGCGAGCACGACGGTCTCGAAATAGGGTTCGACGACCAGGTTGCGGCCGAACTCCTGCATCACGATCATGGTCGCAAGCGTCCCGCCACCAAGACCGCCGGAGCTCTCCTGAAACGGCGCCGCGCACAACCCCAGCTCGGCAAAAGCGCTCCAGTGCTTGCGGCTCCAGCCTTCGTCGGTCGCGACAATCTTGCGGCGCTCGTCGAAATCGTACTGATCGCGCAGGAGTCGCTGAATGCTGGACCGGAGCAATTCCTGCTCTTCCGTCAACTGGATGTCCATCCGATGCCTCGTGCGATGTAGTTAAAGACCGAGAACCGCTTTCGCGATGATGTTGCGCTGGATTTCGTTCGATCCCCCGTAAATGCTGAGCTTTCGGGAGTTCAGATACTTCTCGGATGCGGTGTGCCCGTATTCCGGCCCCGGCATGAAGCGGTTTGCGCTCACCGGATGTTCGCGGATTGCCAGACCGTAATTGCCGATCGCCTGGTGCGTCAGATCGGTGATGCGCTGGAATATTTCGGTGCCCCTGATCTTGAACAGCGACGCCGCCGGTCCGGGGTCGATGCCTCGCGACATCTGCGCGACGATGCGCAGTTCGGTTGCTTCCAGGGCCAGCACGTCGAGCTCGACCCGCGCGATTTCCCTGGTGAACTCCCCGAAGGTCGGGTCGTCTTCGCCCACCTCGGTGCTGACAATACGCTTGAGGCGCTCCAGATAACGCGTCGACCGGCCGATCCCGGCCATGCTGGTGCGCTCGTTGCCGAGCAGGAACTTGGCGTAGGTCCAGCCTTTATTTTCCTCGCCCATCAGGTTTTCCGCAGGAACCCGCACGTCCTCGAGGAACACGTCATTCACTTCATGCGATCCATCGATAGTGATGATGGGCCGCACGGTGACGCCGGGTGATTTCATGTCGATCAGCAGGAACGAGATGCCGGCCTGCGCCTTGGCCGACGGATCGGTCCGCACCAGGCAGAAAATCCAGTCGGCATGCTGGGCCAGCGTCGTCCAGGTCTTGTGTCCGTTGACAATGTAGTGGTCACCGTCCCGCACCGCCTTGGTGCGGACCGACGCCAGATCGGAACCGGATCCCGGCTCCGAATAGCCCTGGCACCACCAATCCTCGCCGGAGAGGATTCGCGGCAGAAACTTCCGTTTCTGCGCGTCGTTGCCGAATGTGTAGATGACCGGGCCGACCATGGTCACGCTGAATGCCAGCGGCGGCAGCGTCCCGGCGCGCGAGGTCTCCTGCTCGAAGATGAAGCGCTCCGTGATCGACCAGCCGGGGCCGCCATACTCTTTGGGCCACAGCGGCGCGATCCATCCCTTGGTGTGAAGGATCCGGTGCCAGAGCATCATCTGCTCCTTGGAAAGGTCGGTTTCCGGATTGAGAACACGCATCTCCACCGGATAGTTTTCCGCGATGAAGGCCCGCACCTCGTCGCGAAACGCAGCCTCCTCGCTGGAAAGTTTGAGCTCCATCGCGTGAGGCCCCCGCTACCACTTCTCGCCGAACGGACGGATTTCATGCTCAAAGGTCCAGGCATCGCGCGGCTGTTGATAGAGTTGCCAGTAAGCCTCAGCGACAGCGGCCGGACGCATCAGGCGATTGGGATCGAGGTTTTCGATCGCTTGCGCACCTTCGCGGCTCACGATTAACTGTCGCACCCATTCGGTATCGACGCTGGAATCAATCACGAGATGGGCGACATGGATGTTTTTGGGACCAAGCTCGCGTGCGGCTGATTGTGCAACCGCCCGCAATCCGAACTTTGCGCTCGCAAATGCAGCGAAACCCGACCCCCCGCGCATGCTCGCGGTAGCGCCCGTGAAGAAGATGTTCCCCTTGCCTCGCGGAAGCATCAAGCGGGCCGCCTCTCGACCAGCGAGAAAGCCCGAATAGCAAGCCATTTCCCACACCTTGCGGAAAACCCTTTCGGTCGTATCGACGATCGGAAAATTCACGTTGGCGCCGATGTTGAACACACAGACCTCCAACGGCGCGTGCCTGTCGGCGTCGCCCAGGAAGGAAACCATCTCGTCCTCCTTGCGGGCGTCGAGTGCCCGCCCAGACACCGTTCCGCCCGCCGACTCTATTTCCTTGACCAGCGGGGCAAGCTTCTCTCCCTGGCGGCGTCCGACAAATACAGTGAAACCTTCGGACGCGAACTTTTTGGCGATCTCTCCGCCAATGAAGTCGCCGGCCCCGACAACTGCTACGGTCGCGTTTCTCTTCTTCAAAATTCTTCTCCCGGTCAAGTTAGATATGCTGTCTGCGAAGTTCGGCCGTCTGCGCCGAAGCGGTTTTGCTACCTTCGCCACGCACGGACTCCGCGAGCTTGTGCTTGAGTATCTTGCCGGTCGAGGTGGCCGGCAGGGAATCGAGGATGATGATTTCGGAAGGCCGCTTGTAGGAGGTGAGCTGAAACCGGACGTAGCTCATCAGATCGTCAGGCGTCGTGCGGGATCCCGGCAGCAGTTGCACAAAGGCGACAATCTCCTCATTTCCATCGGCGGCACGGCCGACCACGGCTGACTGTACGACCTCCTTGTGCGAACTGAGCACCGCTTCGACTTCGGCGGGATAGACATTGAAGCCGGAACGGATGATCATTTCCTTGGTGCGACCGACGATGTAGAGACAATCGCCGTCGAAGCGCGCGAGATCGCCGGTATTGAACCAGCCCTCGCTGTCGATCACCTTTGCGGTAAGCTCGGGGGCACGATAGTATCCGAGCATCACGTTACGTCCGCGAACGTGCAGTTCGCCTACTTCACCGCGTGACGTCGGAATGCCGTCGAGTGTCCTCACCCGCGCCTCGACGCCCGGCAGCAGCGTGCCGACCGCAGAATCGGCACGCGGCGCGTCGAAACGCACGCCGGATATTCCCGGCGCACATTCGGTGATCCCGTAGCCATTGAGCAGCGGGAGGCCGAATTCCCGCTCCACCCGCTCCTTCAGGTTCAGGTCGAGCGGCGCGCCGGCGACAGCGATCAGGCGCAGCGATCCCCTGGCGAGCAGCTTCACACCCTTGACGCTCTTGTATTCCAGCAGACGCTGATAGGTGGCGGGGACGCCGTTGAGGATGGTAACGCCCTCCTCCGCGATCGCCTTGGCGGTCGCGGCCGGGTCGTATTTGCTGACCATCCGCACCGTGCCGCCGACCATCAGCGTCATCAGCAGCAGGGAGATGCCTACGATATGGGAGATCGGCAGGACCAAGTAGATCTTGTCGTCCTCATTCATCTTGCGGAACTGCGCGGTGGTCTTCGCACTGATCAGCAGATTGTCATGCGACAACATCACGCCTTTCGGCGTACCCGTCGTTCCCGACGTGTAGATCAGCACCGCAACCTGTCTGGCAGGATCGGCAACCACCGGCTCGACGGCAGCGCCCTCGTTGAGCGAACCGACGCCGATCTCCGTCAGCGGCCCCACTTGCCGCAGCTCGGCGCCATAGCGCGACGCGTGAGCCGCAGCCTCTCTTGAAATACCTGACGTGAACAACATCCGGCGGGCGCCGCTGTGGTCGCGAATCTGATCCAGCTCGCGCGCCGACAGCCGAGGATTGGCGACGATTGCCCAGGCGTCGAGCCTACTCGCCGCCAGCAGCAACGCCGCCAGCGCAATGCAGTTCTCGCTGACGATGATGATCCGGTCACCCGGCCGGATTCTCAGCGACGAAAGGACCGCGGCGGTTTCGGCGACGCGCAGATCCAGCTCGCGATAGCTCCAGCAAGCTCCGCCTTCGACCAGCGCGATTCGGTCGGGCGCCCTTGCAACTTGCCTTGCCGTCACTTCATGGATGCGGCGCGGCAAGCCAGCGATCCCGTCGAGGCCGATCGAGTCCGAATGCTGCGCCACGACTAAGCTCCCGTTCACATGATGCCCGCTTGTGCAGTGCGACACGTTCGACGGTTACTTGAAGTTCTTTTTTAGAACTTGTCAATCGCTATTTCAGCATCCCCACGGTTGGGGAAACACGGCACCTTTCCTGCCATAAGCACGCGGATCTGCAAAACCTCGTTTACAAGACCCTCGCCAGCCGCTACGAATTAAGTCTCAAATAGGAACTTACAAGGGAGAAGCGAAATGGCGGAGAGCCGCGGCGTAGCGATACTTGTGGGCGCAGGCGACGCCATTGGTGCTGCGGTGGCGCGGCGTTTTGCCTTCGGCCGCTACACGGTTTGCATCTGCAGGCGCGACGCCGCGAAGTCCCAGGGGCTGGTGGATGAACTGACGGCTGCGGGGCACAAGATCCATGCCTACAGCGTCGATGCACGCCAAGAAGCCGAGGTGCAGAAGCTGTTTGCCGACGTCGAAAGCAACATCGGACCCATCGAAGTCTGCCTCTACAACGCTGGTTCGAACGTCAACAAGTCGCTGCTCGACACCACCGAGAAGCTGTTCTTCAAGGCCTGGGAACTGGCCTGCTTCGGTGGCTTCCTGGTCGGACGCGAAGCGGCGCGCGTCATGCTGCCGCGCGGACGCGGCACCATCTTCTTCACGGGGGCCACCGCGAGTGTGCGTGGCGGCAAGGGATTTGCCGCGTTTTCTTCGGCGAAGTTCGGTCTTCGCGCGGTGGCGCAAGCGATGGCGCGCGAGCTGGGGCCGAACAACATTCACGTTGTGCACCTGCTGATCGATGCCGGCGTGGACAGCGAGGCGATCCATCAGCGCATGAAAGCCGCGAAGGGGATCGAGGCAAGCGACATTCCCGCCGACAGCCTAACCAGGACCTCTTCCATTGCCGACGCCTACTGGTTCGCCCACCAGCAAAGCCGGGACGGCTGGACCCACGAACTCGATCTCCGTCCGTCCGTGGAGAAATGGTAAGATGCACGCAGCTCCAAACCTGACCTTGTGGGGCGTTGGGACCAGCCGCACGATTCGTCCGCATTGGGCCATGCACGAACTCGGCCTGGCGTACGAGACCAGACCGATCGGTCCACGTACCGGCGAGACAAAGACCGCCGAATATACCCGGCTTAACCCGCGCCAGAAGGTGCCGCTGCTGCAGGACGGCGATTTCGCCATCGGCGAGAGCGCCGCGATCGTTGCCTACTTGTCGCGAATGTATTCAACGACGCAACGCTCGCTTATTCCCGAAGCCCCTCGCGACTACGCGGCCTGGCTGGAGTGGTGCTTCTTCATCGTCGCGGAGCTGGATTCAACCAGCCTTTATGTGATGCGCCGCCATCGGGCCGACGCGCTCGGCCCGATCTACGGGATCGCGCCCGAGGTCGTCGCCCAGGCCGGCGAGTACTTTCGCCAGCAGTTGCGCCATGTCGAAGTCGCGCTGATGGATGGCCGGCAATTCCTGATGGGCAACAAGTTCACAAGCGCCGACATCCTGCTGACGACATGTCTGGATTGGGCCATCGCTTACGGTGTTGGCATCTGCGACAACGCCCAGCCCTATCTCGAACGCATGCAGGCGCGGGACTCCTATCAGCTCGCCAAGAAAGCAAATGTGCCGTTGGCACCGATCACGGCGGCGCCGGCGAAAGCCTGAGACCCGACGCCACACGTTCAGGACGGCATTAGAGCCTCTTCCGCTCCGATGGAATCGGAACGGAAAAGGCTCTGGATTTTCGATTTGGCGCGTTTTCTTAGCGCGAACCGATTCCTACTTGGCTGAAAAACGCTTCAGACCGCCACACGCACGCTGCGCTCGGCCACCATCTTGTCGATGGCGCCGTCGTCGTAACCGAGCCCACGCAACACCTCGCGCGAGTGCTCGCCAACGCGGGGAGCAGGCCCGCCGATCTTGGCCTCGTTGACCTCAAAACGTGCCGCCGGCTTCGGTTGCCGCACCCGTCCGACCTTTGGCTGGTCGAACTCGGCGATGATGCCGCGTGCGACCACCTGCTCGTTGTGGATGATTTCGCTGCGCCGAAGAATCGGCGCGCAAGGAACGTCGGCGGCATCCAGACGCTCCAGCCATTCGGCCGTGGTGCGCTGCCCGATATGCTCCGCCATCTTGTTGATGCGGGCCGTGGCGTTGACCGAACGCGCCGACGGCGTCGCGAACCTGGGATCCTTGGCAAGCTCGGAATCGCCGGAGGCTCCGCAAAAGCCTTGCCATTCGGAATCCGAGATGGTGCCGGCAGTGATGTAGCCGTCGCTGGTCTTGAACACGAGGTCAGGCCGGTCGTTGGGATCGGCGGCGGCGGCTTCCGCGCCGACCACCGTGTATTGCATCATGCCTTCCGGCCACAAATACGAGATCATCGTGTCCAGCATGGCGACCTGAATATGATCGCCCTGCCCGGTTTTCTCGCGGGCATAGAGCGCAGCGGCCACCGCCTGCGCGGTGAAAACGGCGGTGGTCTTGTCGCAGACGATGGTCCGGATCATCTGCGGACGGTTCGTCACCGGCTGCGACTGGATATCGGCAAAGCCCGACAGGCCCTGAATGATCGGGTCGTATACCCGCTTCTTGACATAGGGCCCGGTGTCGCCGACGCCGCTGATCGAGACATAGATCAGGCGCGGATGGCGCTGGCGCAACTCGTCGACGCCGAGACCAAGCCGTTCCATCGTGCCGGGCCGGAAATTCTGCACTAAGACGTCCGCCTGCGCCACCAGCCTCGCAAGCACCTCACGGCCGGCGTCGCTCTTGACGTCGATCGACAGCGAACGCTTGCCGCGGTTTGAAGAGATAAACAGCGCGGAGAATTCTCCGTCCTTATCTATCGTTGCGCGGCTGCGGCGGGTGATGTCGCCGCCGATCGGCTCGATCTTCAGCACGTCGGCGCCTTGATCCGCCAGAAACATAGTCGCGAACGGACCCGACACCACGCCGGTGAGATCGAGCACACGAACGCCGTTGAGTGGGCCGGGCATGGGTATTCTCCCTGAATTTGCTTTGTTATGGGCCGACTGAAGTTATGGGCCGGCTAAGTGTCCGTCACGCAGGTCCGGGACATCGACCCTCCGCATCTCGCAGTTTCCGCCTTGGCGCCTTCGGCTCCCGCGTGAGGTCTTGACGCGTTTTTCACGCGAACGGATTTCCACTTCGCTCGAAACGTTCTAGGCAGACTTCGGAACCGGCCGGCTAGTCTGTTCGACGATCGACTCCTCGACGTCGCGGAGCTGGTCCTTGCCGAAGAACATTTCCTTTCCGACGAAAAATGTCGGGGAGCCAAAGGCACCACGGTTGACCGCGTCGGTAGTCCGATCGATGAGCCCCTTCTTGACGTCGTCCTGCTGGGCCCGCGCGATCAGCCGGTCGATGTCAATGCCCGAGACGATGAACGCCTTTCGGAAGATCTCGAGGTCATCCATCTTCTTCGGCTCTTCCCACATGTGGTGGTACGCCGCGCGGAAATAGGGCTCGAACATGCCCTCGAACTGGGCCGCGACGGCGCCGCGCATCATCATCAGCGTGTTGACCGGAAAGAACGGATTGGAACGGAATCTGGTTGCGTTGTGACGACGGACGAAGCGTTCGGTCTCTAGCGCATTGTACTCGGGCTTGTTCTTGATGCCACGGAGCGAGTCGAACGGGGACATGTTGCCGGTCGCCTTGAAGATGCCGCCGAGCAGAACCGGGACATATTCGAATTTCACGCCGGTGCGACGTTCGATGCCGGGAAGGGCCAGCTCCGCCAGGTAAGCGTTGGGGCTGCCGAAATCGAAGTGAAATTCAACTTTCAGGGGCATGTCAGCTCCTTTCGTGGAGTGAAGTGAATGGCCGGGCCCGGTCGTCCCTGGCGTGGACCCGGCTACATTCGTTCATACAGTTCTAAAATCGAACTGTCAAATTCACGATGGATTCTGCTAATTTGTGCCAGTCGGCGGGGTATTGTCTGGTATTTAGTACCTAACTAGAATGGTAGCTAGGCGCCGGTTCCCTGGGACGATTCGAGGGAATGGTGGCCGGCGGACCGGAGAGCAGGAATGAAATGGGACGAACTTGAGGAACAAGCGTGTTCGATGGCTCGTACCATCGGCGTGATCGGCGACCGCTGGACGCTGATGATCCTCCGGGAATGTTTTCTGCGCACGCGACGCTTCGAAGGCTTTCAGTCGGCGCTCGGGATTACCCGGCATCTGCTCGCCGAACGGCTGAAGAAGCTGGTTCGCCAAGGCGTCCTACGCCGCATTCCCTATCAGGAAGCGCCCAAGCGCCACGAATATATCCTGACGCAAAAGGGCCTGGACCTCTATCCGATCATGATGGCGATCGTGCATTGGGGCGACATCCATATGGTCGATGTGCGTGGACGCCCACTGCTCCATCAACACCGTAAGTGCGGCAAGATGTTCGATCCCGTGATGGTGTGCTCGGAATGCGGCGAACCGCTTTCAGCCAAGGAAGTTCAGGTTCATCCCGGCCCAGGCGCACACACGGTTTTGGAGAAGTCTTCTGTGGACAAGAAGGCCAAGTCGAAGAGCCGCAGAGTAGCGGCCTGAAGCAAATTCGCGTCCCGGCGGCCGCGCGGCTGAACGGGGAGTGCAGGTGTTCTATCGCTACGTCGGGCGGAGAGATAGCATCGACTTGGCGTGCGTAAGCGCGTCGAAGCCGTATTTCCCATAGTAGTGGCCGATGCCGGCGGACCCGGTGCTGCCAAACGGCATGATCTCGACGAACAAGTGCACATTCACCAGGTTCACACCACCCCGTTGGCCGACGAACCCGTCGATGGTTTTCTGGTTGCGGCGAAGATAAGGGCAGCGAGCGGACGTCCCGTTTTCGCCATCCGCATCATCGCCTCGTCGAAGGACGTGTAAGTCAGAGTCGGCGGGATTGGACCGAAGATCTCGTCCTCCAAGATCTTGTCGTCCCAGGTGATCGGAAAGAGGAGCGTGGGTTGGAGGTAGTGGGCATCCCGATCTGACTTGCCGCCGGCGATGATCCTGGAGGGAGCGACGAGCCCAGCCAGTCGATCGACCGTGCGCGCGTTGGTGATCCGCGAATAGTCGGAATTGGATTTCGGATCGTTACCACGTGCTGGGCTAGATCGGGTCGCGTGCCCGGAGTGTCCTGTGAATAAGCACCGAAGTGGGACCCCCGCTGAGATGACCGCTATGCTTTGATCTAGCACAAGGAAATTCGCTCGGGGTGGGGTCCGGATCGGCGCCGATCGGGACCCCGGTTGTCTGTCAGTTCACGAACTAAATCAACGGTTGGCTTTAACGTAGCCGGGGTCCCACTTCGGCGCTTTTTCACACCGACGTGTTAGCCAAGGCTGTCGTTGCTATGCGCACTAGGGCGCGACCTCACAACAGCGTGCGTTCGCGATAGTTTACCTCCATTCGGGCAGACCGGCCCGGCGGAGACCATCGATCATCAGTACCTTGGTCTTCGGCGCAAGAGAAGTTCTTGCGTGAGCCGTCGATGGTGCAGGTCGAGAGCCGACCCAACCTGCATCGGGCCTCCTCACTCCTGCCGAGAAGGCCAAATGCCGAAGGATGGTAGTCAATGTGATCTGCCAAACGTCTTAGTGAGCGCTTGAGGTGGTGCGCCGGTCCAATGTCCCGCGCCAGCTTGCTGGAGCGTAGAGGGGCTTCGGGCGATGAGCAGATTGTTTTGCCTCAGAGTCGATACTTGAGGTGGGTTTCATTGTGGACCGCGGGTCAATCGGCCGTGCGAGCCAAAACCGCTTCAAGCCGAACCGCTTCACCATTCAACTCTCCCCACTCGGGCCGCTTGGGCCGGGACGTTCTTTGGTGGGCCTCCAGTGAAACACGTCATGAATAGGCGCGCAACATGACGCTATGCGGCAGTGCATGCAACCAACGCGCGTCTGTCGGTCGCCGAGTCGCGCCTTGGACGTGAGCTCGGAGCGCGGCCTCACTGGTCAGGATCAAGCCCAGCCGCGACCAGCGCCTCAGCATCAGTCACGCCTTCATCGGTCGGGACCGGGCTCGACAGCATCATGGCGATCAGGCTCGGTGCAATTGTGCTGGCGTGATCCTAAGACCGTGGGGACTTACTCTCTTCATCCAGCCGGATGTATGACGGCCTGCGCCCGCATTCGAGCAAGTTGAAGCTAAACGAGGGAAGCTCTCTGGGTGAGAGCCCTTTCGGCGAGCCTCTCGCGCATGAACCACAGCAGAACACGTTGGCGATCTGCTTCATGATGCCGCCAGACCACTCAGCGGATTGGGCGTTTCGAAGCAATCAAGGCCGACCAACTCGATCGGGTCCCGCGCCACCGTCCGGCGCTCCGGCTTCGGCAGCCGAACAGCGCACCGGAAACTCGACATTGTTTCTCCGTCAGCCAGGGAAACAGGCGAGAGGATGGCGCGGCCGCCACCATAGTTGCGACCAGCCGATTCTCAACGTCGCCGGGGCCGTGAAAGCCGTGCGCCATGAGCGCGATCACCTGAACTCTAATTTATATATTCCCAGAAATCGTCTGGAACAGAGCTTCCGAGAGCAGCCCGCATGGCGTCCCGAAAAAGTTTCGCTGCGGGCATCGGACGAAAAGCAACTGTGCGATCGACGATGAGTCCCTCATCGTTTTCTTCGATAAAGTCGAAACTTTCCAGCTCGTGACCCTGAATCTGCCCCTTCCATCTGAGTAAGGTTCTGCGGTCGTCTAGCTTCCACTCACCTGTATAGGCGCCTTCTCGTAGAGTGGTCGAGGCCGCAAAGATTTGTGCAACCGCCGCACGACCTTCGATGGTCCGTATCAAGACTGGACTGTGAAAAACAACATTCTCAGCGAGCATTGTTTCGTAGTCAGCCGTGGTGGCGTGGCCTGACTCACGAAGTTTTCGAATTGCATGCATGTCGGATGACTCCTTCGCGGTTGACTACTCCTATGTCTGCTGCTTGACGATTCTGCTGCCCCGTTCCCGATCGGGACAGATTTCCAGCATTGTGGCGTAGAATTCGCGTGCGATTGCCGTCGTATTCCAGCCGATTGTGCGCGCCAGCTTTCCGGACGCGTAACGTAGAAGAAGCCGGTGACGTCCGACGAAATGTCGCCAAACGACGGCGTCCCGTCAACGACATGCGAGAGCTTTGGCCTCTTGATCTGCCGAGTCAACCCGCGCAGTGTCTGAAGGGCGAAGTGACTACTGTCGACCGGGTGAAACCGGGGTGCGGCATGTTCGTGTTGAGCCTAAGGAGGAACCGTTCGTTAACATCGGCAGTGATCGGCCGTGTTCTCGTCCGCCCGCGGGGAGTCAACAGGAGCGGCTGTCGACTGAGTAAGGAAACCTGCCACAAACGAACCGCATCCGACTGGGAGGAGGCCGGTTTTTGGTGTTGCAGACAAGCTTCAGGTGCACGGTCACGTATGTCTACGGTTTCGTACAAGCCTCAAAACCCCATAAACTTTGTATAATGCAACAACCGGGACCTGCAGCAGTAGTGCCACAGTCAATCGCCCTTGCGACAGGTTCGGGCCTTAGGGAGACTTCACCGAACAGAGGGGGTGTGACGTGCTCAGCAAAACATTCGCAACCGCAGCGCTAGGCCTCGCCGGTGCGCTCGCGGCATCGCAAGCTCATGCACAGTCGGCAAGCAGTGATCAAGAAATTGCGCTGTTAAAGCAGCAATTGAGAGTCCTGGAACAGAAGCTCGACAAGCTCCAGAAGCAGACCGCGGCAAACACGGTGGCTGCGGCAAGCGCAAAGGCGGAGGCCAGGCTCGAGGCGCGGTCCGAGGCAAAGGTCGCGGTCGCCAACGCCAGTGCCGCCATCCCGGTCAAAGGTCCGGCGGCGGCTGCAGGGGTCGTGGTGACGATGCCGAACAACCGGCCGACGATCTGCACCGCCGACGAGGCAAACTGCATCGCAATCACTGGGCGCGTGCATTGGGATGTCGGCGGCTACGATTATAGGCCCAACACGGCGGCGACCGTGCCGCAGAGACTCGATAGCGGCGAAAATCTCCGGCGCGCACGCATTGGCCTTGCCGGCAAGTTCTTCAACGACTGGAATTTCGCCCTGGTCTACGACTTCGGCGGCACCTCCGCGGGATTCGGCGGCGCCGCGCCAGGATCCCTGCCAGGCGGCGGCGTATCCGGCGTGGAAAACGCCTTCCTTAGCTACACCGGGCTGAAGCCGTTCGGCGGTCGGATGGCGATCGAGGCCGGCATCATGGACCTGCCGTACACGTTGGACGAGGCCACCAGCTCGAACGATATCCTATTCATGGAGCGCGCTTCGTCCGGCGTCATCGCCACCAACATTGCCGCCGGCGACTTCCGCTCCGCGGTCGGAACACGCTGGTACAATGACCAGCTCTGGGTTGGCGGCTACGTCACAGGACCCGCTGCCGGCGCGATCCACTCCGCCTCGAGCGTTGCACCGGCGGGGACGAGCGAGCAATACGGCGCCGTGGCGCGCATTGCGGGCAATCCCATTAACGGCAAGGACTATTCGGTCCATCTCGGTGCCGATGCGCAATGGCTGATTCAACCCCCGCGCAATCTCATTGCCAACACGCAGACCGTTACGCTCAGCGATCGACCGGAGTTGCGTCTCGACCCGACGACGCTGGTTTCGACAGGCGCGATGGCCAACGTTTCGGGCGCACAGGTCTACAGCATTGAAGCCGCCGCGACGTATGGACCGCTGATCCTTCAGGGCGAGTATTTCTGGTACAACGTCGATCGCACCGCTAACACAGGTTTGCCGCCCTTCGGTGCGCCGAGCTTGAAGTTCCAGGGCGGGTATGCGCAAGCGGGCTACGTTCTGACCGGCGAGAGCCATGCCTACAATCCGGCGTCTGCCGCATATGGCGGCGTCAAGCCGGCCCATCCGTTCTCGCTTGAGGGCGGCGGCTGGGGCGCGTGGGAGGTCGCGGGGCGCTTCTCGACCATCGACCTCAACGATCAGCTCGCGACCGCTAATGGCATCGCCGGCGGTCGGCAGACGGTCTACACGCTCGCGCTCAACTGGTATGTCAATGGCAATGTCCGTTTCATGCTCGACTACCTACATGGCAACGTATCGAAGCAGGCCTCGCCGCTCTCGACGGCGGACGTCGGCTCGAAATTTGATGCAGTCGCGATGCGCACCCAGTTCGCGTTCTAACACATGCATTCCGGGAGCGGCCTGGCCGCTTCCGGACCAACCCAGCTGATACGATCAGTCGATCGTGAAACGGCCGGTCAAGCCAAACGCGGCCGGGAACGGCTCGCAGGCACGTCGTACGTCGCTTCGCTGGCTGCAACAGCAAGGCAGGGCACTGCCGCACGCCCGCGCGTTTCCTCGGTTTCCTGAATAAAACAAGATTCCCTAGGCCGGGCGAGTGCCGCCTAGGTCTGGAGGCTGCGACGCGGCCTATGTCGGCAGCTCACGGCCAGACAATTCGGCCGCCATGTAGTCGGCGTACCAGTCCGGCCAGTTTGCATCCGGAGCACCGATCCTTTTCTCGTGCTCACCGTGCGCGGCCGCAGCGCGACGAAGCGCACCCGCAAGTTCGGCCGGCGAGGAGAACGTTGTTTGTTCCGCGTCCACGCGCCCAGCCAATCGCGTGGTGATCTCCTGGATCAGCCAGGTGTTTCCGTCTGGGTCACTGAATGAGGCGAACGAGACGTAACTGCGCCCCGCGGGATCTCGTCCATTGATGCGTGGCTGTCCTGGACCGGCGCGATGGAATACCTCGCCTACGTTGGCACCGCGTTCGACCAGTTCGGCGCGTGCAGCCTCGATGTCCGAGACGACCAGATAAAGGTTCTGGGCTGCTCCGGGAGCGGCCGACGTCAATCCCTTGCCGAAATGGATTGAGGCCGGTGAGCCTGGAGGCGTGAACTGTACCACGCGGAACGGCTCGCCAGCGACAAAGTCTGCGTCCAGCCGCCAGCCCAGCTTGCCGTAGAAGGATTTTGCGCGATCGACGTCCGAGACCGGGAGAACGACAGCCTCGAGCTTCAAATGGATTTTAGCTGCTCGGGGAGGCTTGATCGCAGATCCGCTCTGCTCCTGACTCACGCTCATGTGCAACTCCTATGCTGTTCGGTTAGGACGGCCTATTTATTGGGTTTCCCGCAGGGACCTGAATGCAGTCCGCAGCTCAGCCGAGAAGATTTGCGGTTGCTCCCAAGCCGCAAAGTGGCCACTCTTTTCAAGCTTGTTGTAGTGGATCAGGTTAGGGTAAGCCCGCTCTGCCCAGCTCCGCGGAGCTTGGTAAATCTCATCGGCAAAAGCGCTTACCGCAACCGGAATCTTGACGCCCCGAACATCAAAGAAGCCTCCCCCGGTCGAGATCTGCGTGGTGTCCCAATAGAGGCGCGCAGACGAGACCGCAGTGTTCGTCAGCCAGTAAAGCGTGACGTTGTCGAGGATGTCATCACGCGTCAGGCCCTCAGTTGATCCGTCAAAAACGCGCGCGATAAGCTTGTAGCTGCGGATGTCGTGATCGATCATCCACGCGGCGAGCCCAACCGGCGAATCCGCGATGGCGTACAGGGTTTGCGGGCGGTTTGACATCTCCAGGGCGTATGCGAGCCCCTTGCCGTAGAAATCGGCCAATTGATCCCACGCTTTCCGTTCGTCTGTGGTGAGGTCGCTAGGCGGCGTCTCGTGATACGCAAGCGCCTTTGAGATATTGGCCGGAACCGTGGCTGCCATGTTGGTGTGAATTCCAAGCAGTCCTGCCGGCCGCTGCAAACCCATCACCTCCGAGACGGCGTTCCCCCAATCGCCGCCCTGTGCGACATATTTCGTGTAGCCGAGGCGTTGCATCAACGTGGCCCAAGCACGGGCGATGGTGACGGGGGTCCAGCCGGGCGCCTTCGGCTTGCCCGAGAAGCCATGGCCGGGCAACGACGGAATCACGACATGGAAGGCGTCCGCGGCGCTGCCGCCATGTGAAGTTGGGTTCGTCAGCGGTTCGATGATCTTCAACTGCTCGATGATCGACCCGGGCCAGCCATGCGTGACGATCAGCGGCAGTGCGTCTTGATGCTTCGAGCGAACGTGAATGAAATGGATATCAAGGCCGTCGATCTCGGTGATGAATTGCGGCAGGGCGTTGAGCTGCGCCTCCACCTTGCGCCAGTCGTATTCCGTCGCCCAATAGCGCGCGAGCTTTTCTGTCGTCGCAAGCTGAACGCCTTGCGACGCATCGCCAACCGTCTCCCGATCCGGCCATCGCGTCGCCAGGACGCGTCGGCGGAGATCGGAGAGTTGCTCTTCCGGCACATTGACGTGGAAGGGACGGATAGCGTTGGCGGGCGCAGCCGCCAAAGGCGACGGAAGCAGGCTTGCGGCACCGGCTACCGCGATACCCATGGCAGCCGCACCCAGAAATTTGCGTCGATCTTGATCGATTACCTCTGTAATGATGTTCGTCTTCATGACGATCTCCCTGATTTCAATTGCAGCATTTGGTACGACTACGCGGCAAGTGCCGTTACATGCTCAGGCCGCTGTGTTGGCGCACGTGGTACCGAGGCGCCGGGATTGCACTCGAAAGCTTGCAGTTCATGGTGCGGCGAGCCATCTCATAGCGATCCCATTCCGTCTGGTCGGGCAGCGAAGGAATTGTCACGGTCTCGCCGAGATCGAGGCCTGCCAATGCGGCGTCGACCATGTCGTCAGCCGACATCACGATCTCCGCGGGCAGTTGGTGAACCGGCTTGCCGGCAATGTCCCAAAATTCGGTCGCTGTGGCGCCGGGAAGGACCGCTTGAGCGCGGATGCCCTTGTCAGCGAGTTCGTGGACGAGAGAATGATTGAGCGCCAACACGAATGCCTTGGTGCCGCCGTAGACGCCGTTCAATCGCTCCGGCGCGATCGCAACGATCGACGAAATGTTGATGATCGTGCCGCGGCCGCGGCTGACGAATCCAGGGACCACGGCATAGGTCAGGCGGGTCGGTGCGGTAACATTAAGTCGGATCATCTCCTCCATTTGGTCGACATCGGAGGCAAGAAGCGGCTTGGTGGCGCCAAAGCCGGCGTTATTGACCAGCAGGGAAATCCCGGCATTGTTCCGCAAGATGTCCTCGACGCGCCGCAGGTCTGCCGGAGAGGTGAGATCGGCTTGGACCGTCTCCACGTTGCGGCCGGTGTCGCTCGTGAGACGACGCGCCAGCGATGAAAGCCGATCCATGTTGCGAGCAACCAGAATGAGGTCGCGGCCGCGTTTTGCCAGCCGGTCAGCGTAGACTGCTCCGATACCACTCGATGCGCCGGTAATGAGCGCAATGCCCTTCGTTTCAGTCGTGTTCATGTCCGTCTCCCGTGCGCTAAGCGACTACGTCGTCGACGCTGGAGATAGACTCTGCTCAGTTATCCGGTATTGGACAAAATCGAGATTCATCCTTCCAGAAAACGGAAGCAGACACGGATCGTTATGGCAGCCTGCCCGCTGCCAGGCTCCGGTACAGACACGCTCGCAATTGCGAGCCGCAAGATGTCCAAACTGGAAGCGCGGCTACAGATGAAGCTCTTGAAATCATCCGAGCCGCGGAATCGTGCCGACGACGCCGGTCAATGCGACGTGCCGCAGCGAAGTGGATCCCGGTCGCGCGGGGTGAACGCAAGAGCAAGCAGAAACCGTTTTGAGGTGACCGTGACGGCAGGGGGTGTGGTAAACGAAAATCCGCGGGATCAAAGAGGTCGCTTTTCATCGGGCCTCCCGTCGCCCGTAACGCCCGTCCGCGCCCTTGGCAGACCAATTCAACGAGGTATCTAGCACCCTGTATCTTCCGAAATTTGCGGCGACGTGGCAAAGTCGAGAGCTGTCCTTCCGGATTTTGGAAGAGGATTCGAATGGATCGGTTGGAAGCCATGTCGACCTTCCTCGCCGTGGTCGAGGCCGGCAGCCTGTCGGCTGCGGCGCGTCGATTGAAGACGCCGCTCGCAACGGTCAGCCGTAAGGTCTCCGAGCTTGAGTCACATTTGCGGACCAAGCTGTTCAGTCGGTCGAGCCGCCAATTGGTGCTCACCGATGCGGGCAGCTCCTACCTGACCGCATGCAAGCGCATTCTTGCGGACGTGACCGAAGCCGAGCGTTCAGCGTCGGGTGAATATATCGCGCCGACAGGCGAGCTATCGGTGACAACGCCGCTCGGTCTTGGGCGAACCATCCTCATTCCGATCATGGCCGATTTCCTCAAGGCGTATCCGGATATCAAGGTCAGAATGATCCCCACAGATCGCGTGCTGAGTCTGGTTCAGGAGCAAATCGATGTTGGGGTGCGCATTGGCGCGCTGCCGGATAGCGGCCTGATGGCGATCCGGGTCGGCGAAGTGCGTCGCCTGGCCTGCGCCAGTCCCGCCTATCTTTCGGTTCGCGGAACGCCGCGTACGCCGGAAGAATTGGCAGATCATGATTGCATAACCTATGCCGGCTTTGCGTCAGGCGATGTCTGGACCTTCGTCAAAGACAAGGCGACGACTGCAGTCCCGGTACAGACGCGGCTCGTCGTTGGAAATGCTGAGGCCGCCTTCGCCGCAGCTCGTGCCGGGATCGGAATTGCGGCCGCTCTTTCCTACCAGCTTCAGGAACCCCTAAACGACGGTGGACCTTTGACGACCGTGCTCGATGCTTTCCAGCCGATACCGCTGCCGGTGTCTCTTGTATACGCCGCCAACCGATTCCTGCCGATCAAAATACGCGCTTTCCTGGATTTCGCGGCGCCGCGGTTGAAACGAGTGCTCGCCAGTTAGCGGCGGGGTCGCTAGGCAGCTTTGGTTGGCCGCAGCCCGACAACAACCTCGCGATTCTTCAAAGAGGCGTTTCGAATCTCAATGGCGTCGACGGACTTTTCAAACCCTCTTTTCAAAACGCGCTTGCCGATGGTCTTGAGCACCAGCCCGAGGATCCATCCCTTGAAATTCTTGCCATCGCGTACGACAGCGACGTCAATGTCGGTCGTGCCGTCTGGAAGACGCGTGAAAGCGTATGTGTGACCTGACGCGCCTCCCCATACATTGGACTCGGTGGTCGTGAGTACAACGCGGTCGGGATCGGACCAGTCGTAGGTCAGGCGTTCCCAGATGCCGGACGAGCCTTCTGTGACGTCGGCGTGCGAACGACCCTTGTGATGCACCTTGAGGTACTCGTCGGCGCTATTGCCTAAGAGCTTCGCGCGACCGGGCCCGAAGTCGGTGAGCCCGGCAATATACTGTTCGGGTGTCAAAGTGGTCGTTCGATGGAGACGGATCGTCGACATGCTTGGCATCCTTATTCCATAGCTACATTGGTTGACTAAGATTCAGTCCACGGCTGCGTTCGCCTTGCGGACGAGGACGCTGTCGCCTTGTCGGCTGATTTCCAGCCTGCTCGCCCGATTTGCTGTCGAAAGAACCACACGCTGGCCCGGCGCAAGAACCGACACGACGCGGATCGGCGTTCCCTCTTTGCCTTGCACAAGAGTCGTGACGACGTGAAACCCATCAGGCTCGGCGGTGTAGTAGGCGACGCCCGATATATCGCCAAGGTGGATGCTCGTGGCTTCAATCGGACGGAGGCCATTAGCATGAGCGGTCGTTAGAGAGGAAAAAGCAAATACGGTTGCGGCAAGCATGTTTTGGATTGACACGGCGCTCTCCTGTTGTTTGCGAAAAGTGTTCAGTGGTCGCAGAACATCGCGATGTTGGTGATCACGACAGAATGTTGTGGGGGTGCTGAGCATTGGCTCCGTTGGCACCATGCATCAGTGGCGGCTCGTCTCGCTGCTCGTTGACCGATTGAGACGGCGGGAAAACGCTGTCGTAAATGGCGCGGGCTTCTCGAATCAGGCGGAGTCGCTCGCGCTCGGCCTTTGACACAAATCGGACAACTTCTCCCATATCCGCCTCCTGGTGTGTTGGGCCGCACTCTGGCGGCGTCTGGTCCAGGAGATGGGGCGAGGACGATGCGTCAACAGGCGCCCATAGCGGAAGGAGCCCTTCCAAATTTTGGAAAGCCCGGCCGAGGCTGACAATCCGCTCGAACAAGCACTCTTAGTGCGGGTTTTCGCGAGAAGATCCGCCAGAAAGCTGGACCTTACATCGCTACTCAACGGCGCCCCGCAACTCTAGACCGGAGCGAGCATTTGCGACAGCGCCCCTCATTCCGTCGCATCGAAATCCTCCTCCTTGGCGTTCAGCATCGCTGCCAATGTGCGCAGGCCAGTATCGAGTTGGTCCATGGTCGGAGCCGCCAAAGCCAGCCTCACGGCGTTGGGTGCATGGCCAAGCGTGGCGGCAAAAGTCGTCGACGGAGTCAGTGCAATGTCGCGCCTGGCTGCGGCAGCGACTAAGGTCTGCGAGCGCCAGTGTGCCGGCAGCGTCAACCACAGATGATAGCATTTTCCGTTGGTCTGGATTTCGAAGCCCGAAAGGCAATCAACCGCAAGCTTCTGACGCGCGCGCGCATCGAGGCGCTTCAATCTCGTAAGCTCGGCAATGGTGCCATCACCCATCATTCGCTGCGCAGCCGCAAACGCAAATCCCGATGCGGTCCACCCGCCCGAACGCACCGAGGCCGCCATGGTTTCACGTAGCCGCGGCGGCGGCACGATGAAGCCCAGGGTCAGGCCCGGCGCGACCCTCTTCGAGAGACTGTCGATCACAATGCAGGCCTCCGGCGCCAGCGCGGCAAGTGGCGGCTCATTGTCCAGGAAGCCGTAGACGTTGTCCTCAATGATCGGAAGGTTGAGCTTCTCGACGACGCGCAGGAGATCGGCCCGGCGTGCCGAGGTCATTGTCATACCCAACGGATTGTGGATCGCCGGCTGAATATAGATGGCCGAGAGATGGGCCTCACGGTGCGCCTTTTGCACCGAGTCAGGCCGTACGCCGCCTTCGTCCATCGCTAGAGGCACCAGCAAAATACCCAGCCGGGCCGCGATGCCCTTGATGAAGGGATAGGTCAGGGCCTCCACGCCGCAGCGGCCGCCGGTAGGCACGATTGCGGCAAGTGCGGCGGCAATGCTCTGCCGCCCGTTCCCGGTGAACACGAGTTGTTCAGCGGTGGGCGACCACGCACCCTGCGAAAGATATTCAGCCGCGACGCTTCGGACCGCCGTTGTTCCGATGCTGGTCCCCTGCCTCAATGCGGCATCGAGCGCCGCAACTTTGTCCAGGCCATTCAGGCTTTTTGCGATCAGCGCGGTCTGCTCGGGAAGCATCGGATAATTGAACTCGAGGTCTATCCGGACGCCCCGCGGCTCGCTTGGCGCTGCCGCTCCGCGCCTGGCATTGCCCGAGATGAAGGTGCCCCTACCTATCTCGCCGACGACGAGCCCGCGGCGCAGTAGCTCGGCGTAGACGCGGCCCGCCGTCGAGACGGCGATCTTACGCTCGTAAGCAAAATTGCGCTGAGGCGGCAGGCGGTCGCCCGGCTTGAAGGCGCCTGCAGCTATTTCCGAGGCAATTGCATCAGCGAGCTTCAGATATTCGGGCTTCGACATTTATTGCACCGAGTTCAATGTTCTAATTGCACCGAGAACTGTATCGGGTCATTCTGGCCACATCAACCCAACCTTACCGGGGATGCGAAAACTTCCTCAATCAAGGCGCGGTCCGCGCGAGGAGCGGTTGCGCCAAAGGCGTCGCATTGCCCGGAGCAACCAATGGAGTCTCCCATGGAGTTGACGCTCACCACGATCATGGTCGCCTTTGCCGGCGTCTTCCTGATCTGTTTCATGAAGGGAGCGTTCGGTGGCGGATTCTCCATCGTCGGCATTCCACTACTGTCGTGCGTGATGGACCCGGTCACCGCCGGTGGTCTGCTCGCGCCCTTGTTCATCGCGATGGATCTGTTCGCGCTGCTGTACTGGAAGCCTTCGACCTGGTCGAAGCCTGACCTTGCGCTGCTGTTGCCGGGACTCGTAATTGGCATCGGGTTTGGCTACCTGGTGTTCCGCTTACTCGACCATCGCGCGATCGCAATTGTGATGGCGGTGCTCACTCTGATCTTTGTTGGCCTATGGCTGGTTGCAGGCGCGGAAATTGCTACACGTCCGCGGTCCAGGCCGAAGGCAATCACCGCCGGTCTTGCCTCGGGAATAACCACGATGGTGGCGCATTCAGGCGGGCCGCCGCTTGCGATGTACCTACTGCCCCTCGGCCTCAGCAAGGAAATCTACGCCGGAACGACAAGCCTGTTCTTCACCGTCGGCAACGCGACCAAGGCGGTGCCGTGGCTGCTGCTGGTCAAACCGACCGCCAGCGTCTGGACCTTGATGGCGATTTGTCTGTTCGCCATTCCCGGCGGCGTATGGCTGGGTTGGCGACTTCACGGCTCGCTGGACCAGCGTCAGATCTATCGTGCTTGCTATGGACTGCTGGTCGTGACGGCATTGAAGTTACTGTGGGACGGCGCTTCCGGCTATCTCGCTTGAGTGGGCGGGACCTTGGGTAACACGCCGGCGGACGTATCCAACACGTCGGGATCTCTCAGACTTCGGAAGGATTGCTTCCAAAATCCAGGGGATGGCAAGGCGGACTCTCTTCTCCATCTTGTTCGACAACGGCGTCTTGCGAAGAGGACGCCAACGCATGAGGAGAAGTTCAATGACGAAAACGACCGACGCTTATCGCCACAAACTGGTGCACGACGACGGTGCTGACTTTGTCGCCTATCAGCGCAACTCAGGCGAAGGCATCTGGCAGACGGTTTCAGTTTGGATGATCCCACAACAGGTTTTCTGAATGCTGAGAGGCAGCACCCGAAGATTAAGCCCTTCGCCCAGTGCCTCGATCTCCAAGTGAAACACGTGAGCGCTCGAGGATGACTGGGATTTGATCGACCACGTTTTTTGTCCAAATACAGAAAGGAAAGCACCAATGGACTTTACCTACTTCGAAGCCGTTATGGCGTCCTTGGGCATCGCGTCCATCGTGATCGGCTCGTTCGCCGACCGTCTCACGGGCGGATCACTCCGGGGCCGGCAGCCTGCATCAACCGAACGCCAAAGACACCAATTGAGAAGACAGTTGCGGCAACCCGAGCAAAGCCAAGGCTGGTGAAATCTCGCCCGTCAATGACCAATTCAAGCCAAAGGAAAAAGGCCATGAGTGCAATATCGACCACTATAGGGAACGACACCTCCGCCGAAAGCCATGAATTACCGAGGACGCGGCTCAGTTTGTACTACCTCGTCGGCTACACGCTTCCGGTTGGCGTGTCGCTGATGTTCGTTCCGCAGACGATGATGAATTTGTTACTCACCAACCACGCCTACGATGACCTCGGCCTTCGTATGTTCGGGGTACTTATTTTTTCGCTGGGAATCATCGCGTTTGGATTGATCATCAATAAAGCGTCTCCAGTTTATACGGTGACTCTATTTGTGCGCGGCTTCATCATCGCGGCATTGTTCGTGCTTTACTCCCAGTACGGCGACCCTGCGTTGCTTGCGATTAATCTGGTTGTCATGGTGGGCTGGACATTGACAATCCTGAGCTGGCGCAAGGATAAGGCTGAGGAGCGTGGATAGAGTGACGCCCATGATGAGGCGGATGGTGCGCCTGTCCCGCGCGTCATCCGCCATCATCGGCGTGACGAATTGGTTGCAGCGCCCTTCGTTCAGTGGCGGCGGGCTGGCGTCTGGGACCAGATCCTGGATGCGCTGAGCGAGATGATTTCGTCGACGCAGGCGCGAGCCAGCAGGGTGCTGTCGATCGTCCAAATGTCGGGGTCCGATCAGGGAAGGTTCGCGCGTTCCAGCGGCGTACTGAATGCGAACGGCCTCAGGCGCGTCAGCTTGGACCGGACCGCGTCCCGATGCGTCGATGATCCGTCATTCCACTACGCGAGCTCGGCTGCCCAGAGGGGACCATCGATCGCCTCTCCGAACGCAGGGCGCCGAAAATGCCTGCTTTATGCCACGTCAGTCGCCGATCGACATCTATTTGCGGCGTGATCAGTCGGCGCGATCCGCAGATTAGATACTCGCGCTCGCCTTTCGATTACGAGAGACGCGTTACTTTGTTCCCCCTAGCCTTCTCCAGCAAGTCGACTAGGTTTGCCTTTTCCAAATCCTTCTCGAAGGCCGCCTTACAAGGGCCGGAGCTTAGTTCGATTTTTTGATGGCAAAGTTCGCACGTCCAGTCTTTAGCGCCGAATAGTCGCCCAAGAACGACCTTATGCCCACATGGGAGCTTGAAAAGCATTTGGTCCAACATGCTGATAGACATCGAGTGGAGCCCTATGTGTAATGACTGGTTGGTCGATATGTCGCCTGATGGGGCCATCGAACCCCATACGGGGGGCTGATAGGCTTCAACTCCAATCCGCTATGTAGTCAGGAAGTAATGTCTCTTTGGTCGTTCCGAGGCTTGTCAGGTATTCCTGAAGGGGCTTCGGGAGCCGGTCGTACCAGGCAGCTTCCTTGTCCGGCTTCCGCAGTACACGGCCGTATTCCGCCATGTGCGTCGGCATCTGCCAGACTACGCTCGATTTTGTGAAGCGGAAATAGGCCATCGTGCGTATCGGCACCGGCAGCACACCGCCGGAACCAGCACCATTGCGAAATCGTACGCGAGGCGAGATCCGAAGGCCGCCGCCCGGCCACAAATAGCCGCGATCCTCTGATCGGAGAGGCCCCTTCCGTTTGGCCATGATCTCGTCGATTCCAAGCTCGACATGGCTTATATTTTGATGGAGCAAGCCTCGAGCCCTTGCATCAAGCGGAGGCACACTACCGCCAAGGTGGACCCGGACAAGGCGCCTATCGAATGGTTTGACCACCTTGTCATTGGGACGCGGTTCAAAGCGATGAAGTGCAGATCACCCCGTTAGATATCAAGCGGTTTGCGGCCGAGAGTTCGATCTGCAGCCGATGCACGTAGACGAGAACTCTGCCGCAAAGACTATGTCCAAGGGGCGTCGCCGCGTCAGGATGGCAGCGGCAATTGCGCTGAATCTCGCAGTTCAAATTCGACCGTTCGGGCCTCGTCCACTGATCGGGATGGGCGTCGACGGTTTACGGTGGACAGCCCCCGTACGGCCTGACGATATTTTATCGTCTTGACGGCAAATGATAGGCCTCACTCGTCGAAGACCAGGCTGCAAGGCATCGCGCTGGTAAAATGGACTATGTACAATCAGAGTGGCACTCAAGTTTTATCCCGATCGCCGTTGTTCCACGTCGTCCCCAGAGTTAGCGAAACGGGTTATTACGCGTTTGGGGGCGCGCACCCTCGCAAGAACAGGCCGGCAGCAGCCTGCGCGCGCCGCTTTAGCTCGTTTCGGGACGGCGCGGGCGCATGGCCGAACATGGCAGCGCGCTGCGGCTGGAAGGCGAGCATACCCAGCAACATGCCGGCGGCATCCACAGCATCGTCGATCTCGATCAGGCCATGCACAGCTTGCGCCTTCAGCCAGTTCGACAGCGTGCTTTCGGAGCGCTTGATCGCCTTGCCGTAGAATGTTTCGGCGATCTCTGGAAATTGTTCGCTCTCGCCCAGGATCATACGCTGCAGGGCGATCACTTCACTGTCTAGAATCAGCTCTCCGCAGGCGATCAGCGCTTCGCCCAGCGCGGTCTCGACATCGCCTCCATCACACGCTTTCAGGCGAACTACCGAATCGAAACGATCGAGGCGGTCCGTGATCATGGCCTCGAACAATGTAGCCTTGTTTGGTATCAGCCGGTACAGCGTCTTGGTGGAGACACCGGCACGGCGCGCCACGCTTTCCATACCGGTGGCGGCATAGCCGTTCGACGCAAATTCGTGCCGCGCGGATTGGAGAATAATAGCACGCGTCTCGTCATCCGGACGAGCCTGCGGCCGACCGCGGCCGCGCCGCACTTCCGATCCGGCGCGTTCGCCCGTTGCTCTCTTCTTCGTGACTGCCATGGGCCAGCCATGCCTTTCGATGATGCCTGTCATTCCATTGACAGTCCGAACATAGGGCCTATTTTGGAAAACAGCAAGTTTCCAAATCGGAGGCCAACATGGGTGCCCAGATCGCTTCGGCTCAAGTCACCTCGCTCCAGCCGCTTCAAAAATTGACGTCCGAAACCGATGAGCTTTTGACCCCAGTCACAGCTCCCGGCAACGAGGTCACCGACTCGCCGACCAAACGCGGACGAAAGGGCAGCTTTCGGCGGGCTTTGCTGGCCAGTGCGGCCGTCGCCCTGCTCGCCGCCGCATCCTGGTACGGTTGGGATTACTGGACCGCGGGCCGTTTCCTGGTGTCGACCGATGACGCCTACGTGAAGGCCGACAACACCACGATCGCTCCGAAGGTTTCCGGCTATCTGAACGATGTTCTCGTCGGAGACAACCAAAACGTGAAGGCGGGTCAGGTGCTGGCGCGGATCGACGACCGGGACTTCAAGGTCGCGCTCGACCAGGCAAAAGCTGACGTTGGCGCGGCGGCGGCTGCGGTCGAAAGCAAGCGTGCGCAGCTCGATGTGCAGGGGGCTGTGATCGACGCCGCCAAGGCCACACTTAACGTTGATATGGCGGCGCGGGTGTTCACAGCGCAAGAAAACAAGCGCTACACCGATCTCGCGGCTACTGGCTATGGCAGCGTGCAGAATGCAGAAAATGCACAGGCGCGCGATAACACCTCGCTCGCCGCCATCGAGCGCGACAAGGCAAACCTTGCATCAGCGCAGAAGCAAACCGAACTTCTTAAGGCCGAGGTGGCCCAAGCCGTGGCAGGAGCTAGGCGAGCCGATGCCGCCGAGCGTCAGGCTGAGCTCAACCTATCCTATGCGACGATCACGGCTCCGATCGACGGTGTGGTCGGCAACCGCACGCTTCGTGTCGGGCAATTCGTCCAGGCCGGCACCCAGCTGATGTCATTGGTACCGTCGGACGGCGCCTACGTGGTCGGGAATTTTAAAGAAACCCAGCTGGGCCAGGTGCGGGCCGGACAGGCGGTCGATATTGAGGTCGATATGTTCCCGGGCAAAGCCGTGCACGGGCATGTCGACAGCCTTGCGCCCGCCAGCGGCCAGGAGTTCGCGCTGCTGCCGCCGGACAATGCAACGGGCAATTTCACCAAAGTCGTACAGCGGATTCCGGTGAAAATCGTGCTCGACAGCGCCGACGCGGATCTGCGCCCCGGCATGTCTGTCACCCCCAGCATCCAAACCAAGTCTTTGACAACCGGTCGCCGGCAACTCGTGTTCGCCAACCCCGTCACGTCTCCGCTCGCCTCGAACAGGTGATGCCATGTCCACTCTTACTCTCAACGGCTCCGTAGCCGCGCGAGGCGCCACCACTGTCGCCTCAGTACAGCCTGACCGTGCCAGAGCTACCGTCTGGATTACCATTCTTGCCGCCATGATCGGCGCCTTCATGGCGATTCTCAACATCCAGATCACCAACGCCTCGCTGCTCAACATCGAAGGCGGCATCGGCACCGGCGTGGACAATGGCTCCTGGATCTCGACCTCTTACCTGATCGGGGAGATCGTGGTGATCCCGCTGACCGACTATCTCAGCCGGGTATTTTCCTTCCGTGCGATCATGCTGAGCTTTGCCGGCCTGTTCGCGGCCTTCTCGGTAGCCTGTGCCTTTGCCACTGACCTGCCGACGATGATCGCCCTTCGCGCCTTCCAGGGCTTTTTTGGGGGCGTATTGATCCCGATGGCGTTCACGCTGGTGTTCACCAAGCTGCCGAAGCGCCAGCAGCCGATCGGGCTTGCGATGTTCGCGATTGCGGTAACCTTTGCGCCGGCAATCGGCCCCACCATCGGCGGGTACCTCACGGAAAATTACGGCTGGCAAACCATCTTCTTCGTCAATGTCGTGCCGACCGCGGTCATGGTCTCCACCCTGTACTTCACGCTGGACCGCCAGAAGATGCAGCTCGCTCTCCTGCGCGAGGGCGACTGGTTTGGTATCGCCAGCATGGCGCTTGGACTTTCTGCCCTGCAGGCCGTCCTGGAGGAAGGAAACAAGAACGATTGGTTCGGCTCGCCTTTCATCGTGAAGCTGGCTATTGTTGCCGGCATCAGCCTGTCGCTGTTCGTCGCCAACGAGTTGCTGGTCGAGAAGCCGCTCATTCGCCTCCGCCTGCTCACGATCCGCAGCTTCGGACTGGGCACCCTCGCCGCCGTCTTTATCGGTTTTGCCTTGTTCGGCTCGATCTATCTACTGCCGGCCTATCTCGGCCAGGTACAGCACTACAACGCGGAGCAGATCGGCGCTGTGCTGGCTTGGACCGGCCTGCCACAGTTGCTGCTGATACCTCTGGTACCGAAGCTGATGGAGCGCTTTGACATTCGCTTCATTGCCTTTGCCGGAACCAGCATCTTTGCACTCAGCTCCTTTATGAACACCGCGATGTCGCTCGACTATTCCGGCGACCAGCTCTTCATCCCCAACATCGTGCGCGCGGTCGGCCAAGCCCTGTTGCTTACCCCCCTGAGTGCGATTTCGCTGGGCAGCGTGGCACCCCAGGATGCGGCTGCCGCTTCCGGCATCGCCAACATGATGCGCAATCTCGGCGGCGCCATTGGTACCGCGATGCTCTCCACCATTGTCACCAAGCGCGAGCAGTTTCATTCCAACATCATCGGCCAATCTGTCGATCTCGGCCGCGAGCAAGTGCGCGAGCGGATTGCGACGATGACTGACTACTTCCTGGCGCACGGTATGACCGATCCCGCCGGCGCTCGCCATCAGGCCATTATCGCGCTGGGCAAGTCAGTGAAGCAGCAAGCGCTGGTCATGGGTTTCAGCGACACCTTCGCGGTGGTTGGCATCGTGCTACTGCTGGCTGGCGTCGCCCTGCTCCTGACCGGAAAGCCAAAGGGCGCGACCGCCGGCGGGGGCCATTGAGAAGTGCCGGGACCGGCGCACTCCGAGACAGGCCCAAGCGCCTAATAACAGCTTACTTGCAGGCGCTCAGGCTTGACCAAGACGGTCGCCTATTCCCTTCGACTTGCTGGGACGGCTTGCCGCTATACGAACGCGAACAGCACCACCAGGTCAGCACGGCTAGGCGGTCTTGCGGCCAGATTACCGCTCCGGGTCAAACGCAGCGGCAAACAGCCAGACCATGGCCGGTCCGCCCCGGATAACGAACAGGATGCGCGTTCAAGCGACCTTCGCCTAACGGCCACAAGCTTTATTTCGTCGTCGGCCGCAGCGTGCCTCTGACTGGCCGGCATTGCCCGCGCGTGGATCGGAGAACAGCGCCTGCCATTATTCAGGCGGCAGATCGCCCGCTGCAATGGCGGACGACGTTCGCTACCCGCCTTACCATTTCGTGTGCGCGGTTAGATCCCGACAGACGTGCTTCCTCAACCCAAATCCCCCGCTTTCTATTGACCCGCATCGCCAACGGTCAAATCCTGACAACCACGCAATTGCCGTCGTCAATCTTACTAGTACCAACTTCGGCGGCCGCCTTTATCGGCGCCATCTAGCCGATGGGCGAACTCCTCGCCATCCGCAACTGGACTCTGCTCGCCGAATCCGAAACGCGATCCGCTCTTCTGGCCGGATAAGATGAGAGAATTGGACCATCACACTTGCGCGGCGGATCCCCCATGCAGCCCAGAGTAAAGTCAGGTCTTCGTCAGTGCATGGTGAAGCCGCCATCCACCGGCAGTGCGACGCCGACGACGAAGCTGGCCGCGTCGCTGCACAGAGAACGGCCGCCTCGACGTCTTCCGGACGGCCGAAGCGGCCGATCGACTGGTCGCGCATGATCTCCTTCAGCATGCCGTGATCGATGCCCGCAGACATTGGCGTTTCGATGGTGCCCGGGCAGACGGCGTTGACGCGGATGTTCTTCGTCGCGAAATCGAGCGCCGCGCATTTGGTGAGACCGAGCACGCCATGCTTCGAGCCATGATAGGCCGCGCGGTTGGGCAGTCCGACGAGGCCGCCGAGCGACGAGCAGTTCACGATCGTACCGCTGCCCTGCTCCCGTCATGGCATCGACGGGAAATCGAATCAATTGTCTCGCTGCTTTCGCAGATATCGCACAACGCCTGTGCGCGATGAGAATCTCGGTCGTGGCCAGCGTTACCGGCCGCATATCCCGGTCCGTCGGGATGCCGCGGAAAAGGCGCGCCAGAGCGGCGTCCAACATTGGCGGGTCTCGGGCGAAGCGTCTCCGGAAGCGGCCCGCTGTTCACGGGCATGCTCGACCCAGCTCCAGAGCTGCTATCGCTTTCTCGTCTTCGGGCGTGAGTACCGTCCCGTGTCCGAGCCAGTCGAGTCGTCTCATAATCGCTTCCGCGTCGCGCCTTTCACGGAAGAAGTCATAGGCGACGACCGGATCGTTGCTGGAGTGGAATTGCTGCAGGATCGCACGGCTGTTCTCTCTCGCGTCCTTCTCGCTGTCTGCGGCGCCAACGGCGAGGACGCCCGCGCGCAGCCCGTCGGCCTTGCGGTCCGCACGTAACGATAGATCGAACAGGAAACCGGCGAGTTTATCTGGTGCAGAGAAGCGAAGCCGTTTCAGTCCGATGCTCCTCGCGCCTCTGGTCCTGAACCCCGGCCGCCGGAGTTAACACCAGATATCACCTGCCGGTTCGCGCTGGCGGGCCGAGAGTTCAACCGCTTGAAGCGACCTAAGCCAAGCGGCTGTCCGGGCCTGGTGATCGGTCGCGGTGCGCTTCGTTTGAAAACGCGCTGGTCAATCTCTCCAGCTTCGAATGCTCTTCGCTCAAGCGCTTTTCGACGAATTGGCGCTCAAACTCTGTCAGGCTGGTTTGCAATAAGTGGCGATAGCGTTGAATGTTGTTTCGATGCGTTCGCACGCGAGCCAACTGCTCATCAAGCATCATCATCATCCTTTGACGGGCACAAAATTTATTCCGTTTTTTGCTTCACGGGGATGGAACGGTCCCGAGGCAGCATTCCACAGCGCCGCTAGAGCGGAGTATCCTCGCCCCGGCGGCACTGATATTTCCCTGGTCGGGTCTTTAAATCCCGGCGCTCTATTCTGTCCGACTTAGATGACAGAAACACGAATGGTCTAAGGGGAAAGCGGACCGCCTGTTCACGCTGCTGGACCTCCTGCACGCGGGTGTGATGCGCATTGTGTGAAGTAGTTCACAAGCGGCAGATATCGCCAAGCATAGTGTGCGCGCTTCAGGTGGAGGGAAGCGCCATGAATCCTAACTGGACGACCTCTCGAATGTTCGCACTGACAGCCGTTGTTCTAGTGGGGGCTGGTGCCACTATGGCGATCGGCACTCCTCTCAAAGTGATTGAGCCGGCTTTGGGAAAAGATTGGCAATGCAGCCGAACGTTGCTGCTTGTGACGACTTGCTCTCACTCAATCGTTCGACCGGAATAAGAGAACTTATTCGGCGGGAGTTCACGCCAGTCCACCGCGAGGAGCTGACCGCTGACGGAAGGCGGCGCATGAAGCCGTCCATTCCGAGGCAAAGCGCGCAACCCCGTGTGGCTCGACCGGGCCAAAGCGCCAGGCCCCAGCTGCACCGGGTCGCCGGCATCTCCCTGGACATTCTTAGCCGGTTTCCACCGGGCTTTGTGAGCGATGCGTCCTTCTAGTGTGGGTTGGTTTTTTCACTGACCTGTATGGGTTAGCTGATTGGCGCGGCCTTCAGCTTTCCCTTCCGCCGCGAACCTCTGGGACGCTGACGGTGGAACATCTACATCTCGAAGAGTGGGCTTGGCGGCTCGCGGCCGACGTGTATCGCCTTAATCTGTTTGCGCAGCTCACCGGGCGCACTGTGTCCAAGCGCTCGGCTGTAACCGAGGAAGAGCTTGCCGGAGCTATCCGTAACAGCTTCACTCAGTTGAACGAAGCTGCTTGTCGAGAAATGGTAAAATTGGCGACCGACGCTGCGCTCGAAACCTACGATCGACTTGTGTCGCGGACCATCAAGCTGTCGCACGCTCGGCGCGCGAACTGATCTCCTAGTCGACATCGATCCGGCACCGAGCGCGCCAGAAACAGGTCGTCTAGTTCGTCCGCAAATTGCCTGCGGCCGCCCACTGAGGCGGCCTCACCTTCCTCCCGTCACGACACGAAAACGGGGGGCCGCCGGTTTGTCAGGCGGCACGCGAACCAGATTGAATTTTGTATCATTCCGCTGAGCGCGCTTGCAGTTGGGGCAGACGAAAAGGTGGGCGAATATTGGTTCTGGAGTATCTCGCACCAGCTCCGAGCGAAACCATCTCATGGTGACGCGGCAATTCGGACACTCCGGGGGTTCGAGTTGCCCGTTGCTTTCTTTAGTAGGTCCATGCCGCGCCCCCTGCTCCGGAAACAGGTAGCAGAGCCTATCCGCGCGCAATGCATCAAACGATACTTAAGGGCAAATAGTGAGATCAAATGTGAGCACGGCGACCAAGCCGCCTGTAGAACGAGTTCCTAGATGATGCGTAGCGAGGTCGCGACCCATAGCGCCAATGAAATCAAGAGCATCGAGCTTATAACCGCAAGGAAAACGTCTCGCATGTGCCCCCCTAGCGCGCCGGAGGAGCTTCTTTTTGCAACCAAACGACAGTGACCAGCAGTGTCAGTACGCAGACCAGGAACGTTCCAGAACTCATCTCCGCTTGCTTGCCTCGCATCCGCTGCTCCCATGGCCATCGGGGGAAAAAGCTCCCCGCCAAGTCTGGTGTATGCCGAAACAGACGGGGAGCTGCGCGACGGGGCGGCCGTCGCGGGATGCAGCCTAAAAACGTCATATGACGTCGAGATGAAACGGACGGCTCGGCTAGTGAATCTGCAAGGGAAGATGCAGTTCTGCAGCACGCTCCGCACGATCCTTCTTGCGGAACTCGTTCTCCTTGCGCTCGAACTCGGCAAACTCTTTCTGAGCCGCCTCCAACAGCTGATCTCGCCGCAGCGGATGCAATGTGTGTTCGCTCATCGGACGCCCTCTACTGAGCCTGACCTAGCTTAAAACACGAACCGGGGGAAGGTTCGCTCTGAGAGGAGTTAAAGCGCCGAGATGAGGGACCGTGGCTTAGCCCGCCTTTCTCCGCGAAATGTGGAGCACGAATCTAGCCGCGATGGGGAGAACCGCGCACTCGCCGAGGAGATACAAGATGGCGTGGCGGCGTAACCGCGGATCGCGGCCTTGGAGTTTTGCTAACTCGCCCAAGCTCGCGGGCCGACATCGGCATCCGGCGTCATTCGACGATCGGATACCTCAGCCCCGTTGAGTTCGAACGTAAGGTCGGATTAGCTTAACCGGGTGTCCATCAAACCGGCAGCAGCTCATGCTGACAAACGTAAATCACGGGAGGGCTTGAATGGTCTGTGCACTTCAGTCGCGGCGGCCTCCGCCTTGAGGTCTGCGCTCCGCTTGGCGTCGCGGACCGCGCGACGGGCCTTCATTAGATGGCCGACGAGACTTCCGCTCCGCATCACCGAGTCTGGGGCGTTTGTCGCAACACCTCATCGCCCCTGAAACTACACAATCGCCCTCTATCCGCGCTCTGTCGGTGAGACGAACAGCCTGATCACCGCCCCGGCGCGACCTTCATGTCGAAGAGCCGTGCCCGCGCTTCCGTCGTCAATCCCGGATAGCTCGCCGCCGGCGTGAGATCCGGCGCCTGCTCGGCGCCGAGCCGGATGCCGGAATAAGCCATAGCCCCATCGGCGGTCGCCACGATGTCGCCCGGACGCAGCGGATCCAATGCCAGGTCGACCTGTGCGAGGCCGACGGCATCGCGGCCGTTGCAGGTGCAGTCAGGGCGGAGCGCGGTCCGGTAGGTGTAGGCGTTCTCGCTCTCGGCGTAGCGTTCGCCAGCGGCGGTGCGGGCGCCGTCGATGCCGGAGCCGAAGAACACCTTGGTCGGGCTGGCCGGACAGAACGCCTGGCACAATTGCGCCGGCGAGGCGGCGCCGCGCATCAGCGGGAAATATTTGCCGTCGCAGCTGCGCACGCAGAAGGCGGGACCGGAGCCTGCAGTGACAGGCCGCGGCGGCAACGGTGCCGGCGTGGCCGGCGGCTGCTGTTGCGTCCGGAGGCCGCCGAAGAGGAAATCGAGCACGTTTTCGGCCGAACTAGCCTCCGGTACGAGCGCCGCCGCGACAGCTACGGCGATCAACGGCATGCGAGTCGGATTGCGCGACGAATGCTCCACCGGCGGCTCCTTGCGGCACATGGGAGCTGCCACGCTGAGCGGCGAACGCGCCCTAAGCGGGGCGGAGATGGGGAGGAATTTGGCCAAGATGCGACCGCCCGGCCGCGTCGATCGCGGTCTCGATCTGGGCGATCCTGAGCCCCACCGTCTGGGGCAGGCTGCGCCGTTCCGGCGCCCCCGCTCCGCTCGATGAGAAAGAGGTGGAGCCGCTGACCACGTCAGATCCTCTGTCGTCTATCTTACAACAGTGAATCTGGTTCCGTTCAGAGGAACAGACTTTTCGATTGCAGTGAAGCCACAGGGGCGTAGCTTTGTTTCACCGGGGCTGGTCAATATTTCACGAATTTCTTTAAACCCGGTGGGCCGCAGCGTCGAAAGGTGCTGCGGCCATTTTCATTCGGAAAGTAGTCCCGGATGACACAGGCGATTGCGGCGTGTCAGACGCGCAGATTTTCCGCGCTGCTCTTGCCGCGTTTTCCATCGACCTGCACCTCATAAGAGACCTTCTGCCCCTCAGCCAACCCCGATAGGCCGCGCGCTCCACCGCGCTGATATGCGACATCCTGGCCGCCGTCATCGGGCTGGATGAAACCGAATCCTTTGGTCGCGTTGAACCACTTCACAATGCCTGTCGCCACGTCCGCCTCCGCTGAGCAAATCAAGTTGCCCTAAGTCGACGCCCAGAACCCGGCAAGAGAAACCCGCAGCAAGCCGGCTGCTCACTCACTTTAACTCCAGGCGAATTAGATTGTTATGAGCTGAAGCTAGGGGCGGGCGATGAAGCTGTTTTTCCCGGGACACGACCCCCGCCAGCGTTTGGAAGCATTTCGAAAGGCTTCCCCGGCTGCGGCGCGGCTTGATCCCCATCGGCGATGCCATCTGCCAGTTCAATCCGATCTACGGTCAAGGCATGTCGGCGGCGGTCCAACAATCCCGTTTGCTGCAAACCGCGTTGGCGAGCGCAGCGCACGAATCAGATCCTCTGAGCGCCGCGCAGGTCGCCTTCGCGTTCGGCATCGAGTCGATCCTTCAAACGCCTTGGACCATGGCCTTGAACTCGGACCTCGCCTTCCCGCAAACCCAGGCCACGCGCCCGGATAATTTTGAGCATCCCAGCGAGCTCAGGCGGCGCTGTTCTGGGGTGATTGGCCTCAAGAGAATCCGTTTTCGACAGGCTGAAGTGCTTCTCGACGTCCAGGTGTTAATCGGCGTGGGGTCCCGAGGCCGATCGGCGAGCTAAGCAGTTGATCCGCCTCACGGTGATGGGGTCACTCTTGTACGCTTATTCACACTGTGATTGAGGTCAGGCCTGTCGACGTGCTTCCAACACGACGGCGGGCCGCTTGTTTTCCAAGCTCGATTAGCGTAGTACGCTTATTATGAAGCCGTCAACGAAAAACGTAGTACGGAAACGTCCTGGCCGGCCGGCCACCGGGCAGGACCCGGTGACGGCAATCCGCCTGTCCTCGGAGTTACGGAAGAGTGTCGATGCTTGGGCAGCCAAGCAAGAAGACCTCCCCGGCCGCTCCGAGGCCATCCGCCGCCTGGTCGAGCTGGGACTGAAGGCTAAGGGGAAATGAAATGAAGATAGCGGCTGGACTTCTCGCGCTTTTGTTTGCGTCAAGCGCGTTCGCTCAGACCCCACCGAAAGTGAGCAAACAGCCAGCAGCCCAGGCAAAGCCGCACGCGCCGATGGGTTGCAAGTTGGTCGGTACGGCCAGAGGCACGAAGATCTGGGCCGGTGACTGCATTGCCGCGGAGCCTGCAGCGGAAACCCCACAGGCAGCACCGCCACCACCCCCTGCCATGCCGCCCGCAGAGAAGCAGTGACCGGTGGGGGCTGATGTCTGACCTAGAAGAACGCGCGGAGATCGCGCAAAAGCGCGAAGCAACTGTCAAACAGCTATTGCGCCGCGCAGCCAAGCGGTCCCGACCGAGCCAAGCCGTTTCAGTCGTAGTACCTCATACCCGCGAGACAGACGCGAACCGCGAGTTTGCGCCGGATCGCGACTCGGACGCCCTTGCATGGTTCCTGATTGCCCTACCGGTATTCATGGTCGCCCACGCAATCTGCGTGAAGATCGGCGCGATCTAGCCCAAAGCGGAGACGCAAAAGCCGCGCGGGTTTCAGGATGCCTGCTCAGCGCTGAGTCGGCGGAGCGGCCCCCGGCCTACTTCGTCGTGTGTCCGCCACTTGCAGTCGACCGGTAGTTGAGCTTCTATCTGGCACGGTAGGGGGGACTCGTGCAAAGATTTTCGGAAACGCCGTTGGCTTGCTGCGGCTCCTAAGTGTCGCAACATCAACTTTTTCCTAAGCGAGTTTCTGCGCGGCTGGCGCCCGTGGGGACCGGCATTACCGCTCCGTGGTGGATCCGCGCTGACGACGGGCTCTGTTACATCATAAAGGATGATGCGCCCCCGTCCGCCCCTAGCGTGCGCGCGTGCGAATACCTGTGGTCCGCCGTGGCAAGGTCAGTCGGGCTCCCAGCCCCCACACCTGAGGTCATCGAAGATGTAACTGGCCGGCTGCTGTTTGGGTCTAGACGGGAGCAGTCATCCATAGGGAAGGATCACGCGACCTGCCTCCTCCACCTGTTGGGAGGACAAGTTCACGAAGCCGGGAAGCATCTTTCGCGGATCTACGCGTTCGATCTGTTCTGCGGCAATTGGGACCGGCATCCCGGGAATTATCTCATTATCAACGAAACGAGCGCACTGGTGGTTTTTGCAATCGACTTTAGCCACGCGCCTATGCATCCCGGATGCGCAATACCAGGCTTCGACCCCCTAATTCTTTTCAACTCTGCCACGCGGGTGTGGTTTAAGACTGTTGTAGCGCCATATGGACCAGACGTCGCATCTGCTACGGAAACGGTCGACCGTCTGGCGAAACTACCAGTCGCCGAAATTGAGGCAATCTTAACCTCGATACCTCTCGATTGGCTTTCGCCAGCCGACCGAGACGGAATCATTGTCTGGTGGCGAGATGGTGGCTGTAAGGCGCGCGCTGATCTGCTTTTAAAGGGCTTGAAAGATGGCACATACATTTGACTTTGCCGTTCTCCGCCTCGTCCCAGATGTCGCGCGCGGTGAGAGTGTCAATCTCGGTGTAGTCATATTTCGGGATGGCGAGATTGACGTTCGCTTGGGAGAAGTACTCTCTCGCGCGCGCACGCTCTTTCCCGAGCTCACTGACAACGATCTCGATAGCGCAGTCGCAATTCTGAAGCGTCTGGGTAATGTTGCCCTATCGTCCCGCGAGCGACACCGTGCCCTCGCAAGCGTCGGAGCATTCGCCCTTGGAGATCTCGGATCGTTCAGCGTCAATGACGAAAGGCCAGAGAGCTATCAATCCCAGGTCGAGATGCTGTTGGCAACGTTCGTGGCCGCGCCGCGCTCGACAATTTTGAGAGCAAAAGGCCCGTCCAGACTAGCGACGGAAGTCCGAAAAGTTTTTCGCAAGGAGAAGGTGCTTGCGACGATCGGCGATGTCGGAGCCATCTCTGAGCATAAAATCGTTCCGGAATGGCCCATACCGAGCCGCCCCAGCATTCGAGCTGACTTGGCGCTGCGCAATAGTGTGATGCGCGTCTGCGAGTTGGTAGACCTCGATTTGGTCGACGATGGACCGCCGCCTCCGGCCCTCTTTGAGGGCGTTGTAACGCTCGACGTCGCTCAGCGGGAAGTACAAGCAGAGCAACGGGTTTTTGCGTATCGGGCAAAGGGGCCCGCTGCAAGGATTGACGAAGCCTTGGCAATCGCTCGTATGCATGCTTCGGAAGTCGTCGATTGGAATAGGCCTGATCAGCGAGAGAGTTTCATCCACCAATGGGTAACGGCAGCTCGTTAGGCCAGCTACGCGCCACCTCGCTGACGAATACGATTCAGCGCAGGAGCGCGGCGAAGGCGCTTCGATGACGGTGCCAATCAGACTCACGTCCCAGCTCCGTTAGCTCCGGCTGGGGCTTTTTCTTTGGCTGAGGCACCAATTGATTGGTTCTTTGCCGAGAACAAAAGCACGTGGCTCTACCGGCTCTGATCGAGCAAGCGACCTCAGCGCGGGGAGCGCACCAAGGTCGCCAACCTCTATGAAAGGTTTTCTCGCGGCCTGGGTGCCTTAGGGATGCAAGTGGGCCGGAGCTTCGGCTAGACGCGCTGGACTGGATAAAGTTCCTTCGCTTCCGAGGAGCCATTGCCAGCATTTCCTGGAGGTGCGTGGCCCATCAGCGCGAGCGACGAGCCGACCCGAATCTCACGGATTGGCATAAGGTTCAAGGTCCGAGCGGCTCGTCCGGGCCCTGTCGCTCGAGACAAGAGATCGATACCGATCAATCTGGTTGGCGACCCGAACCCAGCTCTGCGATATCGATCTTAGAAGTCTGACTTCGGTCTCGCTCTGCGCCGATTGCAACAGGCTGAGACATTCATCCGCGTGGGCGCGGCACTGCTTCGCAGCTTCCATTGATCCCCCTCTGAGTCCAACGGTGCCAGCTTTTCCCGGGTAAAGAGGTTCGCGCAATAACATAAGCTATTGGCAATGGGCGGCCACCGTTGCGTGCCTTTAGCATAAGCTTCGCCAGCGCGAACCGGCGGCCTGGACAAAAACCCCGCCGGCCTTGTGAGCCGGCGGGAGTTTGAGGCAGATGATGTTGGCGATCGGCGGGCACCGATCACAGGATCGGGTTAGCAGAGTCGCTGGCCGGGCGCTAACCAGCCTTGCTCTTCAGCGCGTCAGCCGCCGGCGGTGCGTCATCAGCCTCTGCCTGAACGGCCGCTGCGATCGAATGGTCGACATGCGGCTCGATACACTTCCGCAGGATCAGCCGTGGTCGCGAGTCGGGTTGCGCCTGATCTGCTCGGCATGCGGCGCCGCAGGATCTGTGCATATCGTCCCGAACTGGCATGACAGCCGCCGGCAACTCAGGCCAAGCATAGGCTTGAGGTTTTGATTCCAGCGATGAAGCACGTCACCGAACGCCCTTTTGCCGATCCACAAGCCGCGGCCCGCAAGCTGCTCGAGCTCGCCGCCAGCATCGAGCCGGTCCAGGATGGCCGCATCCACATTGAGAAGATCAACTATCCCTTCCTCTACACGCTCAAGGCAAGCGGCACCGAGTTCGGCGCCGGCATCACGTGCGCTGTCGAGAAGGGCTGGCTAGAGCTGCATGAGAGCGGCACCTATGTGCGGCTGCTGACGCCCGGCCAGGATCTGCCGACGCTCCGATAGGACCAGAGCCCTGACTGCGCGGTTTGCTGAGTCGCTGGCTTCCCCCGGAGCTGGCGGAGCGGCCCCGGCCTTATCCATCCAAGGACCCTCCAAGCCGGGGCCGTGTCTCCGCTGGCCCGCGGCCAGATGGGACGAAGCTTATGGCAATACTCAGAGGCAAGTTCATAGGCGAGCGCACTGACAAGCCGCAGGCAGATGAGGCGGAGCATTTCATCAAGTGCCCGATCTGCGGAGGATGGATTGATATGCGTGACCTCGGAGCGGTTTAGACCACGATGGGTCGTTACCCGCATCCAGGATCAGGCACAATAGTCGCTTCGGCTGTGGTCGTACTCGAAGCCCAGCGACCAGTTTGGACCGAGGCCGTACTCCAGGCCGACACCCACAGTCCCGCCCCAGCGCGTCTCGCTCGCAGCCGAAGCCAGACGTGTGCCCGCGAGCGGCGTGCCTGCTGCGGCGTAGACGTCGTACTTGTCACCGACGACGGCGGCGCCGCCCTTCACGTAAAGCAGCACGTTGTTCCAGGCGTAACCGACCTGGCCGGTGATGAGCCCGAAGGCATCGATGCTGGTCCGGTTACGGTCACCCGTCACCAAAGCGGTACCCGGGAAGAGGGTGCTCACGTTGTCGCCACGGAAGTCGGCCCAGTTGCCCTGACCTTCGATGCCGAACACCCACTGGCCGGACTGCATGCGATACCTGGTGAGGAAACACAGGATCACGCTTGCGGTCCTCCCCAAGGTGACGCGCCCGCGAATCGAATGGGAGGAGATCATCCCCCGCGTCTACGTCGACGGCGGCTTCCCGGCCAAGAGCTTCCACGCTTTCCACGCCCATCTGCAGATCTCGGAGGGCTGCAGGCTCGACTGTCGCGGAATCGTTGCTTTTTGCCGCTCAGCCCTTCTTTCGTACTCTTTTCAGGAACGAAAGGCACCTTGTGGTCCAGAGGTGGGCGACTAGGAAACTCGACCAAACGACGTCAGACCTTCGACTCTCGACCAATTGAATTCACGGGAAGGCATTTTGTGGGCTTGTAGGATCGCGCACCGTCTCGTCAAAATTGTCTGCGCCGCAGGAGCTTCTCGAAAACCACCGCTCGCGATGGTGGAGGCGTTTCGGCGGTCGACGGGGCGATGAAACGTCATGCGCTCCTCCATCGCATCATCCGCATCCGGCCTGTGGGCCGAAATGGCCGCGCGGAAGTCGTCTTCCCAATTCCAGCCGGCGAATCCTTGGAATTCCATCAACGTTTCGGCCGGTCCCTTCATTCGTTCTTCTCCTTTCAGTTTTCGGATGGGGCGCAGATCGTGGCGATCTCGCGCAGTTCGTCCTGCTCACACCAGCGTGCCTGCTTGTCGCGACCGCCCGACCGGCGCCCGTACGTCCAGGCGGCCGAGACCATGCGGCGCACGCCGAAGGTCAGGGATACGAAGCGCTGCGGGAATTCCACGTAGAACCGGAAGTAGATCTCCGCGTCGGGCCGGCCGGAACGCTCGAGGTTCAGTCGGCAGGACTTCTCGCGGTCGAAGAAATCGAGGACGCGTTCTAGCGCCTCGATCGCGTGATCTCCAGGGCAGATTCCGATCTCGAATCCCGGGTTGCCCTGGCCGTAACGAGCATTCCAACGATAGCCGTGAAACGACGGCTCCAGCTTCCGCATCCATTCGATCGTCCTGACGGTGTCCTGCACCGCCTCCGAGCCCAGAACGGCGCAAATCAAGGTCGCGGCGTCCCGGCGCGACATCGTCGGCGCATTGCGCCCGCGTCCGCCCGCGGTGACGAGCGGCTTTCCGTCCAGCGCCCCCTTGGCCTCCCGGAGATTCTTGATGTGCTGCGCCGTGGAGGTCAGCGGCTTGCCCAAAGCCACGGCGACCCCCTCGGCGAGCTGACGAGAATTAACCATTCCACCGCATCGTTTGACTCCAGAGAATTTAATTCCGTAGAGAAAGGGACGAGAAGTGTCAACCGGTGGCGGCCGCGGGCCGCGGGAGAAGCGGAATGTCGGATAAAGCGATCAGAGCGAGCGCGGCAAGGAAGAAGCTGTACGCCGTGCAGCGCTTTCGGCGGGAGGCCGCCGGGCGGCTCAATCTAGACCCGAAGATGGTCAGGGACGCGATCGATGCGCTCGTCGTCGCCGGCGTCCTCCCATGCACGCTCGCGGACCAGGCCGACGCCCTCGCCATGGACGGGGTCTGGATGCTGCTCGGTATCGGGTGCCGGGTCCGCCCCGATGCGATCGCACGCGTGACCCCGCGGTTCGCGTCGATGACGCTTCAGATCGACTGCGACCACCCGAGAAGCGCGAAGAACGGATCGCCAGGCGCCACCTTCGAGAACGAACTGGCCACGCTCTTCCGGGAAACATGGGCCACGGCGGACGAAGTCGCGGTCCCGCCCGTCCTAGGCGTCGGCCTTCACTGGAGCGACGGCCGGGGCAGCGTCCTCTCCGGCACGATCGACCGCTGGGAACGAGGCAAGCCGCGGCACCGGAAGATCTTCGCATCGGAGCCTCTGCGTCTTCCTCAGGCGCCGGGAGGCGAATGGGATTTCGTCCATCTGGACGAATCCTTTCGTCTGCCGGCGGTCGGCGGCATCGCATTCTCGCCGCTGCCGCTGCTGGGCTTCATCGAACTCCTGGCGGAAGGCGTCGAGGAGACGGCAGCGAGAATCCGATGAGGCACGCCGTAGGCGGCGCCCACGCGTCTCCTTGGCGATCACACGCTCAAACCCCAGTTTATGCAGGTCGAGCGCTTCGACGAACGCATCGACCACATGGACCGCGTTGTCCTCGCTTACCCAATCCTCCAGGCAGTCCGGCAAGAGCGTCAGCTGGGATCTGTCCGCGCCTTCAACGAAGCGTACATCCGTATCCCTCCATCAGGAAACAGAGGAATCGTAGCCGACTCGTCGCTTTCACAGCCAGGGTCATTAGTGCCCTTCCGGTCGGCTGAATTGCACCTACGTCGGAAGCTAACGTAAATTCAGAAGATTGCCGGCCTGAGAATGATCGGCCTCATCAACTGAGGAGGTCATCATGACCGAAGTCCCAAGCACTAGCGAGAACTGCACCAAGCTCGCCCATGGAATAGGAGCAAGATTGTTGGCGGAAAGCCGCCACTTCGCCCGAAGCACGTTTGGTCCATCCGGACGAAGCTCCCGGTTGAGGTCGAATCCGTGATCTGGCGTTGTTTAAGATCGCCATCAACGGCAAGCCCGTGGTTGCGACGTGGTGAGCTTCAAGGTCGATGACGTGGCACCAAGCGGCTATGCGGCCGATAGAGCAAGCGTTAAGGCTTTCGGAGGCCGGCCCCCGCGCGCCGCCGCACCGACGGGGGCCGACATCCGGACCCCTTGACAAAAGCAGTCATTCGAGCTGCGGGCCAGCCGTAGTCCCGTCGTGCCGCGGCAAGGTAATAATGAACTCCGTAAAGATGCCGGGCTCGGTGTCGACATCGATCCGGCCGCCATGCTGCTTGACTATGATGTCATGTGTCATCGAGAGCCCAAGGCCTGTCCCATCTCCCGCCGGTTTCGTTGTGAAAAAGGGATCGAACATTTTTTCCTTTACGTCGGGCGGGACACCCGTTCCGTTGTCACGAATGCGGATCTCGACGGCCTTGCCGAGATGTCTGGTGACGGCGCTAAGGACTGGCTCAAACGCTACGTCGCCGGTCTCTGCCTTGCGTTTTGTCGCTGCATAGAAGCCGTTGGAGATCAGATTTAGCAGCGCCCTGGTCATCTCCTGCGGGTAAACATCCAAAGCACCCGCCTCAGGATCAAGGTCACGCTTAATCGTTATGCTGAAGCCAGCCTTTTCCGCTCGGGCGCCGTGGTAGGCAAGGCTAAGGCTCTCCTCGACTAGCCTGTTGATCTCGGCGGACCGGCGCTCGCCGGAGCCCTCACGAGAATGTAGCAACATGTTCTTGACGATCGAGTCGGCACGGTTGCCATGTTGGACCACCTTGACGAGATTATCTTTAAGCAACCCGGTCAACTCGTTCGTTTCCTCACGGCCCTTCTCAGTCAGCCTCTCCTGCGTCAAAACCTCTTTTAGCTCGTCAGTCAATTCTACGCAGAGCGCCGAAAAGTTGTTGACGAAGTTTAGCGGGTTCTTGATCTCGTGCGCAATGCCCGCGGTGAGCTGACCGAGAGAAGCCAGCTTCTCGGTCTGCACTAAGCGATCCTGTGCAGCGCGCAGGTCTTCAAGGGACCGCGATAGCTGTCCCGTCCGCATGCGCAATTCGTTAAGCAGACGAGCACTCTCAATGGCGATCACTGCCTGATCTGCGAAGTTCGTGACAAGCTCGATCTGCTTTTCGCTGAAGGGACGCATGTCTTGGCGATAGATGACGATGACGCCAACTAGATCGCTTTCTTTGAGCATCGGTACGGCAAGCAAGGTCCGAGCCCGCATGTTCGTGAGAGTGACAATGCGAAGCGCGGTTTGCTGAACAGCAGGGCCCTCTGCCAAGAGGTCGGGAACATGGACGGCTTTCTTGGTGGCAAGAACTCGGCCGAGCGCTGTTGCAGGTGGGGGAGTAAGCGGCCCTTTCTTGAATAGGTCAGCAAATGCTGGCGGCGAGTTATACAGTTCCGCCAGCTCGAGTCCGCCGTTGGCGGCGAGCATCATGTTGCCGTACGACGCCTCGCAAATTTTTAAGGCCTTGTCGAGCATGACCCTGAATACCGACCGAAGATCGCCGGATGAGCCGCTGATGACGCGCAAGACGTCCGACATCGCTGTCTGTTGCCCCAGCGCTTCCGACAGGTCGCGCGTGCGCAGCTGAACTTCGTTGAACAGCCGCGCGTTCTGGATCGCGATTACGGCTTGATCGGCGAATGTCTGAATGAAATCCAGCTGCCGTTCCGAGTATCTGAATCCGGCTTCCGGGTGAGTAAAAATGATGGTGCCGATACCCTTCGTCCGATCGATAAGTGGCACGAAGGTGATGGATCGAAAGCCACCGGTCGCGGCGGCCCTTCGCGTCATGGCGGGCGTGTCGGACCGATCAGTGTCCGGAATCTCAATGATCCGCCGCTCTAGAACCGCTCGCGCGGATGGTGACAGGTTTACATCAAATGGAATCGGATAAATCGTTCGAACACGATCCACATCGAAGCCGGAGATTGAAGCTGCCGACGCGCCCCAGTACAGCTTATTGTCCTGCAGAATTGTAATCGTCGCGGAGCAAGGCTCGAACAGCTTCGCCGCGCTGGTGACTATTGCTTCGAACACCGGCTGCACGTCATTGGGCGAACTGGCGATTACCTTCAATATCTCGGCCGTTGCTGCCTGCTGCTCGCGTGCTTCCTTCAGATCTTCGCTTGTATCGGAGACCGAACGACGCTTAGCGCGGATGGCTGCTGATGCAATGCGGTTCTTGGTCTTGCTACCCTTACGGCCCGTCGATGGGCTCGCCTTGCGGGTTTTCGCAATGCCGCTCTTGCCGTGCCTTTTCGCCGACCGCGCCATATCTGCCCCCAAGGGTAGAAAGGCATACTATCAGGTTGAGACTTCGTTCTGGAAGAGGCCTTTCAGTGAGGATCTTGCTCGCCGGCTGGCAGGGGCTGAGTGAGCTAAGGAGATGGCCGGCAGGTTCGCTTCGGGCACAAGCGGCCGTTCGGCATTTCGGCTGCTTACTTCCAGTTGAGCAGCGGGAGCGGACATCGCGGCGGCTGAACCGCGCTTCCGCATGGGGCGGCGGAAGTCGCGACATCGCGTTTTCGCGCTTACTTTGAATCCCGCAAGCAAGCCGAGTTGCCTCTGCGCGAGCCGTTCCTAGGTGAACCAGACTCTCTTGACGCCTTTTGCTATTAGCCAGGAAGTGTGCTGCGATGGGCCGGTTACTTTTGCCTACAAGGGGCAATCTATATCCGACAAGCCAGCGGCTAAAAAAATGGGCGGGCGTCTCAACCGGCCCAGCTCCGCGAAGCGCGTCCGGCGGCTTTGAGGGGGAACGAGGTTGAAGCAGATCGGTCATTTCGATATGCGCCGATTGGAGGCGTTGAGCAACACCATCTTTGGTGTTGCGATGACGCTGCTCGCCTATGATCTGCCGAAGGCCAGCAGGTTCGCGAACGCGCCGGCCTGGGTAGACCTTGTAAATGCCTACGCCCAACCTGTCATCGCGCTGATGATCAGCTTCATCGTCGCCGGCGTGTTTTGGCTGAGCCATCATCGGCGGCTCACCTTCGCGCCGGAAGGCAGCCGCGGCGAAGTCTTGCTCAATCTGATCTTCCTGCTGTCGATCGTCATGCTTCCGGTGACAAACGGACTTTACGGGGCGTATCGGCTCGATAGCGTTGTCGCAGTGAGCTACGGTTTGCATCTGACTATCATTGCCGGCCTGAATGCGCTGCTATGGATTTTGGCGCTGCGAGGTCACCGGAATCCCGAATTGCTGGCAACCGCGATCTTTCCGGTCTTTGCATGCGTGTTCGCAACAGTGATGGCCATATTCGCGCCGTCCGTTGCGCAATTCATATGGTGCCTAGCATTTGGGGCGCCTCTGGCAGGCTGGTGGGCAGCCCGACGCTGGCCCTGAGAACGAATTAGCTATCACCACGGCTCGCGTTCCCTAACGCGCTGGTTGGCCACGGCCGCTGCGGTCACTTCGTGTTCGCTGGCTGGACTGGGGCCAACTTCCGGTCTACCCGAGTGAAGGGACATTCTCAGGATAGCCGGGCATGGAGAGCGTTTCGGCGCGCGAGACCGGAACGCGCACGCACATAGCGTCTAAGATCCTGGAGGCGGCCACCCGCGGAGAGGCCTCGCCCGAAGGCCTCAGGCAAGTCGGTCGCGAATCCCTTTCCGGGGCGCCGACCATGTGGCGCTGAAAGCGAGCCTGGCGGTAAATTTTCAGGTCACGGTGTTGAAGATCTTGGTGTCATATCTGAACGCCTGATCCGTATTTCGATGCCGTGCTGGCCGAGAGACCTTGCTCCAGAGCGTCGATCCCGGCAGGCGCGTTGAGATATAGCAGGGCATGCAGCCAGACGTCGGGATACGGAATCGAAAGACCGTCGGCCAGGCGCTCTCTTGCCGTAGCCTGCACAAACCGGCGGTCGTCGTCGGAGCCGAGCCTGACCAGGATCGTGACGGCCTGCCGTAAATTTTGTCCGGCCTGCGGATCCTCGCGCTTAGCGTCAGACGCTGCGACTTCCGAAAGCCAAGCTCGAATGCGAGGAATGAATAGCGCGGCGACCTTAGGGTGCGCATAGCTCACGTTCTGAAGGAACATCGAGTAAGTTCCATTGCTCGCCGCATCGCAGAGCGAAACGCTCAGTTCGTTACCTAGAATGCGGTCGACCGCGGCGGGATATTTGGCGACCAGGCGTTCGAGCCAGGACGGGAAGCCGTTCAGTTCGAGTGGTGCATAACGGGTCGCCAGCTCGGCTTCCTCTTCGGTAAGTCGATCCGTCCAGCGGTCGTCCTCGGCTTCGGCATAGATCCCAGCCAGGCCGAATTGCCACCTGACCAAAAATGTATCCTTCTGGTCCGCCGGTCGCTCGCTGCGCAACGTAGGCTTATCTATGCGCCATGCCGTCATCATGGTCTCGCGAAGCCTATCTGCGACGTCCCGGGCGAATTGACCTTCGATGAAGCGTCGATTCCAACCGGATGCGCGGCTTTCTTGTTCGGACCGCTCGACTGCCTGCCAGAGATTCCACGCGGTATTTTGGGCCCGCTCCGGTTTGAATACGGCTTCCGGGTGCTGCGCTATTTCACGCCAGAATACGATCCAACTGGCGAGAGCTTTGGCGTCGCGCCGTTCCGCCTGCTTCGCGTGTCGCTGGTTTGCAGCTTCCATGCGCCGCAGGTCGGCGCTTACGGTCTGAGGTTTGAGAGTGTTCTCTATGATCGCCTTGAGGCTAGGTGCATCGTCGACGAAGTGTTTCAGGCCTTTTACGAAGGCTCCACGATCGGGCACATCGAGATTGAACAATAGCATCTCGGTTTGGAGCATCATCTCGTGGTGGTCCAAAGGTTCGCTCGGATCCGATAGCCGTCGCCGGACCCAGGCGGCGTCCTTTTCTTGGTTCAGGTGTGCCTCCATGACGCGTGCGGTCGAACATGCGCTGCGCCGCGAGTTACGCGTGGGATCCGCTCCGGCTAAATCAACGCGCAAACCAACGTCGCAGGGCCGTAATGAGCAAGTTGCTAGGACTCCGCAAATCCACGGGTCTTGCAGCGAGAGAGAGCGCGAGAGAGCTTTCTCGCTGCGCTAAGACTGGGGCCGGAGCATCCGCATTGTTCGGCATTCCTTCGGCGCAGGAGTCGACGGGTATCAGGAACAATTCCTGGCAACCCGAGAGGGATCCTTTCGTCGAGATGCAAGGCAATTCTCCGCCAGGCGGCGCATTCCGTCGGTCGAGACATAGCGAACCTCGTTGGACCAGGTGAGGGAGAAGCCCTTAGCGCCGCAGGCTGCCTTTTGGGCATCAAGCTTTCGGGATTCAGCGCCGGCGGATATATTACAAAAGCTTCCTTTGACAGTGCCCAGCGGTACCGATGCAAGCCGGCGTGTTCGCCCGATTCGGCAGGATCGAATCGAGTGTTCCAAGACCACCGGCTGCAGGAAGAGCCCCGCCATGTCAGTGATAGCCGTATTGCTCGCGTGTGGACTGACGAATGACCTCCGGAAAGCGCTTGCCGCATTCGCGGATTGTCTCCCGATAACCGGACAAAAGGGCGCCACCTGCAGAACTCAGTATGAGCCGACCGTCCTCGCCCACACGTCGCTCATCGACAATGAGCGAGCATTCGCTCCGCCAGCCGAATTGCAAGGAGAAACTCGCGCCAGCAGATATTATGCGGCGCGAACCCCGTCCAAGAACCTCGCAACTTCTGATTTCAGTCGCTCGGATTCGCCCGACAAGTGGCTTGCCGCGGACAGTACGTTGTCCGCAATCGCGCCTGTTTCCGAAGCTGCGCCCATTGCGGCGGTCACGTTGGCCGAGACCTCTCGGGCGCCGGTTGCCGCCTGTTGTATATTTCCGGCTATTTCGCGAGTTGCAGCGCCCTGCTCCTCGACCGCCGCCGCGATCGCTGCCGTAATATCGTTCATCTGTGCGACCGTGTTACCGATGCTATTGATCGTGGTGACAGCGGTGCCCGTCATCGATTCGATCTCCGCGACCATGGACTGTATTTCGTCCGTCGCCTTGGCGGTTTGGTCGGCCAAGGATTTCACCTCGGATGCAACTACCGCAAACCCGCGCCCCGCCTCGCCGGCGCGCGCCGCTTCAATCGTGGCGTTCAGAGCGAGCAGGTTGGTTTGCGCGGCAATCCCGGTAATCAACGCCACGATGTCGCCAACGCGTTTGGCGGAATTAACGAGGCTGGTCATGGTCGCGTTTGCCCGCCCGGCTTCGGAGACCGCTCCGGAAGCAACCTGCGACGAGTGCGTGACCTGGCGCGAAATCTCGCCGATCGAAGACGAAAGCTCCTCGGTAGCGGCCGCAACGGTTCCAACATTGGCGCTGGTTTGCTCGGCGGCTCCAGCGGCAGCTGTCGTTGCACTATTTGCCGTGTCTGCCGCCGCGGTCATGGAGTTGGCCGAAGCTTCCATTTCAGTCGAAGCAGAGGCGATTGCGTCAACAACCGCCTTGACGGACGCCTCGAAACCATCGGCCAGCCGGCGCATCGCCAGCTGCCGCTCGCGCGCAGCGCCGGCTTTCAGCTCCTCCTGTTCGCCCGCAAGCCGCACAGCTTCCGCCGAGCGATTCTTCAGGACCGCAACAGCCTGCGCCAGCGTACCAATCTCATCGCGCCGCTCGGTTTCCGGCACGTTGGTCGCAAGGTCACCGTCTGCAAGGCGGTGCGCTGCGTCGACGAGCTTCAGAATTGGTCGGGTGATACGACGACCAAGCCAGAATGCGAGCGCGAACGAGATCAGTGCTAGTACTATAATGATGCCGCCGGTACGCAGCGCAGTCGACCAGGTCGCAGCATCGACGACATCCAGATAGACGCCGGAGCTCACGACCCATTTCCAGCTATTGGTGAGCTGCGAATATGTGGCCTTGCGCACCGGCGGCGTGTTCGGCGTCTTCGGCCAGAGATAATAGCTGAAGCCACCGCCGCCCTCTGCTGCGGCGACCATGTCGCGACCGAAAAAGGCACCGTTGGCGTCCCTGTTGTCCCTCGACTGCTCGCCCTCCCGGTTGCTGAACATTCCGTTCACCTCAATGACGCCGTCGGTTCGCCGGACCGTCATATATTCGGTTCCGTCATAGCGAATGGCGCGGAGCACTTGCTTTGCCGCGGCTTGGGCGGCCTCCACGCTGATCTCGCCTTTCGCCGCCCTGCTCTCGAACATCTCGACTACCTTGACCGCTGCGCTGGTCACTGCCCGAGCGCGAGCCTGATGCTCCTGCAGGGTAATATCGCCGATACTGCGAACGGAGAACGCGCCGGCGATCAGCAGCGCCAGAACTGCAAGCACGGGAAGGAGGAGGATGCGACCATTGACGCTGTGAAGTACTTTCTGCATGGATTTGTCCTTTGCCTTTGGCGGGCGATGATCGCAGGTTCAGCTGCGCTTGGGCTGCAACGGAATACTTACTCCGTAGCCGCCCTGAGCGAGACGGGCGATGGTCGTCAGTCGCCTCTCCCCTCATCCTGAGGGAAGTCGGCGAGTTACAAGCGCTTCAGCTCGTGGTGCAGGCTGCCAAGGCCTGTCAATGTCTCTTGAAGCTGAGCATTAATGACATCGAGGAGCTGCCCGGTGGCCGGCGTTGGCCGCTCAGAAAGGCGCTTGATCAGCTCTGCAGCAGCGACAGTCGCATCCAACGCCTCGATCAGGGTCTCCGCGGCTGATTCGACTGCAGCCAACTTTGCGGTCAGGATTTCGGGGTCACTCAAATTCGGATTCGACTTCGGTGCAAAACTTCTATTTCCGAGTTGAATCACGCTCATTTGGTGGATCTTTCTATGTGCTTCAATGGATTGATTTGGACAGGGACTGCGGCGCTGTCGCCGGCGGAAAGCGTCGACATCCCACTCAGGAAGATCTGAACCGCCGCCTCGAATGCGTCGGTGTACGAGAATGTCGCGACAAATGAGCCCATCACTTCGTGCACGACGAATCCACGCACCAGGCTTCTCAAGGTACACAGCGCGAGCTCAGCCTCGCCCCCGTTCAAGCCGCACTCCGCAAATAGGCCCCGCATGAATTCGCAGAGGCGAGCATGGGCCTCGCGCCATTCCGGGCAATCGCTCACAGGCGTGCGAAAAGTGGCCGCCGAAAGTGCCGGACTTTCCAACGCATACTCCCGCATGGCGTACGCGACCGACCGTAGCGCGTTCCATGACGTTCTCCCGTTTCGGGCGAGTTGCAGGCGCTCAAGAAGGTCCCGATACCCCTTGCACGCAAGAAAGCGACGCATCTCCGCCGTGGCCGAAAGCCTCTCGCCCGTATAGGCCTCGAGTTCTGAAAGAAGATCGTGAGCGATCTTCCTGTCCCAGGACCTCGAGAGGATCTCCTCGACCGAGCAATTTTGCATTTGCATCGCTTTCCCTCACTTAGGCGTGAACAGTTTTCGCCATCGTGCCGATCTCGTCGCGATGATGCGCATTGACGATCTCAACGGCGAGTTCATTGCTGGCGAGCGTTGCCATAATTGTCGTCATTTGAGATTGTCGGATGTGATTATTCCAGGCCGTACCGAGTATTTCTTGCATCGTTGAACGGCACTAGAAGACGGTCGTCGTTTGAGACGAGCTAGTCGCAGCGCTCGATGAAGCTGTTGGCAGCTCTCCTGTGCCGAATTCGGATGCGCTCATGCGAGGGACTATCCGGGGAGGGGTAAGGAAACTGCTAAATAACGGCTCCGCAAATCTGCGGAGTGCGGACAGAGGTCGCGTTCGAGGTTCACTGCGCCAACGCGCGTCCGGCGCACCTCGCTTAACGTTCTTTCGCGCGGAGCAGCCGACGGGCAACGGCAACGAAGTCCTTGGCAGCCTGCGAGGCATCCTGCCTTCGATAAGCCAGGCGAATTTCCGCAGGCGGCGCGTGTCCTTTGATCGGTACGTAGCGAACCTCGTCAGACAGGATTCTGGTGGTTGAACGTGGTACTATCGATATGCCCAAGCCTGCAGCAACGAGCGGTATAACCGCGAGAATTTGTGGAGCCTCCTGGCCCAAAGCAGGATTGAAGCCCGCGGCGCGGCAGGCCGCGATGATGGCATCATAGCTGTCGGGATTGAGCCCGCGCGGATACATCACGAAGACTTCCCTCGCCAATTCCGCGAGTGCAACGGATGCCAGACCGGCCAGCTGGTGCGATTTCGGCAATACCACGACGGAGTCTTCCGAAACCAGCGGCTGCAGAACAAGACCGCTGGTGTCGCTGATTGGCGGCCGCACGAAAGCAATATCGACGTTGCCTGTGCGCAGCCGCGCAATCAGCAAGGCCGTGTTGCTCGCAGTCGGCATGAGAACAATATCCGGAAAACGCTTGCCGTATTCGCGGATGATCTCCGGGATAAGCGGGTGAAAATAGGTCGCGCCCGCGGACCCGACGATCAGCTGACCCGTTTCGGCCCGGGCGCGCCGGCGCACAGACGTTTTTGCCGTCTCGATCTGCTTGAGAATGAGCCGCGCTTCTTCGAGCAGCAACTTGCCGGCGCTTGTGAGCTCCACACCTCGCGCCCGGCGTAGCAGCAGTTGAGATCCGAGCTCTTTCTCCAGCTGACGGACCTGTGCGCTCAGCGGCGGTTGACTGATTCCAAGGCGTTTGGCCGCCCGCGTAAAGCTCAACTCTTCGGCGACCGCGACGAAGTAGCGTAAATGGCGTAGCTCCATGGCGCAGGCTCTCTGCTTCGACGGACGTGTGGAGTTGCTTCCGGGAGCTCGTTTGTTGGTGGGCCGCCCTCGGCACCATGACCTATACGCCAAAGATATGGAACTGTCTGCGGCTAAGTATTGGACAGAAAACGGTTTTTCGGCAAAATGGATCAGCCGATGCGGCCGAAGGCAATTTCACCGTACGCGCCCATGAGCCGACGGCTTGGTCTCCAATTCAGTCGAAAAGCAGCCAATTGCCAATGAATCGCCGGACCAAAACCGCGACTGAGATTTTCGTGCTTGAAGACGAACGCGGCGTGCGCGAAGTGCTTTCCATGGTTCTGACAAAGGCCGGCCATGAGGTCGTCTGCTTTGCCGACGCCGGGGCACTTCTCGCAACTGCTCGGACGCGCATTCCCGATTGCATGCTGCTGGACGTATTCGTTCCGGGCAAATCCGGCCTTGAGCTTCTCGCAGAACTGCAGGCGGACAAATATCCCGCTCCTGTCATTGTCATTTCTGGCCAGGGCGACGTTGCGATGGCGGTCTCCGCCATGAAGCTGGGTGCCCTCGATTTTATCGAGAAGCCCTTCCACAGCTGTGAATTGATCTCACGCGTCGAAGGCGCTCTTAAATCCTATGCGGGACGTCAAAGTGGGAGCACCGAGTTGGGGCCGCTGCATATTCCTGGTGCCGAACCGCTCAGCAAACGCGAGCGGGAAGTGTTGGAGCAGTTCGTCTCCGGCGCATCGAACAAGGAAGCGGCTCGGACCCTTGGGATTAGCCCGCGTACCGTCGAAGACCATCGTTCGCATATCATGAGGAAGGTCGGCGCAAGAAATTACGCCGATCTTATTCGTATTGTCATGAGGCCGACTCGGTATCCATCCTGAAGAAACATCCGACCGCGCTGAAGATGGTGTAAATGCTGATCGAAAAGTGACCCCCATCGGCGTCTTGGGGGCCCTTCAAGTCATTGATTGCCTTGAACCTGATCCATTAGACCCCCACGCCGATAAGCGCCAAGACCCCGCGCCGAAACACAGACGGCGTGCCGAAACTTGCGCGATCCCTCACCCCTCAGATGGCTTCGATACACCGGTGCAAACCCCGGATCCGCGATTCCGTTAAGTCAGCCCGGTGCTCGGATTGCAGTGCTTCCAAATACGTCGCAAAAATCTGCGCCTACCGGCGCGTGTGCGTAACGAAGTCAACGCTTTGAGTGCCTTTTGGCTGCAACGAAGCAGCATCGAATGGCGGAATCAAAATCGGCTTGACTTCGCACTGATGCATCCGGCGGCGTCGGGGGTTCGATTCCCTAGACCGCTACATGGCTAACGTGGAGGCGCTGTTCTCTTACCAGAGGGCAGCTTAACTCCTGGCCTCGCGCCTTGATAGGACTAGCGTCGCGGGAGCGAAGTCGATAGGTCATTGTTTGTGATCAACCCAAGCCGCGAGCTGTGATCAGACGCCCCACCGCAGAGCTGCTGTCTGCACCGGGGCATCCCATAATTTCGTCGACTGGCTATCAAGCACGGACACGGTGATCGAGACACCGGCCATATCGAGGGATGTGACGTAGGAACCGGTCAGGTAGCGCACCACTGCCACCCCCGCGCTGTCCAGAATCCGCTTTGCGGCATTGACCATCAAATAGAGCTCGATCAGAGGCGTCGCGCCAAATCCGTTGACGAGAAGCAGCACTTCGCTCCCCTTGCCGGGCGCAAGATCCTTCAAGATCGCATCGAGCAGCTCGGCGGAAATCGCATCGGCGGACGCCAGCGGAACCCTGCGCCGGCCGGGCTCGCCATGAATGCCGACGCCCATTTCCATTTCATTGTCGGCCAATGCGAAATTTGGCCGCCCTGCCGCCGGTACGGTGCATGGCAAGAGCGCCACCCCCATCGAGCGGGTGCGCCGGTTGACCTCTTCGCCGAGCGAGGCGAGAGCGGCAAGCGGCATGCCGGTCTCGGCTGCAGCGCCGACCATTTTTTCCACGATCAATGTCCCCGCGACGCCGCGACGACCGGTCGTATAGGTCGATTTCTCCACCGCCACGTCGTCGTTGGTCACCACGCTCGCAACTTCCCGCCCCGCCATCTCGGCTGCCATGGTGAAATTCATCACATCGCCTTCGTAGTTCTTGACGATGAAGAGCACGCCTGCGCCCGTGTCGACCGCCTCCGCGGCCTCGACCATCTGGTCTGGCGTCGGCGAGGTGAAGACTTGGCCGGGGCAAGCGGCATCGAGCATACCAAGGCCGACAAAGCCCGCATGCAGCGGCTCGTGTCCCGAGCCGCCGCCCGAAATCAGCGCGACCTTGCCCGGCTTCAACGTGCGGCGGCGGACGAATTTGCGCTCGGGGCCAAGAAGCAGGATATCCGCATGGGCTGCCGCGAAACCGTCCAGACTTTCTTCGAGTATCGCATCGGTGCTGTTGATCAGCTTTTTCATGAATGTCCTCCGGTCTGGTCTCATGTTCGAATCAAAGGCTCAACCCACATTTTCGGCATAGCGCGCCAGTTGCGCGGCGAAATCCACGATCAGCTGTTCGAGCGCACGGTTCTTCTTGTCGTCGCCGAGGTCGGGTACGGTCACCGAGACAATGCGGGTGCGCGCCTCGCGGTGCGGTGCGCGCAGCCGGCCGGGATGCGCGCGTCCATAGGCTTTGAGGAAAGCCGCACGCTCGGTGCCGGACAGATGGCAGACTTCGAAGATGATCGCGACATGCTTCGCCGGAATCGGAACCAGATACGCCGGATTGGTGATCTGGGTGACGAAGGAGCGGTTCTTGCCCAGCGCCGCCGCCAGCTTCAGCCGCGTTCCCGAGGGCCGATTGTCGAGCACCCGTCGCAGGATGGCCTTGTAATCCGCCACATTGCTGTCACCAGGCGCGCGGGTATTCTCGCCTGCCTCATCCGTCACGAACGTACCTTTGCGATTGCGGCTTTGAGCCGCGCGACGGCAATCGGCGACACCGAGAGAGTTGTCAACCCGGTGGCGATCAGCGCCGTGGTCAGTCGCGTATCGGCCGCGGCATCACCGCAGAGCGAGACCTCCACGCCGAGCTTTCGTCCGGCCTCGACAGTCCGCGAGATCAGTGCCAGCACCGCCGGATTGCCGCTGTCGTTGAGGTCCGCGACGGCACCGATATCGCGCGCCGCCGCCATCGTGTACTGGGTCAGGTCGTTCGAGCCGATGGAATAGAAGGCCGCGTCGAAATCCTCGGCGCGGAGCGCCGCCGCCGGGACCTCGACCATGATGCCGAGCGGCGGTCGGGCACAGGCGATGCCTTCCGCTCTGAGCGCCGCGAACTCTGCATCCAGGAGGGCATTCGCACGGTCGAGTTCCGAAGGGACCGCGATCATCGGCAGCATCACCTTCAGCACCCCGTGCACGGCCGCACGACACAGTGCCCGCAGTTGAACCCGAAACACGTCCGGCCGCGCGAGCGAGAGTCGGATGCCGCGAAGGCCGAGGAACGGATTGCGCTCGTCATCGATGGTCAAGCCAGCGATTGGCTTGTCGCCGCCGGCGTCGAGGGTGCGGATCGTCACCGGCATTCCCTCGGCCCAGTCGAGAATGCGCCGATAGACTGCATATTGCACGTTCTCGTCCGGCAGGCCCTGGGAGGCCTCGAACAGAAATTCCGTACGCACGAGGCCGATGCCGTCGCAGATTGCGGGATCGAGGCCAGCGAGATCCTCGGGCGCGGCGATATTGAGAAGGACCGCGATGGGCCGGCCGTCGGCCGTGCGTGCCGACTCGAGCCGGCCGTCATCGGCTGCGGCTTGCGCGGCATTCGCAAGCGCCATGCGGTGTTCGAACACGCGGCGCGTTTCCGGCTCGGGATCGAAGATCACGGTGCCGGCATTGCCGTCGACGAGCGCCAACGCCGGTGGCTGTCCGTTCCACGACAGTGGGCCGAGCCCAACGACCATAGGCGCCCCGCGCGCCCGCGCCAACATCGCAACATGCGAGGAAGGTGAGCCCGCAGCCAGCGCGATGGCGCCGCCGCGGGACCAGTCAGCGGCGAGAAAAGCGGAAGGCGTGATGTCGTCAGCCGCCACGATCGAGCCACTGGCAATCCTGGCGACCGTGTCCACGCCGCTCAGATGCGCGAGCACACGGTCGCGGATGTCGACGATATCGGCCGCACGGGCACGGAAATATTCATCTTCAGCAGCGCGATAGCCAGCTATCTCCACGTCGAGCGCCAAGCGCCAGGCGTGGTCGGCAGTGATCCCCTCCGAGATGACCCCATAGGCCGGATCCGCCAGCGCATCATCCTCAAGCATGGCGACCTGAAATTCCAGAATGTCGGCCACGTCGCCCTGGTTCGTCTTTATCTGCTCAGCGATCTCCGCTCTCGCACCTTCAATCGCCGCCCGCAGTGCCGCCGCCTCCTGCGCGGGATCGTCGCTCGCTGCCCGCCTGGTCGCGGCCGCAGTCAGCGTGGTGACCGGTCCGATCGCGAGACCCGGCGAGGCAGCACGGCCGATGAGATGAAACTCTGCCACAGCGATCAGGCCTCGCCGAAGCCGTCATGCACAAGCGCCAGTACAGCAGCAAGCGCTGCCTTGCCATCGGAGCCGGTAACGCGGAAATGCAGCGTTGCGCCCTGCGGCGCCTTCACACGCATGACCTTTACCGGGCTCTTGGCGTCCGTCCAGGGCCCGTCCACCGCGAGGGCGAGCTCGATCTTCGCGGTAAAACCCTTGGCGCACTGCGTGAGCTTGACCGAGGGGCGCGCATGAAGACCGACTTTGTTGACGAGAACCACCGAGGCTGTCAGCGGCACCGGCGTTTCGCCCGGCCGGCTGGCGTGAGCATCATGCATAGAATTCCTCCGCGCTACGTTTGACCGCGGCAAGCGGTGAGCCGCCCGAAGACTCGGTTGCCGCGATCACAGCTCCCTCGACCACCGGGGCATTGCAGACGACAACGCGCGCCCGTCGATCTTCAGGCAGCATTTCCACTGCCATCTCGGAATTTGTCTCCGCCCCGCCAAGATCAACCAGCACCGCCACGCCTGCCGGCGACCAGGCTGCCTCGATCGCCTCGAGGATTCCGGCAACATTGGTGCCGAGCCCTCCATCGATGTCGCCGCCTGTCCAGGCGAGCGGCACGGCGTTCCCTACCATCTGGCGCACCATATCCGCCGCGCCTTCCGCGATCTTGGGGGAATGTGAAACGATAACGATCCCGACATTGCCGGAATTTGAACTGCTCATGAACTTGCCTCGAACTCCAGGACCTTGACTGCGGCCCCGATCAAAAGGGACGCCGAACGCGAACCAGGGTCCATATGACCGATGGAACGTTCGCCGAGAAAGGACGCACGGCCGCGGATCGCAAGCATGGGCGTGGTGCGATCGGCCGCTTGCGCCGCTTCCGCCGCTATCGCCTTGGCATCGCCGCCGCCCGCCAACACGAGCTGGACCGGCACCAAGACATCCAGCAAGGTTTTCTGCCCCGCCTCCGAGCGCCCGCGCGCTTTGACGGCATCAATCGCCTTCTCCATCGCCGTGACGAGATCCGCTCGGATCGGCTGCTCCGGAAGCGCCTTGCCTAGCTCCACGAAGAAAGTGCCAACCAGCGGCCCGGAAGCGCCACCGACCTTCATCACCAGCGTCATTCCGATCGCCTTCAGCATTTCCGGCAACGATTTGTCGGCAAGGCCGGGGAGTGTCGCGAGCACGGCCTCGAAGCCGCGCTTCATGTTCAGCCCGTGATCGCCGTCACCGATCGCCTGATCGAGGCTCGTCAATTCGTCGGCGTGCTCGATCACGGATTCCGCCAATGCCCGCACCAGCTTTTCCCTGGCAAGCCGATCGAGAGTCATGCCGCGATCCTCCCGCCGGCCGCATCGAACAACAGCGGCTTGTTGAGTCGGAGCGACACGATGTCACCCGGGCCCAACCTCGCCTCGGGGTCGGCCAACGTCACGACCGGCTGGCCGCCGAGGTCGAGGTGGAGATGGCTCTGGTCGCCGAGATGTTCGACCCGCGTGACAGTTGCCGACACGTCTCCGCCGCTGCGTGCGATCGTCAGGTGCTCGGTACGCGCGCCGATGGTCTTGGCGCCTGGCGGAATGCCGGCGAATAGAGCCGCCGGCAGCAGGTTGATCATCGGCTGGCCAAGCCGCGCGGCGACATGGGCGTTGATCGGGTTCTCGTAAATCTCGCGCGGCGTACCGATCTGCATCAGCCGGCCAGCCTCGATCACGCCGATGCGCGAAGCCATAGTCATCGCCTCCGTCTGATCATGGGTGACGTAGAGAATGGTGGCGCCGAGATCGGTTTGGATGCGCTTGAGTTCGAGCCGCATTTCGCCGCGCAACTTGGCATCCAGGGAGGAGAGTGGCTCGTCCATCAAATAGATCGAGGGCGAGCGTACCAAGGCCCGGCCGATCGCGACACGCTGCATCTGCCCGCCCGACAACTGCGTCGCTTTGTTGTGCAGCTTTGTTTCGATGTGGAGAAGACGCGCAACCTCCTCGACCTTCGCACGAATCTCGGCCTCGGGTACGCGGCGGATCGGCGCACGTAACGCAAAGGCCATATTCTCGAACACGCTAAGATGCGGATACAAGGAATATTGCTGGAAGACGAAGGCGACGTCGCGATCGGCCGGCGCATCGCCGGTCACATCACGTCCACCGATCCGGATCGAACCGCTGTCTGGCCTCTCCAGTCCGGCGACAAGCCGCAGCGCCGTCGTCTTACCGGCACCCGTCGGCCCCAGTAACGCAACGAATTCGCCGTCTCCCACGGTGAGAGACAGGTCGACAACCGCTTGCGTGTGGCCGAACGACTTGGCGACCGCCCTGATCTCGACTTCAGCCATGCGCACCTCCTTCATGCAAAGCGGTGCGGATGGCCCGACCCGACACCTTGTCGAAGATCGAGAGTGTGTCGGGCCGGAAGTCGAGCCCGACACTCTCTCCAGTCCGAAAGCGCATGCTGCTGGGTGAACGGGCCTTGAGTGCGCCGTAGCGCGTCGTAACGGTCACGATCTGCGTCGTGCCGAGATATTCCGACCCATAAACCTCGCCCCGTACCATGCCGCGATCGGTGAACCGCACATGCTCCGGCCGGACCCCGAGGACGAGATCGCTTTCCGTCAGCTCCTCGCGTGCCGCAGGAATTGCGACTTCGCGCTCGGCCAGCCAGACCGCCTGCGCGCCGACTTGCAGTCGACCGTGGAACGGCAGGAAATTCATAGGTGGTGAACCGATGAAATCTGCGACGAAAAGCGAAGCAGGCCGGTCGTAGATGTCGCGCGGGCTCGCGACCTGCTCGACGACGCCGTTGTTCATCACGGCGATCATGTCGGCCATCGCCATGGCCTCGAGCTGGTCGTGGGTGACATACACCGTCGTCGCGCCGAGTCGGTCATGCAGCGCGCGCAATTCATGGATCATCGCCTCGCGCATTTCGGTGTCGAGTGCGCCGAGCGGCTCGTCCATCAGGAAGCATTTTGGCTTGCGGACGATGGCTCGCCCAAGTGCGACGCGCTGCCGGTCGCCGCCCGCGAGGCCCGACACCGATCGGTCGAGGAGATGGGAAATGCGCAGAATCCGGGCAGCTTCCACCACCCGCCGGTCGCGCTCGGCCGCTCCAATTCGCTCGCATTTCAGCGGAAAGCCGATATTGCGTCGGACGTTCATGTGCGGATAGAGCGCAAACAGCTGGAACACGAAGGCGATGTCGCGCGCCGAGGCGCGATTCATCGTAACATTGTCGCCGCCGAGCCTGATGGTGCCGGCCGTCGGCAATTCCAGCCCTGCGATCATGCGCAGTGTTGTCGTCTTGCCGCAGCCGGAAGGCCCGAGCAGGCAGAGGAACTGGCCGTCTTCCACCGTGAAGCTGGCGGCCTTGACCGCATGGAACGTCCCGAAGGATTTGTCGAGCGCTTCGACCCTGATCTGTGCCATCGCGCCTCACTCCCTGACCTTCGAGACGATGGTGAACATCACCGTCCCGAACAGCGTGGTCGCGAACGACCACGAATAAAGGGTGAGGAAAAATGGCTGCATCAGCATGACGACGCCCGCGGCGATGATCGTCGTCGCAATGGCCTCCAGCGGACCGCGTCGCAATATCCTTTCAGCGAAGCCGCGTCGGAGCGTGGATGTGTTCGCATCGAGACTCATTTGCGGACGGCTCCAAAGGTGATGCCGCGCAGGAGGTGCTTGCGCAAAAGCACCGTGAAGACGACGATCGGCACCAGGAAGAACGTCGTACCGGCCGCTACTGCTGGCCAGTCCTGGCCGCCCTCGCCGATGATGATCGGTATGAACGGCGGCGCCGTCTGCGCGTTACCGGAGGTCAGTAGCACCGCAAAGGCGTATTCGTTCCACGCAAAAATGAGGCAGAAGATGGCCGTCGCTGCGATTCCCGTCGTCGCCTGCGGCAGCACGACTTTCACGAATGCCTGGAACCGGGTGTAGCCGTCGATCATCGCCGCCTCCTCGTACTCCCGCGGGATTTCGTCGATGAAACCCTTGAGAAGCCAGACGGCGAGCGAAACGTTGACCGATGTGTAGAGTAGGATCATCCCGAGCCGGGTGTCCGAAAGCCCGACGGTGCGGTACATCAGGTAGATCGGGATCGCGACCGCGATCGGTGGCATCATCCTCGTCGACAGAATGAAAAAAAGCAGGTCGTCCTTCAGCGGCACGCGGAACCGCGAGAACCCATAGGCCGACAATGTGCCCAGTGTGACGGCGAGCATCGTCGAACCGAACGCGATGATCAGCGAATTGACGAAACGCGGTACATAGTTCGACGGCCCGACCACGACCATATTTCGGCTGCGCGCGATGCCGTCGCAAAGCCCCTGCGGCGGGCCCAGCGTCTGAATGAATTCCGGCGTCTGGCGCGAGCGGGTTGTGAATAGATTGCAGTAGCCTTCGAGCGACGGCTTGAACAGTATCTTCGGGGGATAGGAGATCGCATCGTCGGGCGACTTGAACGAGGTGAGCACAATCCATAGCAGCGGAATCATGGTGACGATGGCATAGAGTATGACGAGCAGGCCGGCGAAGCGGCGTACCTCGGCCGACGGTTCGACCACTGAGTGGGCTGTATTTGCGGCGCTCATCGGTTTTTCACCCGGTTCAGCGCCTTGACGTAGATGTTGGCGAGGCCGAACACCGTCACGAACAGAATGATTGCGAAGGCCGAGGAATAACCGGTTCGCCAACTTTCAAAGGCTGCCCGCTTAAGCGTGATCGAGGCAACTTCCGTGGTCGAGCCCGGCCCACCGCCGGTCAGCAGGTTGACCATGTCGAACATCTTGAAGTTCTCGATACCGCGAAAGAGCACCGCGAGCATGATGAACGGCAGCGCCATCGGCAGCGTGATCGACCAGAACTGCCGCCAATTCGACGCGCGGTCAACCTCTGCCGCTTCATAAATGTAATCGGGAATCGAGCGCAGTCCCGCCAGGCAAATCAGCATCACGTAGGGCGTCCACATCCAGGCATCGACGATGACGATGGCCCAGGGACTGAGTGTCACGTCTCCCAGCATCTGGAACGACGAAGCGTCGCGCCTCGTGAAGAAAGCGACCACGTAATTGAACAATCCGATCTGCGGCTGATAAAGGAAGGTCCAGAAATTACCGACGACCGCCGGCGAAAGCATCATCGGCAGCAGGATGATGGTGGTCCACATGCCATGGCCGCGGAATTTCTTGTCGATGAGGAGGGCAAGACCAAATCCGAGCACGGTCTCGATGAGCACGGTCCAGATCACGAAATGCGCCGTCACCTGCATCGCGGCCCAGATATCCGGATCGGTCAGGATCGACTGGTACCAGTCGGTGCCCAGCCATATCGTCGGCGCGTTCGCCCGATTGGCACGGTAGTTGGTAAACGAGAGATAGATCGTCCACAGCAGCGGGAAGATATTGATCGCCAGCAGCAAAACGATCGTCGGCGTGATGAAGAGCCAGGCGAGCGCCTGGTCCGACAGGCCCCGGATGCGGCGCGCCAGGGCTGGTCGAACCGGGACGGCCCTGTAGGTGATCTGCGACGAGGCACTCAAATCGTTCATGGCTTGGTCAATCCTCGCGCCGGGAGCGTCAGCTATGCCACAGCTGCCGGCAATCCCGAAGAGAACCTGGAGCGCGCCCGCGTGCGCTCCAGGCGGTTGCCTTAGAACTTCTTGCCTTCTTCCTTGAAAATGGCTTTCCAGTCCTTCACCAGTCCGTCGAGCGCTTCCTGCGCAGTGCCCTTGTCCGCCACGACGTAGTCATGCACGCGCTTCTGTTCGGCTTGCAGGAGTTGCGCATAGGAGGGCTCGGCCCAGAAGTCCACGACCATTCCCATCGACTTCAGAAACTCCCCGGCGAACGGCGCACTGTTTGGGAAGCTCGGATCGTTCAACACGGACTTGGCGCAGGAATAGCCGCCAAGCGCCCACCACTTCTTCTGCACATCTCCGCCGGAGAACCATTTGATATACTGCAGTGCCTCGCCCTGGTTCTTGGAATAGGAAACGACCGAGATACCCTGCCCGCCAAGCTGCGTCGCCTGGGTCGCGGGTCCGGCGGGATTGCTGAAGAAGCCGATCTTGTCACCACCGACGTTCGGATCCTTGTAGAGGCCGGGGAAGAAGGCGAAGAAGTTCATCTGGAGTGCGACTTGCCCCGACTTGAACGCGTCAAGGCCTTCGGACATGTAGGAGTTTGATGCGCCGGGCGGTGTGCAGCACTTGTAGAGCTCCTTGTAGGCCTCGAGCCCCTTCACGGCGCCGGGCGAGTTGACGAGCCCGTCCATTGAATACGGCTTCTTCGGATCCTGATATTGGAAGCCATAATCATACAGGTAGTTCGAAACGCCCATGGTGATGCCTTCCGAGCCGCGCTCGGTGTAGATCGAAGCGCCATAGACCTTCTTGCCGTCGATCTCGCGGCCCTGGAAGAACTTCGAGATGTCTCGCAGTTCGTCGAGCGTCTTCGGCGCAGCGAGATCGCGGCCGTACCTGGCCTTGAAGTCCTTCTGGATCTCTGGCCGCGCAAACCAGTCCTTGCGATAGGTCCAGCCCACGGCGTCACCCATGGCCGGCAGCGCCCAATAGTTTGGCGTATTCTTCGGCCACTCCGAATAGCCGACCACGGTGGCCGGCATGTAATCGTCCATGCTGATCCCTTCCTTCTTGAAGAAATCGTTGAGCTTGACGTACTGGCCGTTCTCCGCAGCGCCGCCGATCCATTGCGAATCGCCGATGATGAGATCGCACAACGAGCCGTGCGAATTGAGCTCGTTCAGGAAACGATCGGCATAATTGGTCCACGGCACGAATTCGAACCTCATACCGATGCCGGTCTTGGCGGTGAAGTCCTTCGACAGTTCGACCAGTGCGTTTGCAGGGTCCCAAGCGGCCCAGCACAGCGTGATGGTCTTGGCCTGCGCGTGCGCAGGGGTAGTCCCCACTCCGGCACTGAGCGCGGATGCCAGAACTCCGAAACTCGTAAGAAGCGCCTTCACTGTCTGTTGCATAACGCTTTCCCTCCCAGTGGGGCCGGCCATCGACATGGCGCGACTCTCCAACCCGCTCGAATGCTTCGAGCAGAGCGATACAGTCCTTCACGGCTGAACGACTAAACGGACGTTTCCTCGTGCCTGCCTGGATTCTTAGGGATTCAGCCAAGCTCGATTTGTTTAGTGAACCACGAGATACTAAACATTGCAAGCAGGCGATCGGCCGGAAACACGTTCGCGTCTACGGAAAACGCCGCGATGAGCGCCTGCCGCACGGCCTCGAGGGCCGCGAGATGAAGCGGTCGAGTTGCCTTCGCGGCTTTAAGGATCTCGCCAACGAACTGCTTGGTGCGAGCGTGCTGCGGATTGCGGAAGAAAGCGTCGGGTGTGCCTTCTTCGATGATCTGCCCTTCAGCCATAAAGATGACGCGGTAGGCAACCTGACGGGCACAGCCCATCTCGTGGGTGACGCAAATCATGGTCATGCCGTCGTTGGGAGGCCGATCATCGTATCGAGCACTTCCTTGACCGTTTCCAGGTCGAGAGCCGAGGTCGGTTCGTCGAACAGCATCACCTTGGGCTGCATGCAGAGCGCACGCGCCATCGCCACACGTTGTTGCTGACCGCCCGAGAGCTGAGCCGGATACTTCTCGGCCTAATCACCAATACGCACCCGCTCACGGCCTTGTAGGTCTTTACCTTTCCCGCTGGTAATTCCTGGATGTGCGAATAGCCGGCGAACCAGTGCGAGGGCAGCCATGATGAACGATCGCAGCACTTGCCCTCCTTGCGCACTCGCCGCCACCAGCCCCGACCGGCCCCGACAACCGTCTCCAGGCCGGCTCTATTGTCGCGATGTACTGCTCGACATCCGCGATCGACAACCTGCAGTCAAAGGTCCAAGATTTTCAGCATGGCCAGCACGGCCATTTTTCCCTGAGCTGCATGCCTGCGCTCAGATATCGTCGACTGGAATGACGCAGACTGCCCTCCCATGTTCGTCGACAACATGGATTGAGCAATTGCGTCCGACGAGCTCGGGGCGTGTCTCGCGTAGCGACCGTGCCAGCTTAATGGCCTCGATCTGCGCGGCCGTCTCGTCAGCCAGATCGTGCACGCCGTGGTCTGAGATAATACGGCTGTCGATGAGCTTGAAATGAAAATCAGTCATGGAGGAGCACCGCTGCAAGTTCCTTGCCACACCCGCCTGCCTAAAAAGGATGCTTCCAGCATTGGAACAGGGGTGAATGCAAGATGATTGCTTAGCGAGATCGCCGTTCGTCACCGTGGCGATCTCATGCTGTTCGTCTCGCAACGGAGCGGGCGATGTTCTTGATGTTCGAACAATTGTCGCCCGGAAAGATGGGGCATCGGGAGTTCAAGTGCCCTCGGTGCGCGGCGTGGCCACGACTCATGAAAGTCGATCCACACCCACACGGGTCCGACTGCCTCTACGAATGCAGATGCGGCGCTCATATCTGGTACCACGCATTGAACGCCCCCCACAAATGAACAAAACGGAGCCTCTATGTTGCTCGCTTATTTCCCGCTGATTGTGCTCGATAGCTTCGCAAACATGTTGATCGTTACGCTGCAACCGACGCAGTCGCGGAAGCCGAACGGCACTGAACCCACGATCATCCTGCTCGAGTGAGCACTGAACCGAGCCAAAGGGTATTGATGATCGGTACCCGACTGGACTCCGCACCTAGCCAGCGTCGGGACGTCGCGCAAGGACGGCCGAGACAATGGCCGGCCGAGACAAAGGCCGACAGCCGGATAGGCAGCTCACAGCAACCTCTCGGCCTCGACCGTGCGGCGCAGCTCCGAGAACGCCTCCGGTGGAAGTAGCTCGCGACCATGTGCTCGTATAGCCGCGGTCATGAACACGAGGACTACGACACGCGGACCGCCCTCCAGTGAGGATTGGATGGAAGTACACTAAACGCCCCCAGCTGGTTTGAACACTCGGCTTTCGCGCGGAGATCAGCCGATGCAATCGTACTTTTCGCCGTCAACTCCGTCGCGAGGTAGCCTTACTGGTCGTCAAGCTCTGATCGTTCGGCACGTAGGTCATATTCTTCAGTCAGATCCTTGAGCCTTTCCGCGAACAGCGAGTGTGCCGCACCTTCGGCTAGTTGACGCAACCACACGGCCCTCTTGCGCGACCTTTCCGTGTCAAGATCACTATGAGCTTTCGCATTTGAATGCATCTCTGCTTTCTCTCCCGTGCTCACAGAAAAGCCGCCCCAAAGAGCGGCCTTTCCATCCTTGGGCGTAATTGTGTGCGGCGTTCGAGCGCCGTCTTTGGCAGACCTCGAAGCATACCCACACTCCTCGGGTTATTACCATCCTGCAGCGCACCAAAACCTTTACTCGAGGAGATCGCGCTGGAGTCGACCCGGACCATCGAGATCGACGAGTTCGTCGACCGCAGCGACATCGATCCGCGCTATCTGATTAAGCCCTACTACATCCGTCCGGACGGCAAGGTCGGCCACGACGGCTTCGCCGCGATCCGCGAGACCATTCACGAAATGGACCGAAATGGACAAGGTCGCCATCGGTCGGGTCGTGCTGACCAACCGCGAGCACATCATCGCTCTGGAGCCGATGGATAAGGGTCTCGTCGGCACGCTGCTCCGCTATCCGTACGAAGTTCGCAGCGAGCAGGAGTATTTCGACGAGATTCAGGATGTGAAGGTCACGAAGGACATGCTCGATCTTGCCAGGCACATCGTGAACCAGAAAGCCGGCCGGTTCGACCCCGAAGAATTCGAGGACCACTACGAGACCGCCCTGATCGAGCTCATCAATCAGAAGCGCGCCGGCAAACCGATCACGCCGAAGGAGAAGCCTGCCGCGACCAACGTCGTCAACCTGATGGAGGCGCTGCGGCGGAGCGTCGGTCAGGAGGCCGCGCCGGCGAATGCCTCCAAGCCCGCCAAGAAGCCGCGCAAGGCTGCCGCTGGCCAGAAGGAGATGCTGATGCCGATCGCCGGCAAGAAGCCGGCCAAGGAGGCCGCCGCGAAGAAGGCCCCGCCGAAGTCGCAGCGCAAATCGGCCTAACTCGTTTGTTTCGGCGGGCTCGGCGCCGGGAGCCCATACTTTTCGGCCCGTTTTGCTGCGAGCTCGCGATAGGCATTCGCCTGCTTGAGCAGTTCTGCCTTGAACTTGGGGCCGGTTTCCCGCTCCGCCAATTCTTCGAACTGGAGCGCTCGTTCGATGTACTCGGTCAGCAACTTCACCGGAGGACCCCGCCGATCTCCGCTGTACCCCTATACTCCGCCAAGCGCCTCGGTCCAGAGCATTGTTCGGTGCGCGTCGGTGCTGAGTTGCCTTCGCTCGTCTCCGCCTCATCATCGAACCTAAGCAGAGGCAGGGTAGACTGATCCTCATGCGGGATTTTGACGCGAGAAGGAGGACATCATGGGTAGATCGCTTGGGCCGACAATGCTGGCTGTCGCGGTTCTCTTCAGCCCCGATGCGCAGGCGCAGCCGCTTGCGGGAGCCGACAATCCGCAGGAGATGCTGGCGGCGCAGATCCGCATGCAGGGGTTCGCATGCGACAAGACGCTTGGGGCGGCGAGGGACAAGAAGCGCTCCCGGCCGGACTACGCCGTCTGGACGTTGAAATGCAGCAACGGGACGTACCGGATCGGACGCTCGCCCGACATGGCAGCCAAAATCGAAACCGTTCGATGAGGTGGTCCTCGACCGGCTAGGCGGGTCCACGTCCGCTCGGTCGACGAAGTGGGAGAGCTCGCACAAAATGCTGATGCCGACCGCCGCAAGAAGCCGCATGCAGCAGCAAGAGACCTTGGCCAGGTCGGAGCGGAAGTCGGCTGGCGCCTAGGCAATTCGCTGCGGTACAAGCACCTCAATGAAGGTGGCCGCGAAGCCGTTCGATCAGCTCGAGCAGATCTTTCACGTACTCCTCGACAACCCGGCGGGCCTCCTCCGTGCGCGAAGGCTTCGTCTTGGTCTCTTTTCCGCCGTTGGGAGGATCCTGAACCGGCCGCTTCATGACCGGACGGTGAGGCGACGACGGAGGGCCCCATTGACCTGGGTCAAGGAGAAGCATCCGTCCCTTCTAGACGTCGGGCGGACACTCGGGGCACGTGTCGCCGATCGAATCCAGCACGTCCCGTACTTCGGCCACGGCTTCGTCCGGAGAGCTTCTCGGCGGCGGGTCCCGACGTGCGATGTCGAAGGCCCGCTCGCGGGCGTGCGGGTCGGCACGATCCTTCGCCCAGCCGTGCTCCTCGCATTCGTGGATGGCGCCGGCGTCCTGTAGCACGTGGATGGCCCAGCCGCGCAGCGTCTGGATCGCCGGCCGTCTTTCCTTCGTCATCAGCATCGAGACAGCTCCTGCCGTGGCGAAGCCTATGGCGTGGGTCCGTAAAATTGACGAATGGCGCCGGGCCCAGCCAGATCTGCCCAATGTCTCGGAGGCCATTCGCAGGCTTGTGGAAGCGGTCTGGAAGCCGGAAAGAAACGCAAGTGACGGCGGGTTTGCGGTATTCGATCCGAAGTGCATTCGCGAATGCAAAGGTGGCAGCCCCGCGAGATGCCGACGATCTAGAAAAGAACCCGGTGAGCTGAGCGATATAGCCGCAGCAGAGCGGCAGGGACTGTTCGATACCGAAACTCGCTGCCGCGGATCGACCGCGCCGACCGCTTCTTTGCAGCGCGGGCGCAGTTGTAAACCACTACGGGGCGCAAGCGCTTCGGCGACCTCGGCTAGATGAATCAGCAGCATCGCTGCTACCAGCTGATCTTCCCGATCGATGCAGTCGCCGTACGGCCAGCGGCGAGAAGAAGGTCCGGCGGCACATTGTCGAGCTTGATACGCGCGGGGATCCGTTGCGCGACGCGTACCCAGCTGAACGTCGGATTGACGGAAGCCAACAAGTTGCTGCTGGTGCTGCGGTTCTGGTCTTCGATACCGTTGAGAAGGCGACGGCTCTGGCACGGCGCTCCGCAATCCGGCATAATGGCGCAATCATGAAAGCCGATGCTGGAAAGCACTTTCTTGCCATAAGCGAGTCCAAGCCGCGTCACATCGGCATTCTTGCTTATCCGGGCGTCGCGTTGCTCGACGCCGTCGGTCCGCTCGAGGTCTTTGCCGCCGCTAATATCGTTCTCGCCAGGCGTTCACCGCCCTGCGCCAAAGCCTATCACGTTGAAATCTGGTCAGAGCGCGTCGGAGCCATCGACGGATCCTGTGGCGTTAGCTTGAACGCGACGCGCTCGATTGCGGCGGCAGACCCTTTCGAGCTCGATACCCTGATCGTGGCCGGCTCGCCCGGGGTTGGCACCCTCATATCCAGCCCTTGTGTCGATTGGCTCCGGGAAGCCACGGGAGGAATCCGCCGGGTGGGCGGGATCTGCACCGGTGTTTTCCTGCTGGCAGAAGCCGGCCTGCTGGATGGTTGCCGCGCCGTGACCCATTGGGCCTTTTGCGATGAACTGGCGCGGCGCTACCCTGCGATCCGGGTCGATCCCGATCCGATCTTTCTGCGAGACGGTCGATTCTACACGACGGCCGGCATGACCGCAGGCATGGATCTCGCCCTCGCCCTGGTGCAGGACGATCTCGGACGCGATGTCGCACTTGCGACTGCCCAACTGCTGGTGATTTTCCTCAAGCGGCCCGGGGGCCAGTCACAATTCAGCGCCCACCTCGCGGCGCAGCTTGACGGCGACGGTCCGATCGCCGGACTACAGAGCTGGATCCTCGATCATCTCGATACCGATCTTACCATCGAGGCGCTTGCGGAACGCGTGCATATGAGCCCGCGTAACTTCGTGCGCAACTTCGAGCGCGAGGCCGGCACACCGCCCGGCGTCTTTGTCGAACGGGCGCGCCTCGATGCAGCACGCCGCGCTATTGAGGACGGCGAGGATCAACTTGAGATCATCGCCAGGCGATGCGGCTTCACCAGCGCCGAAATCCTTCGCCGCCTCTTTCAGCGACGCCTGGGCGTGAGCCCGACGGCCTACCGGAGCCGCTTTCGATCGGCGCACTGACGGGCAAGAAGGCGAGACGATGTTGCGCACCTTGAAAGTGGTCGAGTCCCGGCCTGACGCGAGACGGCCCCGATCCCAAATTTGGCACGAAAGGTGGGAGGGATGGCATGGTCCGGAGGGGTGTGGGCTCGGTAAACTCAGCCCGCATGCAGAGCGGCTGAGCGGCGGAGTGTACCGATGGAAGACGCAAAACAGATCGCCCTTCGCGCGTTGACCGGCGCCTTCATCGACCGCGATCCAGGTGGGGTGGAATGCTATTTCGCCCCCGACTACATTCAGCACAATCCCGCCATTCCAAACGGGCGGACCGCCATTCCCGGTATTATTAAAAGCTTGAGCAAAGACTTTTCCTATGAGCCCGGCATGGTCGTGGCTGAGGGCAATCTGGTCATGGTGCACGGCCGCTATGTCGGCTGGGGACCGAAGCCGATGGTGGCGGTCGACATTTTCCGCGTGGTGAACGGCAAGTTGCTCGAGCACTGGGATGTGATGCAGGAAGAAGTGCCCGCATCCGCGACGGCGAGCGGCAATCGCATGTTCAGCTCCGTCGGCCGCGGCTCGTGACTGGCCTGGCGGCCGCAAGGATGTCGTGGCACGCCCGTCAAGCTTCGATTCGAGTTGAGCATTCGCCGACCGCTTCGTTGGCCAATTGTCCGCCGTGGCGCTTAGCATGAGCAGCGCCAGCACCGTCAGACAGGAGCTGAAGAGCGCACGTCGGATCCCGTGGCTTTGTGCTCAAACCGCAGCGTCTCGTATTTGGGCAGGGAACGTCGGGCCATTGGCATGGTCGCAGACGGTGTCGCCTCGCTAGAGTTCTGAACTGTAACAACGAACAGCGGAGGGAAAAGTGGCGAAGAACCTGTCCACCTATCGCGCAGTCCAAGCGGTGAGCAAAGGCAAGCTGGAGCTGGCCGAAAAGCCACTGCTTGATCCGCCCGCGGGCCACGTCCGCATCCGCGTCGAAGCCTGCGGCGTATGCCATTCGGACGCCATAACCGTGGATGGGCTCTTGCCGATCCAGTATCCGCGAGTGCCTGGCCACGAAGCGGTTGGAAAGATCGATGTCATCGGCCCGGGCGTCGAAGGCTGGCGCGTCGGCCAACGCGTCGGCGTCGGCTTTCTCGGTGGCAATTGCGGGTATTGCGAATACTGCCGCGACGGTGATCTCGTGAACTGCACAAACCAGGCGTTCACCGGCGTTCAGCATGATGGCGGCTACGCGGAGGTGATGATCGCAAAAGCGAGCGGTTTGATGTCCGTGCCGGACGAATTGTCATCGGTCGACGCAGCTCCGCTGCTGTGTGCCGGCATCACGACGTTCAGTGCCCTCCGGAATTCCCCCGCGCGGGCGGGCGACCTGGTCGCGATATTCGGGGTCGGCGGGCTTGGCCACCTGGGTGTGCAATATGCCCGTCACATGGGATTTGAGGTGGTCGCGATCGACCGCGGCGCCGACAGAGCCGAGCTCTCGAAGAAGCTTGGCGCGCACCACTATATCGACGGCTCCACTTCTGATGTCGCAAAGGCGCTCGAGGCGCTCGGCGGCGCTGCGGTGGTTGTGGCGACCGCGTCGGGCGGCAAGGCGGTCGCCGCGGCGCTCGGTGGCCTTAGACGCGGCGGCGTTGTGATTTCACTCGGCGCGACCGACGAGCCAATCGAGCTGTCAGCGTTTGAACTACTCTTCAAGGGCTTGGGCGTCGAGGGTGCGCTGACAGGGACGCCGTCGGCTGGCGACGCGACGCTCAAATTCAGCGCGCTCAGCGATGTCGCCGCCATGGTCGAAACCATGCCGCTCGAACGGGCCGCGGAAGCTTACGCCAGGATGATGTCAGGGCAAGCGCGTTTCAGGATGGTTCTCACCATGGTCTAGGCAGCGTCGCCAGCACCATCAGCTCCAATGGAGGTCACAATGAGTAACAGCCAGGACCTGAAGGCAATCACTAAAAAGTTTTTCGCCGCTTACGATGCGCACGACGTCGACGGCATGCTGGCCCTTTGCGCCGATGGCGCGCAGGGGCGGTACCTTCCCTACGGCAAGAACATTGTCATGCCGATCCGGGGCGGCCTTGAACAAATCTGGCGCGGCCTGCTGGGAGCAGTGCCGGATTTCGGAGTCGAGGTCGACGAGATGATCGAGGCCGAAGGCAACATCGTCGTTGTGCAGGCGCTGCTCGGCGGTGCCATGCCGGCGGATGTCCCTGGCCTTGTGACGAAAGGCAAGTCCGACCGCATCGCCCACGCTTACATCATTCGCTACGACGCGTCCGGAAAGATCACGCGCCTCGATTGCTATTGGGACAACACCGCCATCAACGCCATCATGGCGAGCGCTTTGTAGGGAAATTCCGTCGAAGGACGGGATAGGTCAGACGTTCGAGGAGAGCGGCGCGCGCCGTCGAGCCTTCGAGGAAAGAAATCTGAAGACAATCCTGTCATCCATCCAGTGGAGGCTTGAATGAGTCAGTTTCAGAAAATATTCGACGCACAGAAGGCGCTGTTTGTCTCGGGCGTCACTCGTACCCATGAATGGCGCGTCGACCAGCTCGACCGCATGGCCCGCATGATCCGGGAGAACGAGGAACGCTTCCAGAAAGCGATGGCGAAGGAGTTCAAGACCGCATCGCAGGAATATATCTTCGAGACGGCGGCATCGGCTGGCGAGAGCGAGGTCCAGAAGAGCCAGCTGAAAGAGTGGATGAAGCCCGTGGAAGCGCCCGTGCCACGCTTTCTCGCCAAAACCGGCCACAAGGGAATGATTTATCGCGAGCCTTACGGCGTGGCGCTCATCATTGGCCCCTTCAACGGACCCCTGCTCCTGCTGATCCGTCCGGCGCTGGCGGCGCTCGCGGCCGGAAACACCTGTATACTCACGCTGAGCGAAGCACTTCCGGAAACGACCAAGGTGCTGCTCGACCTTGTCCCGAAATATTTCGATCCGGCCGCGGTGACCATGGTGGCTGGCGGCAAGGAACAGAACACTGAACTCCTGAAGCTGCCGAACGACTTCATCTTCTTCACCGGCAGCACCTTCGTCGGCAAGATCGTCGCCCGGGCGGCCGCCGAGACCCTGACGCCCGTTCTGCTCGAACTCGGTGGCATGAACCCGGCGGTCGTGGACGAGACGGCGAACATTGCCGATGCGGCCAAAAAGATCGTCTGGGGCGCGATGGCCTGGGGCGGCCAGTGGTGCACCTCGCCGGGCTACGCCTATGTCCATGAATCGGTGGCCGAGCAGTTCGTCGCCGAGGCCAAGAAGGCGTTGGTTGAGCTCTTCGGCAATGACCCGAAAACCAATTCCGACTACTCGCGCGTCATCAACGCCCGCGCGGTGGACCGACTGGCCGCGCTCGTCGATCCCGCCAAGGTCATCGCCGGCGGCAAGGCAGACCGCGATGCGCACTACCTCGATCCCACGCTTCTTTATCCGATCACCTGGGAAGACAAGATCATGGAGGACGAGGTCTTCGGACCCATCCTGCCGATCCTGACCTATAAGTCCTTCGATGAGGCGATGGCGCGGATGGCGAAAACGGGACGGCCGCTCGCCGGCTTCATCTTCAGCCGCGACCAGAAAAACATCGACCGGTTCATCGGCCAGTTGTCCTTCGGTGGAGGCGCCGTGAATCTGGTGAATGTTCACCTGTTCGTGGAAACCATGCCGTTCGGTGGCACCGGCTCCGCCGGACTGGGGCACTACTACGGGAAATACGGCTTCGATGCCCTCACGCACGCGAAGTCGATGCTGATTTCCCCGCCCGACGTCGCGATCGAGCATCTTTACTCGCCATACACCGAAGACAAGAACCGCCAGCTGGCGGGATGGTTCGAATACTGAGGCGATCATGGCCCTGGCCACATCCAGCACGGACGTCAATTTGATGTCGTAGCGATCGGCAGCGGTGTGTTTCGGCGCGGGGTCTCGACCATGATCGGCGTGGGGGGTCCCGTCATCCCATTTAGCGAAATCAATGGCTTGAAGGGGTCCCGACGGCGCCGATGGGGGTCTCTATTCGATCAGCATTCACAGTCAAATCCCCGCGCTCAATCAGCTCGATGGTCGACGAAACCTCAACTCCCGACGAAGAAAGAAGGTGGCACAGAGCGAGCAGCGCCGGGTCAGAGACAACCGTCGAGATGATCGATCGGATATTTTTGGTGTTGTTCTTGTCGTCCACGATCGCCTGCGCCACGGCGTACACGGTGCGTTTTGCATCGTCGTCCACCGGCACCTCGACGACATATTGCACGAACCCCGCGTCCTTTCGCTTCGCTCGGTATTTGCGCTTAAAGCAACTCAAAGAGCGGGTGTTGACGTCGTGCCTCATTGAGCCTTTCCGGCGAAATTCCAAAATACGGCAGCGGCGCCCGGTCATAGATGCCCCGGCGCAACGTCTCTCCGAGGCGTTTATTGTATCCTGGACGCGTTGGCCCCAGCCGGCATATTCGGCGGCCAGCATCTTCAAGTCTCCCGACGATCCCGGCATGCCGTGGTTGTATTCCGGTGTGGCGATGATCAGTCCGGCGCTGTACGCCACCGCATTCCGAAACTGCCGCACCTCGAGGGGAGCATGATTTCCATCCTCATCCTCGTTGTAGAGTGAAGCCCCGGACTCAAGATCTCGAGACTTGTCTTGCTTGGAAGGCTATCGCGCAGACCGGCGAGGGTTGCGCGCGAAAAGATCCCTTGCGGAGGCTACCAGGTAGCCCAACAAGACGGGTCGGGACTGCAGACGTCATACGATCTCCATCGCGCGGCGCTGATCGGTCACATCGGCAATCGTCCTTGCCGGAGTTTTCGATTGTGACCACCGCCTGAAGAAATAAGGCACGGGTCGCCGGCCTCCTTTTCAGTTTGCCCGAAACTGTCCAAGGGCCCAAAGACGCCGATCGGCCCTATCCCTTTCATCGGCAGGTGAAAACCGTCGGGAGGACTTTCGTCAGCGCATCACAACGGACCTGGCGTCGGCCGAGGCGGGCGCAGAGAGCTCTGCACGACGACCCCATCGCTGGGCCAGCGCGGCGCAGACCATCAGTTGAATCTGATGGAAGACCATGAGCGGGAGGATCACCGCCCCCACCCCATGGGAAGCAAAGATCACCTTGGCCATGGTAACTCCCTGGGACAGGCTCTTCTTCGAGCCACAGAAGATAATGGCCACTCGATCGGCACGATTGCAACCCAGCCATTTGCCGAGAAGTCCGGTCGTGATCAGGGCGGCGCCAAGAAGGATGCCGTCGGCAACGACCAATCCCGCGAGCGCAGCTGGCGGAACCTGATGCCACAACCCCTCGCTGACGGCCGCGCTGAAGGCGGAATAGACAATGAGCAAGATTGATCCCTGGTCGACCGCGCCGACAATGCCATCATGCCGCCCAATCCATCCGCCGATGAACGGCTGGAGCAGTTGCCCGCAGACAAACGGCACGAACAACTGCAACGTGATCTGCCCGATAGCGTCCCAGCCTGAGGCAGCTCCGCCGTCATTTGAGAGCAGGAGACCTGCCACGAGCGGCGTCACGAAGATGCCGATGATGCTTGAGGCCGAGGCACTGCAAAGCGCCGCAGGAACGTTACCCTTGGCGATGGCGGTGAACGCGATCGAGGATTGCACCGTGGACGGCAAGGTGCAGAGGAACAGGATGCCGGCGTAAAGCGTCGGCGTCGCAAGCGGAGACAGGATTGGCCTGAAGGCCAGGCCGAACAGCGGAAACAGCACAAATGTCGTCAGCAGCACTAGGGCATGCAGCCGCCAGTGACTTGCCGCCGCGATCACGGCTTCGCGCGACAGCTTTGCTCCATGCAGGAAGAACAGCAAGGCAATGGCGAGGTCGGTGAGGTGATCCACCACCAGCGCCGCCGTGCCGCGGCATGGCAGCTCGCTTGCCACGACGACGGTCGCGATCAACGCCAGGGTGAAATTCTCAGGCAGGAATCTAGGTCGAGACATGCTCATGATCTGTTAGCCAGAGCCGGGTTTGATCTGGCTCGATCGCGAAGTCAGCGCGCCTTTCGGGGCAGCGGAAACATGCCCCAGTGAGAACAACTGATCCATTCGTCAGGGCTGGTCGCGAACGCAGATGTCGATGTGATGGCGTTCATGGTCGTCTCCTTACATTGTACGCACGGCCTAGAAGTAGGGAGCGGCGAACCTGCCACCACTAAAACTCCATTTAAGCGCGCTTGCTGATAGGGCGACTATCGCGAGAGTAGAACTACCTTGGCGCGCGATGACACGATTTTCGTGTCTGGATCCGGCCCCGCCTGACCAGACCATCATGGCGCAGCGAGACCTCCGAAAACGGCGATGCGGCCGCCCGTTCGAGCAGCGCGCGCAATCTTGGGTGAAGACCTTCGCCGCGCGATGCCGCAAAGGCACTGAATTGATGAAAAAAGCACATTGCGAGAACTCCTAGGCTGTACGGCTGGCACCATTCGTCATGGGAGGCGTCGCGTCTCGGCCAGACCATCGCTCAACCGCGATCCGCGCTCATCGGCGGGGCGCCTGCCTCCGCAACGAGCTTCGAGACGTGGCGGCAGTTCTCGTTACCTGCGAACAGGAGGATTGGTGTTGCGCCAAGTGGGCACTGCGTTTGTTACGCCTACCGAAGGCCAGTTGTACGACCCCACCGACGGTGCGGTGACCGTTCTGACAGACGTTCCGGACGTCCCAAAGGTCCCAGACCGCGGTGTCGACTGCCCGGACGTCCCATAGGCAGCAGATTGCATTGTCGAGACATCGTGCCTCAAATGGTGTAGCTCTTCCCTTCCGCAGCGAGCGGCGCGACCGCGAGCCCCAAGGTTACGCAGGCGGCGGTCATGAAGTTGGTGGTCGTCATGATAAGGTCCTCTCTCGTAAGACATAGGCGACAACGCGCTTTTACCCGTCGACTAGCTCGCAGCACGAAGTACCCAACTAACGTCAGGCCTGCGACCAGGATGAACTGGCGTTGCCCAGCCAGCGCTCGGTGTCTTCATTGCTCCAGCCGGGGACGGCGAACCGTGGCGGGGCAGGCAAAGCCGCGCTTGGATTTGCCAGTCGATGTTTCTGCACGTGCAGACGCGCTGCCGGACGAATTGGACCGTGCGTTGCAGCGGAAGCAGTCGCACACGAAGCCAGCAAAAGACCAAACACTAATAGACAGCGCATTGAATCGCTCCGAGCATCTTCATTCAGCATCGGACGGGGGCACAGCCGGCGAACGGGCCGGGCTCTACGGGTCCATCCCAAGCGGTTGGCCGCCGAACTTGGACGGATCGTTGTAGCTCGGCGTATCGTCGTAATAGATCGGCGGTCGAGGGCCTGCATAGGCTCTGCTCGGGATGGCGAAGTCACCCAGTGACACGACCGGTCCATGATGAGCCACGGCGCGATGGCGTGCGTGCGTCTCATGGATGGGCGCCGCGCTTGCACAGGCGGTCGGCGAAATCAGAAAGGCTATCGTCAAGAGAGAACGCATCGAACTTTTCTCCATTGCTCACCTCCCGCAGGTAGGACGTGCCGCTCGTCATCCCAATCCGCGCAGTCGCGCGGCGTATCACGTTGCCGGCACGGCCCCGGGGCCCGGTACGGGAAGCCCACCGTTTGGTGAAGCGCGTCGCCGCGAGCTCACACCCAGCAGAACGAGAAGAGCGGGTATCATTAATTTAGCGTGGCGACATGCACGCGCTCAACATCCGCGACAGATCGAACCCTCCAGCATTTTTTCAACCCGCGCATCCTCCTTGTCGATGGCAGAATTCGTGCCGAGCAGCGGACCTTTCATGGCATGACCGATCGTCCCGGATGAGGGCAGCGCGGTGCCCAGCGAATTCGTGCCCGGCGCCGCAGCGCTCGTGCCGAGCGCGCCGCCACCCATCGACATATGCGATCCCATCGATCCCATGCCGCCTCGGGCGAATGCTGTGGTGGCGGAGAGGACGAGACAAAGCGCGACGCAAAGCGGGGACAACAGCCTCATGATTCATACTCCAGGCGTTGAGGTGACCTGAACTCGAAGTAGGCGTCAGGCACGCCCCCGCCAAGCACGATAGCGAGAGCGATCATGACAATGAATACAGATTCAACATCGGCGCATTCATAGCTCCAAGCGTATTTCGCCTTCTCGGGAGAGTGATCTGCGACGATGCACGGTCGCCGAGGGAAATGCCTACATCAGACACATCAAGAACATTTCGATTCGGGAAACGCGACGAGGCGAGCGGCAGTGATCGCGGTCCGCGAATTCTCCGCACGAATGAAACAATGGAGAATGAAGATGACGATGTTCAAGACACTGATTGCTGCGGCGTCGATCTCGACGGCGACAATCCCGTCTGCATTTGCGGCGTGGTCCTTCGCTGACCAGGAGCCAGCGGCGTACGCGTCGATGTATCCCAACCGCGACGTCCTGAACGGCGGCGCCCTGACGCCGGCAGGCAGGATGGGCCTCGAGCGGGCCGGCGGCGCGGCTCCCGTGTTCGCGGGCCGCAACGTCCCTATCGTGCCGAGATACCGCTGAGCGCAAGGCACCGCGAAGTGTCATATGGGGTGCTGCCGCAACCTGCGGCGCACCCTGTTTGCTATTCGAAATTACTGCATCAGATCCTCGAGCACTCACGATCCTGTAGCCACTCCATTTTGGGGTTACTGTCTCTCGACCAGTCGTCGCGATTTTCCATCGTGATCGAGCGCCCCGCATATGGACGCATCACCGGCGCTGTCGGCCCCCGGCTGCTTCGAGCCATCAATCTCCGCTCCCGAACGTGAATTGAATCTACAGGCCTCAGCGCTTACGTCCGATCTCGACAATCGAACGCCTGGGATTTTGAATGCGTACGCTCATCTGCGCAACGGCCGCCCTCCTGCTGAGCGGCAGCAGCTGCCTGGCGCAAGTCTCGACCATGGGAACGACCGCCATGGCCGTTCCGACAACACCGGGGGCGATCGTGTCGTCCCCGCTGGCAGGGCCAAGCCCGTTCACGAGCCTTTTCTCGGCCTCGACCATTCCCGGTGCGCCAGCAACCACGCTGGCTTCGCCCCCACTGGCACAAGACCCCACGCTTCCAGGAACAAGCGTGAATTGCGCGCCGACCGCGGTTGAGCTTTCGCCATCCGTGGCGAGCGTCACCGCCACGAGCAGCGGCGTTTCTGCGAGCCCCACCGTGGCGATGAGTGCAACGAGCCCGATGGGCGCAATGGGGACCATCACCGGCATGTCGGGGCTGGCTGCGCCGATGACCGCTACAAGCCTGCCGCCGACCTTGCCGGCGGCCATGCCCGTGACCATCGTCGGCACGGTCACTGGCAGCACGACAGGCACTGTTGCGCCGGCGCCTCCACTCGGCAGCTCGACTCCCGGAAGCTCGTGCACGTCGGCACCCGGAAGCACCTTCACCAATGCAGCGGCTCTGCCGGCGTCAACGCCTGATATCCCATCAACCCCTGCCCCGGGCACCATTCAACCGCCGGCGATCGACGCCGACACCGCCGACACCAGCATCAGCCCAGCGCCGAGCGTGATGCCCACCCCGAACACGAGCGCGTGCCCCGAAAGCATTTCGATGGACCTCGCTAATCCCGCTCCGGCCAGTCCCCTCACCAGCGGCACTGCTGCGGCCCCGGGAGCATCCCCGCCTGCTGGCTGCTAAGGCCATTCTTACGATGCTCGACAGCTCGGTCGACTGGGGCCAGTGGTCGGGGCTCGCTGGCGCCGTCCAGGAAGAGGAGGAAAGTCGGGCGCGACCTGAACATGTGGAGGCGGCAGGAGACGATCGCACCGGCGGCGGCGCAGTCGGCATGCGCCGCCTTCCCTCCTTTCTAGCCCTCAGCAAACCTGCGGATTGTCACCGTGATCGCAAATGCCGCCCGGCGGCTCCGAGGGCACGGCCTCATTGGCGCCAAAAGGTTTTGCAAACGGGCCGACGCTCGCGTGATGAGCGCGCTCCCTGATATGCCGCTGGTTCGCGTCAGCCTCGCGTGCATTGGCGGTCGTCGTGAACATCGCGGTCGCGATCAGTCCCGCCGACAAGATCTTCAACATCGTCATCAAACTTCTCCATTCAAAAGCAACGAAGGTTGCCTATGAAGAAGGTGCGGATCGATGCAGCGGAGGCGAATGCAAGACTTGCTCACAGGCGCTCAATGATTTGCGAGCCGCTTACGGTTCTCTAATCCGACGAACCAGGGGAACGGCACGTTGTCGATCGGAGCATCGTCGGATTTCGCCGGGAGTTAGCTCGTCTGCGGCCCGTGGGCCGAAACCCGGCTGCCCTCCGTCAGGTTCAGCATCGGGTTGAGAATCACCTGATCGCCGGGCTTCACGCCATCATGCACCTCGATCTGCGTGCCGAAATCGCGTGCGATCGAGATCTTCTGCATGTGAACGACGCCATTTTCAACGACCGCAACATGAAGGCCGTTCTCATCGAAGACAACGGCATCAGCCGGTATCATCAACGACGGCGTCTTGCGCGGAATGTACAGCTCGACGCTACAATAGATGCCCGGCTGAAGCGCACCACCGGGATTGGGCACGTCAATCTCTGTCAGCAGCGTGCGGCTCCCGGGCTGGAGCGCGGTGGCAATCCGCGTGACCTTTCCCGGAAACGCCCGCCCAGGTAGCTCTGGGACCCGGATGACCGCATCGACACCCGGCTGAACGCCTACCGCCTCGTCCTGCGGCACAAACATTTGTGTGCGGATCACGTCCGCATGCATCAACGCGAACAGGAATGTCGAACCGGCCTGCACAAGGCTGCCGTTGTCGATGTTGCGCTGGGTGATCACGCCGTCGAACGGCGCCACCACGCGCTGATAGGCCTTGTCCTGCTCCAGAACCCTGATTTGAGCTTGCTGAGCAGCGATGTTCGACTTCGCCACCGCCTCGGCCGCCTGCTGTGCGCGCAGCGTCAGACGGTCATTGTCGCCCTGCTGGGCGGTCAGCCATCCCTGCTTGACGAGACCGCTGTCGCGCGCGTTGGTGACCTCGGCGAGCTCACGGCTCGCTTGCGTCTGCTGAAGAGTTCCCTGAGTCTGCGCCAGGGTGGCCTGGGCCTGCGCGATCTGGTGGTCCAGCTCGGGCGCGACGATCTCGGCCAGGATCGCCCCCGCTTTCACCCGATCGCCGATATCGACGTAGCGCTTTTCGACGTAACCGCTGGTCCTCGCAAATATGTTGGCAGCCTCGAACGCTGCCGTCGTCGCCGGCAACGTAACGTCTATCTTGCTGTCCCCGGCGCGGACGATCGCGACGCGGACTTCCGGCACAAGCATACGCACTTGTTCGGACGTCGCCGCCAGCGCACGCTCGGCCTGATAGTGGCGCCAGCCACCCACAGCAAGCGCCCCGGCAAGCAAGAGCAGCGCCGCTGACCCGAACACGGCTGCTCCGGACTGTCGCTTGGGCCGGTGTTCGGCCCGCACCAGAGGCCTATCCCCATCGTCCGGAAGATCGAGGTCATGGAGCGTCCGGTCGGGCCGCACATCTATCTCAGTCATGCCTGCGTTTCCTCGAACACGCCATGCTGCGGCTTTCCGTCATTGCCCTTGCGCAGCATGGCAAACAGATAGGGGACGATGAGCAGGGTCGTCGGCGTCGCAAACAGCAGTCCACCGATCACGGCCCGCGCAAGTGCCGCGTTCTGCTCCTCGCCGGCACCGCCGATCGCCATCGGGATCATGCCGACGATCATCGCGGCAGCCGTCATCAGCACTGGCCGCATGCGGGTACGACCGGCGCTCAATGCCGCCTCAAGAGCGGAATGGCCCTTCAACTGCTGCTCGCGCGCAAACGTCACCAGCAGGATGGAGTTCGCCGATGCGACACCCACGGACATGATCGCGCCCATCAGCGATGGGACATTGAGCGTGGTCCCGGTGATGAACAGCATGGTCACGATGCCGCACAGAGTCGCGGGTAACGCAAGGATGACCACGAAGGGCTCGCCAAAGCTTTGGTAGTTGACGACCATCAGCAGATAGACGAGCACTGCCGCGAACACGAGGCCGGTGCCAAGATCCCGGAACGAGTCGTTCATGCTCTGAATCTGGCCCAGGACCTGGATGGTGTTGCCCGGCTTGAGTTGCCTTTCCAGATCGGCGGTGACCTTGCCGAGATCGGCTGCGACGCTGCCGAGATCGCGGCCCTGCACGCTGGCATAGACCTCGTAGACCGGCTGGACGTTGCTTTGATTGGCGTTGGTCGGCACTGTGTCGCGCTTGAACGTCGCGATGTTGCCGAGCATGCCCGGCACCGTCTGGCCACTCGCAGCGAGTGACGTGGACACAGGCGTATTGGCCAGCGCATTCAGCGAGCCGATCTTGTATTCCGGCGTCTGCACGGCGAGATAGTAGGGAATGCCCGAGCTCAGATCGGTCCAGAAATTCGGCGAAACCTGCACCGACGAGCTGAGACTGACATTGATGTTGGTCGCGACAGTGCTGGCGTTCAGGCCGAGCTGGGCGGCACGGGTCCTGTCGATATCCGCATAGAACGCCGGACCATCGATCTCCTGCTGGAGATGGGCATCCACGACGCCTGGAATGGCGGCCAGCCGCTTCTGGATCTTCTTGGCAATCGCCAGATTGTCTGCTCCATACCCGACGGTTCGAACGTCGATCTGCGCCGGCAGCCCGAAGTTCAGGATCTGCGTGACGATGTCGGCGGCCTGGAAATAGAACGTGTCCTCGGGGAACGAGGCCGGCATGACCTGACGCAGCTTCTTGATATACTCCGCAGTCGGCCTGTGGCCGTCCCGGAGCGAGACCAGAATGACTCCATCGTTGATACCGATGGTCGAGCCGTCGGCGAAGGCCAGATTATAGGCCCGCGCGGGCAGCCCGATATTGTCGACGATGAGCGAGCGATCCTTCTCTGGAATGACTTCGCGGATCTTGTCTTCGACCTTCTGGAATATGGCTTCGGTAGTCTCGATACGCGTTCCTGCCGGCGCGCGGACATGAAGCTGGATCTGGCCTCCGTCGATCAAGGGGAAGAAATCCCTTCCCACGAGGCTCAGCATCACTGAGCCCACGCCGAGCATCAGGATCGCAAGAATCGGCACGATGGCGCGGCGTCGAAGCAGCACGCCGAGAAGCCGGGAATAGCCCTCACGCAGCCGCTCGAAGTTGCGCTCGAAGGCGGCGGACAGGCGCGAGAATCGCCCGGCGGAGACTTCGCCGTGGACGTGCCGGCGTTCGCCCTTCAGCAGCAACCCAATCGTGATCGGCGTCAGTGTCCGCGACAATCCATAGGACGCAAGCATCGCAAATACGACGGCGAGCCCCAGCGGCGTAAACAGGTATTTGGCTGGCCCCTCGAGGAATACCACCGACGTGAATACGCAGCTGATGGCAAGGGTGGACACCAGTGTGGGGACCGCGATCTCCGCCGCCCCATGCAAGGTCGCGTCCGCGAGCGACATGCCCTCCTCTGTCCACAGCCGATGAGTGTTCTCGATCGTGACGGTTGAATCGTCGACCAGGATGCCGACCGCCAAAGCGAGGCCGCCCAGCGTCATCGTGTTCAGCGTTTCCCCGAGGAAGTAGAGCACGACAAGCGACGACAGGATCGCCAGCGGAATCGAAATCATCACCACCAGGGTGGAGCGCCACGAGCCCAGGAACAGGAGGATCATCAAGGCGGTCAACCCCGCCGCGATCGTCCCCTCCCGGAGCACGCCGTTCACCGAATTCGTGACGAAGACCGACTGGTCGAATAGCTCAGTTATATTCAGTCCGGGAGGCGCGGCAGCGCGAACGGCGGTCAGCGCCTTCTTCACACCGTTGACGACTGCCAGTGTGGAGGCGTTACCGTTCTTGATGATGCTGAGAAGGACCGAGCGACGACCGTTCTCGCGAACGATGTTCTGCTGCACCATCGAACCGTCGCGCACCTGGGCAACGTCCTTCAGCAGGATCGTGGCGCCGTTCGTGAACTTGACCGGAATCTTGTTGAGATCGTCGATGGTCGCCGGGGTCGCATTGGTGCGTACCGTGTACTGTATGTCTCCCATCTTTGCGGTGCCGGAGGGTAGCGTGAGATTCTGGGTGTTGACCGCGTTGACGATGTCCAGCGGCGTCAAACCTCGGGACAGGAGCTTGTCGGGATCGATGTCCACCATGATCTGGCGGTACTTTCCACCGGCCGGCGTCGGTAGGGTGACACCGGGAACGGGCGCAAGCTGCTGCCGGACACGATAGATGCCGAAGTCGTAGAGTTGCTGCTCGTTGAGATTGTCCGAATTCAGGCTGAGCTGCAGCACGGGAACGCTGGACGCATTGAACTGCACGACGATCGGCGGCTGGATGCCCGGCGGCATCAACGCACGAATGGAGTTGGTTGCCGAAACGATCTGCGCGATAGCCAGGTCGAGATTGACGTCGGGCTGGAAATAGATCTTCTGCACCGATAGACCGTTGAGGGTCTGAGACTCCATGTTCTTGATGCCGTTGACATTGGCGCTGATGGAATACTGGCTATAGGTACTGACGCGCTGCTCCATCTCCGGCGTGGATAGACCGGTGTACTGCCAGATGACCGTCACCACGGGGATCCGGATCTCCGGGAAGATGTCCGTCGGCATCGACCACAGCGCCGCACCGCCCAGAAACAGGATCAGTGCCGCTACCACGTAGAAGGTGTGCGGGAACCTCAGTGCAAATCGAACTATTCCCATCCTAGACCCCTGCGCCTCTGCCGGCTCTGAAAACGCGACGAGACATGAAGTCGCCAGGCAGCCCGCTCAACCAAGTTGGGGTTTTGGCGCCGCAACATGAAATGACGAAGCCATCGCGCGACTCCACCTTTTAGTCAGGCTTCGAGCAGCCGTGATCGGCTGCCGATTCCCGTTCACTTCGAGATGAGCATGCGCACACAGAGCTAGGCACGCGCATGACCGCGCGCTTCACGCAGCCATTGCCTCGCCGCCGGTCCTGGCCGCCAGTATCGTCGCGCGCTTGACTTTGGCGAACGCGCTTGCCTCGATCTGCCGCACCCGTTCGCTCGAGATCGATAGCTCGCAGCTGAGCTGCTCGAGTGTCAACGGTTGCTCTGCAAGCCGTCTCGCTTCGAACACGCGCCGCTCACGCCCCGTCAAGACCTCCAGTGCAACGCGCAGGGCCCTTGACCTGCGTGTCGCTTCGTCGTGCTCCACGACAATCTCCTCTGCGTCCGGAGACTCATCGACGAGCGTAGCTTCCCATTCCGCCGATCCATCGCCGTCACCAACCCGGGTATGCAGGGAAAGATCGCCACAGAGCCGGCTATCCATCTCAGTCACGTCGCGAACGGTCACCTCGAGCTTTTCCGCAATGACCTGCGCCATTTCGGGCGTCAGGGCTGCCGTCTCGCCCGCAAGCTTCCTTATTTCACCCCGCAGCCGGAAAAAGAGCTTCTTTTGCGCGGCCGTCGTGCCGATCTTCACCAGCGACCATGAGCGCAAGATGTATTCGTGGACGGTCGCTTTGATCCACCAGATCGCATAGCTCGAGAATCGAGCACCGTGTCCGGGTTCGAAACGTGAGGCGGCAATCACCAGCCCCAAATTGGCTTCCGCGATCAGGTCGGCGATCGGAAGACCGTATCCCTTGTAGCCTCGGGCCACCTTCGCAGCGAGACGGAGATGGCTCGTGACCAACTCGTCAGTCGCGCTTTTGTCGCGCCGCTCCTGCCAACGCCGCGCGAGCTGCTGCTCTCGGCTGCGCTCGAGCAAATCGAAGCGCTTGATGGCGGAGGAATAGGCGAGAATGCCGGCTGATTGCAGAGCTGGCACTCCGGTGACATTGGCGGTGGCATTTTGAGCCTGCATTTCCTGCTCCTACGTTGAGTCCGGCACCTCGACTGTAGGAAGACCGCGGATGGGGCGGCCACTAAATTGGGCTTAAGAAATCTGAATTTGGATTTAACCGGCCGGCGGGCGTCTCGCTCGCCGGACCTTAAATCCAGTTTTAATTGAGCTGATCGATCCCCCTTGGCATCTTGTAGCGAGCAACACGCATTCGTTCGCTTGAGATGATCACAATAGCTTTCCAAGGAGTTCGATGTGCCCTTGTTTTCTCGCGGATTCGTACGCAGACGCGCGATCTCGCTGGCGACCAGCCTATCCGTCATGGCGACATCCTTTGCCCTCGCGCAGGATCCGAAGCACGGTTCTGAAGCCCACAGGGTGACGGACGCGGACGAGCAGCAGTTTCTGTTCGAGCTCGATCTTGCGATGAGCAACATGAACAGCAGCATGCTGATGACGCCGACGGACGACATCGACCGCGATATAGTCAACGTGATGTTCCCTCACCACCAGGGCGCGATCGGCTTGGAGCGTGCGGAGATCAAGTACAGCCGCAACGACGAACTTCGGCAGCTCGCGAGGCTAATGGTGAGCAAGCAAGAGGAGGAAATCTCCTCGCTGCATCACGCGCCGGCCGCCGCCGGCTTGAGGCCGTCGGCCGGCGCCGAGATCGCCTCGCACGCACCGAATTGACCGCATCTCGCCACATCGTGAAGACCTGACAGCATTCTCTATCCCGGAGCAACTCAAGATGTCCGTCCAGATCCACGATCCCCTTCGGCAGTTGTTCGCGCAGTCCACCCCAAGCGGAAACGAGGCCGGGCTTTCAGCTTCCATTGCAAGTGGTCACCTGTCGACTCCGCCGTCGGCCCACGCTGAGATGGGGTTCGGAGATGAAGTCGTTCAGTCGCTGATTGAGGCCCTAAACGTCGCTACGCACAACAATGATCGTCAATGTATGGAATCGCTTCGGCTCGCGATTGCGGTCAGGAAGTTTGGTCTGCGGACGGCCGCGGAGGGGACCGATTGGGTCTCTGTTCGCGGCCGCCATGTCCAGGGGCTGCAGAAATGGCGACTCAAACGCGTCATCGACTACATCGATGCCGCCATGTCCTCGAAGATCAACTCGCGTGATCTGGCTGCGGTCGCGGGCCTTAGCCGCATGCACTTCGCCTCTCAATTCCGCGTGGCTACAGGCCTGCGCCCGCACGAATTCCTGCTGCAGCGACGTATTCGGCGAGCCGCGGAGTTGATGCGGGACACCACGATGCCGATCATCGAGATCGCGCTCTCGGTCGGCTTCCAGACCCAAGCGCACTTTACGACCGTCTTCAAACAGTTCACGGGATGCACTCCCCGGAACTGGCGCTTCGGCAATCATCTGCTCCCGCGATCCGAGCTCGAGCAGTCCACCGCAGAGCTTTTGTGACGGCACTGGCTTATCTGCAGATATGAACCAGTCGACGGCAACCGAAGCGGTGCCGTCGATTTCGACACTGCCCGCCCTGCGAACTGAACGCTTTGCTGCCGGACAGCGGGCGGGGGGTCACGCCACGGCCTGTTGAACGCCGGACCTCTTCTCGAACTCAGGCACATTCACGATCCCTCGTCGGTGGGTTCCGGCACCTATCTTTCTAAGATCATTCCACGCCTCGATCTCGAAGAGGACGCTCTTTGCGTCAACGCTTTTGACACACGCAAGCGCGCGTACGCGACCACCGATGGGCGTGGCCGCCAGATGCCGGATGTCGACCGACATGCCGACGCTTACGTAGTCCGAAGGCAGAGCGGCTGCGATCGCGAGGCCCGCGGCCATTTCCATGTGCAGGATCATCATCGGGGTCGCATAAACCTGCGGCATGCCCGGAACGAAATGCCCGACCGTCATATCGGGAGTGACCACAATCGACACGGCAGCAGCCATTCCGATGGCTAGGTTTGTGCTCGGTTTCATCGTTTCAACTCCTCTGATCGCACTTCGCTGATTGAAGCTTCAGCCGTCGATCGACGGCGTCGCAATCGCACGCGCCGCTTCTTCAGACTGGAATGGATCAGTGAACAGCGGATGAGGCGCGAAGAGCAACGCGATCAGCAAGTGCGAAACGCCGTCTTCGTTGCCGGCGGCCGGCAACGCCAGCATCACACACTCCCAAATGCCGCCGCGAACGGCCCAGATCGCGCGTTCACCGGCCGGTGCCCTCGACATCATTGCCCTCACGCAGATCCGCCGCAGCTGACCGCGGCTCGGCTGTGGCAGCTCAGAGAGACGCCGGTTTCGCTGATTGCCCCCGCAAAGCATACCAATCTCTGCGCCCCATCTGGAGACGGCAAAATCGGCGCCATGGTCGACCACAGTGACTTCAGCGAGATTGGCCTCGAAGGCACCAAACTCGGCGAGATCGGTTCGCGCATCCGCGCGATCGTCGTAGCGTGTGATCCGACCGAGCCATTTCCCGAGGATCCAGACCGACGCCCTGTGCAGCTCATTTTGCATTGTGCTCTAATCCTGATGCGGGGACTCGTCCGTCACGTTGGCGCCGGCCCGCTCGATCCGGACCGGGATGCCCTTGGAAGACGGTGTGAAGCTGAGAGGATCGTGCGCATAGAGCGGCACCAGCGGATTTGTCTCGGGGTAATAGGCCGCGCAGCAGCCGTTCGGGAACGAGTATCCGACGACGCGGAAGTTGCGCACCCGCCGCTCTCGTCCGTCCGTCGACACGGTCACCAGATCGACGCGATCGCCGTCCGCGAGCCCGCGCCTCTCCAATTCGAACTGATTGAGAAACACGATGTCGCGTTGGCCATAAACGCCCCGATAACGATCGGACATCGAATAGAGCGTGGTGTTGTACTGATCATGGCTGCGGATTGTGCTCAGCCAGAGCGTCTCCGGATGATCGTCGTTCGGATCTTCGCCAACGCCGTCGAAGACCAGAAAATTGGCCTTGCCGCTCGACGTCGCCCAGATGCGCTCGCGCGCAGTCGAGACGAGATGGAAGCCGCCGGGCACGCGAATTCGCTCGTTGTAGGCCTGGAATATCGGAAGCACGACCTCGATCGCCTCGCGAATGCGATCATAGTCGGCGACGAAGCCGTCCCAATCGACGGCGGAGGATTGCCCTAGAGTGGCCCGGGCCATGCCGGCAACGATCGCGGGCTCACTCAACAAATGCTCGGAGGCAGGCTGATTGCGGCCGGCCGACGCATGAACCATCGACATAGAGTCCTCCACGGTGATGGACTGCGGCCCGGTCGCCTGGATGTCTATCTCCGTGCGGCCAAGGCAGGGGAGGATCAGGGCGTCGCGCCCATGGATCAGGTGACTACGATTGAGTTTTGTCGAGACGTGGACCGTAAGATCGAGCCCCCTGAGGGCATCCTGCGTAAGCTGCCAATCGGGAATTGCCGCAGCAAAGTTGCCGCCCATCGCAATGAACACCTTGGCGTCACCGCGAACCATCGCCTCGAGCGCCGTGACGACATTGTGGCCGTGGGCACGAGGTGGCTTGAAACCGAAGTGGAATTCCAGCCGATCGAGAAAGTCTTCGGAGGGCGTCTCGGTGATGCCAACAGTACGATCGCCCTGCACGTTCGAATGGCCGCGGACCGGGCAGATGCCTGCGCCCTCACGGCCGATATGGCCGCGCAGCAGGGCGAGATTGGCCAATTGCTGAACATTCTGCGCGCCGCGCCGATGCTGGGTGATGCCCATGCCATAGACGATGATCGCGCGCTCGGCTTTCATGTAGACTTGCGCGGCATATTTGATCTCCTCGCGACTGAGCCCCGAGTAACGCTCGATATCCGTCCAGGGCGTGGCGCTCAGGTCACTCACCAGTTCATCAAGGCCTCTGGTGTGATCACCGATGAAATCCCAGTCCAGAATGGCCTGCTCGCCTCTCTCCCGCGCCGCTGCGTCTTCATTGACCAGAACCTTCATGAGGCCCTTGATCACGGCGACGTCGCCGCCGACCCGCACCTGGTAGAGGCGCGAGCTGATCTGCGTCGAGCCCAACGTCGCCATCTCGATCGGGCTTTGCGGCGCCTGAAACCGTTCCAGCGCGCGCTCACGGAAGGGATTGAACGAGATGATCGAAGCCCCACGACGGGCGGCATCGCGCAGATTGGTCATCATGCGCGGGCTGTTGGTCCCGGGGTTCTGGCCAAAAATGAAGATGCAGTCTGCCTTGTCGAAATCCTCCAGCAGGACCGTCCCCTTGCCCACACCGATGGACTGGGGCAAGCCGACGCTCGTTGCCTCGTGGCACATGTTTGAGCAATCGGGGAAATTGTTGGTGCCGTATTCCCGCACGAAGAGCTGATAGAGAAAGGCGGCTTCGTTCGAGGTGCGGCCGGAGGTATAGAACTCCGCCATGTCAGGGTCGGGCAGCGCGTTCAGATGGCGACCGATGATCGAGAACGCCTCGCTCCAGCTCACCGGGAGGTAGCTGTCCGTTGCTCCATCATACGCCATCGGATGGGTGAGGCGGCCCACCATTTCGAGATCATAGTCACTCCAGGTGGCAAGTTCGGCCACCGGGTGTTCGGCGAAGAACTCCGGCGTGCAGCGCTTGGCAGTCGCTTCCCACGCCACCGCCTTGGCACCATTCTCGCAGAACTCGAATGACGAAGTGTGTTTCGGATCGGGCCAGGCGCACCCGGGACAGTCGAAGCCCGTGGGCTGATTAATGCGACGGAGCGTGTTCGCCCCCTTGATCGGAATCCGCTGCTCGATCAGGTGCTCGCTGAGGGCCTTGAGCGCACCCCACCCACCGGCCGGATGACGATAGGGGTGAATTTCTTTCCGTTCCGACATCGCGAGAGCCTCTGCGGGTATCGATGCAGAACAACTGCAATTTCGGCCGCTGACTTTCTTTCGAGAATGCCGCTTCATGCCAGCGCGACGGACCAGAAGGTCGGATCACGAAAACGTTGTAGTGCATTCTGGAAAAGTCGACGTCCTCTCCGGATTGGCTCATATCAACGCTTTCCCAACTGTAGCGAGAGAGACCGCGATCAACGGCTCTGCAGTGCAACCCTCCTGGAGATGCGATCATGATTTCGAGACGAAACTTGCTGGCGGCCTCGGCAATGGGCGCGGCGATGACGGTGTCCGCGGCAAAGGCCGGATCCTTCGGCAATCCGGACGAGCCGCCGCAGGGCGCCATCAACGCGAAGGGTCCGGGAAATCTCCTTGATCCCGGCCCGCAGAGTAAGGTTCTGGGCAATCAATTTCCCTCTGCGCAATCTCCCCCCGCGACGGATGTCGGCGGCATGCCGACACCGTGGGCCTCGTTCAACAACGCGCCGAAGCGGATCCAGAATGGCGGATGGGCGCGGGAGGTCACAGTTGCCGATTTTGCCATTTCCAAGGAGATCTCCGGCGTCAACATGCGCTTGACCGCCGGCGGCATCCGCGAGCTGCACTGGCACCAGGCTGCCGAGTGGGCCATCATGACTTATGGCACTTGCCGTGTGACGGTTCTCGACGCGCAGGGCCGCCCCTATGCTGCGGACGTCAAGGAGGGTGATCTCTGGTACTTCCCGCCGGGAGCGCCGCATTCACTGCAGGGCTTGGGCCCGGATGGATGCGAATTCGTAATCTGCTTCGATGACGGGCATGCCGATGAGTTCAATACCCTGCTCGTCACGGATTGGTTCGCGCATACACCGCCCGAGATCCTGGCCAAGAACTTCGGCGTCCCGGCAGAAACATTTTCGAGGACCCCGCTGCACAATCTTTGGATATTCCAGGGCACCGTGCCCGGTGACCTCGCCGGCGACCGGGCCGCGATTCAGAAGGAGGCCCCCGTCCCCACCCATCCCTTCATCTTCCCGCTCGGATCCTCCCGTCCGTTCAGATCGTCCGATACTGGAACCATCCAAATCGCCGACAGCAGCAATTTCAAGGTTTCGACCGCAGTGGCGGCCGCGCTGGTCACAGTTCGTCCCGGTGGCATCAGGGAGATGCACTGGCACCCCAATGCGGATGAGTGGCAGTATTACATCAAGGGCAAGGCGCGGATGACCGTCTTCGATACTGGTCCGAACGCATTGACGATGGACTTCAATGCCGGCGACATCGGCTATGTCAGGCGGAACCTCGGCCATTATGTCGAGAACGTCGGCGACACCGATCTGCAATTCATCGGCGTGTTTCGCGCGTCGCGTTACGAAGAAGTCTCTCTCTCCAACTGGCTCACGCACACGCCGCCGAAACTCGTGGCGCAGCATCTCAATATCGACGAACGCACGATCGCAGGTTGGCCCGACAATGCGCCGGGCGTGATGGCGAAGCGATAAACCCAACTCCTCGCTCGATTGAACGTGCGAAAGGTCGTCGATCAGCCAACTCTGATCGATGGTTTTCTCGTGGCCGGCCGTTTCGCTTTCAGAGCGCGTGCCGGAGCATGCCGACGACGCGATGTCGCCAAATCGCCCTCACGTCCTCGAAGATTTGGCGATCTGACTCAGCTCTTCCGTACGAGCAAAAAACTCCGCCGCCCGTGCGTCGGCACCGGTCCCCACGAGCATCGCGAGCGCTTTCGCGGATAACGCGGAGGGATCTTAGTGGCCGGGCGTCGTTCCCACCTTGCCTCTGAACACCCGGTAGCCGATCGCGACATACAGTACCATCAAGGGGAAGACGAAGAGGCCCTCGCCCCAAAACATGAAGGCGAGACTGGCGTGAGGAGCCGCCGCGTCCTCAATCGTGATGGCAAACGGAATCATGTAAGGCCAGAAGGACAGTGCCAGCGTTCCGAACGCGGCGACAAAGATGACGGCGACAGCGGCGAACGGCCAGCGATCGTTGTGATGCAGGATGCTGCTGGCCAGCACGGCCGCGGCCACAGCTCCGACGGCAGGAAATACAAACAGGTAGGGCCGATCGAGCCAGCGATGCATGATCGGAAGATTTTCGATCAGAGCATGCGCAAAGACGATGATCAGAAACGCCAGAACCGCGAGCGCCAGCCCGGGGATCTGGCGGCGCGCCCTGTCACGGACGTCCGACCGACACTTTTGCACGAGCCAGCTGGCACCCAGAAGGGCATAGCCGAGGCACAGCCCGATGCCGCAAATCAGCGAGAACGGGCTGAGCCAGCCCATAACACCGCCGACATAGGCACCGTCGGTGAACTTCAGGCCCTCCACCAGGGCTCCAACCGTCACGCCTTGCATGAAGCTCGCGGCAAACGAGCCGCCCACGAAGCTCACATCCCAGATCCAGCGAAACTGCCGCGCCGCCCTGTGGCGAAATTCGAAGGCAACGCCGCGCAGGATCAACCCGAGCAGCATGATGATAACAGGCAGATAGAAGGCCGACAGCAGCGTGGCATAAACGAGTGGAAACGCGCCCCACAGAATAACGCCGGCAACGACAAGCCAGGTCTCATTGCCATCCCAGACCGGCGCGACGGTATCGAGCATCGTGTCGCGAGCTGCTTCGCTGCCGGCGAGACCAAACAACATGCCGACCCCGAGATCGAATCCGTCGAGCAACAGATAGATCAATATGCTAATAGCCAGAAGAGCAACCCAGAACAAGACCATCTCTATTCTCCTGCGCTCCGGTGAACTGACTGAATGAGCTCTGGCTCGGCGAGCGACATCGGGCGGTTTGGAGAGGCGCCGTGCGGCGGCTCGACGACGAGGCGCGTCGGACCGGTACGTAAGAGGCGATAGATGTAGAATGTGCCAAAAGAGAAGATGAAGAGATAAACCGCCCCGAATAGCACGAGCGTGGTCATTGCCGCTGGCGCCGTCAGGAACGGCGTCACGGCGTCGGCCGTCCGCAGCAATCCGTAGACCACCCAGGGCTGTCGTCCCACCTCGGCAACATACCAGCCCGTGAGAATGGCGATAAACGGAAGCGGGAAACTGAGGAAGATTGCCCAAAGCATGGCGCGGTTCCGGCGCAGGCGCCGTTTGATGCTCAGATAGGACCCGAACCACGCGATCGCGAGCATGATCAGCCCGCAGCCGACCATGATGCGGAACGTTACGAACGGTATCAGCACCGGCGGGCGATCCTGCGGCGCGAAGTCAGTCAGCCCCACCTCCTTCGAGGTCAGGCTCGAGCTGGCGATGATGCTTCCGAGAATCGGCAGCTTGATCTCGTATTTGTTGCTTTCAGTCGCCGGATCGGGAACCCCGATCAGCACTTCGCTCGCAGGCTGCTCGTCATGCCAGCGCCCCTCGATGGCCGCGAACTTTGCCGGCTGGTAGGCGTGAACGTAGTCGCCGACCAGGTGACCGAACACGAGCTGGACGGGTATCAGAAGCGCTGCGAGGAATAGTCCCATCCTCAGCATCACCCTGGACTCGGCGTAGTGGTCGCCACGCAACACATACCATGCACCGGTCGCAGCGACGCAGAATGCACCCGTGAGATAGGCCGCCAGCAGCATGTGCGGAAAGCGCGACCATACGACCGAGTTGAAGATGATCTTCGTCCAATCGTCTGGCACGAAGTAGCCGTTCTGGATGACATAACCGACCGGTACCTGCATCCAGCTGTTGTTGGTCATGATCCAGAAGGCGGACAACGTGGTCCCGAGCGACACCATCGCGGTGGAGAACAGATAGAACCTTGGCGGCACTCGCTTGCGTCCGAACACGAGGACTCCGAAGAAGCTGGCTTCCAGCATGAACGCCGTGAAGGTTTCGTAGGAGAGAAGCGGACCCTGGATCGGCCCGGACATCTTCGACAGGACGCTCCAGTTCGTTCCGAACTGGAATCCCATCACGACTCCCGAGACGACGCCCATACCGAAGGCGACGCCGAAGATCTTGAGCCAGAATTCGAACAGCGCCTGATAGACGGGACGGCCTGTTCGCATGTGCATTGCTTCGAGGACGGTCAGCCAGGCAGCCAGACCGATCGTGAAGGCCGGGAAGATGATGTGAAATGAAATGGTGAAGCCGAACTGTATGCGCGACAGCAGAAGCGCCGTTGCATCCATGTGAACATCCTTTTCCCCTGACGGACCGCGTTAATCTCGCCTTGAGCAGGTAGGAGCTGCTCCACCGCGGCCTTTTCCGCAGCGAACGGATTTTGCGCATTTGCACGCGGAGCCGGTCCAGGCGGCGGCGTGATCCTGTGGGCCCCAGCAGCCTGTCAGGCCGCGACAGTCGGGAAGTCGGAAAAGATCAGGCGATCGGGATGGGTAAAGATCTCATATCCGTCTGAACGGGCGACCGCGATCAGCGTGATGCCCGCCTGATCGGCGGTCTCGACAGCGAGCGAGGTCGGCGCCGAGACCGCGACGAGGACAGGAGCGCCAATCCGCGCGGTTTTCTGCACCATCTCGACGGACACGCGGCTTGTCAGAAGGATCGCACCGCCTGCCCGCGCCATGTTCTCCCGCAAGAGCGCACCGGCGAGCTTGTCGAGTGCGTTGTGACGGCCAACATCCTCCCGCACCAGACCTATGCCGTTGTGCGGTTGCCAGAAGGCAGCGGCGTGCACGCTCCGTGTCTTCTGATTGAGCGCTTGCAATGGCGCCAGCGCGCTCATCGCGTTCAACAGGTCGCGCGCGCGAAAGGTCGCTGTGGTTGATACATGCGCTGGCGTGGGACAGGCCTGCTCCAGGCTTTCGATCCCACATAAGCCGCAGCCGACCGGACCGATCATGGCCCGGCGACGCGCCGAGAGCTCGTCCGCCCGGTCTCGGCCCAGCCACATTCGGACCTCGATCCCGAGGCTGCTCTCCACGATTTCGATGCAGGCAATCTCGTCCGCCTGCTTGATAATCCCTTCCGTCAGGGCGAACCCAACTCCGAAATCCTCCAGATCGGCCGGCGTGGCCATCATCACTGCGTTGGTGGACCCGCCAAAGGTGAGCGCAACCGCCCTCTCCTCGGCCACATATCTCGATGAAAGGGTGGGGTTTCCACCGCGCCAGAGAAGCTTCGCGCGCTGCCGAAGCGGACCATCGCTGATCATTGCTGCTCCTTCCAGATAACGTACCCGTTCAGATAGCCTCGCCTGCCGACAGACGTTTCCTGCACCGCGATCGCATTTTCTTGATCGCACGACGGCGCCTCCGGGCAATCGACTCGCTCTTGCCGCGTGCGAATTCGAAAGATCACTCGGTCGTCGACGACGATATCGGAGGGAAGCCCAAACAGGCCGATAAGGCCCGTGAACATTCTTGGGCTTGAGGACAGCGAACTCAATGCACGGAGCGTAGGAGCATGACTAAGCCGGAAAGTACTGGTCTCGCCGATCGACCACGGGCAGGTGCACTCAGACGACGCCCTATTCACCAGATCCTGGTGCCATTTCCAGTCGCTTACTTTGCGGCGGCATTCGCGACCGACCTGGCCTATTGGAGGACCGCCGAAGTGATGTGGTACCGGTTTTCCGTCTGGCTGATCGCGGGGGGACTTGTCATGGCTGCGCTTGTCGCGGTCGCCGCGATGGTCGATCTCTTTCGTAACCAAAGACCAGCGTGGATCCACGCACTTGCCTATGCGGCCGCGGTCGTGCTGTCCGTTCTGAATGTCCTTGTCCATAGCCGGGACGGCTATACCGCGGTCGTACCCACGGGGCTAACCCTCTCGGGTGTCGTCCTCGTTGTTCTTCTTTTCGCGATCTCCCCCGGCTGGACGTTGACCCATCGCTATCGTATCGGAGCAAAGGCATGAGCGAAATCAAGACGAGCTTGCCGCGGGTTGCCGCCATCCTGGTCGCTGTCGCCGGATTGGGGCTGGCCGGTTGCAACGACACCGGAGGTGACCCGAAGCTGCAGATCGGCTCAAATCCCGTGCTGCCCCCGCTGCATCAATATCTGCTGCCACCAATCCGGATTGCGACACCGGTGGGGTGGGGATCCGAGACACCCAAGGTCCCGCAGGGGCTGCAGGTCCATGCGCTTGCCACAGGGCTGCAGCATCCGCGATCGGTTTACGTCCTGCCAAACGGCGACGTGCTGGTCGTGGAGAGCAACGGTCCAAAGGCGCCGATCTTCCGTCCCAAGGATCTGGTCACCGGCGTGGTAGAGACCCTCGCCGGCGCCAAGGCGAAGGACGCCAACCGGATCACCTTGCTCCGCGACACCAATGGCGATGGCATTCCCGACGTACGGACGGTGTTTCTGGATCACCTCAATTCTCCGTTCGGCGTCGCGCTGGTCGGTCACGATCTCTACGTCGCAAATACGGATGCGATCATGCGCTATCCCTATCAGGACGGGCAGACCAGCATCACCGCCAAAGGTACCAAGCTGACCGATCTGCCGGGTGGACCGATCGATCACCATTGGACGAAGAGCCTTCTGGCGAGCCCGGACGGATCCAAGCTTTATGTCGGCGTCGGGTCGAACAGCAATATTGCGGAAAACGGGCTCCAAGCCGAATACGAACGCGCCGCCATCTGGGAAGTCGATCGCGCCACCGGCGCTCACCGCATCTTCGCCAGCGGCACGCGCAACCCGACGGGGCTACAGTGGGAGCCGACGACCGGCAAGCTGTGGGCGATTGCCAACGAACGCGACGAGATCGGACCCGACCTGGTGCCGGACTATCTCACCTCAGTGCAGGATGGCGGGTTTTACGGTTGGCCGTACAGCTATTACGGTCAACATCTCGATCCGCGCGTTCAGCCGCAACGGCCCGATCTGGTCGCGAAAGCGATCGTGCCGGACTACGCGCTCAGCTCCCACGTGGCTCCGCTGGGATTTGCCATGTCCTCCGGACATAATCTTCCTGCGAACTATCAGAGCGGCGCCTTCGTCGGAGAGCACGGCAGCTGGGATCGAACACCCCTCAACGGCTACAAGGTGGTGTTCGTCCCCTTCAGAGACGGCAAACCTTCCGGCCCAGCGCAGGACGTCATCACTGGCTTCCTCGATGCGAACAACCACACCCACGGCCGGCCTGTCGGCCTCGCCATGGATCGTAGTGGCGCACTGCTGATTGCCGACGACGTCGGCAACGCGGTGTGGCGCGTCTCATCGGCTGACGTCACGGCGCCCAAGCCGGCCTCGTAGCGACAGAACCCACGTGTGGTCGAGGCGGCCGGGAATAGGCCCGCCTCGCCCCTGGTGGAATAACTATTGTCGTCGAATTTAGTCGGATCGGCGCGGCGAGCGCCTACCTCGAAATCAGGACGGATGGAGCTTGGCATGTCTTCGCGAACCAAACGACGCATCACTGTTGCGACGCTGCTTCTTGCGATCGCTGCATCGTGTCCCGCACTCGCCGCCACAGCATCTTTATCCTCGAAAGGCGACGCGATGGTCCAATTCGAGCGGGGCGAACTCGTCAGGTTGCGATCTGGAGGCCCCATGATGACCGTCTCGGCGGTCAAGGAGGACCAGGTCAAGTGCATTTGGACAGACGATAGCGGCCGACCCGACGATGCCACCTTCCCGGCCGACGTGCTGCAGAAATTCTGATCGAGCTGTTTTGCAATCATCCTGGAGGCAAGAATGTTGATTACGCTGGTGGCAGTTCTCTGCAACGGATCGATCTGCCTGGAAAAGGTCGTCACCAATAGCGAGCAATCCGGCATCACCATGAGCGCATGCGAAACCAATGCGCAGAGCGGAATCGCCGACTGGCTCCCGCATGGCCCATACAGCCAGTGGAAGTTACAGGGCTACAAGTGCGTGATTGGACCGTATACTCCCAAACGTGCGGCCTAGACTTCGCGTGTTCGCCATCTCTCATGATTTTACCCTGACCTGATCTATCCGACCCGGGCTAATCCCGTCTCGTGATCGTTGGACCTCCCCGGCTTTTCGCGGTGGCGCCTGTCGAGAGGACTTTCCGTGGCAACAAGGCCGAACGGCGGCGCAAATGACATTGGAACAGGTGCGGGGGCCTCTTCCCAGGCCACAGCCGAGCCCGAGCCGCCTACAATCGCCGACCTCGAGACCAAACATCTGTCACGACAGGTGGCTGGGCGCGTTCTCGTTCAAGACGTCAGTGTGCAGGTATTGGCCGGCGAGATACTCGCCATCGTTGGACCAAGCGGGGCCGGGAAATCGTCGTTCCTCCGGCTGCTCAATCGCCTGGACGAACCTACGTCCGGCACCGTCCTGCTCAAGTCGCAGGATTACCGTTCCATCACCCCACCGGAATTGCGGCGCCGCGTTGGCATGGTGATGCAAACGGCGTATCTCTTCCCGGGCTCCATCGCCGCCAACATTGCGTTTGGGCCGCACCAACGCGGCAAGGTGCTGGCGCCTGCGCGAATCGAGGGTCTCCTGGAGCGCGTCGGCTTGTCCGGACTTGCCGATCGCGACGTCAGCAATCTCTCCGGCGGCGAAGCGCAACGCGTCGCGCTGGCGCGGACCCTTGCGAACGAGCCCGAGGTGCTGTTGCTGGATGAGCCCACCTCCGCCCTCGACGAGGCGTCAGTGCGCGGCATCGAGGAGCTCATTCTCGGCATCGTCAGCGAACGGCGGATGACGTGCCTCATCGTCACGCACAATCACGCCCAGGCGGAACGGCTCGCGGCGCGGACGATGGTCATGCAAGCGGGCCGGCTCGCCGCGATCGGCCCCACGGAGCAAGTTCTGCATGCTGGCTGAGCTCCAGAACAGTATCGGCGGCGACGTGTTGACTGGCCTCGCGCAGGCCGGCGGGGCGTTCGCACTGTGCGCGGCTGTCGTCGCGCTTTGTCGCTGGCAATCCGTGCATGTGGAGCGTGAGGCGGTCGTCTCGATGGCGCGCGGCCTCGTGCAGATGGTTCTGGTCGGCCTGGTACTGGCCCTGCTGCTGCACGGCCGTCTGCTGATCGGCTGCCTCATCCTCTTCATGATGGCGATCGCCGCAGCGATCACGGCGGCCCAACGTCTCAAGGGAATGGCTGGTGCACTTCCGCTCTGTTTCTGGTCGATCGCCGCAGGTGCAGGCACCGTCATCGCGGTGATGCTCGCGACCGGCAGTCTTCAGCCGGATATTTCAATGCTCGTCCCAGTCGGCAGCATGATCATCGCCAACGCGATGAACGCGTGCGCACAGGCAATCGAGCGTCTCCGAGCCGAGATCCTTGCCCATGTCGGCCAGATCGAGGCGGGCCTGTCGCTCGGCGCGGAGCCCGCCGTCATCATTGCGCCCTATCTTCAGAGTGCCGTGTATGCGAGCCTTCTGCCTCGCCTCGACATGATGAAATCCTTGGGACTGGTGTGGATCCCGGGGGTTATGGCCGGAATGGTGGTTTCGGGCGCCAGTCCGGTCTATGCGGGCATCTACCAATTCATCATCGTGGCAATGATCCTGGCAGCCTCCGGCATCACCGGCCTCGTTGCAACGGTTCTCATGCGCTCACGCGCGTTTTCCGCCGCGGCCCAACTCACAATTCGGCCGGCGGAGACAGCGGCCTCAAGCCGCCCGTCTGGGCAAGCACGCTGATTGAGTCATCTCCCGCCCGGTTCTTGCCGCACCCGAAAAGCCGTCCAAGCTGGCGATAGCGTCGTGCAATTGCGAAAGGCTTCGGCTCTTTGAGAGCCCAGTTCTAGCTTGAGTGATGGCAATCCGCGAGTTGAGACGATGATCCTCCTGCCCCTCATGACCGCCTGGATCTGGTTCCAGATATTGACAGCCTCACCGCTGCCGGCATTGGCTTTGAAACCACACCATGCGCGTGGCTCACGGGAAGGTCGATAGCTGGCTTTGGCCAGCGGTGCCGCGGTTTGCGCCATCTCGCTGACGCGCGGGTGACAGAACCGTCGTGCGGGAGGCGCTCGGTAAGCGTGACGACTGCAATGCACGAGCAATACCCGCCTGACGGAGCGGATTTCCCGGCCGTCGATGACACCGGCCTACCGACGTTCGGAACAACCACCATGAACCTTGGCCCGTTGCCTGCGATATCGAAGAGCTCGCTGGCGCTTGGCCTGCTGTCAGCTTCCATCGTGATCCTGCTGACAACCGCCTTTGTGCGCCTGCCCAGAGCTCATGCGGGCTCAGCAGGCGTCTCCGCTCAACCGGCGACGTATCTGCCGAGCATCAGCGACATGATGATCGGCACGATACAGCCCAGGCACGAGCGGATATGGCGTGCCGAACAGGCGGGCAACTGGAATTTTGCCGCCTACGAGCTAGGCAATCTCCGCGGTGCCTTCGGCCGACTCGGACGCGCGCATCCAATGGAAGAGGGCACCCCGTTCCCCGACATGATCGAGTCAGTTATCCAAAAGCCGCTCGGGGACCTGAAGGATGCGATCGATCGGAGGGACGACGCCAATTTTGGCAAGGCCTTTGACGAGCTCAGCGACGCCTGCAACTCCTGTCACCAGGCGCTGAACCACGGCACGATCGTGATTGGCCGCCCGGCCGGCCCATCCCAATCAGACCTGATTTTCGACAAAGCTGGACGGTAGCGACGCATCTGCCCGGTGCTTCAATCATATTTGCGACGAGTTTGGTCCATTCGCCTTGTCCAGACAGACGATCTCGATCCGCCCTCCCGAGCCGGGATAGATGTTCAGCCGGAAGCCATGCAGCTTGGTGATGGCCGCCACCAGGCTAAGTCCGAGCCCGACTCCCGGCGTGTTGCGCATCTTGTCGGAGCGGTAGAACCGCCGCAGCACGGCTTCACGCTCCTGTTCGCCGATACCCGGCCCGGTATCGGTCACGCGCACGATGCTTTCCCTGTCCCCACGCCGTAGATCGAGGCCGACCTTTCCGCCCGCCGGCGTGAACTTGATGGCGTTGTCGACGAGATTCGCCACCGCCTCGAAGAGCAGATCCCGGTCACCCCAAACGTGCAGCTTGCGGTCGATATCCACGCCAAGCTTGATGCTCTTGTCCTCGGCGATCGGCTCGTAGATGTCACATACCTCTCGCAAGATTTCATGCAGCGCAACATTGCCGAACCCGGCCGAACGCCGGCTGTTCTCGATCTCCGTCAGTCGCAGGAGAGCGGTGATGATCGCGAGCGACTGATCAATGCCTCCGATCGCCTTGTCCATGACGCTCTGAAGCTGCTCCAAGGTGGTTGCATGTGTACGCCCGCGCTCCAGGGACAATCGGGCGCGGGTTAAGGGGGTTCGTAGATCGTGCGCAATATCGTTGCCGACGCCGGCGAGCGCATTGATCATTGTTTCCATTTCATCGAGCATGCTGTTCACAATCACAGCCAGTCTGGAGAACGGATCATTGACGTTACGATGCGGAAGGCGCTCGCGGAGGTCGCCGGCGATAATGCGCTGAACCCGCTGATTGACCTCCTCCACCCGCCGTTGCGCGCGCACGCTCAGCCAGGCTCCGGCCAGTAAGCAAAGGCAGAGTGCCGGCAAGAGCCCGAGCGCGAGGGCTTGCCCCACGACGCTCGATATCTCGCGGGTCTCGTCGACGTTCCGCCCCAACACAAGGACATCACCGTTTTCAAGACGCCGGCCTATCGCCCGGATCAGTGGATCGCCACCTGGTGGTTGGCCGACCGGCGCTACCCTCGCGGCCTGTGCCGCTCCACCGACGGTGAAGTCCCGCGGCAGCTCTTTGAGGTTGCCGGCGAGCCGATTGCCGGCAGCATCGAACAATCCCGCATACTGAACGCCCCGGGAATCCTGGCCAAGGTGGTCCGAGATTGCATCGGCGCGGCGGTCCCGCGGCAGGCCTGCCAGGAAATCAAGCTGTTGAGCGATCATGCGATCGGATCGCGCAATCAGGTAGCCGTCGATCTTCCAGTAGATGAAGCCGAACAGCACGATCATGAGCAGGGCGAAGACAGCGGCCACCGCCGAGGCCCAGCGGAAGGTGTTCGAGCGTATGAATTGGAGCTGGCGCATCGATCCCGCCGGTTGGTGTTCGTACCTCATTCGATCGCCAAACAACGGCGCCGGCAGCGCCTATTGCTGCGGTCGCAGAATAAACCCGGAGCCCCGGACATTGTGAATCAACTGGGGCTCCCCAGCGCCGTCGACCTTGTGCCGCAGCCGGCCCATATGCACATCGACCAGATTGGTCGTGGCCGGGACGAACTTGTAATTCCAGACCTCTTCGAGCAACATTGCACGGGTCAGCAGCTGATCACTTCGCCGCATCATGTATTCGAGCAGGCGGAATTCGCGTGGCAACAAATCGATTTTCCGCTCGCCGCGCCACGCGGTACGTTCGATCAGATCGAGTTCAAGAGGACCGACCCGCAACGTCGTCCCGCGGCTCTCCGTGGGACGACGAAGCAGGGCTTCTATTCTTGCTATGAGCTCCACGACTGCGAAGGGCTTCGTCAGGTAATCGTCTCCGCCGCTTCGCAAACCCCGCACCCGATCGTCGACGGCGCCGAGTGCGCTCAGCACCAGGACCGGAGTGCTAACCTGCTCCTTGCGTAGCGCCTCGATGATTGTAAGTCCGTCCATGCCGGGCAGCATGCGATCGACGATCAGGACATCGGGATGCAGCGCCCGGGCTTTGTCGAGGCCTTCGATTCCGTTTGACGCCCACTCGACCTCAAACCCAAGCTCGCTCAGCTCGGCCACGATCTCCTCGGCCGTTCCGGCGTCGTCCTCGATCAATAGAACCTTCATCATCAGCTCGATCTCAAGTGTGCCAAAGTGCCCGGCCGGCTGGCCGGAAATCATATGCTCGCTCGTTGGCAAAGTCATAGGCACCGTCCACATAGCCGACCGGGAATGGGCCGGATCGCGCTACCCAACGACTTGGCTTAGCGCCGCCCGCTTCGGACTAGCATGCCGCCTTGGCAGAGCGCGGCAGGGCCCTCGAGGAAAGACATAAACTCTCCGCCAAGGCGGCGCCATTAAATAGCAATTTAACGGGCTTAGCGGATTGGGGACCAGCCAGCGCATGGTCGCCCCGCCGCGGCTTCGCCGCCCCATTTCTCGCAACACTGAAATCGATTTTAGACGACATCCTCGGGCCGGCTGCTTACCTTCTGGTGCCCGATCAAGCAAGCGAGCCGCCATGCTGGATGAGATCGACGAACGGAACACGAATGGCAATCCGCAGGTTGATTCGCGGATGTCCTCCAAAATTGGATTTATCGGGCTCGGCCTGATGGGTACCGCCATGGCGGCCAATCTCGCGGCCGACGGTCGCAAGGTATCGGCCTACGTACGCCGGCCGGAACGCATCAACGACCTCCGGGCGCTCGGCGTTTCGGCCACAACTCATCGGCCGGACTTGTTCGACAGCGACATCATCATCACCATGTTGCCCGATGACGCTGCCGTGCGAGATATCTTCTTTGGATCATTCGGGATCGCGGAGTCGCTACGGCCCGGCACGATCCATCTGTCAATGAGCACCATCAGCACTGGGGCCTCGGCCGCGCTGCTGCTCGAGCACGAGCGTCGCGGTCAAGGCTACGTTGCAGCCCCCGTGTTCGGCAACCCCGACGCCGCCAGAGCGCGCCAGCTGGCCGTCATCGTGGCAGGCAAGCCGGAGTCCTGTGAACATTGCCGGTCATTGACGGATTCGCTGGGGAAGACTTTCGTCGTCGGGACGGATCCCGCACAGGCCAATCTGCTCAAGTTGCTCGGCAACATGATGACGGCGACAGCTCTCGAGGTCCTCGGCGAAATCGTGACTGTTCTGCGCAAGCGCGGACAGGACCCTCAGCAGTTCGTGGATATCATGACAGGCACGATATTCGACAGTCGCGTCCACAAGAACTACGGCAGCCGGCTCATTGCCGGCAGCTATAAGCCGGGACTGACGATGCCGCTGGCGCTCAAGGACGTCCGCTTGGCGCTGGCCGAAGCGGAGCTGGCCGGCGCTCCTATGCCGTCGGTGGGTGTCGTTCGCGACCGCCTGATCACGGGAATCGCGCGTGGCCACGGTGGACTCGACTGGACGGCGCTCGGAATGGTGGCTTCGGAGGAAGCCGGACTTTAGACCCGTCGGTCGAGCAACATGGTCGGACCGGCTCAACGCGCCGAACAACGCGGGCCTCAAGGGAGCGCCGCACGGAGACCTTTCTGCTCTCTTTGCGAACTGCGATTTTGCGCAGTCGCTTGCTGCAAAACACGAACCTGCTGAGCCTTGAAACCAACATTCGCACGCCCGATAGAGCGCGCACGCGTTAGAAACGTGTCGCAATGGCGCGTAAGGACGCCGACTGCCGTCCCGCTTCTTACGCCTCCTGACTCACGCTCCATTGAAGCCGCGTGAGCATTTCGTGCGTTTGGCTAATCCGTGATCCACCGCATCTGCTCAGACGGGCCCCCTTGACCTGGCCCGCTGTTTTTAACGGAGAAGCTCAATGACCAATCTCAAACTGCTCTCGACTGGACTGATCGCGGTGGCAATGCTCGCAACGCCGGCTATGGCTCGCGAAAGCGGCGTCGCCTCCCGGCGGGCCGCCATGGAAGCCAATGCCGCCGCGCCGGAAGCGCCATTCTATTCGGGTGACCGTGCTTGCGTTCCGGCGCCGCGCGTCGGCGCATTTGCAACGGCGCCGTGGACCGGTAACAACGTTCCCTGCGAACCGGGCACGGGCGCGTTCTAATCTGCGTAGTGCAGTTCGGCTTGTTCGACTGTTCTTCTTGCGCCTTCGGCGCTTGTGACTCCGTCGATCAGCACACACACAGATAGCGGGCTGGATTTTGTTCCACCCCGTTTTTCTGTCGATCGCTCTGTACGGCAGCGAGCAACACCGAGCGTCTCTATGGTCTCGAGATTTCTCAACTTCCCGAGAGCAGACACTGCTCCGGCCCTTGTGATGGCAATTTGAATGGCGACGCTGGCGAGCATTCCTATTCTATCAAGCATCACGAAAGCCTGGCCGCGCGGCAACGTACGGATGCTGCGCTGACCGATGAAAATTCAAACACAAGGAGTGTCCTGATGAAACGAGTGATGATGATCCTGGCTACGGCTGCGCTTGCCTCCGCATTGGCCGTCGGCGCGGCGGATGCACGGGGCGGCGGCGGAGGCGGAGGTGGCGGCGGTCACGGCGGAGGCGGAGGTGGTGGTGGTCACGGCGGAGGTTTCGGCGGCGGCGGACACATGGGCGGTTTCGGAGGAGGCGCGCACATGGGCGGTATCGGCGGCGGTGCCCGCCTGGGCGACCTCGGCGGAGGCGTTCATGTCGGCGGCATGGCTATGCGTGGCGACATGGGTCCGAGCGGTCGTGATCATCTCGGCCTTGCCGAGCATTCCCTTGCGCATGGCACAGGTATCCATGACCACGCCATGAACCACTACGGCAGATACCGCCCAGGGTACGGGTACTATGGCGGCTCCGACTGCTACGATTGGTACGTCTTGCATCCCGATCGGCCGTTCCCGCTCAGCTGCAGCTGATGCACCTGCAGCCCCTGCCTTCGGTCCGGATCCGCTTGCGTCATCCGGACTGATGGCAGCCGCGATCGAGGGCGTCAATTCAAAGTGACGACTCTGAAGTCCAATTCAATGGCCAGGTATCGCCAGTGGCAATACCTCCCACTCAATGCCGCCGGTCTGCAATTGCGGCCGCGAGGTTCAGAGACAGCCAGCGTCCGATCAGTGCACCGAGGCTGGTTCGCGCGATCATCCCCCGCGCGCCGTCTGATGCAATCAGGCGCAGACCACAAAGGAGTAAACAAATGAAGGTCGTTCCGAACATGAACATGGAATGCATCGACATTCCCGGCACTTCCATCCGCGTATCGCGCATTGCGCTCGGCACCTGGGCGATCGGGGGCTGGATGTGGGGCGGAACCGACGAAAGCGATGCAATCAAGACAATTCAGGAAGCGCTCGATCGCGGAATCACTCTCATCGATACAGCGCCGGTCTACGGATTCGGCCGCTCGGAAGAAATCGTCGGAAAAGCCCTTGCCGACGGTCGTCGCCGGAACGCCGTCATCGCCACAAAGGTCGGGCTCGACTGGAGAAACGGCCGGCCGTTCCGTAACGCGCGCAAGGCCCGAATCATCGAGGAAGCCGAGAGTTCTTTGCGGCGGCTTCGGACGGATGTCATCGATCTCTATCAGGTGCACTGGCCCGATTCCCTGACGCCGATCGCAGAGACTGCCGAGGCCGTCCGCGCGCTGCACCGCGCCGGCAAGATTCGCGCAGTCGGCGTCAGCAATTTCAGCCCGGCACAGATGGATGAATTCCGCAAGGTCGCGCCACTTCACACGGCTCAACCGCCCTACAATCTGTTCGAACGCGCAATCGAGCAGGACGTGCTCCCCTATTGCCACGAGAAGAAGGTCGCGCTGCTCGCCTACGGCTCGCTGTGCCGAGGCCTGCTGTCCGGCAGCATGTCCACGTCGAGCCGTTTCACCGGCGACGACCTGCGAAAGAGCGACCCCAAATTTCGATCGCCACGTTTTCAGCAATATCTCCATGCGGTGGATCGACTCGACCGCTTCGCACGGGAGCGCTTCAACAGGAGCGTGATCCATCTGGCGGTACGCTGGGTACTGGATCGCGGCAAGTTGAACATTGCGTTGTGGGGGGCGCGGCGCGCGGAGCAACTCTCGCCGATCACCGACGCTCTCGGCTGGCGAATCGATGATGCCGCCATGATCGAGATCGACCGAATTCTTCGGGAGACAATCAACGATCCGATAGGCCCCGAATTCATGGCGCCCCCGGATCGGGAGGCGGCATGATGGACACACGATCCGCGATCCAAATCGTGAGCCGCGACCGGTTCGACACGACGACCGCTCAAACATCGGGCTCCCATCGTTTTGCCGCGATCGGGCCGTCGCTGGGCATCACTTCGGCAATCTGGGGTGGGCTCTTCGAAGTGGAGCCGGGCGCACGAACCGGAATCCACCACCACGGCGAACAGGACACGATCGCGTTCGTCCTGTCAGGCCGTTGCGAAGTGCGATGGGGCGGCAAGGGCGAGTTCTCCTCACGGGCCAAGGCCGGCGACTTCATTCACGTTCCTGCTTTTCTCCCGCATATGGAGATCAATCCATCCCGCGTCCTGCCTTTCATATGGGTCGTGGTGCGCAGCACGCCTGTACCCATCGTTGTCAATCTACCGGACACGTTCTGGTCTTAAGCGATGTGACCTTGCCCAGCATCTTTGATCTGCCCTGCAAATACGGAACAGACATGGAAAATACACCATCCATCTTTCCAACCATGGAGGTCACGCGCCGTACGGTCATCGAGACCGGCACCACCGCGCTCCTCCTGAGTAGCCTTCCACGTGGCGCGCTTGCCGCCGAGACTGAACAGGCGGAACCGTCCCGCATGTCCATCGAACTGCGGGTGAACGGCCATCTGCACGATCTTACGCTCGATCCCCGCACAACGCTGCTGGACGCCCTGCGTGAACACCTGGCGCTCACCGGCTCGAAAAAGGGATGCGATCACGGCCAGTGCGGTGCCTGCACCGTTCTGATCGAAGGACGCCGCATCAATTCATGCCTGACCCTCGCAGTCATGCACGACGGCCAGTCGATCACCACCATTGAGGGGCTCGCCTTCGGCCAGGACTTGCATCCCATGCAGGCGGCGTTCGTCGAGCATGACGGGTTTCAGTGCGGCTACTGCACTTCGGGCCAGATCTGCTCGGCAGTGGGCATGCTGGCCGAAAGCCGCGAGGGTATGCCGAGCTATGTGACCCCGGATCTGACCCAAGCGCCAGCAGAGCTAGGCGACGATGAAATTCGTGAGCGGATGAGCGGCAATATCTGCCGCTGCGCGGCCTACCCGAACATTGTCGCGGCGATCAAGCAGACCATGGGAGAACAGACATGAAAGCCTTCTCCTATGGGCGTGCGCAATCGGTCACGGATGCAGCTATTGCGGCCAGCAAGCCCGGCGTCAAGATCATTGCCGGCGGCACCAACCTGCTCGATCTCATGAAGTTGCAGGTGGAGAGGCCATCGACCCTGATCGACATCAACCGGCTGCCGCTCGACAAAATCGAAGAGACCTCGGAAGGCGGCCTACGGATCGGCGCGTTGGTCCGCAACAGCGACCTCGCGGCAGACCCGCGGGTGCGGCAGCATTACAGCGTCCTAAGCCGAGCCCTGCTCGCCGGTGCCAGCGCCCAATTGCGCAACAAGGCAACGACGGCGGGCAATCTCCTGCAGCGGACGCGCTGCTACTATTTTTACGACGTCACAAAACCCTGCAACAAGCGCGTACCCGGGTCGGGCTGTTCGGCACTCGCCGGCTTCAACCGCATCCATGCGATCCTGGGCGGGAGCGAGGCGTGCATCGCGACGCATCCGTCGGATATGGCGGTCGCCATGCGCGCACTCGACGCAAAAATCGAGGCGATCGATCGCGAAGGAAAAGTCCGCACGATTCCGATCGCCGATTTCCACAGGCTCCCCGGCCGCACGCCGGAAATAGAATCGGCGCTGGCCTCCGGCGAGATCATCACAGCTGTCACATTGCCGCCGCCGCCTCCAGGCGCTCAGGTGTACCGGAAGGTGCGCGACCGCGCGTCCTATGCTTTTGCGCTGGTTTCGGTGGCCGCCATCGTCGACAGCGCAGGCGGACGAATCCGCTCGGCGCGGCTCGCCTTCGGTGGTCTCGCGCCCAAGCCGTGGCGCGTCGCCGCCGCCGAACACAGTCTCATGAATACGGCTGCCAGCGCTAATTTGTTCGATGCAGCCGCGGACGCGGTTCTCGAGGGCGCGCATGGAGCCGGCACCAATGATTTCAAGATCTCGCTGACCCGCCGCACCCTGCATGCCGTGCTCGGCGAAATCACCCGCACTTGAGAGAGCATCAAGATGGAAATGGATCGACCTGTCGGGGCGAACGCGCTGGATGCCGAGAAGATCGTCGGAAAACCGCTTAATCGGGTCGATGGGCGATTAAAGGTTACCGGCGGCGCGCACTACGCCTATGAAATGCAGCAGAATGCGCTCTACGGCTTTGTCGTTGAGGCCTCCATCGCAAAGGGGCGGATAGCCTCGATCGAAACGCTGACTGCCGAGCGATCGCCCGGCGTCAAACTTGTCCTTACCTATCGCGACGCTCCCAAACAGGGCACCGGGAACCATCGTGAAGCGCATCCTGTGCTCACGGGTCCTGTCGTGTCCCACTACGGCGAACCGGTCGCGTTTGTGGTCGCCGAGACGTTCGAGCAGGCGAGGGCCGCCGCCTATCTGGTCAAAGTCGAGTACGATCGGGAGAAGGGACAATACGCCCTGCCTCATCACCTCGCTATGGCCCGCGTCCCACACCAGGCGGACGGTGCGCCAGCCGACAGCGAAGTCGGAAACTTCTCGGACGCCTACACGAACGCTTCCGTGCAGATCGACGTGTCCTACAGCACACCGCTGCAAAGCCATGCGATGATGGAGCCGCACGCAACGCTCGCGATGTGGGACGGAGACAAGTTGATCCTGCATACGGCGAACCAGATGCTAAACCAGGGCAAGCAGGTCATCGCAAGGACGTTGAATATCCCCCTCGCAAATGTGCGCTTGGTCAGCCCCTTCATCGGCGGCGGCTTCGGCGGCAAGCTATGGGTGAACGCCGATGCTATCCTGGCCGCAATCGCTTCACGATATCTCAAGCGGCCCGTCAAAGTTGCCCTCACCAGGCAGCAGATCTTCCACGTGACGACGCATCGCTCGGACACCATCCAGCGTATCCGCCTTGGAACCGATCGCGACGGCCGGATTGCCGCAGTTGGTCACGACGTTTTCTCGGGCAACTTGCCGTCAGAACAAGTCTACGAGGCTGCTGCGCTGCAGACCCGTTCCCTTTATGCCGGTCCGAACCGGCTGACGCGACATCGCCTGGTGCCGCTCGATATCCCTGTCGCATCCTCCATGCGCGCACCCGGCGAAGCTGTCGGATTGCTGGCGCTGGAGTGCGCTATGGACGAGCTCGCCGAAAAACTGATGCTCGATCCGATCGAGCTTCGGATCCGGAATGAGCCTGCCGAAGATCCCGAAAAGCACATCCCCTACTCCAGCCGTCATCTGGTCGCCTGCATGCAAGAGGGCGCCCGCCGGTTCGGTTGGGACAAGCGCAATTCAACGCCTGGCCAGGTCCGGAATGGGCGATGGTTGGTTGGAATGGGCATGTCTGCCGGAACCCGAGGCAATCCCCTCCGCTTCTCGAAAGCCAATGTGCGGCTGGATCCCGATGGCATAGCTACGGTGAGAATGGCGATGACCGACATAGGCACCGGGACTTACACGATCCTGGCACAGATCGCGGCGGAAATGCTGGGATTGCCAATAGAACGCGTGCGTGTCGATCTCGGCGATACGAATTTTCCGGAGGCAGCCGGCTCAGGCGGTTCGTTCGGCGCGGCGAGTTCCGGCTCGGCGTTGTTCGAAGCATGTCAGGCCTTGCGCACGAAGCTGGCGGAACTCGCCGGCATGAATCCCGATGCAGCACGTTTTAGCGACGGCCAGATTGCCACCGGAGCGCGTTCTGTGAGCCTCGCAGAACTTGTCGGCTCGGGAGTTGAAGCCGATGGCGAAATCAGGCCGGGCCGCAACAACCAGGACTTCTCCCAGCAGTCCTATGGTGCCCATTTTGCAGAGGTGGGCGTTGACCAGGACACCGGAGAAGTGCGCTTGCGGCGGATGCTCGGGGTGTTCGCAGCCGGTCGCGTCTTGAACGCAAAGACAGCGCGGTCGCAAGCCATTGGCGGAATGGTGTTCGGTGTGGGCGCAGCCCTGCACGAAGATCTCGTGCTCGATCCCCGCTTTGGCTATTTCGTCAACCACGACCTGGCTGAGTATCATGTGCCGGTACATGCGGACATTCCTGCCAGCCTGGAGGCGGTGTTCCTTCCCGAGCTGGACGAGCGATCCAATCCGCTGAAGAGCAAGGGAATCGGTGAGCTCGGAATCTGCGGCGCCGGAGCTGCGATCGCCAACGCTGTCTATAACGCCTGCGGCGCACGGATCAGGAACTATCCGATCACGCTCGACAAGGTGCTCGTTAGTTTGCCTGATCAGGCATAGCCGCGTACCGGACTTTCAACTCTTCAGGAAAACGCTTTGTCCTATCTGGCCGCGCAGCCAACTTATCTATCAGGGTTCACATTAGGAGATACAGCATGAGAAAGCTCTCGACCATGATCGCATCCGTCACGATGCTCGTTGCATTCGTTTTGCCGGCTATTGCGGGTATCTCAACATATCCGCCGCGCATGTCTGAGACGGCAATCGCCCGCGCCGACAGCGGCTACGCCGCATTTGACCAGGCGCCGACATCTGCAACGGAACTCAATGAGCACGTTTATCGCGGCGGTCCGAAGGTCAACGATTGACACCGCCAAGCCATCGGCACGCCGCCCCGCGGCGATGCCCTAGACCTGCCAGTCCGGCATGCAAACAGACCCGCTTCGGCGGGTCTTCTTTCGATGCGCATCCGAGCATCATCGGCAAACGGTCCAGCTCACCATCTTCGTGCGAATTCGGAAGGAGCGCGCCGACGCATAGACACTTCTTACCTGCGCGCAATTGGTTCGAATGGAGGATGCACGTGAGGTGTTGGTTGATCGCCGCCGGTTTTGCGCTGTTCGCGAGCGGTGCCGCATTCGCTCAGATGACAGGAATGGCCGCTCCGACGCCTACAGTCGGTGCAACCTCCCCGCTCGGCAGCACGACTGGTTCGCCGATTTCACCGATCGGAATTGGTTTGGGCGCAACCGAGCTGCCTTCAGCAGGCCTCAGCCCGGCTCCTGTTGTCACCGGTAGCATTGCCACACCTACGACCGGGACTGCATGCTCGACACTTGGGTCCTCGCCAAGCGGAATGTATGGCTCGACGTCGACATATGACGGCGGCGGAATGGCGATGGCTGGGTCAACACCAGCAACGGGCGGAGTCGGGAACACAGCGGCATCGACGTCGTCGGGAATAGGGACGACCTCATCATTGTCAATGACGTCAGCAACGATGCAGAGCCCCATCTCGGGCACGCTCGATACCGCTGGCATGTCGGGCATGTGCGGCTCCGGCTCGAGCAGCATCGCCGCATCCTCCAGCCCAACTTCGACCGTTCCGACAACGTCCGGCGGCAGTCCCAAGACCGGTCTCCCCTTCGGTTCAACAGAGATCGGCAATCTCGGTGTCAGTTCCGCCACGCTGCTTCCCACGCCGGCAGTCCCGCTGGTCACAGGCAGCGTGACGCCGATCCTACCGCCAATGCCGATCGTGACGCCGCCTGCGGCATCCGCTTCGACCTTCACACCTGGATGCCCATCCCTCGGCACGTCGACATCAACGGGCTCACCAAGCGGCTGCTGAGCTTCTGTCCTGCGGAGCAACCCTCTATGAAAAAGAAGATCGTCATTTCTGTCGCCGTGTTGGCTGCGGTCGCCGCGAGTGCCGGCCTGCTGCACTTGACGCATTTTCACCCGATGGAGAAGGCCGCGGCTGCACCGACTCCGGCGCCACCTGTTCCGATCGTTGCCGGGACTGTCACCCAGCATGACGTTCCGATCTATCTGACTGGCGTCGGTACGGTGATTGCCTACAACACGGATATCGTACGGGCGCAGATCCAGGGTCAGATCACCAGCATCAACTTTACCGAAGGACAGCGGGTCCACGCCGGCGATCTGCTCGCGCAGATCGATCCACGGCCCTATCAGGCCCTGATCGATCAATATGCTGCCAATCTCGAACGCGATCAGGCGCAGCTCGCAAATGCACGAGCGAATCAGACCCGCTACTCCCAGCTCGGCGACAAGGGCTGGGCGACGCCTCAATTGGTTGAAACGCAGAATGCGCAGGTCAGTCAGCTACAGGCTGCGATCAAGGCGGACCAGGCTCTAATCGACGCTGCGAACGTGCAGCTCAGTTTTACGCGGCTTACATCTCCAATAGAGGGCGTGGTGGGCATTCGCCAGATCGATGTTGGGAACATCATCAGCCCGTCAAATACGAACGGCCTCTGCGTGGTGACACAGCTGGACCCGATTTCGCTGATCTTTACCCTGCCCGAGACCGTCCTTCCGCAGATCCAGCAACAGCAGCGGGAGACGAAGGCACCGCTATCTGTTCTGGCCTACAATCAGGACAACACGATCCGCCTGGGCGAGGGACAGCTCGGGCTCGTCAACAACGAGATCCTGCAGACGACCGGCTCGATCCAGCTCAAGGCGAACTTCGCCAATAAGGAGAACGGCCTGTGGCCGGGCGAACTCGTCAATGCACGCTTGCTGCTCAATACGCGACACAACGGCCTGACCGTTCCCGCCTCTGTCGTCCAGCAAGGACCGAACGGACCATATGCCTACGTCGTCAATCCGGACGGCACGGTATCTCTCCGCCAGATCAAGGTTGCCCAAGTCAGTGACGGCCAGGCGCTGATTGATTCCGGTCTGAAGGCCGATGAGCAGGTCGTGGTCGACGGGCAATACAAGCTGCGGCCGGGAACGCATGTCGTCCCACTGCACGGCAAGGCCGCAGATGAAGCCGTCGCTCAAGACGCATTACAGGCACCGATCCCATGAACATCTCCGCGCCCTTCATTCGGCGACCGATCGCGACCGCACTGCTGATGGTCGGACTGCTGGCTGCCGGACTCATCGCCTATCCGTTGCTGCCGGTGGCCGCACTGCCGAACGTCAACTATCCGACACTGACGGTCACCGCCCAGCTGCCTGGCGCGGACCCGCAGACGATGGCCTCGTCGGTGGCTTCGCCGCTCGAACTGCAGTTCGGGGAAATACCCGGACTCACGCAAATGACGTCGGCCAGCGCGCTCGGCTACACCCAGGTCACGCTACAATTCGACTTGAACCGCCAGATCGACGGCGCCGTCAGCGATACGCTTTCGGCCATCAATGCGGCAAGCCCGTATCTGCCGACTGGCCTGCCCTATCCGCCGACGATCCGGAAGGTCAACCCGGCCGACACGCCGATCCTTGTGCTCGGCCTCACCTCGGACAGCCTGCCGCTCACCACAGTCGACGCGTATGCTGAGAACATCCTGCTGCAGAAAATCTCGCAGATCCAGGGCGTGGGTCTCGTCGGAATTGGCGGCCAGCAGAAGGCAGCAGTTCGCGTGCAGGTCGATCCACAGGCCCTGGCCGCGCGAGGCATCAATCTGGAGGATGTACGAACCGTCCTTGGCCAAGCGAACGTCGATCTGGCCAAGGGAACGCTGAACAGCCCTCGACAGACCTACACGCTCAACACCAATGACCAGCTGTTTCACCCGGAGCAATATGCGGACCTCGTCATTGCCTATCGCAACGGCTCGCCTGTCCGTATTCGCGACATCGGCCGCGCGATCAGCGCCGGAGAGAACGATCTGATCGCCGGTTGGTACAACAACCATCGCGCCATCATCCTTGCCGTACAGCGTCAGCCCGGAGCCAATGTCATCGAGACGGTGCAGAGCATCAAGGCGATGATGCCGACGCTCCAGGCGTCGATTCCCGCCGACATCAAGATCAACGTCATTTCGGACCGCACCCAGACGATCCGGGCTTCGGTTGCGGACGTGCAGTTCACGTTGCTGCTGACCATTGCTCTCGTGGTGATGGTTATCTTCATCTTTCTTCGTAGTTTCTGGGCAACCATCATTCCAGCCGTCACCGTGCCACTCTCGCTGATCGGCACCTTCGCGGTCCTCTATGAAATGGGCTATAGTCTCGACAATCTGTCGCTGATGGCGCTTTCAATCGCGGTCGGATTCGTCGTCGACGACGCCGTCGTCGAGATCGAGAACATCACGCGGCATATTGAGGAAGGCTTGTCCCCGTACGACGCCGCGATGAAGGGATCCGGCGAGATCGGCTTCACCGTCATGGCAATCACGTTCTCTCTAATCGCTGTCTTCATTCCGCTCTTCCTGATGAGCGGCTATGTCGGCCTGCTGTTCCGCGAGTTTGCAATCACCGTGAGTGTCGCGCTGGTCCTTTCCTTGGTGATCTCCAGGACGCTCACGCCGATGATGTGTGCCTACCTGCTCAAACCCGAGAGCCGTGAGCACGGCCGCCTCTATCGCTGGTCCGAACGCGGCTTCGATCTGCTGCTCAGCGCATACGAGGCAGGTTTGAAGGTCGTGTTGCGACATCGCTTCATCACCATGATGGTGATGATCGGCACCATCGCCGTGACCGGGTACCTGTACGTCATCATTCCTAAGGGGTTCTTCCCGCAACAGGATACCGGCCTGATCCTGGGCCAATCGGAAGCTGCCCAAGACATTTCGTTCCGGGCGATGGCCGAGCGCCAGCAGGCCATGCTCGATGCGGTCATGCGTGATCCCGCCGTTGCATCGATTGGCTCGGCGGTCGGCGCTGGCGGAGGTACCTCCACGGTCAATGATGGCCGCGTGTTCATTCAGCTCAAGTCGGCCGACCAGCGCGACCCAATCGACAAGGTGATTGGACGATTGCGAACCAACCTTGCCAAGATCCAGGGTATCACTCTTTACATGCAGCCCGCGCAGGACATCACGGTCGGCGCGCGGCTGAACAAGACCCAGTTCCAGTACACCATGAACGACGCTGACGCGGGCGAGCTCAATCACTGGGCAGGTGTGTTCCTCGACAAGATCAAGACGTTGCCGGCGGTCGCGGACGTCACGACCGACCAGCTCAATGCGGGCCCGCTGCTCGATATCACGATCAAGCGCGAGGTCGCTTCGTCCTACGGCATCCTGCCCTACACGATCGACAACACGCTCGATGACGCTTTCGGCCAGCGCATCGTCTCGACGATGTACACGACGCTGCAGCAATACCACGTCGTTCTCGAGGTCAATCCCAAGTTCCAGTACGGGCCTGAAGCTCTCAACGGCATCTACATCAAGTCATCGAGCGGACAACAGGTGCCGTTATCGACACTGGTCGATTCCGTGGTGAAGGTCGCGCCGCTTGTCGTCAACCACCAGGGGCAGTTCCCTTCCGTGACGATCTCGTTCAACCTGGCGCCTGGAGCCGCAATCGGCCAGGCGGTCGGCGGCATTCAATCGATCGAAAAGCAGTTGCATCCGCCGCTGTCGCTTCAGACGAGCTTCCAGGGTAATGCGCAGGCCTTCGGTGCCTCGCTGAAAAGCACGCCGGTTTTGATCGCCGCGTCGCTGTTCGTGATCTATCTCATCCTCGGGGTGCTCTATGAAAGCCTCATTCACCCGATCACCATCATCTCGACACTCCCTTCCGCAGGCGTTGGCGCGCTGCTGCTCCTGATGGCTGCGCATTTCGACCTCAGCGTGATCGCGGTGGTCGGGATCGTTCTGCTCATCGGCATCGTCAAGAAGAATGGCATCATGCTGGTCGATTTCGCCATCCAAGCCGAACAAGCCGAAGGTCTGACGCCGGAGGAAGCGATCTACCAGGCCTGTATCAAGCGCTTCCGACCGATCCTGATGACGACAATGGCAGCGCTCCTTGGCGCCGTGCCGATGATGGTCGGTACCGGCGTTGGATCGGAGATCCGTCAACCCTTGGGTTACGCAATCGTCGGCGGTCTCGCCCTGTCGCAGATCCTCACCTTGTACACCACGCCCGTCGTCTACCTCTACCTCGATCGGCTGCAGAATTGGCTATTCGGTGCGCGACGACATCAAGCGGCGTCAGGCGACGTCCATCCGGCGCCTGCCGAATGAGCGAGCGCAACGCCTATCTCATTGTATTCATCAGATCTTGTGATCGAATCGATCTGAAAACTGCGTTGGTGTGCTGTCGTGGCGCTCCTACCTCATAGGGAGTAAGGCGGACCTTTCGAGCAATGCTCGATCGGTTCACCAGCAAGCAATATGAGGAGACACTAATGACGCTCGATAGCTCACGGCGTACCGCCCTTGTCAGCTTGGGCGCGTTGGCAGTCGGGACCGCTGCGCTTGCAGCCGGTTCCTCGCAGGCCGCAACGACCGCGCAGATCATCCCACCCGGCGCCCAAGAGCTCGGCGATTTGATGAGCCGGCTACGCCGCGCGCCGCGCCGACGCGATTTCAAGACGGTGCCGATGATCCTCCAGCAATCCGATTTCTGGGACAACGAGGCGCTCAAGGAGATCATCGCCTATCGCGGCACGCACAAGCAGGTGTGGGACAACACCAATCTCGCGGGTCCTTGGCTCAACTTGATGCGCAACTCGATTAATGCGCAGATCTTCTCCTTCGGACACAAGGATTTTCTGGCCGTCTCCGCCACGCATGGTACGGCGCACCTTTCGTTGTTCGACCGTGTGATGTGGGAGAAGTATGAACTCGCGACGCTGACCGGGGACGGCTTCAAGACGAACATGCTGGCGATGCCGAAGCCCGCCCCGAGTGCTTTCGCGCGGAGCGAGGATCCCGATAGCGTGTTCGGG